>PGYT01000002.1 GCA_002839805.1 Ignavibacteriae bacterium HGW-Ignavibacteriae-2
GCAAAAATAGCTGATGTTGTTATTTTGTTTTTATTACCAATAAAGAAATATCATCTTCCTGAACGGCGTCGCCTTTCCATTCGTCAATTGTAAATAATAGTTCATCCACAATTTCTTGCGGACTCATGTTTGCAATTTCACCGAACTTCTGAATAAAACGGGGGTAATCATACATCTCACCATTTTTATTCATTTGTTCGGGCAGTCCGTCGGAAAATATCATTATCGTATCACCACTTTCCATTTGTTTTTCAATTTGATTAAAAAACATAATTTTAGACATAGCGCCCAATGGCATTCCAGTTACCATAAGTTCTTCAACCTTTTTATTGCCACTATTGTAATAATATACCGGCGGCATACCCGCGCTCGAGAATAGGAGTTTTTTATTTTTAATTTTCATCAGGATAAATGCCATCATGATCCGGCCGAGTTTAATTTCTTTAATTATTCGAGTACATCTTTCAAAGAATGATTTAATATCTAAGTTCGATTCGAATGAAGCAAAAAATCCTTTGAATAATGTAACCATTGTCCCGGCTTGCAGACCGTGCCCGGTAGCATCTCCGAAAGCGATACTTAGAGTACCATCTTCATCGTGCTTAAAATCATAGTAGTCCCCTCCTACCTCTGTAGCGGTTCTCATAAAAACCGCGATTTCCAAATCCTCTGTTTGGGGAATTTCTTTAGGTAGCATCGAAAGCTGCATATTTCTTGCGTCTTCAAGTTCTTGAGTTTTTCTTTCGTTTTCAGCTTTTAATGCTCTTTTTTCCGATTCGGCAGCGGTGATCAATAATTCTCTTTCTCTCATTAAAGCTTTTTGTTCGCGTCTTTTAATCTCAATGCCTCTAATTCCGTATAATAGACTTAAAAATGCTATTACATAAAGGGCATAAGCTATTTTAGTTCGCCACCAAGGAGGTTTAACACTAATAATTAAAGATGAACCTTCATTATTCCAGAGTCCATTATTATTTGATCCTGATATTCTAAGAACATATTCCCCAGGGGATAAATTTGTGAAAGTCACTGAATGATTGGATTCAAGTTGAATCCAGTTTTCGTTAAAACCTTCGAGTTTATATCTGTATTGGTTTTTAAAATTGTTTAAGTAGCTGAGTGCCGAAAATTCGAATGAAACGATATTATCTTCGTAAGTAAGAACAATTTCATTGCGGTACGCTATACCTTTTTCAATAATCGCTTTGCCTTCCTGGTCGTCGGTATTATATTTTCGAAAATCTGTAAATACAACAGGCGGTATAAATAGATTGATCTTTATGCTGTCGGGATTAAATACATTCAACCCATTTGGACCACCGAATAATAGTCTTCCAATTTTAGAATCGTTCGCATAAGCATTCTGATTAAATTCATTTCCCTGCAAACCGTCTTGATAATAATAATTGTTAAACTTATCAGAAGATGGATTAAATCGGGAAAGTCCATTATATGTGCTTAACCACAAATCATTATTTTCATCCTCAACAATTCCGAATATAACATTATTGCTAAGTCCGTTTTTTTCCGTATATGATTTAAATGAGTCGGTTTTTGGATCGTATCTATTTAATCCGGACATTGTTCCAATCCAGATATTCCCTTTTGAATCTTCAAAAATTTTAATTACTCTGTCATCGTTTAAACCTTCTTTCCTATTATCTTTTTGTCTGTACTTTTTATTAAAAGATCCGGTTTTGGGATTAAAAAGATTTATACCTCCGCCGTATGTTCCAACCCAAAACAGCCCGTTTTTATCCTCAAGAATGGACCACACACCGTTATAACTTATTGACGTGGAATCGTTCTTATCATGTATATAATTAATAAACTTACCTGTAATTCTGTCAAACTTATTTAATCCTCCACCGTAAGTGCCAATCCACAAGACACCATGTTTGTCCTCATATATGGAATAAATTCTGTCGTCACTTAGAGAATTAGCATTGCCGGGCTCATTTTTGTACAGTTGAAAAGTTTCTTTATTCTTGTCGAATTTTAGAAGACCGCCGTTGAAAGTACCAAGCCATAATACTCCTGATTTGTCCTCATAAATTAATTGAATCGGGTTGTTTACAATGCTTTTAGGATTTTTAGGATCGTGAGTATAATTTTTGAATCTATTATTTTCATAATCGAATTTCTCAAGACCAGCGCTTGTGCCTATCCAATAAATACCATCTCTGTCAACATATAAAGCTCTAACGTCGTTTGTACTAAGACCGTTCATCCTGCCGGGTAAATTTTTGTAATGTTCAAACGCTTGAGTTGATGGATGAAAATAGTTCACCCCACCTGTATTTGTACCGACCCATATTACTCCGCCGCTGTCCTCATAAATCGAGAAAATAAAATTATCGGTGATACTTGTAGGATCAGTTGGTTCATTTTTATAATATGAAAATTTTTCAGTTTTGGGGTCAAACCTGTTTAATCCTCCGCTCACGGTACCAATCCATATTATTCCATTTGAATCTTCAAAAACAGGCCACACAAAATTATCGCTTAAGCCTTGGGAAACATTAGGGTTACTTTTATAATGTGTAATTTTACCGGTAGATTCATCAAGTTTGTCGAGTCCCCCGGCAGTACCTATCCAAATGTTATCTCTGCTGTCACGAGTTATAGAATAAACCCGATCGTTACTTATTGTATTGGTATTTCCAGGATTGTGATTGTAAATTTTTTCCGTTCCCTTTCTAATGTCAATACGTTTTAATCCGGTTCCTCTGCCTCCGCCTCCTTGCCACTCTATACCATATCTATCATAATAGAAAGATAAAACTGTATTGTACCGGGTTGAAAAGAAGTCTGTGCTATCCTCCTCAACAATGCTAAATGATTCTGACAATGGATTATAAGTATTTAGTTTTCCGGATATTGTTCTAAAAATCAGATTTTTATTCTTATCCTCATAAATTGTCGAAATAAAATTGTCGCTTAAACTGTTGGAATCGGAGGGATCATTTTTAAATATTTTGAAATTATATCCGTCGTATCTGTTAAGTCCGTCTTGTGTGCCGAACCACATAAAACCCTTGCTATCCTGCAGAATACAAGTTACGGCATTTTGAGATAGTCCTTCTTCAACCGTAAGATGACCAAATCGGATACTTTGCGCCTGCAAGTACAAATTAATTACAAACGTCAAAACCAACAAATATATAAGTCTTGTCAATTGTACTCCTGTATTTCAAAAAAAATTAATTATTGAATAATTCGGATATAGAAATAAATCCCCGGTCAAATTTAAGACCGGGGAATATATTTTATTTGAGCAGCATTAATTTTTTACTTGATTTGAACTCACCAGCGGTTATTGTATAAATATAAATACCGCTTGATAGATTATGAGCATCCCAACTAATATTATGGTATCCTTCATTCACAATTCCGTTAATTAGGGTCGCTATTTTATTTCCAATTATGTCAAAAATTTCCAGTCTAACATAGCCTTGTTTAGGCAGCTGAAATTGAATTCGAGTTGAAGGATTAAAGGGATTGGGAAAATTCTGTTCAAGTGAATATTCAAGTGGTAATGTAACAATTTCACTCTCTTCAGCGATTATTTTACTCAATTTAACACCCATTGCTTTTTGACCATTTTCCCATGCTTTTCCAAGGTATTTAATAGCATTACTGAAATCATTTTTCTCAAATTTAGCAAATGCTTTGCCCATATCTTTTATTGCATCCTCGACATCATCTTCACATTTAGAGTCTTGACAGAAAGCAGTCGCTTCCTCAATTGAAATATTAGCAAAAACGAATGAAGCCGAATACATTTTTTCAATGGCATTAATAACAATGGAATATAAATCAGAGTCCTCTTTAATTTTCTCAAGATAGTTTGCAGATTTTTTTAGAGCTTTAAAGACTTCACTTCCATCTTTTGATAAATGATTTCCGTCCTCCAGAATCCATATACTGTTTTTACCCCCTTTATTATCATCGTCTTCGTCATCGTCGTCCCCATTATCCTCGTCATCATCGTCATCATCGTCATCATTGTCATCATCTTTATCCTTGTCTTTATCCTTATCTTTGTCTTTTTCATTGCCGGATAAAGAATTAGCAGCACCATTGCCCGCGGAATTCCCATCTAGATTTTCGAAAATATCATTTATTGCTTCTAGTGCTTTATCAACATTCTTTAGATCTTTTTTATCTCCCGAATTTACACCAAGTAACAATTCACGAGCTTCATTTATTTTATCAAGACCGGTGAAACTTTCAAATATTTCATTTTCGGAAACAAAAACCGAATGTTCGCTCTGCATAAAGAACTCTGTATTTGGGAGACTAAGGTCTTGTTCATCACGCGCAAAAATCGTGAAATTATAAGATCCGGAAGTTAAGGATTGATTGAATCTATAAATATAAAGTCCGTCTCCTACATTATCGAACAGAACAAGTAATGAATCGGAATTACCCGGTGTTGTAATAAAAGCAGTTACAACCGCATCCGAAATCCCGGATCCGCTTATAACATGAGTATCTGTTTGCGACTCACCGCCTTCGGATAACCTGGCTTGAATCACTATTTCTTCACCCACTGTATACTTTTCTTTTGCAGTGTTAACTTCGAGTGTTCTGTCTGTTTCAACCGCCATATAAACTCTAACAGGTTCGGGTATCTCAGGAACATCTATTCCAACTATATATCCGGTCCAATTGCCTAAAGGAGGATACTTGATCCTAAAAAATTCATAAGTAGCTCCTTCAACGTATTCAATGCCATACTGAGCTAAAGAAGGGCTTTGATAATTTGCCGGTGTAATCCAATTAGCCGGATCGTTCGGATCTGTTCCCGGTAATACGAGTATCAAATCAAAATCACTCCCCTGCCAGTACAGGCCTAACTCCAGTGTGCCGCCCTGCCAGTAAAGTCCGTTCTGCCAGTATAAACCGTTCTGCCAATAAAGTCCGTTTTGCCAGTAAAGACCATTTTGCCAGTAGAGCCCGTTTTGCCAATAAAGTCCGTTACCTGTAGATGTGGCTAATTTAATATCGTCACTGTTAAAAGGTTTACTTACAAATACAATTTGCTGACCCAATAGTCTGTACCAAATAGTATTTACAACGTCAACAATTTGTGTTGAGCCGGAAATTTTGAAGTAGTCGCCCTTTGTTCTATCGGCTAGAATACCCATCAATTCCTGCCCTTTACTACCTTCGAATCCCATGGTATTAATTTTAGTTTTTGTGTTTTCGAGCTGGGGTAATATCTGACTAATAGAAGGAGTAGTTATTTCTTCTCCAGCACTAAATAAAATAACTGACCACTTATTACTCGTTTTACCGTTAGCAATCAATCCATTCTGAGCGGCTAAAACTCTTTCAGCTAAATTACCGTTACCTCCGGGAGCTAAATTGGTAATTATGTTTTGAACAGTTAGCCTCGATTGCTGATTCAATATGGTTGTCAATGAAAACACACCGTCTTTAGAATTAACAATCGCAATCCGATCATTAATTCTTAATTTATTTACCAATTCAATTGCTGCATTTTTAGCCGGAGTAAAAGCGGAGTAAGTTTTTGAATAACTATTTGATCCGTCGAATACTAAAACCATATCTATCTGATTATCCTGAAGCCCTTCAAAAATCTTTTCAACTCCCGCGATATCACCTACACCCGGATTATTCTGATCAAAAAACAATGTCCTTTTGGAGATTTCATTCACATTAATTCTGCCATACATTGTTTGTTCTTCGTTATTAATTCCCATGCCAGCAACGTATGGTTCGTCACCCGGATTATACAAATCCCCCAAACCAGTAAAATGTCCAATCTCATGAGTGGCAACATTTTGAACGTCAAGCTTGCCGACTTCACCATTTGGTGAAACTGACCATTCAATTACACTATTAAGAGTAGTGGAGAAAGGAGCGGAATTAAAAGCAATATCGATATCTGTCATTTCTCCAGTTAACGTATTATACCTAACTCGTGTTACGGCCACAACATTAGCAGGCGCTTGTGTAATTGACCAGTCATTAAGCCATACAACATTATTTTTACCGTCTGGATCGCCTCCCCATTTATCCGAAGAGTTTGAAATGTTGCTTTCAACATAATTCAGTTGTCCAATATTACTCCATTCATTGAAAGCATTTCTTATGGGAGCAGAATATCCCTTGCTCATGATCGAAGGTGAAAACGTAAATTGAGCGTCACCGTTCTTCCAATGCAGAGGAATACCGGATTTGGTTTTGTTGACAACGTATTTATCACCGAAAATTTTTCCTGTTGCAGCATTGTTAGAAAATTCAGAAGTATTGCCATCCGGTCCTGTAGCGGTTGCGCAAACAAAATTATCGGTCGAAACCTGAAATCCTTCGATATTTGTTTTTAATTTAGCCAATCCGTTAGCATCCGTGGTTACATAATCTTCTCCAATAAATATTTCACCTTCACCGTAACCGGAATTATCAATACTGCTATTGGCAAAATATTGTATTCTGAAAGTTGTATTCGGAAGGCTGTTTAAGTCGCCGAATATAGTAGTATTGCCATTACCGGATGAAAAGGATTGAATTATTGGAAAATTCTGAAGATTGTTGCTTCCGCCGTCGAGATCCAAATTATCATTAGGGGTTACGCCTAAAAGCGGATCTCCCTGAAATGTGTAAGCAAATAACTCAATGCCAAGTTCACGATTGGCAAATATTGAATTTGATAAAATTGAACTATTTATAGCGTTTACAATTATTACACCATTAGCGCCGTTATGCGCAATAGTATTGTAAAGTATCTGACTGTTGAAGCCAGATTCTAATCTTATTCCATCGGCAATATTATATAAAATTATGTTTCCGTCTTCCTGAGTTAAACCTCCAATAATATTTCCACCCAGGTCACAACAGCTTCGTATACCGGTTCCGTTTGGAAAAGCGGAATTTCCATCCGTGCCAATATAATTTCCACTGATTAAATTATCCACAGTTCCTGGATCACCCATTAAAACCCCGGCAAATCCAAAACCTGTAATATAATTGCTGGTTCCATCGGAAATTTTTCCGCCAATCATGTTATTTTTAGAGCCTTGACCAATATATATACCTGTATGATCGGAATTAAATGCTGCGCTTCCATTAGCTTTTAATCCAATATAATTTCCTTTTACAATATTATTATTGGTTCCTTCATTAAATATTGCAATGCCAGTAACATTGTTTCCCGAAATAATGTTTCTTTCAGAAACGATATTTCCACCAATTATGTTATTGGAGGATCCGCCGAAAATTTCTATGCCATCACCTCCGTTACCTAATTTATTATTTCCCGTAATATCTGTTCCTATATAGTTGCCGGTAACTATGTTGTCATTTGAACCATTAATCCAAATACCGTGAAAACCCACACCCGGTGAATTATTGTTTAAGTCACCATTTGATGAAATTAAATTTCTTTCAGCCGGAGTGTTCCCGCCAATTATATTGTTTGATGACCCATCCCCGACATATAAACCACCAGCGGCGTTTCCAGCTGGTGATGTTCCTGTAATATCAGTTCCAATAAAATTTCCAGATACGAAATTTTCGCCATTTGAAAGCATAATAATGCCGTAACCTGTAAATCTATTTACAGCGAATCCTTTAATCGTACTTTCACCACCAGTAATTCTAAATCCGTCTGTTTCACCGGCGTTTGTTCCACTTACCTCAATCAACGGTAAACCCGTGTAACCAGGTTGCGTTGTGGCGTCAATAATTACTCTGTCCGTTATTTCGGGCAAAGGTGAATTCGGTTGAATAACATATGGAGCGGATCCGGGAATATTGAATATTATTGAATCTCTTCCCGGCCACACATTCGATTCTTCAATTGCTGCCCGGAGAGTAGTATTGCCAAAAACGTCGCCGGCAATTCCGTCACCCAGATTGTTATCACTACCGTCACCGGTTGAGTTTACAACAAAAACTTTTGATTGTAAGTCATCGTATTTTTGACGCAGGTTAGTAATACTATTTATATTATCTGAACCTTGTCCAACTATAATAGCGGCAAGTATTTCTTTCGATTCACCCGGTGCTAAATTAAATGGTCCGAATGATAAAAGTGATCGCCTGTCGTATGGCGCCTGGTCGATCCAGCCTGTGTTATTTACAGGATCACCGGAAAGAGGAAAAATAGTAGACTGCAGAGTATTTGGATCTACAAAACTTGACCCGTCCGAACGTAGTCCTTTCATAAAATTATAAGCTTCACTACTATTTCTTGGATCAGACGAAGGATATACTGTTCCATTGGAATAATATGAAAACGCGGTGATTGGATTATCCGGATTCGCGGATTCAATTATATTAAATCCCACTGCAGGCGGAATTGAGCCATAAACGGCATCGTTGGCCTGCCCATTGTAAGTGTAAGTCATATTGCGGGGAATGTCTATGCCCACCAAATCATCAAATGCGTCTCCGATATCACTATCATTCCAGAGTGAGAAATATGCGTTATTCCATGCATTTGTACTTTTATTTATAACTTTATAATTCACATAAACCACATCGGCTTCTGCATTAGTTTTGTCGTATCCATAAATAGTCTGTTGAACTTCAGCACCTAAATGACTTGTACCGAATCTGTCAACCGTATTTTGTCCAACGTCGTTGTATACCGCAAACAGGGTTTGATCTCCGAGTATTCCTGATGGGGCACCTAAATCAACGGGCCATTCATCGTAATCGGGATCTCCCTGTTGACTGTTTTTATCAATTTTATACATCCTATACTTTGAATCACCCGGATCTGCACCTGCTCCATTTATGATGGGACCCGGACTGAAATCATTAGCGTAACCATTGTATACATAAGAGTATTCTGAAACAGATGTTCTTATTTCAGAATTAACTTCGGCTGCCATCCAAAATCCCATCGCAAATACTGCGCTTTGTCCGCTTCCTTTCGGGTATTCAAAACCTGGCTGACTTTCTATTGAAGGCTGTCTTGCGGTCATACCATTTCTGAAAGCGATCATAGATATATTGTTTACATCAAATCTCTTCAGTTCAAGCGAAGTAATTGTGAACGGAACATTAGGGAATGTGACGGCTCCTGAAAAAAATGAGAATTGCACATCTGAAATTAATTCACCGGCAGTAAGAGTTCTTGAGAATAGATTTAATTCTGTGCTGCTTCCGCCTTCAACATAAAAACCCCCTTCAGTATATGTAAATGATGGAGAATTTATATATGCAACGCCTTCCACAGGACCTGTATTAGAATTTGTAATTGAAACGGAAATTATTGCGTATTCGGTAAAATTTTCTACAACTCCGCTAACTGGTTCCGCGGTTATTGTAAGAAGTCCATCCGAAATTGTACCATTGTTAATATTATTTGCAGTGCCCGATTTATCCGAGTTTATTTCTTTTTTTTGTTTGTCCGAATATGGATTTCGCTCGTAAATCTTATAACCATCACCGGAAAGTAAAATATTATTATTATTTTTCGAATTATCGGCAACTAATTTTTTTTGACCGATATCATTAAAATCCCAATAAGCCAACAAACTGGTTTGATTAGAATTAAACTTGTTTTTAATTTCAAGAGATGAACTGATTTGTTTTTCGGTTCTCGCACTTTCCCATATTTTTACATCATCAATAAAACCCATAAATGCATCAGTCTGAGAATGACCAATGAACAAATCCGTGCCTTCATCTTTTATTAGTAAAGAAACTTTTTTGCTAGCGGACTCTTTACCATTAATAAATATTTTCAAAGTTGAGCCATTATAACTTGCAGCTATGTGTGTCCAGGTTCTTGTCTCTATCTTAAATTCTGTTTCTATTTTTACAATTGAATTTATTTCACTGTCATATAAACTGAAAGTCGGTATCCCATTATTAAGGTATAATCCGTAAATATCCGGCTTTTTATCCTTAAGTGTACTTTGCGATCGTACAATAATGGGCATTAATTCTCTACTGTTATTTTTAAGAGGATTAATCCAGGCTTCCAATGTTAAAGTGTTGTTTTTAATTAGAATTGAATTAGGTTTTGTGTTTTGACCATCAACTAATTTTAGTTTGTAGCCGTTGTACTGTCCGTTAAAAAATAAGGACGAATTTTGCGCCCCCAGGAATGAAAAACTAAATGTTAAGAATAGGATAAAAGATGTGTATAAAGTTTTATAAATATTAGTCATTTTCATCAGCCCTCAATTTATTTATGATGTTGCATGTTTGTCCCCACAAACGAACTCCCTTTAGAATTCAGCTCATTATTTGCGAAAGAAATGATCTTAGTTATTATCGTTATTAATTAATGTTTCATTTTTTTCAGCGATATAACTTTTAATTTGAGCTGTAACATTTGTAAGGCTAAGATTGGGACCGACAAGTTTTACTCCATCACCAGGGTTATTTTTAATAACTAATTTTCCCTCTTCGCCACCAAGCAAAAACATTTTATTCTCTGAATTAGATTCAATGAACAATAGAACTTCTTCATCTGAGTTAAAAACTGGCGTATGGGAGTATAATTCCCCAACACCGTCAACTTCACCTCCGAGATGCGATACAACTATTGTTTTTTGACGATTACTCCCTTTTAAGTATTCATCAACAAAAACTGTAACATCTGTAACTATTTGGGTTTTATCCTTATTCCACTCTGATTTTAGATCTACAACTTTCCCAATAATTATTGCTTCGGCCTCCGTGGACATTTGCTTAAGTTCGCTTCCTTTATTTTGTGCATTTAATGAAATACTGATCATAAAAGAAAGGATTATGAAGAGATGATTATTATAGCATTTATCTATTGTATATAGCTTCACGCAGTACCTCCTAATTAAATTCTAATAATTTTGTTCAATAGGGAGGTTTTATTGAAAACGGATAAATTAATCGATAAAAAGCGTTGTGTAATAGAAATTTATTAATGAATGTTTTTAAGTTTTATTAATACTAGTCAATTTATCGAATGATTTGTATTACAGGAATTTAGGAATGATAAAATAAATTATTCCTTAAACCCTTAGCCCCTACTATAAAGATGATAATACTCAAAATAAGACATTGTGTCAAGTTTTAATTTTTATAAATGAAGAATATTAAAAAGGGTATTAAAGGGAGTGAATAAAATTAAAGCAGATCGAATTGATCTGCTTTAATAATTAATAAAATAAAAATACACTATCTGTGAGCAATAGGATCAGGAGTTCCGTCGGGATCATTAACAGCAAATCCGTCAGTGGAAACATTACCCAACAACAAAATTCCCGCAACATGTGGGGCTGCCATTGATGTTCCGTTAAAGGTAATAGTTCCTCCCCCTTTTTTAAGCGAGAGAACAGATACGCCCGGAGCGGCAAAATCTACAGGAGGATTATTATAATTACTGAATGAAGCAAATACATCCGAGGAGTTTATGGCGCTGATTGTGTAAATATTAGCTCCATTAGCTCTGGCAGGAGAGTGACTGTTTGCGTCATCACTTTCATTACCAGCGGCTAAAACAAATTTTACTCCAGTAGCGGCTGCAGCTTTTACAGCGTCATCAAGTGCCTGAGAAACAGGTCCGCCTAAACTCATATTGGCAACATCCCCGTTCGAGCCGTTTTGCGCAACATAATCGACACCGGCAATAACTCCTGAATAACTACCTGAACCAGAATTATCTAAAACTCTTACAGCAACTACTGTAGCGCCTGCAGCTACTCCTACTACGTCCAAATTGTTGTCTATAGCGGCGATTGTTCCTGCTACATGAGTACCATGACCATTGCCGTCATCAGGACTGTCTTTGCCGCGAGCAACGAAATTGGCACTTCTAGATAAATCAACATTTAAATCCTGATTCGTAAGATCTACACCCGAATCAATAATCCATACGGTTTTGCCCACACCGTTGCCAGCGCCTCCGACTCTTGTTATACCCCAGGGAGTTGTCTGTGTAGTTGTCCCACCGCCGGGTTTGCCTTTATCCGCAGGCGGAGCAAGTGTAATAATTTTATCTTCTTCTATATATTTGACCCTAGGATCATTTTTCAGTTTTTGAATGGCATTTGATGACATTCTGGATGAAAATCCTTTTATACTGTTTTTGTATATAAATCCGATTTCTGCTGTATGTTGTTTTGCGACATCCGACGCGACATCGGGAACTCTTTGAATATTATCATTGAGTACAATAATGTAATTCTTAACGACATCTTTATTAAGAAATGCATTATCGTTTTCGGGAGAGATTGGACTATCGGAAACGTTACAGGCATATACTAAAAACACCAGCATAACAGGAAAGATAAATCTGGAAATGTTTTTCTTCAAAATTAAATCTCCTCGATGATGATTAAGATTACTTGAATATACGTCCTAAATTATAAAAAGACAAGCAGGCTTATTATTTAAGTAATCTAAAAAAATCAACACGAATAAATTAATTCTTTTTAACCGTTTGGGAATTGGACAATTATTCGCAAATAAATTCAAATGAAAACGGGGGATTTAACAGAACAATAAGTCATATTGAATTAAGAAGTGTTTTTGGCAGTTTTAAATAACCGTAAAGTTAAAGAATGAATACTGATTCTCTAGTCTTTTGATTTAATATTACAATAAATTTAAATATAACGACCGAGCAGTGAGGTACAGTTTCAGTTTACCGAATATTTCACAAAACATAAAAACCAAATAATCTATTTTAATTTTAGTATTCCAACAAAAAATCAAAACAAAAACTCATTCCACTTTGTCCATTAAATTTTGTCCTCAGGCACGGTCATATTCATTTTACGTTTAAAAGTGTAAACACGACGGTATTTAAAATTTTTCCTTCTTCTGATTTGTTATGTCCTAGATCAATAGTTTTAACAAAACCATTTTTTAGCATTAGCCTTATGGATTTAATATTTCGGGGATCAACTTCTCCATCTATTTTGTTGAGTCCCATGGTATTGAAACCGTATTCTAAAACCTCACTTAATGCTTCCTGCATTAAACCTTTTCCCTGATATTCAGGTAAAAGTTCAAAACCAATTTCGGCTTGGTTTTTGTTCTCCAATATTTTCCACAGACATATTGTCCCTATCAATTTGTTTTCATGTTTTGGTGCAAGAGCCCAATAAATCCATTCGTTATTTTTAATACCTTTATTTATTTTTGTAATAAATTTGCCCGCTTCATCCAAAGTTTTAGCAAGCGGTCTGTCCAAAAATTCCGAAATTTCAGCATTGGAGCGAATCGAAAATATTTCGTTCAGGTCCGAAACTTTAAGTTGGCGCAGGATAAGCCGTTTTGATTCTAATTGCGGAAATGGCATAAAGTTTTTATTGATCAATTAAATATTCCCTAAATACATGATAAAAAGTGTGCTAAGCACAATTGATTTTCAGAATTCTATTTCGTCTTAATTTGTTCCGAAATTTTTTTCACGTGTTCTAACAACAAAGGGAATGCGGGTTCTTTCATATCATGTCCGTAACCTTCTAATTCAAAAAGTTTTATGTTTTCATGTCCAGTGATTTTCATCATTCGCTGAAAGTAAACATTCTCTTCATATCTTCCGAGCAACTCTAATTCCCGATCACCTGTAATTAAAATTATAGGCGGCGCGTCAGCTCTAACATGATACAGCGGTGCGTATTCGTCAATGACCGGTCTGGTGCCTGGAATTCCCCTTTCTTCCCTAATTGTAAAATGAGTAATTGTATGTCCGCTAAATGGAATTAAACCGGCAATTGAGTTCGCGTCAATATCAAAATTTGAAAGCCACTTTTTATCAAGACCAATCATGCTTGCTAAATATCCGCCGGCGGAATGTCCCGAAATAAATATTAGACTCGAATCCCCGCCGTAGCTTTTAATGTTTTTGAAAACCCAAGCCACAGAAGCTGCTGCGTCTTGAATATATAAGGGACAATTTACTTTAGGATACAACCGATAATTTACTCCCACTATGCATAGCCCCTTGTCTTTAAGTGCAGCCGGAATTTCTTTTTCTCCACTTGTTAAGCCCCCACCATGAAACCATACAATTGTAGAGAAGTTTTTAATATTTAACGGATAGTAGATATCGAGCAGACATCGTTCGTTGATATATAACTCAGATTTATTAGCTTCTGCATCGTAATAATGAATATTATAATCGGTCTTATATTCGGATTGCTGAGCAGTAACGTTGCAATGAAATATTAATACAAAAAAATACAATATTGTTTTATTCAATTTGGGGTTTCCATTTTATACTGTTTTCTGAGGCAAAATTATGTGCAATTAACTTAGAAACAAAACTACAATTATTTATGAAAAACTCAATTTATTATTAATGTTTTACACAAATAAAGTGAGTCCGCAGATTTGTTTATTGCTTCAAAAAAATATTAAATAACGAATTATTAAATTGATTATGGAAATCAACTTATTCAAAAAACAAAATTGCGCATTTAATTACTATTATGTAGTTTTGGTGCGTGTGATTTGCGCGAAATATGCAATATTTCCCCGCGGTAAATTTCACATCAAGTGGAGAGTCATTTATTTCTCCATAAAAGTCTTTCAAAAGACTTTTTATTAAGTAAAAATTGGCAGTTCATTTAAGAGTTTTGTTTTTGCAGTTTCTTTAAGGCTCTGCTCAATTGAAATCATTATTTATTAGGAGTATCTGTATCATGGCAGAACGCAGTCAAGGAACTGTAAAATGGTTTAACAGTTCAAAAGGTTTTGGATTCATTCAACAAGAAAATGGTGAAGATGTTTTTGTTCACTATCAATCAATTATTTCTGATGGATTCAAAAACCTGGAAGAAGGTCAAAAGGTTGAATTCACTGTTTCTCAAGGTCAAAAAGGACCTCAAGCCGGCGACGTAAAAGTAATAAAATAAAATTAGTTTTATTTTTGCAAAGCTCCCTTACGGGAGCTTGATTTATTTGTTAACAATATTAGAGTGCAATATTTTTCTATTTATAAAATCTTTTCCATTCTATTTCCATTCATTTGTCTTTATAAATTAACGGTCGACAAATTTTATCCTAAAATGGAAATTTTAAGGAAAAAATAAATATTTATAAATAACAGATATATACTTTAAATAATATTGTTTTTACACTATATTATTGTGTTGTATTTTTTAATTATTATTTTTTTAGGAGTACCAGTATTATGGCAGAACGCAGTCAAGGAACTGTAAAATGGTTTAACAGTTCAAAAGGTTTTGGTTTCATTCAACAAGAAAATGGCGAAGACGTTTTTGTTCACTATCAATCAATTGTTTCTGATGGATTTAAAAATCTTGAAGAAGGTCAAAAAGTTGAGTTCACTATTACACAAGGTCAAAAAGGTCCACAGGCGAGTGAAGTTAAAGTAATTAAATAAGAATATAAATTTCTTATTAAAAAAAAGCTCCTTTTACGGAGCTTTTTTTGTTTCTGCAGTATTTCTCTATTCAGTCAATAATCCAACCAATCTGTTTTTTTCTGATAATAGGTTTTACTTATTCTCTGAAATCATTTTCCGGGATCGGTTTGTTGTCAAGCACTTCCTCAATTTTCAACATTACATCATCGGTTAATTTTGAAACAACATTTATTGCCGACATATTTTGTTTCACCTGATTCGGATTTGACGCACCTGTAATAACACTGCTTACATTAGTATTTTTTAAACACCAGGCCAAACCCATATCCGCCTGACTGATTCCTAATTCATCGGCAAGAGGTTTAAGTTTTTTTACTTTTTCAATTTTTTCTTTTCCGGCTTCACTTAGAACTATATTTTTAAGCCACTCATAGTTAGCAAGATTAATTCTGCTATTATCGGGAATACCATTGTTATATTTTCCCGTTATCACTCCACTTGCCAATGGACTCCATATAGTTGTACCCAGACCAACCAAATCATATAATGGCAAATACTCTTTTTCAATTTTTTCTCTTTTAAACATATTGTATTCGGGCTGTTCCATTAATGGTGGTATAAGGTGTTCGTTTTTGGCGATATAATAAGCCTGTAATATTTGTTCAGCTCTCCACTCGCTTGTGCCCCAGTATAACGCTTTACCCTGATTTATTAAACTGTTCATCGCCCACACTGTTTCTTCAATAGGCGTGTGAATATCGGGACGGTGACAATAAATTAAATCCACGTAATCCATTTGCAGTCTTTTTAGAGCCGCGTTACATCCTTCAAAAATATGTTTGCGGGATAAACCTCTGTCATTAGGTCCTTTTCCTCCCCAAAATATTTTTGTGGAAATTATAAGGTCGCTTCTTTTCCATCCGGTTTTTTTTACAACTTCGCCCATAATTATTTCGGCATTTCCACCTGCGTAAGCTTCCGCATTATCGAAAAAATTTACTCCGGCGTCAAAAGCTTCTTTCATACATTGATAAGCTATGTTGGTGTCGAACTGTTCATGAAAAGTAACCCATGCGCCATAGGATAAAGCAGATATTTTAAGTCCCGATTTTCCTAAAAATCTATATTCCATTTTTCCCTCTCGCAATTATTTAAATTATACGCAACATATTCAGACAAACTGATAATATTCAATAATAATTATTGATTTAGCTTAAATCCAAGATTTTCTTTACGTCTTTGTCCCTGCCCATCATAACGAGTTTGTCTGATTCTTCTATTACCGTTGTAGCTGTGGGGACACCATAAATTCTTTCCTTAACTATCTGTCCGCCTGTCTCTTCGTCGTCTATTTTATACTGTCTTTTTATGGTAATTAAGTTCACATTGAATCTCAGTCTCAGATCAATTTCCTGAATCGATTTTCCAATAAAGTCTTTAGGTGTTTTAATCTGAACTATTGTATAATCGTCTCCAAGCTCTATATAATCGAGCACATCTTCATTTATTAAACTTGTGGATACCTTAGCGGCAATTTCCAGTTCAGGATTAATTATTTGGTGAATTCCAAGTTTCTGAAGAATAGTTTCCTGAATTTTTGATGAAGCGCGAGCTATAATTTTTTTAACACCCATTTTTAGCAACAACACAGATGTAAGTATTGTACTTTCAAAATTTGTTCCGATTGAAACAATTACCGCGTCAACTTTATCCAGCCCCAATGATCTTAAAGCTTTCTCATCAGTAGAATCTAGACGCACAGCGTAAGTAACTTTGTCTTTAATCTCTTCAATTACATCCATATCCTGGTCAATGGCAACGACTTCGGCATTTCTTTCTGCCAAAGAAATAGCGACGCTCCAGCCGAAATCACCTAATCCAATAACTGCAAATTTTTTATTCATAACTGAACTCCATTACAAAATTGAAATATTTTCGCTCGGAAAATCATAATTCGGTTGTTCTTTGGGTTTCATAATACTGTAAATAAATGCTAGCGGACCGACTCTTCCAATGAACATCAGAAAAGTTATAACAAGTTTTCCGCTATCTGTTAAAGATCCTGTAATACCACGAGACAATCCAACAGTTCCGAAAGCGCTGAATGACTCGAACATAATATCTATAAGGTTTTTATTTTCAGAAATTGTTAAAAACAATATTCCCGCCGAAATTATACCTATGCTGAAAAATGTTTTAATAAAAGCTTTTAAAATTATTTCACGCGGTATTGTGCGGTTTCCAATAGTTACATGCTTTTGATTTCGCAGAATTGACATTGTACCTAAAATCATAATTGCGAATGTAGTAGTTTTAATACCGCCTCCGGTACCTCCCGGCGAAGCCCCTACAAACATAAGAAATAAAACAAACAGGGAAGTTGTTAATCCTGTTTTAGCAAAATCAATCGTATTAAAACCAGCCGTTCGAGATGTAACAGATTGGAAATACGAAGCGTGTATTTTTTGCGCTTCGTCTAGTCCGGACAACGAATATCTCAATTCTAACAGATAAAAAACCACAGTGCCAGAAACTATTAGCGCCAGTGTTGTAATCACAATTATTCTTGTCTGAATAGAAAAACGTTTTTGAGAAGCAGGTAATTTTGTCCAGATTCGTTTTGACCACAAGCTCATTATCGTTGGGAATCCTATACCGCCCAAAATAATTAAAATGGAAATTGTGGTTGTAAATAGATAATTGGAAATAACGAGGTTATCCATTAGGTTCAAGGTAAAGAGCGAGAATCCCGCATTACAGAAAGCTGAAACGGAATGAAATATTGAAATAAAAATGGCCGCGCCAACATCGTCATAATTTTGATGAATGCTAAAAAACAAAATGGCCGCGCCTAAAAGTTCGATTACAAATGTAGTGACTGTTAAAAAAGATATAACTTTCGTAATAGCGCCAATGTTTTCCTCATCGAGAAGATCATGCAGAATAATACTTTCTTTAATCCCCAATCCACCGGAAAGGAAAATCGCAAAGAAAGTTGTAAAAGTCATTAATCCTAATCCGCCGATCTGAAATAAAAGCAATATCACTATCTGTCCGAAAGAAGTGAAGTAAGTGGCGGTATCCTGCGTAATTAATCCCGTTACACACACCGCACTTGTTGAGGTGAAAACAGCGTCCACTACACTAATGCCTCCGTTTACAGTAGCGGCAGGTAATAATAATAAAAGGGCACCGATTGTTATAGTCGCTAAAAAACTTAAAATAAATAACCGTGACGGATGAATTTTAGACTGCAGAATGTTTTTATTATAACGGAGACCCCCTAAAATTAGTCCGATAATTATAATAATCTGGGCGAATAAAATATATAGATAGGCTATATCTTTAAAGTGAAGCACATTGCCAATCTTTTCAACAAAACTATAATCGAAGAATGAAAGAATCAGTTCGGCAAAAATAAAAGCTAAAATTATAAGTTCAATTTTATGTGATTTGATGTACTCCTTTTTGCTTTCTGATATAAAAAAATGAAGAATCTGATAAAGAATAAATACTATAACAACACCCAGAGAAATATAGTGGAGAATTACAGCGTCTTCCCTGCTAAACTTAAATCCATATTCTATTATTATTGCTCCTAAGCCGAGCGCACTGGTAATAAATATTAAAATACGCGAAAGTTTAACAATCCAGTTTATTTTTTCTTTTTTCATTTGTATACGATAATTTTCAAGAGATTAGTGTTTTCACCGCTCTATCGATAATCAAATTGAGTGAATGTTTATGTTTATTAACGAACTTGGGATCGATAATATAAACTTGTAATTGATAAACTCTCGTTTTTGAAACAAAATCATTTTTTACAAGATATACTTTTGGTTCAAGTTTTGAATATGTATATGGAGATGAAAGCGCAGCTTCATAAATAATTTTAATCAATTGTTTCGCTTCATATTCAAATCCGAATTCATATTCAATTGATATGATTTGTTCTTTTTTCGCGATGTTTAATTTCACTACCGGTTCTGTAAGAAAAATACCATTTGGAATTGAAATAATATTTGCGTTTTCATTTGATATGGAAGTATATCGCAGAGTAATCCTTTGAACAATTCCCTGATGAGCGTTAACCGATATATAATCTCCCCGCCGGAATGGAGTAGATATTGATATGTAGAAACCACCAATTATATTTTTTAGCAGGGGGATTAAAGAAATACTAAATAGTATTAACACAATAAAAATTAAAAATACTATAAATTCTTCCGTATCCTTAATAACGGCTGATATCATTGAATATATTATTACAATCCATATAGAAACTTTAAGGGCAGTGATTAAAAATTTTATATAGAGGTATTTCTCCTGAAGATTTTTAACCCTGCTGAAAAAATCTATCGATTGTGTTATTAAAAATCCCAGGCCTAGAAGAATAATAATATGGATTAACGTATAAAACGAAATATCCTTATCAAGCGATAAATTCGGCACTTTAAATTTTGGCAACATTTTTTTTACGACAGAACTACTTTTATCTTTTTGATTTGTATTATCGGTTGTAAAGTTATCTGTATTTACTTGAGTTGTAGTATCGGATTGTATTTTTTTTATATTGTCCAGCAGGCTCGAATCAGATTCAGAATCAATGTTTTTATTGCCTAAGGAATCCAGCTGTAAAGAATCGGTTATAACAATAGAATCAATAATGGCGTTGTTGTTCTGCCCATACATTGAAACTTGAATTGCTATTAATATTATTATAATTATTTTTTTCATCGGCGATTAGAACATGTTCCTTTTAAACAATTCATTTTCAATAAGCTTATAAATAAATTTGTTAACAAAATATCTGTTCGATAAAAATTCTATTTGATCTACAAACACAATATTTAACGATGTAAGGTAAACGAGAATTTCCCTGCTTTCTTCAACTGATATATCGAACAACCGGGAATGTTCGGTGTCCGTTAAAGAATCATGAGTCAAAATTTCAGATAACGTAAGTAAATAAATATCGTCCAATCTGGATAAAACTGAAAGCTGCACCTTTTTTAATGGACGAATCAAAAGTTTATTTTCATAAACCTCGTGAATCGATTGCAGCCAATAATACATTCCGGCAATAATATTACCATCGCAGTATTCTTCCAATCTGTCAAAATATACTTTCGATAGATAGGCTTGCTCTTCTTCTTCAGTTTTGCCCTTAAATATTTTGTTTTTTAATTCTCTTAAATCGTCCGGTTGAAAATATAAATTATATCCCGTTGAATTATGTCTGTTAAGTATAATATTTCTAACATCGTTTCGATGAAGATCTGAAATAAAAATTTTATTGAGAAATACTTTGTTGATTTCGAAACTGTTATTTATGAATGTCCATGGATGTTTACCTATAGTACAAAGCCAAAAAATGTTTTTTGAAGTAGCCGATACTATATAAGCGAATATTTTAATCGCCTCATAACCATTAATAGATTTGAAAAATAATTTCCCAATATTTTCGAGAACAATAATCTGTTTATTCGATTTATCATTCAAGCTGAGTATAAGGTCCTCTAATTTAAGCTGTTGAGAGTAACCTAATAAACCAGAGAGAATTTTTAGCAGTTCTTCCTGATGTTTAATTGTAGTAGTAAAATTATGTGTTTTTATCTGACTGTTTTTTAAAAAATTATAAATTATCGAGTTGACAAGTGTGTTTTTTCCACTGCCGGGTTCACCAATTAATAACGTTGCGGAATACTTTCCGGTTTTGTGATTTTCAAGGGCTTGTAAAATTTTTCTTTCCAATAAGTCATTCTTCACAAAAAAATCATCCGATTCAATTGTAGTGCCGTCAAATAATTTTCTATAAAGGAAAGGGAGTTTTTTTAGCCTCTGTTCGTTTAAGAAAAAGTTCTCACTTATTAATTCTTTTTCATCAGGTTCGCTAATTATAATATGTGATATTAAACCATCTACAAAGTGTTTGAAGTGCTTATGGTAAAAGCGCTGCGCTAATATTCTATACTTACGTTCAACTTTCAGCACAATCGAGACTTTTTTCTCAATAAAATTAACTAATGTTTTTTTGTGAGAAATTCTGGAAACGAACATACTCGAGCGAAGAATTGAATTGTCAATAATATATTTATTCAGCGTTTTTATTGCATTGTCAACTTTTTCAAATATTTTGGAATTGATGTTGGATTCCAATCTGTCAATTTGTTGATTTAATTGCTGAATTCTATATTCAAGTTTATCCGCTAATGAATGAACCAACTCGACGGCTAAAGCAGAATTAAATTCCTGATTGCTTTTTATTTCATTCTCCGCTGTTTTTACATGATATAGAACAATTGAATATAAATTTTTCAACTCGTTAATTGTGATATTAAGATGATTTATCAGGAGCTCGTTGATTTCCCCAATTTCACGCGGAAGTTTATGTTCTAAGATTGATTTAGCGATTTTCCTCAGTTGAATCTTTTTTAACTCAGTAAAAACAGGCACCCGATTACTAAACTTAAAATCAGTTTCTTCAAGCAGTTCCACAGTCTCCGGTAAATTATTTGCCTCTTTCGTAAAACTTTTTATCAGATGTTCCAATAGATTATTTAAATTTTTACCCCTTTTTATTTCTTCGAGGTTTTCGGTGTAGTTTTGTATTGTAGCAATTAAATTTTCATTACGTGTGTTGTTAATTAACGATTTAAGAATGTCTTTTGGATCTGTATTTCCCAAATCTTTTTTAAAACTGCTAATTCTACTAAGAATCTCTGAACTTACAGTTCTAAGGTTATTATTTACTTCTTCCGAAATATTAATAAGTGTATCGTTTACTACTTTTGACAACTTCACTTTCAATAGGTTGGAATAAGCTTGTTTCTCAAATTGACCAATAAATCCGATATAAAAATTAACCCAATACCTTATTGCCTCCAGGGTTAGCTCTTTCTCAATACTGCTTTTGGCAAATATTTTCGAATATTTTAACGAAGTAGAATCGAACTTATAAGTGCCTGCAATTCTTAAGGTGTCAATCAATTTATTAAAAGGATTCGAAAGCGCATAGGTTAAACGTGTACTGATTTCAATAGTGGTGTTGTTTATCTCTGTTCTGTAAACGTTTATTTCATTGCTAAAAGTTTCGTGCAGACTCTGAAGTTTGCCAAGAATAATATTTTTCAGATCAGGGTTATATTTTTCATTTTCAGAAATTATAATTAGTTCATCGAGATATTTTAGATAATCCTCAAAAAGCCTTTTAATCTTTCTCAAAGTTGTTAATCTTTCGCCACCCACAAGATTTACAGTTTCAAGAATTTCTTCGGCGGATTGACCTACCAAAAAATACTTCGCTATATTTTTATAATCTATTTTTCTGGTTAACTTAAAATCCTTATTAAATAAACCTAACACAAAACGTTTTGATCTATAATACGTTTTATATAATTTATCCTTCTTTGAATCTTCTTCACCAAATTTTAGGAAATCTTCTTCTAAGTCTACTAAAAACTCTCTTTGCAGGCCGTCGGTTAAATCTACCAAAGAAATGAAAAGATCATTTACAAGGGTTTCCAGTTTTAAAATATTTTTTTCTACATTTTTTCTCTCAGAACATAATTCCAAGTACCATTCAGACAATTCTTTTTTAAGCTCTCGTAATCTTTCTTTTATTTTAATATTGGAAAACTCAGCGTCCTTTATCGAAGATCTTATAGCTATATAATCGTCGGTATATTTTTCACTGACACTTATTACTAACTCAAGTGACTCTTCAGATCGCTGATAAATAAATCGGCTATCAAAATTTTTAAGTATATCATTAAGTTTATAAACTATCTGATATAGTGATTTGTTCAGTTTTTCACTTGATAAATCCGGTTCTATAAATTTTTCTGAATAATCTTTTACAACTTTTATTACTTTGGATTGAATTATTTTTTTCACTTCTTTTGTTTTTGTTTCAGGTTCAGCAGTAACAGCCGCCGATGATTTACCCAGACCAATTTTAAGCAGTATAGGTCCCAGGAAAAGATTGAAGGCGACAAGCGAAGTTATAAGAACTTTTAATTCAGTACCAAATCCCGGCAATTTCTGTTCAATTAATATTGCCAATCCCAACATTAAACCACCGATTGACATAAAACCCATCCATCCATATTCGGCAGTTGACTTAGCCTCTTTCGCGATTTTTGAGGCAAATTTAACAGAGAAATAAAGAACAGCCGCTCGCACGATAAACAGAATGAGCCCAATGATAAAAGTCGCTTTGATAGAATTGATATCAATAGAGGCGCCTGCGACTGTAAAAAAAGTAATAAAAATAGGAAGCGCTAATTTTTGAAGGGGTTGGTGTAAAATTTCTGCAAAGTCCGAAAAGTTTTGAAGTACGAATCCGGCTGTAACAAATACAATAAGTGTTTCTAAATGCAGCAGCGCTGAAATTTCACTCGCGATCATCACGAAAGCAAAAATAAAAAGAAGCATTTCCTTACCGATAAATTTAATATAACCGATAAGCGATGCGCCGAATACAATACCTACAAGAACGGAAAACAGAAGTTCTAATCCTAAATCGGTAAAAATTTCGGGTTTAATCTCCGAAGCGGGATTAAGCAGCGCGGCCGATACGGTAAGACATACAGCCAGGAGCAAAATCACGAGTATATCTTTAACTATAGTTGTACTCAAAATTAAATCTATAAACCGCCCTTTCGCTTTTGCTTCATCGGCCACTACAAGGGTCAATTCAATTGAAGTCCCAAGAGCGATTACCGATAATAATAATCCAGCCGCAAGTTTCATACTCCAATTTGCTTCGTATAAAAAAGGAATATAAGGCGATAGCAAAAAGATGAGTCCGGGTATTATCAAAAAGATTAATACTGTTTTGAACAACAATATAAGCGATATAGATTTCAGCGAATTCTTAATTCCTGCAAGTTTTAATTCCATTCCGGCGGTTAGTGCTATAACACTTAACGTAACTGTGTTAATTAAATTCAAATCCTCCAGAATATCTTTTGAAAAAACAGTAAGTGAAGGAATAAATAAAATTTCGGCGGAATAGGGCCCGAATAAAATACCGATTATTAAGTAGCCTATTACTCGGGGTAATTTTATAAATGATAACAATTCCCCCAGCGTGAATGAAGCGAGAATTACAAAACCCAGCACAGCTAAAGTTTTAGGATTTACGGGTAAGAATATTTCTGTCTGAATAGATTGAATAAATAATATTATACCAAAAAGTATGGCTATAATGGTCAGACGTCGGAGCAAAGCTATCATAGTTTTTCCCCGGTAATTTCTCCGACATCAATTAGTAAATTCTTTGCAAACGAAAAACCGAAAATATTAAATATAATTACTCCGCTAAGAATAGCGCTGACTACAATTGGCGTAAGTTCGTTTTTGTAAACATTCATATAGTCAACAACCATGGCACAAGCGATTATATCCAAAGACATTAATCCATTTCCAATTTTAGCAGTAACTATTTCTTTGGAATAAGCTGAATGGAAAGATATATATCCGGCTATATATTTGGATAAAAAACGCAATAAAATAAAAGCGGGCACAGCAATTAAAAAAGTGTGAAGATCAGCAGGCACCCACATAAAGCCGGCTATTACGACAATTAAAATATTTAACGGATGGCTCAAACGTTTAAGCGATTTTTCTATATTCACAGTAACTTTTGATACATTTGTTAGCGTGGCGCCTAATATAAAATTCATGTATAAGGGTGAAAAATTTAAATAGTACGCTATACCGCTTGTAAAAAGTACAACACCAAGAACGGCTACAAACAATTTATTTTCATCTGTTTCTCTTCCGATAAAAATGAAGAATAAAAACCCTATCAATATAGCGAGTAAAATACTTATCACAATCCATTCGATCGATGTGAAAAAAACATTTTTACTCGAACCAATATGAATTATTCCGAATAGAAGACCATAGATAAAAATATTAAGATTCGAATTTATAAGTGAGGAATTGTGCAAGGAATCTCCAACCACGCCTGTCGAATCGTTTTTTTCCCTTAAAGTACGGATAATAAAGTTTGAGGATAGCGCCCCAACAATACTTAAAGCATAAGCCGCTGCGATTAATTCATTTAGATTATTTCCGTTGTAGAAGAAATAATAAAAAGCGGAGAATGATGTTAGTCCTATTAATACCAAAGATGTTAAGATTTCCGAAAAAGCGATTCGCCAGTGTTCGGGCTCCGCTTTACTAATTGCCGAGAATTTAAAATTTAATCCGTAAATAAAACCGAGAATCCCAATTGAAGCCGTAAGTCCGGGAGAAATTTGAGACAATAATTCCTGATTTATAATTTGAAGGTAGTTTATCTTAAAGCTGCTGTTAATCCAATTAGAGAAATTCGGGCCTAAAATTATTCCTAAAAATACATATTCAACACCCGAGGGCACATAATATTTTAGTTGTATTCTACTGAAAATAAAATGTGTGCTTATATAACCGATGATCAATACAACTAATAATAATACTATAGATTCCATTATGCTCTATTAATTCCATTTAAAGGATATAACTACTCAATAATTTCATACATAAGCAAATATTTTCTAATAAATCATCAAACACTTTTACGAATACTAATTAATTTTAATTGAAACATTTTGCAGTCGAGAGCTTCAACCATGGATATATTAATGATTTGCTCTCGTTTTACACCTAATTAGTTATTCATACACTTAAAAATAATGCGATTTTTTGACATTTTGGCAAAAAAATAGAAAATGTTTCCAAATCATAAATATCAAAATAGGTGTTGGAAAATGAAAAACATCAGCATTATAATAATTTTAAATTTGCTGATATTTTTGTCAATCAGCACTGTTTCACAAAAAGAACAATAGAATCTTTTTAACTTCTGAAACATCAAACAAATCCAAAGTTTAATATTTTTGTGTAGTTGTAAAATATTTCCAAAAAAATTAGATTGACATGTTCCATTTTAGTTAATTAAAGGAGCTTATTTTTTATTTGGCTCCGGTAAATGTGATTAAAAATAATATTCTCCGAGTTATCAGTCCTAAGTTTAACAATACGGCTGTATAACCGATAGGGGTTAATTAGAAATGATTTACCCTGCCACTTTGCAAAGGAGATTTCAAATTGAATATTTTGAAAATATATATTTTCCTGAACCCGTAAACGAACGGGTTTTTCATTTTTAAATGGAGGATAGATGTCAATTCCAAAACGTTACACTAAATTCAAACACGATTATTCTGAAGTTGCAGCTGCTTACGAATCCATGAATGACTCTGTTCATGCCGCCGGCCCGCTCGATGAAAAAACAAGGGCTTTGATAAAATTAGCAATTTCAACCGGCGCACGATTCGAAGGATCGGTACATTCGCATACAAGAAAAGCATTAAAAGCTGGAGCCTCAGCAGAAGAAATACGACATACCATAATGATGTCGCTTCCTACAATAGGACTGCCTTCCATGATGGCGGCATTATCATGGGCCGATGATATATTAGAGGATAAAAATGATTGAACTGCTTGATTTATTTATATCGTTTGTTAAAGTGGGTTCTTTTTCTTTCGGGGGCGCATATTCTTTAATCCCATTAATCGAAAAAGAATGTGTACAAAATAATCATTGGCTTACACACGACGAATTTTTAAAAGTCCTTGGTATGGTAGAAGTATTCCCCGGAGCAATTTCTATTAAATTCGCTACTTATACAGGCTTTAAAGTTGGCGGTGTATTGGGCGCAGTTGTGGCCAACTTAGGCAATCTTATTATGCCCGCAACAATTATTATGTTAGCGGCTTATTTTATGACCGCTTTTGAAAAGAATGATTATGTAATGAAGGCTTTTCGTGGAATTAAATATGCTGTTATAGGCATGATAGTAGCGTTAATTTATCAATATGCAGTTAGAAATTTTGAAGACTGGAAAGGAATAATTTTTATGCTTGTTGGATTCGGCTTGATTTTTGCGTTTAAACTTCATCCGGCTTACGTTGTAATTATTTCCGGTATTTTGGCGCTGGTACTTTTATGAAATCGGAACTCATCGATAAATTTGGACGTAAACATAATTATCTGCGAATATCACTTACAGACAAATGTAATTTTAATTGCACGTATTGTAATCCTAATAACCATATGAGCTATAGCGTCAAAAAAAGTAATTTATTAACATATGAAGAAATACTTAGGATGATGCATTTGTTCGCGGATAATCATGGATTCAATAAATTCCGATTTACCGGAGGGGAACCTTTTGCTCGCAAAGGCTTAATGGATTTTTTCAAAAATGTTAAATTTCTAAAAGACAAATTCGGATTTAAGACCGGAATAACAACAAACGGTTCCCTTCTAAAAGGAAACTGTTCCGGGCTGTTTTCCGCAGGGATTGATAATCTGAATATCAGTCTTGACTCCTTAAATATGGAAAATTTTAATAAAATAACCGGGAAAAACTATTTTCAGTACGTTATTTCCGCAATTGACGAAGCAATTGAGGCGGGCTACACTAACATAAAAATAAACTGTGTTGTTATTAAAAATTCAAATGACAACGAACTTGTTGACTTCGTAAATTTCGCGATTGCTAAGAATTTGAATGTCAGGTTTATTGAATATATGCCCTTTGGAAACAACGATTGGCAAAACAACGGTTTTGTCAGTTATAACGAAATGTTCAATTTTATCAGTAATCATTTTAAATTGATTCCTGCAAAGAACAACAATAATAATGTCGCGAAGGATTTCTTAATTGAAGGACATAATGGAGTAATCAGTTTTATAAGTTCAATATCTCAACATTTTTGCGGCTCGTGTAACAGGTTAAGAGTTTCAAGCGACGGGAAAATAAGGGTATGTTTGTTTACCAATGGGAATAGTGAATTAAATATTAAAGAAATGTTCAGGGACGGATATTCGGACAATGACATAAGTGATGAGTTAATAAAATTGCTTAACGAAAAATGGGAAAAACATCCGGGCGTAACGGAACTCAGGGCATTAAAAGAAAACAACATGTTTAAAATTGGTGGATAATGAAAAACTTTACTCATATTAATAAAAATGGTAAAGCTAAAATGGTTGACGTTAGCGAAAAAACAAAATCTAACAGAACTGCGGAAGCTTATGCAGAGGTTCATGTTTCTACTGAAGTGTTCAAAAAAATAAAGATGAACGAAGTTGTAAAAGGTGATGTACTTACTGTTGCGAAATTAGCTGGGATACAAGCAGCAAAAAAAACTTATGAACTGATTCCGCTTTGTCATAATATTTTTATAAGTACTATTGAAGTTGAATTCACATTATCTGAAGAGGACAACTTAATTAAAGTTTTTTCTTTCGCTAAAACAAATTCAGTAACTGGCATTGAAATGGAAGCATTAACTGCAGCTAGTGTGGCTGCTCTTACAATTTACGATATGTGTAAAGCAATAGACAAATCGATTGTGATTTCGAATATTAAACTATTATCCAAAACCGGTGGAAAATCGGGAGACTACAAAATTTAATTAGAATGGACTAATATGGTAAATGAAAATACATATAATAATTCGGGCAGAGTTCTCGCAATTTCCGTAAGCAAGAAAAAAGGGATTCCCAAAAGTAATATCGAAACAGCCAGTTTAATTGAGAATTATGGTATAGATGGAGACGCGCATGCGGGTAAATGGCACAGGCAGGTGAGCTTTTTAGCAGTTGAAAGTATTGAGAAAATGAGAAATGCCGGTTTGCCTGATATTCGACCTGGAGCATTTGCCGAAAACATTACCACGGAATTTATAAATGTTCCGGAACTTAAAATCGGTACTCGAGTTCAAATTGGCAGCGATGCGGAATTGGAAATTACACAGATTGGTAAAGAATGCCATTCACGTTGTGCAATATTTTATACAGTCGGCGATTGCGTTATGCCGCGAGAGGGTATATTCGCAAAGGTTATTAAATCAGGTGAAATTAAAATTAACGATTCCATTAATGTGATCTAACTTATTTTGTTAACGCATCTATTTTAAACAAATAGCGCTAATTTCATTTTAAGGAAGCTGAATGTGATAAGTTACAACGAAGCTGTAAAATCAATTGAAAAAGAATTCAATACCATAATAATTGATATAGAAGAAATTCCTTTGGAAATGGCCTCACAAAGAACATTGGCGGAAAACGTATACGCCGATGTAAATCTCCCTCCTTTTGATAATTCCGCAGTAGATGGAATAGCAATTAAATTTAACAAAGATATTACTAAATGGAATATAATCGGCGAAATATCCGCGGGTAATTTTTCTGAATTTGATTTTAACGATAATTCTGCTGTATCAATTATGACTGGAAGTAAGATACCTGAATTCTGTGATACAATAATTCCAGTTGAAGATATCATTCTGTATAAACAATCTGCTACAATAAAAGATCAAGTGAAAATTAAAACTGGAATGAATATTCGCGGAATGGGTAGCGATATTAAATCGGGAGAATTGGTACTGCCTGAGAATATTTTATTAAAATCGCGTCATTTAGCTGCGGCGGCTTCATGCGGTAAAAGTGTGCTCAAAGTATTAAGTCCGCTACAAATTGCCGTTTTAGCTACGGGTGATGAGTTGATAGATGTAAGCGAAAAACCGGAAAATGATAAAATACGGGTTTCTAATACTTATGCATTGTGTTCTGGGATTAAGGAATTGAATCAAAGTCCGCTGAACCTTGGATTTATAAAGGATAACAGAGAGCTAATAAAATTACGATTGAGAAAAGTACTAAGTTCAGATGTTAATATTCTTATAACTACAGGAGGAGTATCGGTTGGCAAGTTCGATTATGTAAAAGATTTATTCAAAGAACTTGGCGTTAAAGAAATATTTTGGCGTGCTAATATTAAACCGGGTAAACCAGCGTTTTTCGGAATTTTTGAGGTAAATAATAAAAAAAAATTGATATTCGGTTTACCAGGAAATCCTGTGTCAAGCCTTGTTAATTTCGAGATTTATATAAAACCATTTATATTGAAGATGTACGGCATGGGTAAAATTGAAAAAGTATCGGCTTTTCTTGAAAATGATTTGAATAAGAAAGACAATAAACGTCATTTTATGAAAGCTTATTTACAGGAGGATGGAGGCGGAAGGTATCACGTTACATCTCATATTTCTCAATCATCAGGCAACCTCGTGGAACTAAGCAAATCCAACTGCCTGATTGAAATTGATGAGAAAAAATTAAATCCGCGTAAAGGAGAAACAGTTACATGTATAAAGATATAACGGGAATAATACTGGCTGGCGGTAAAAGTACACGTATGGGCGAAAACAAATCGTTTCTTAAAATAAACGGTGAGTTTGTTATTGAACGTGTAGTTAAATTGATGAAAGGTATTTTCGAAAAAAACATAATTATTACTAACACACCACAAGAATATGAATTTTTAAAAACACCTGTCTTTAAGGACATATATACTTACAAAGGTCCTCTGGCGGGAATTCATTCCGGATTAAGACATAGCGAGACGGAACAGAATTTTATTATCTCCTGCGATATTCCTTTAATGAGGGGTGAAATAATAGATTATATTATTAATTATAAAACAGAAAAACCTGTAACAGTTTGCCGTGCCGACGGTTTTATTCAACAGCTGGCCGGAAGATATTCGAAAAATGTTTTGCCATATACGGAAAAAGTATTAGAAGAAAATAATACTGAAGTTCGAGATCAACAGCAAAACCAAAGAAAATGCGCTGTGCTCTCTATGCTTGAAATTGTTGGCTCAGCAATTATTGAGGTTGAAAATCTGGATTTTTACGACGAGGCAATATTTTATAATATGAACAGGCCTGAGGATTATAAATATATTCTTGATAAATTAAAAAATAAATGATCTATTGCGGTTTTTATTCATTAACTCTGACCGGAAATATTTATTGACTGCCGACAAACAAATAACACGCAAAAAATTCTTCAGATATTCATTTTATCTGCTCACTTTTCCTCTCATCTATTTATGGGCAAAACTGATTGAGGAAAGGGAAAGTTTAATCGATACTAAAAAGCTTATTAAAATTCCTTTGGATCTGCCGAACGGCGCCTCGGTTTACGATGATGTTTTAATTTATAAGCAATACGATTTGCTTAAAATATTTTCAGCCAGTTGCACTCATCTGGGCTGCAAAATTAATAAAATTGATTCAGGTAATTTTGTTTGTCCGTGTCATGGTTCAAAGTATTTATTCAATGGAGAGGTTTCCGAAGGCCCGGCCTACAAAAGCTTAAAACAATTGGACTATAAAATTGATCAAAAAGAAAAAGTAATACTGGTTGAAATAAATGGCAAGGTTTAATAAATTTTTGCGAACAAAATTAGTCCCATTATTCTATTTCGATACTTTTGGCAATATCGCTATTGCATCGCTAATTATCTGTTCTGTTTCCGGAATATTTTTAGCTATCGTTTTCGATGTTAATTCTCCATACGACTCAATCGCAAAAATTTTGATGATCAGTTCCTCAGGCACATTTATTAGAAATTTGCATTATTGGAGCGCGCAGATTTTTCTGATTTTTACCTTTCTGCATATCTGGGATCATTTTAACAAAAAAACTGAAGGGAAAGTTAAACCAGGTGTCTGGCTACGACTGACAATTTCAATTTCTGTGGTTCTTTTTGTTATGTTGTCCGGATTTATACTTAAAGACGATGCCGACAGCCGACAGGCATTTTTAATTTTACAAAACCTTATCGAAAACATTCCTTTTGCCGGGAATATACTTTCCAGTACATTTTTGGGAAGCGGAGAAAATCTGCAAATTTTATATATTCATCACATTGTTACGGCAACTATTTTCATAATTATTGTAACATACGAACACTCAAAAATAATTTGGACAAAACTTTCAACTTTTTTTTATACACTTATTTATTCCGTTCTATTAAGTTTATTTTTAACTCCCGAACTTCATGATTCTTTATCACCAGTAATTAAAGGTCCATGGTATTTTTTGGGACTCCAGGAACTACTGCACTGGACGAGCAACCCGATATATTCAATAATAGTTTTATTTCTCCTAACGCTTTTATTTTATTTTCTGCCTAAATTTTCTTTTGAAAGACGAGAATTTTTCAAAAAAGGATTTATCTACCTAACTCTCATTTATTTTACTTTAACTTTGTTCGCTTATTTTTTCAGAGGCGAAAACTGGTTATTAACCTTTCCATGGAACAATCCTAAGTTAAATTATTTTGACACAGGATTAATAAATTTCGAAAACAAATTCCCTGCAGATACAATCAAACAATTCAGTTACGCGAATAACCGTCTAGAAGGTTGTTTAACATGTCATTCAAATATTTCCGGTTTTACAGATTCGCACAATCCGCAGGCGATCGGATGTACTTCGTGCCATGCAGGAAATCCATTTACGTTCGATAAAGATAAAGCTCACTATCAAATGATTTTGATTCCGGGCAACGAATCTAATTATAATCGTTCTTGCGGCACTATTAATTGCCATCCTGCAATTGTACAGCGTGTACCCAATTCAATTATGTCTACATTATCGGGAATGATAAGTGTAAATAAATTTGTTTTTGAAGAGGACAATTCACCGGATAATCCATATCATGTAAAAAACCTGGGAAACAGTGCGGCAGAAAGTCATCTGCGTAATTTATGTGTTTCCTGTCATATTGGAAACGAAAAAACTGAATTGGGTCCCATTACTCAGCTCTCCAGAGGAGGGGGCTGCAACGCCTGTCATCTAAATTATACCAATGAAGCAAAATCCCAGTTATCTCTATATACTAAAAATATATCGAAAGATACACTTCCTCTTCTGCACCCAAGCTTATCATTGAATATCACTAATGATCACTGTTTTGGCTGTCATAGTCGTTCGGGTAGAATATCAACAAATTACGAAGGCTGGCACGAGACCAAACTAAGACCGGATAATGTTGAAGAATCGGACAGATATAGAATTCTTGAGGACGAAAGAGTATTTGAATTTGTGAAAGCCGATGTTCATCACGTAGCCGGTATGGATTGTATTGATTGTCATAATTCTTACGAAACAATGGGGGATGGAAATTTATACTCCCATAAAGAAGATCAGGTTAAAATAGAATGTATTGATTGTCATTTAACATCAGCACCACAGACCGCGAATATAAATTCTTTCGATGCGGAATCTAATAAGATAATCAAACTGAGAAAAATAAATTTTACCGGCCAAAAATTTTTGATAGGGAAAAAATCCGGTTACCCGTTAATCAATACATTTGTGGATTCTTTAAACAATGCGAAGCTTGTAACCAAAAACAGAAAAAAAACGCTCTTGCTGAATCCTCCTGCTAATATCTGCACTGCTGGCAAAGCCCACAAAGATCTATCATGCAGCAGCTGTCACACATCATGGGTGCCTCAATGTATAGGATGCCATACCGAATATAATCCTGCAAACAGAAGTTTTGATCTGCTAATAAATAAAGAAATCAAGGGTGAGTGGATTGAACATATAGGAGATTTTTTTGCAGAACTGCCCACTCTTGGCGTAAAAACAAAAAAAGAAGTTGATGGAAGAGAAACGCGTGTAATTGATACTTTTATGCCCGGAATGATTATGACGCTCGACAAAAAGAATTTTAAGAATAATAATTCTAATACTATTTTCAAAAGGTTATTTGCTCCAACATTTTCACACACTATTAATAGAGAAAGCAGAGATTGCAAATCGTGCCATAATAGTTCTTTAGCTTTAGGTTACGGCAGAGGTAAATTAAATTTTATAATTTCCGGAAAAACAGGGCGATGGCAATTTATTCCCAAATACGCCGCAATTAAATATGACGGATTGCCTGAAGACGGCTGGACTGGTTTTCTTAAAGAAAGGCGAGACCAATCTGCTACTCGTTCAAACTCCAGACCTTTTTTAATAGAAGAGCAAAAAAAGATACTGACTGTGGGGAGTTGTTTAATTTGCCATAAACAAACCTCTTCTCTAATTATTAATTCCTTAACACATTTTGATTCACTCAAACAGAATTTATCCCCTAAATGTGTGCTTCCTGATTGGAATTAGATGTAGTTAAACTACTATTATTTTTAGATATCAAATCCGCTTAATCCCATTTTTTGGAAGAAGATATTATATCTTTTCTCAAGACTAGGAGGTCTTTTGAAATTAAATTTCGAAAACAGTTTATTTTCAAATATTTTGGAATGGCAAGAAAGTTGATATTTATAAATATCAACAATTTCCGAATTACGAGATTTTTAATGAATATTGATTTCCCAAACTCCGAACCTGTTTTTCCAATCAGTACCGCAGCAAAATTATTAAACATTTCTGTTCATACATTACGCATGTACGAAAAAGAAGGATTAATTATACCGAAAAAAACTGAAGGCAATCAAAGAGCTTATTCACAGAAAGACTTGGAAAGAGTAGCCTGCATTCGTAAGGCGATAAATGAACATAAAATTAGCATAAACGGAATTAAAACGATTTATTCTTTGATTCCTTGCTGGAATATAATAGGATGCTCATCAGAAGACAGAGTAAACTGCCAGGCATACATCGGTCACTCCCAACCATGTTGGTCATATAAACATCCAAATACAACCTGTGAGCACAGGGATTGTAATCAATGTTCAGTATATAAAGAAACATTTAATTGCGGTCAGGTTAAAGATTTAATAAAAAACATAGCTAAGGATTAAATATGGATTCACTATCAAGAAGAAGGTTTTTAAAAATCACCGGCGCGTCAATTGCCGCTGCTACCGCAGTTACATCATTAAATTCGGTAGTAAAAGGGGCTAAAACAATTGAAGAAAAAAACGGTTCGGTTGTAAAAGGAATTCAAAAAATTCCTACTTATTGCGACCTCTGTTTTTGGAAGTGCGGCGCGATTGCTTATGTGGATAACGGAAAACTTTGGAAAATTGAAGGCAACCCTATAGATCCCTTAAGCAACGGTAGATTATGCCCTCGTGGTACAGGAGGTGTGGGCGCCTCTTTTGATAACGAAAGATTAAAAACTCCTCTAATTAGAAAATCAGTTAGAGGCGAAGACCAATGGGTTAAAGCTACCTGGGATGAAGCGTTGGATTTGATAGCCAACAAAATGAAAAAGATAAAAACTAATTACGGTCCAGAATCACTGGCGTTTTTTAGTCACGGTATTGGCGGTAACTTTCTTAAACATACTTTTAAGGCATATGGAACCAACAACATTACAGCACCATCGTTTGCCCAATGCCGCGGACCGAGGGAAATTGGTTTCGAGTTAACTTTTGGCGATGTTGTTGGCTCGCCCGAAAGAACTGATATTAAGAACACTAAATGTTTAGTGCTGCTAGGATCTCACCTCGGTGAAAACATGCATAATACCCAAGTTCAAGAATTTGCTGATGCCGTTGGCGCTGGGGCAACAGTTATTGTAGTTGATCCAAGATTCTCTGTAGCAGCTAGTAAAGCCAAACATTATTTGCCAATTAAACCAGGTACCGATATAGCTTTACTATTATCCTGGATGAATGTACTTGTTACCGAGGGACTTTATGATAAAGATTATGTTGAAAAATACGGATTCGGTTTCGAACAATTCGCTGCGGAAATTCAAGAATACACACCCGAATGGGCTTATACCAGAACCGGTATTGAACCTGCTGTTATAAGAGAAACCGCGCGCGAAATGGGAAAAAATAAACCTGCTACACTCGTACATCCCGGTAGACACGCAACCTGGTATGGTGATGACGCTCAAAGAGCCAGATCTGTTGCGCTGTTGAACGCTCTGTTGGGCAGTTGGGGAAGAAAAGGAGGATTTTATACTCCATACAAATTTGGTTTGCCAGGTTATCCTTATCCAGAATATCCAAAACCAGAGAGAGAGCCGGCTGACAATCCTGGTAAAAAATATCCTTTTGCAGAGGGAGAGTTACTTTCAACAGGACTAAGAGAAGCAACAATTACAGGCAATCCCTATCCCATTAAAGGATGGTTTGTTTACGCAACTAATTTAATGCAGGCCTTGCCTAATCAACAGGAAACAATTAAAGCGATTCAGAATTTGGACTTGCTTGTAGTTGTTGATGTAGTACCAAGTGAAATAGCTGGTTGGGCTGATGTGATTTTACCGGAAGCTACTTATTTGGAAAGATACGACGATATAAGCGATTCGCCATTTAAAGAAGGATTTATAGCTTTACGACAACCCGCGATTGATCCTCCACACGATCAAAAACCAAATTGGTGGATCGCAAAAAAACTGGCTGATAAATTAGGACTTAGTAATTATTTCCCTTGGAAAAATGTTGAAGAATACTTGGATACAAGATTAAAATCAGCGGGATTAAGTTTGAATGAATTTAAGAAAACTGGCATAATTAAACGTCCTCCAAAACCCATCTATTTCGAGGATGGTGTTCAGCCATTTTTCTGGACTCAAAGCGGTAAAATAGAATTCTACTCGTTAAAATTAAAAGAACATGGATTCGATCCTGTTCCCAAATTTACTGCGCCCGAAGAACCGCCAGCCGGATTTTTCAGATTGCTTTATGGCAGATCACCTGTGCATACATTCAGTAAAACACAAACTAATCCTATTCTTAACGATATGATGAGTGAGAACGAGGTTTGGGTGAACGCTGATATCGCCGGCCGATACGGAGTAAAAAACGGACAGTATATTAAACTCAAAAACAGTGATGGCGTTATTAGCAACAAAGTTAAAGTAAAAGTTACAGAACGAATCAGGACCGATTGTGTTTACATGGTTCATGGATTTGGTCAGACCTCCATTAGAAATCGTAAAACATATCTCAAAGGAGCAAGTGACGCTCAATTGGTAACAAAATATAAAATGGATCCTCTTATGGGCGGTACGGGAATGAACGTGAATTTTGTAACATTCGAGATGGAGGTGTAATATGTCAAGATTTGGAATGGCCATAGATACAGTAAGATGTGTTGGCTGCATGGATTGTGTTGTAGCCTGTAAAACCGAAAATAAAGTGCCCGAAGGATTTAACCGCGATTGGATAACTGAGGAAGCGTTCGGAAATTTTCCCAATATTCAGTTGGAAATAAGAACAGAGAGATGTAATCATTGTGAAGAAGCCCCATGTGTGGATTGTTGCCCAACAGGCGCGAGCCATTATCATGATACCGGCGGAGTTGTTTTAGTTAATCATAATGAATGTATTGGCTGCAAAGCATGCGTTGCTTCCTGTCCATACGACGCAAGGTTTATTCATCCCGATGGTTATGCAGATAAATGCACTTTCTGCATTCACAGAGTGGAAAAGGGGGAAGACCCCGCGTGTGTATCTGTTTGCCCGACTCACTGTATGACATTCGGCGATTTGGATGATCCGAACAGTAAAATCAGCAAACTTGTTAAAAGTCGTAAATGGCACGTGCTTAAACCGGAAGCCGGTACAAAACCACATATATATTATTTAACGTAGAGGAAATCATGCACGAATTAACAACTACAAGACATAATCATTTGATTGATCCGGTGCTTCATGTTTGGGGATGGGAAATTCCTGTGTATCTATTTCTTGGCGGCATGGTCGCAGGAATGATGATAATTTCCGGTTACTTTTTATTTAAGGGAAAAACTAAAAATACAGACTGCTCATGCTTTCTTGCCCCTTTAATAAGCATTGTGCTTTTGAGTTTGGGTATGTTTGCTCTGTTTTTGGATTTAGAACATAAGTTATATGTCTGGCGATTATATACTACTTTCGAAATCACTTCTCCGATGTCCTGGGGAGCATGGATACTTTTACTAGTATACCCTGCATTAATAGCTAATATAATTATACGTTTCCCCGATAAACTTTCAGATAGATTTCCAAAACTGAAAGAACTTTCCAATAAATTCGCCGGAAAATATTTCCTTATTAAAAATATCGGAATCATCAATATGATGCTTGGAGCAATGCTGGGTATGTATACCGGTGTTCTGCTAAGCACACTTGCGGCAAGACCACTTTGGAATACATCTATATTATGGCTTCTATTTTTAACTTCAGGGCTTTCGGGAGCGGCTGCTTTTATTCATATGATTGCAAAGGATGTAGAAGAAAGAGAATTATTGGCGAAAGCTGACAACGGATTTTTAACTATCGAAATATTTGTAATTGCGCTTATGCTAATTGGATTGTTAACATCAACTGAAGTCCACAAAGACGCAGCCACTTTATTAATTAGCGGTTCATTCGCACCCGTATTCTGGGTTTTTGTAGTAGGATTAGGAATTATTATACCATTGTTTATACAATTACTTGCTGTTAATCATAAAATTAAACATACCCCTCTGGCTCCTGTATTCGTGATATTAGGCGGTCTTATTTTAAGATTTGTAATTGTCCAGGCCGGACAGGTAAGCCATTATATAAACGCGCATTTTTAATTAAGAAATTGAATTTTTGTTGGAGAAAAAATGACAATATTAACTGAAACATTAAAAAATGAGAAGACGGCGGAAAAAACGACACATATTGTTGTTGAAAAGCCCTACTCCAATCCATATTACACGGGATTCGGATTAGGCTTAGTTCTGCTCGCAGCTTTTGTAATTATGGGCAGAGGCCTTGGCGCATCAGGTGCAATATCAACTGTAACTGCGGTTACGGTTAATGCCGTGGCACCGGAACACGCGCAAAGCAACGAATTTTTTCGAGGCTATATTGGAGATGGAACTACTAATCCATTGAAGGACTGGTTAGTTTTTGAAATAATTGGGGTGTTGGTAGGCGGTTTTATTTCGGGCGCTTTGGCCGGAAGAAATAAAATCACCGTAGAAAAAGGTCCCCGCGTTTCAACAAGAACAAGATTTATATATGCGTTTGTCGGTGGATCTTTAATGGGTATTGGTGCTAAAATCGCAAGAGGCTGCACTAGCGGTCAAGCCTTAACCGGAGGCGCTTTATTAAATGTTGGAAGCTGGGCATTTATGCTGGCTGTATTTGCAGGCGGTTACGCAGTTGCATATTTTGTAAGGAGACAATGGATATGAACGCACCATTTTATAAATTTGGTTTATTCGGAATGGATATAAGCCTTGTAGTAGCTTTTATAATCGGCATTGGTTTTGGGTTCGCGCTTGAACGAGGCGGATTCGGAAATGCAAGAATTCTTGCCGCTCAGTTTTATTTTACAAACATGCGTGTATTAAAAGTAATGTTTACAGCAATTGTTACCGCAATGCTTGGTGTTTTCTATTTATCTTTAATCGGATGGGTCGATTTGTCGCTTGTTTACGTAAGTGAAACATATTTAGTTCCGCAAATTGTTGGCGGATTAATTCTGGGCTTCGGTTTTATTATAGGTGGGTATTGTCCCGGAACTTCTTTTGTATCTTTTGCGACTGGAAGAAAAGATGGATTGGTTTTTATACTTGGAGTAGTTTTCGGAACTTTCGTTATCGGAGAACTTTTTCCTTATATAACCGATTTTTATTACTCCTCTGCTATGGGAAAAATCACACTGCCGGACGTATTTGGAGTTTCTTACGGTATGGTGGTATTCGCAGTAGTAGTTATGGCTTTGGGTGCTTTTGCGGCTGCCGAATGGGGTGAGAAAGTAATGGCTAAAAAAAATGCGGGAAAATAAAATGAAAGATAAAATTATGCAGTTAAGCGGACCTAAAAAACTTGCTGTTGTGGCCTTTGCCTTTGGCTTTATAGCCATGTTCGCCGGTAATCCTTATGATAATACTTTCACAAATGTAAACACAAAAGAAATTGCTCTTTCTTCAATGAATGACGCGGATAAAATTTCAGTATCTGATTTAGCGGATTGGATAATAAAAGCTAAAGCTGATTACAAACTTGTGGATTTAAGAAGTCAGGAGAAATTTGAAGAATATTTTATTCCTTCAGCCTATAATGTTCTGCCAGTCGATTTGAGTACTTCCGGATTAATGAGAAATGAGAAAATATTATTGTATGGTGATGATAATGTGATTTCCGCTCAGGCGTGGTTTCTGCTAAAAAGTAGAGGTTATAAGGGAGTTTATATTTTGGATGGAGGAATAAATGCTTGGAAGGATCAAATATTATTTCCTAAATTGATTGCAGATGCTACTCCTGAACAAACAATTGAATTTAATAAAATGAAAGAGGTAAGTCTCTATTTTGGCGGTGCTCCTCAGGAAAACTCAGAACAAGTTAATAAAGCTGAAATAAAAATGCCTGAGTTAAAGGCTCCAGTTCAAACAAACCTAACCACGGCACCAAAGAAAAAGAAACGTGAAGGCTGTTAAATCATATTTATTTATCTTGCCTCGCGCTCACGCATGGGGCAAGATTTTTATCAATTTTCAAAAAGAACATATAAAATTAAAACCGTTATAAAATACTTATAACGTTCTATACCAGTTTTAGAATCCGAAAACGCCCAACTAGCTTTTATTGCCGACCTGATAAGTGGAAACATTTTAATTGAATTTTCAATTTCCTCTGAATACCTCACTCTCTTCTTGAGAAGATATCTCTTGAATATTTTTAATATGTACGGTGATAAAACATAATACCAAACGATAAGTATTATTACACTTCGTCCTAACATAAACATAATTTGATTCGCGAAAGAACTATCAATTTTTTCGTATCTATAAGAAAGAATTATTAAAAATAGAGACACTAAAATTATTAACAAGCCTGACAATCGGCCCCACCATTTTTTATGTTTTCTTTTCCTGACAGGTATGTCAAATTCCATGATAGAGTGGTTTAATTCTTTTAATTTATTTTTATCAAATTCTGTTATCCAGATGGGTAATTTCCCTCCCAAAATTCCAAACATTATCCCGCCCGCAGTATGTAACGATATATACATAATTATAAGCGACATACTCAGACTAAAATTTAATTCTGGATTCTCAACAAATTGTTTCAATACATAATCTGAAAATACGTCTACTGATTCCCAAAGAGTATTGCCGTATACAATAGTTAAAATTATTACTTTTTGCACAGCCGATAACAAGGATGTTACAAGACCTAAAGTTACAGAAGCAATAATCGGCGGTTTTAGCAAACTGAAGAATATAAAACCCAGTAATCCTTGTATAAATACAGCCAAGTAAGCAGTGAGAGGTGTGTACGGGCTAATGATAGCTTTGATTAAAATAACCACCAAAGTAGACCTGATTATAATATTTTTTTTATCAGAAAATGCGGACAAGAGAGAAATGAATATTACCGCGGCTCCCCCAATAAATAGGCCAGTAAATGGTATTTTAAACGCGTGTAAAATACCCCCTAACGCAGCTTCGCTGAATCCCCATAAAGCTGTAATACGAAGTATTACCGAATTTGACTCTATTTTCCCGTAATTCGAATAATTAGTCAACAAGAGTGCCCGAATTTATTTTTCAACTAAATCATCAATCCAACTTAAAGCGGCCATGGAAGACGGCAACCCAATTGTGGGGATCGCTAAAATTGCAATTTCTTTTATTTCTTCTTTCGTTAAACCGGCATCGAGTGCTTTTCGTGTATGAGAATGTACGGCTCCTTCCAATTTTGCGCCTGTGGATATGGCCAGTTTTATTAAAGCTCTTGTTTTTTGATCGAATTTACTGTTCCCGTGTATAACATTCCCCAGTTCTTCGTATGCATTCGCAATTTCCGAATATTCGGTTTTAAATTTAAGAAAGTGTTTTGGAATTTCTGACATTTCCGCCTCCTATTATAATCCAAATAAAAAATATTTGTTTTAAAACAGATAAATAACTAGTTCAATAATATATTGGATTTACTGATTAAATACAGCCGATATATTCTAATGATTAAAAATGTAAAAGAAAGTATTGTCATAGTTGACATTAGAGTCTTGTTATAGTAATTTATACTATCATTCTTTGGAATTCACCTTATGAAAAGAAGAGAATTTATTATAAAAAGTGTTACCGCCGGCGCTACAGTGGGATTAACTACACTTCCACTTTTTAATATTATTGGAGCGTCAAAAAAATCTACGACTTCGGTAAAATATGATCTTGTAGCAATACGAGGCGGCGAGCCGGATGTAATGTTCAACAGAGCAATACAATCTTTGGGAGGTTTATCAAACTTTGTTAAACCGAATCAGACGGTGGTAATTAAACCTAATATTGGTTGGGATGTTGTTCCTGAGAGAGCTGCAAATACTAATCCCATTTTAATAAAAGAAATAGTTAAACAATGTTACGGCGCAGGCGCAAAGGAAGTTTTTGTTTTCGACCATACCTGTGACGAGTGGAGCAGATGTTATAGCAACAGCGGAATTAAAAGCGCGGCCGAAAGCGCGGGCGCCACTGTTGTACCGGGAAACTATGAAAAGTATTATCAGAAGGTTGATATTCCCAAAGGAATAAATATGAAGGACGCCAAAGTGCACGAATTAATTCTAGATTCCGATGTATTTATTAATGTGCCAATACTTAAACATCACGGCGGCGCTCAACTTTCGCTGGGAATGAAAAATTTAATGGGAGTTGTGTGGGACAGACAGTATTGGCACCGCAATAATTTACATCAATGCATTGCTGATTTTGTTACCTGGCGCAAGCCTCATTTAACAGTTATTGATGGATATCTCTCGCTAAAAAGAAACGGACCTCGAGGGGTTTCTACTGATGATGTAATTACTATGAAAACACAAATTATTTCAGCCGATATTGTTGCCGCAGATGCCGCCGCTGCAAAATTTTTCGGCGAAGAACCGGAAAAAATAGGTCATATAAAAATAGCTGGCGCTATGAAATCCGGTGTAATTAATCTAGATAAGCTTTCTATCGATAGAATCAAATTGTAGTTGATGAACTTAAATAAACTCAGAACAGTAAGAATAATTATTTCAAATATAATTTTATTTCTTACTACACTCCTTTTTGTGGAATTATCAGGAAATTATACTGTTAGTTTTTCGGACTACGTGTTATTTCCCCAGTTTATTCCATCACTGTTAAGTTTTCTTCATAATCCGGCATTTATTGCCTCAGGATTTATAATTATACTAGTTTTAACGGTTCTTTTCGGCAGGATTTATTGTTCATTTGTTTGCCCATTAGGAATTATGATGGATCTGATTTTATTTGTGAGGAAGAAATATTATAAATTCAGTACCCGCAAAAAATTCAGATTTACATTTATTAAATCTTACAACCTAATTCGTTATTCAATTCTTAGCGCAACTTTTCTATTATTATTTACAGGCGTATCAACTCTAATTGTACTTTTGGATCCTTACAGTGTTTTTGGACGACTGATTACAAATTTTATTCGTCCTGTTTTTATAGGGATAAATAATTTGTTAGTCGCCTTTTTAGAAATGTTAGGCAGTTATTCTGTTTCTCCTCATATATTGTATCTACCCGATTTTTGGGTTCTTTCTATACCATTTGTTTTTCTTATAATAATATTATTTTTTACTCTCAAAAACGGAAGATTATACTGCAATACAATTTGCCCTGTTGGTGCATTGTTGGGTTTAATTTCCAATTTTCAGATTTTTAAAATTTCTATAGACGATATTAATTGTGCGGCTTGTGGAGTATGCGAAACTCAATGCAAAGCCGGATGTATAGATTCGGGTAATAAATCGATTGATCTTACAAGGTGTGTTGCTTGTTACGATTGTTTAGACAGCTGCCCAACTGAAGCGATTTCAATTAATACCAAGCAGCCCGTAAAAGTATTAAAGAGCAACTTAAAAACTAAAGTAAAAGGGAGAAGAAGTTTTTTGATAAGTGCGGGTTTACTTACAGGAACAGCAATCAAAACAATTTATGGGCAAGGGGATACAATAAAAGTATATAAAGACAGTACAATTCCGGAAAAAAGAACTTCCCCGATTTCGCCACCCGGTTCAATTAGTATTGAGCATTTTATTTCGAATTGCACAGCATGCACATTATGCGTCAGCGTTTGTCCCACCGGCGTTCTGCAGCCTTCATTTATTGAATACGGTATTGAAGGTTTATTGATGCCCCACATGTCTAATAAAATAGGATTTTGTAATTTTGAATGTACAATCTGCGGGGATGTTTGTCCAAATGATGCGATACTGCCTCTTAAAAATGAAAATAAAAAAATCACTCAGATCGGCAAAGTAAAATTCATTAAAGAAAATTGTGTTGTTTACACTCAAAAAACCGATTGCGGTGCCTGCGCGGAACACTGTCCCACTAAAGCGGTTAAGATGGAACTTGATGCCGAATTAAATTTAAGGGTTCCTATTATCACCGAAGAACTATGCGTTGGATGCGGAGCCTGTGAGCATGCATGCCCCACTAAACCATTTAAATCAATATATGTTGATGGTAATCCGGTTCATCAAATCGCAGAAAAACCGAAGGATGAAAAGCTTGAAATTATAGAAGAAGAAGATTTTCCATTTTAATCTTTTTTTAGATCTATTATTTAACTCCGTACATAAATTAATTATGCATTTTATTTTATGCCCAGCTCTTTGCACATTCTATAGAAATTGGATGGAGCCAAACCCAGTTTTTCAGCAGCACTGGAATCCGAGCTGGAGATACTGCGCACATATTTAAAATATTTTGTTCTGAATATTTTTTCTATATCCTTTAGCGGAAGCACCTGCCCGAAATTTATTTCTTCAAAATTTGTTTCATCTTTCAGGATCATATGATTTTTTAGTATCATAGGATTGCTTATATCTTTGGCTGTAATAATGCCATTACAATTTAACACAAGTCTCTGTGCAACATTTCTTAACTCTCTAACATTTCCTGGCCATTTATAATTAAGCAGTATTTCGTTAGCTTCCTCAGATATTTCCGGAGTCTCAACACCAAGGTCCATACTGAAATACTGCATAAAATGATCGAACAGCTGTAGAATATCGTTTCCCCTCTGACGTAATGGAACTATATCAATTGGCACAACATTCAATCTGTAATATAAGTCTTCTCTAAATCTGTTTGTATTTACTTCATGTGCCAGGTTTTTATTAGTTGCAGCAATAATCCGAACATTAACCGATATTTTTTGAGTCCTTCCTATTTTTTCTATCTCACCTTCCTGAATTACTCTTAGCAGTTTTACCTGAGCGGAAAGAGGCAACTCTCCCACCTCATCCAAAAAAATAGTTCCATTATGGGCGATTTCAAATAAACCGGACTTACCGGAATTGGTTGCTCCAGTAAATGCTCCTTTTTCGTATCCGAATAACTCGCTTTCCAAAAGATCACCCGGTATACTGCCGCAATTAATTGGAATAAAATTTTCATATTTCCTGTTACTTTTTAGATGAAGATTCCAGGCGACAAGTTCTTTCCCCGTACCTGATGGTCCATTAATTAGAATACTAACGTCGCTCTTAGCGTATTTCTCAATATTTTCCTTTAATTGAATTATAGGTTTAGACTGTCCGATAATTTTTTTTGAATCCAAAAGACTTTCAATATTCTTTTTTAATCTGCTGTCAGATCTCAGTTTATGTTTTTCAAGTTTCTTTTTTTCGTAGGCGTTAAAAATACTAAGTATAAAATCGGTCGGCTGATAGATATAGTCCTCTATATTGCCGGGATATTTGGTACAATACCAAAAAGCTCCTGATTTTATCAGGTTATTGGCAAATTCATAATCAGTAATATTAATCGTCATTTTCGTAATTATTATTATCTGAATAAACGGATCAACATCTTTAATTTTCCTAATAAGTTCTTCGCCCATCAGCCCGCCGGAAATCTGATAGTCTAGAATTACAACATCAAATTTATCGGGATATGTTTTTATAAGCTCAAGCGCAGCCCGACCGTTAGAAACAATTTCGGAAATTTGAATACGGGTGTGGTAATAACTTATAGTATTTTTTACACGATTTACGTCAAAATCTTCATCTTCAATTAAAAGTATATTAATATGAGTTTGTTTACTCATCAGCAACTCCTTAATTATAAATTGTAATTATAAATCGACACCCTTGAACTTCGTTATTTTCAACATCCAAACCCCATCCGCAGCGGCCAACAGCCATCTGATAAGCAATATAACATCCGTAACCGGAGTTTGCGCCCTCAATTTTTTTTGTTGACTCGTTTTCGAGAAATATTTTTTTAATTCCTTTTTCACCGGTTTGTAATAGTTCTTTTGTAACCCCAACGCCGTTATCCGATATTATAATTTTAGAAACATTATTAACTATATCGTATTTAGTAATAAGAGAAATTTTTACGGATTTTTTTTTACCGTGGTCTATACTGTTCTGAATAAGCGGCTCAAGAATTTCCCAAACTACAAATTCATTTATGGGAACCGCCGGCAGTTTTTGGTCAAGATCTAAATCAAATTCAAACATCTCATTCTTGCTTGATATTCTCAGGAACACGTATTTTAAAATAAACTGAATTACCTGATTAATATTTGTGCGAAACATCGGATTTACGATTGTATTGATAGGTTGATCGTACCACTTCATATCATAAATTATTCTCGATATAAAATTGGAGTAAGTTACGACACGTGTTTTTGTGTCTTCAATATTTTCGGTGTTTAATTGACGAACATCCTCCTTAATAAATCCTATAATTTTTTCCGCTTTATGATGAGTGTGGTAAATTCGTTTGGTAAATAGGGCCTCTTTTTCGAGCCTTATTTGTTTCCTTAAATTTTCCTCGTGTTCAATAAAAAGATCCTGTTGAGCTTCGTTCCTTTCTTTTACCGCCTGCGAAGATACAAGATAAATAGCAATTAGGCCCAGAAGAATCAAAAAAGAATAGATAATTGCTACTTTGCCAAAATTGGCATTTACCTCGTCTGTTAAAAATGTAAAGTTGGGAGTAATTTTCATATACATAACACCCAAATATTCGCCGTCCGGAACAAATGGAACCAGTATATTAAAAGTTCTCTGATCCTCAAGTGTGCTGAAAATAACTTCGGCTTCCCGCATGTTTTCTTTCAATTTCAAAAATAATTGCACACCCTCGGAATGCTGATCGTTTTCCCCGTTATAAGGCTCAAGCTCATTTGAGATGTAAGAATTAAGTTTATTTCCGCTATCAATAATATATATCCGTTGGTTCTTCTTTAGAATAAGACAAATATCTTCCACATCTTTTTGGAGCAGTTGCTGTTTAAAAATAACATTAAAGGAGGCAATCAATTTTCGTTTTTCATAATCAGTCACTGATTCAAACAAAAACAAATTTTCGAATAATAATTCCATGCTTGTAGAGGTAACAATAGCCAGCCTTTCCGCGGAGTATTTCTGATACCAGCCTTGCGTTTCATCCAAAAAATCTTTTAAAGATGATTTTTGGACAAAGGCTAATATTATCTGAAAGGATATAAATATCGCAAAAAAGATTGTTATGTGTCTAATTTCGAACCTGTACTGCGAAAACTTATTTCGAATTCTTTGTTTTATCATTATTGCCCGTAAACTTAAAATTCTTTTGGAATAACTTTTTCGAACTGAATATTATTAGTGGTTTTTTCAAGTGATTCTTCAACTGAAATTTCTTTACGAATTGCCATTCCAAAAAAATGTGACATAATTTCGGAATAACGAGTGTACTCTACATGACTCGGTCTATGAACACCGGTTTTTATTATATCTTTAGATTTATGAATTTCAGGAAATTTTTTAATATAAAACTGATCGTCGTATATCTTGTTGATAACGGGATAAAATCCCGATTGTTCGTAAAATAATTCCTGAGAATCATTACTCAGTAAAAATTTTATAAAATGAACTACTTCCTCTTTTTTATCAGAAAATTTTGATACCATCAAGTTCCAGCCTCCAAATACGGATGTAGGTTTGCCATCTTTAAAATGAGGGAGCGGCGCCTTACGAAGTTTTTTCTGTTTTTCCAGATCAAACGGGGATTCTTCAAAATCTTTATCGTAGCTCACCCATCCGTGTATAAAGAGAGCGTCATTTTTTATAAAATATTCGTAGCTAGGTATTTCAGTAAACTCACTGGCGATTTTTGGAGTGGCTCCATATTTATTTATTAGATCCACTAAAAACTGCAGGGATTTTTTGGCTTCATCGGTATTAAAATTAAAACCGTATTCAACAAAATAATCGGGCTTAATGCTTAAAATCATTTCCATAAAACTGCATATTAGTCCTTCGTATTCTGCGGCGGGAAAAATATAAAATGGATTTGCAGGGAGTTTATTTTTAAGTAATAAAAAATCTTCCCATGTAATATAATTTTGTAGCTGGTCAATAATTTCGTCACTATTCTCGGACTGCTTAATCAAGTCTTCTCTGTAATACATAATTCCCTGAACCAAATCCAGGGGCATGGCAACAAGTTCCCCATCGTAATAACATGACTCCAAAGCCGAGCTAAGTATTCGTGATCTTTCTTCGTCAGTAAAATATTTATCCAAAGGTTCGCACCATTTAGCAAATCTTTGCACCCAAACCAAATCCACAGCAAAAAGGTCAATACCGTCACCGCGTCCGCGTAAAGACCTTGCCAGCAACTCTTTTCTTTCGTTTGTAGAAAAATCAAAATTAGGAAAATCTATTGGAATAACTCTAACTTTGCCGGCCATTTTTAAATTATATCGGTCAATCAAAATTTTATGAGCTTTAGTTATCCTATCTGCAAAATATATTTCAGTTACTTTATCTGAGGATGAATAAATTTCGATAAAATGAATTAAGACGTAAACGAGTGAGACTACTAAAAGAAAAATTAGTCCCCATTTCTGTTTTATCTTTAAAGTCATTTATTTTTTACCAAATTCTTTTTAATTAAATAGTGGAACAAGCATTATGCCAATAATTGAAAGTGAATTAAAACCCTTCAAATCGAGCATATTTTATAATTGACTGGCGTAAACTTACTATTATATTAACATATTTTTATTAAAATGATAAAATTAAATTCGTTATACTTTTTGGAAAACAATTCAATTAACAAACTATAAGCGAGCTATTTTTCTTTATAATACTTGTTCTCGGCGGGAAAACTAAATTTGTTATCGCTTTCAAATTCTTTCGGATCAACTTCGGATTAATTTAAAATATTTTTTTCTGATCGAATTTAGAATTAAAATCTTTCTCCTAAAATGAATCAGTCTATTAGATAAGTAAAATTAAATATTTTATTCATTTTAACTTTTCTGCAATTATTTCAAAAGAATCATTTTCTCCGCTTTTTTATAATTGTCCGCGCTTAATCTTAATGTATAGACTCCGCTGGCAAGATTTTTCCCGTCAAAAATAATTTCGTATCTGCCTGCATTTTTAAATTCATCCACTAAAGTAAATACCTTTCTTCCGAGAATATCGAACACATCTAGTGTTACATCAGTTCCACGCGCAATTTCATAACGTATTCGGGTTGAAGGATTAAATGGATTAGGATAATTTTGATAAAGTACATGATTGACAGGAATATTAGGATCGTTAAATGTTATTCCCACAATATCGCCCAGAGTAACATTCGCAGGTCTATTTCCCTCATCGTAATAGGACCATTGCGAGCCAAGGTCAGCTATAATTCCCTTAGCGTTAAAAACACGCCCGTCGAAACTTCCGACATAAGACCCCGCCGGTGCGTGAACCTCGACGGCAAATGTGTTTTTACCCACCTCAAAATAAGACAATTCAGTAGCGTCGAAAGTTATAATTTTATTTACCGAAGCCGAACTTGTTGCTTTTGTGCTATAACTTAAAATAGAATCCGCTGGAAGGTTTATTCTTTCAATTTCTTTTCCATTCAAATAAATCGCAGCCCCACCCTGACATTTGATCAAAAAAGCCATAGTAGCTGGTAATTCGGCAAAATCAAATTCTTTACGCACATATAAAGTTTTTACTTCTGCGGATATTGTTTTAACTCCGCTGTTACTGCCTATTGGAGCAGCGCCAACACTCCATGCCGATGAAGGATATCGATTTTCGTTCCAAGCAATTGGAACTCTTAGAGTATCCACCATAAAAGTTATTGCAAGTGCATTGGAAGTCGTATTCCCTAAAACATCCCTCGCCTGAACATAAATTGTTTTAGTTTCACCCTGCTTTCCGGTTATTGTTGTGGAATGAGTATATTTACCTTCACCATGAGAAAAAGAGAAAGGCATTAAATCGAATGACTGATATGTATAGCCGAACTTTAAAAAAGCCCGCTCGTCGGTTTTAACCTCAATAAGTACATCTTCAGAAATAGAAATTAGAATCGTATCGTGAGCCGATGTAAAAAATGGAGGTGAGATATCTTCTTTAGGAATACTGTACATATCAGGTAAACTGCTTTCGAAAAGAACATAAGGATCGTTGTAAAATCTAATAAAATCTGGAACACTTGAATGACCGGGAAACGGAGCGAAATGATGCGAAGTACTGGCGTTACGCCAAACCGCCGCGTAAGAAATATTTCTTGCCAACTCATCATTTTTAATCGGTTCCAGCAATATATCTGTAAACCAATTATTTATAACCAGCAGTTCATTTCCAACTTCGGTTAATGCCGCTAATTTATCTCTTTGTTTGGCGTGCTGCACAATCGTTTTCATTCCATTTAGGAATTCATCTTTTTCAGAAAGCGGAACAGGGTTTCTGCTGAAGTATTTATCCGTGCCGAAAATATCCACGTAATTATCACCGGGGTAGGTTGCCAAATATTGATTACCGCTGTATACATGTTCGAGCGAAGGCGACAACGCGTACAACAAATTATGAACATTAAGTTCATCCCTCAGATATTCAACAGTAAATTGCCAGATTGCGTTATATTCTTCGGTTGTCCTATGCCCGGCGCCCCACCAAAACCAGCCGCCTGTGTGCTCGTGATATGGACGAAAAATAACGGGGATAGATTCGCCATTAGCGCCTCGTAATGATTTGAAAAAACCGGCTATTTTCCGCAGCAATGTTTTATATTGTTCATGACGAGATCCGCCCGGTAAAATAGTAGCTACAATTCTTTCGTTATTTACGTCCTCCTTATAAAATCCGCGCCCGTCCGGATCATACTGATGCCAGCACATTGTAATAATTCCGCCACCGTTATAAGCGGAACTCAAACGATATTTAACACCTTCTATATCCCTATTATTCTGGATCTGATTAATGTCTTCACTAAAAATTGCCGGGTAATCACCCACTATATCAAATATATCGCTTCTGTCGTTATCCCCACTCCAGCCTACTCCATAGCCTGTAGCGTCGTGCATACCGAACATCAAGGAACTTTCGGCAATCGTTTCCATATTCAGAAACAGGTATCTTGTTTGCTTGGTCGATTTTTTGTCGACCAAATTTAAGTCCACCGAATGTACACTTGTTTCATAATTCACACATGCGTCATACAGATTCCATATCGCGGTTTCAAGCTCAACGGGATCTTCACTATGAGCATTAATGAATTCTTTAGCGATGTTTATCTTTGATTGCAATATTAATTTTGAACCGGTAAAATAATCTCCTTCATCATTTCCTTCCACGGTATTAGCAATTAGTTTTTGAGCTGAATTAATAGCGAATTCTAATTCGTCGTAATTTAGGGCAAACTTAGCACTGTCACCAAAAGATATATCATCGAGGAATATTTCACCGTTTTTGTTTAGACTTGTACCGCCATCAAAATATAAATACATCTTTGTAATAATTTTACTGTTAGTATTATTTACTTCGAATGTCATTTTACGCCAGGCACCGTCACCGATAATATTCTGAGTAATTAAAGGTACCTCCTGACCATTTGTAGGTTTAATTGAAAAAACAGTATTCACATTCGATTTAATGCTGAAAGTAATAATGGGTTTAGAATTAATATTAATTGTAGATGGAGGTGTAAAGTTAAAATTATCCCATAGTCCGCTGGAAGATGTTCTTGTATATTTTATTTTTAATGCGTTATCGCTGTGACTAAGTTGAAATGTGGCGGAATGATCGGATACCCAGCCATTGATATTTCCGTCGTTAAAATCATCTACAAACCCGGTTACCTGGGCGGATAAGTCGATTGAAAATCCTAGAAATAAGATTCCGGCTAATATGATTTTATTTAACATTACAAGTCCTCTTTTGTTAAATAGAATTATGCACCACCCTTTAACTGAGCATTATAATATTCATGTATTACTTCAGGATACTTTTTGATATTTTTATTTCTCGCAAGTGATTTAGTAAATTCCGGTATAACTGAACGTTTCTTTTCACCGGTCAATATTTTTTTAATAACAGGATAAACATCCTCATATTTTGCCAGTTTGAATCGTGCTTTATTCAAATTGTAATACTTTTCAATATCACCATCCGAAACTTTAATATTCCTAACCAACTGTCTGCGCAAATCCAACTGCAAAAAGTATTCTTCAAACAATTTCACTTTTCTTCTAACTTCGGGATTATTATCCAATCCCATTTTTTTCGCTTCTTCGGTAAGAATAAAATCTCTTATTACTACATCAAGAGAATTTTTAAAATTGGAATGTAATATTTCGTAAGGCACATAATTTAATGAGCCCAACACCTGACCAATTGTTAAAGTTTTACCGTCAATTGTTGCTATCACCTGATTACGTTCGTCCCAAAGAGAAGTTTCCATAGAATGAACTTCGTCTTCTTTCAATTGTAAATCGTACATTTGATCGAACTGCGTCGGTCGGCGTTTAAATTTATCCGCGAGTTTATCATTCATAAACCAGAAAACTTCACTGTCAATTTTAACGTCAGAATTTTTTGCTGCGGCACGGATATGTTCCAAAGCCAGTTTATCACCAATTTTATATTCGAGCATATACTTTGCTTTTTTTCTATGCTGCTCGTATTCCTGACGTGTAATAAGAGGTTTCCGTTTAAAATCCGTAACTTTTATTATATGGTAACCGAAGGATGATTTAATTGGAGCTGAAATACTATCAACCGCTTGTCTAAAAGCTGCCTGCGCCATATCGTAATCCATTTGGTCCCAATTTACCCAGCCCAAATCACCGCCTGATTTTTTCATCTTTTCGTCAGTATAAATTTGTGCAGCCACATCGTTAAATTTTGTCCCCTGCTTCAGAAGGGTATAAACGCTATCGGCTTCTCTTTTTGTTTTAAAGAAAAGATTACTAACCCTGCGTTCTTCCTGACTAAAGAGATAAGTTTCTTCTACATCAAGTTCAGTAACAGATATTTGTGGTTTTATAATTGCGTTATAGTGCTGTTCTCTGAGCATTTTATCATGATAGGCGTTTACTTTATATTCAATCCTTTCGTTGGTATCAAGCTTCATCCTGTAAGCTTCCTGAGCAATTAATCTGTTCCTTATAAACTCGTCAAGGAATTGTTCACGCAAAGATTCGCTGTCGAAAACATCAGGTTTTTTAATTACGTTCAGATATCCAATTTTAAATTCTTCCAGAGTTATAGGTTCATCGTCTATTTCGGCAACAATCGGTTCTTTTTTTGAACAGCCAGATAAAACCAGCATCACTAAAAGGCAAATAATCGGTTTGGAGAAATAATAGGTTTTAGTTTTCATTTGTCACATTGATTGTATAAAAATAAAGGGATCATACAAAAAATATTTAATAGTATGATCCCAGTTAATATTGTTTTTTATAATATAAAAATCATAAAAAATTTACTTTATAATAAGCATTCTGCCAACATGTTCTCCTATTCCAGGGGCATCTATATGATAGATATAAACACCGTAAGCCACATCCATGTTATCCATAGTCATCATATCCCATGATTCGGATCCGTCTCGCATGGCGGAGTCATGTTCAAGTTTTTGCACCAATGTTCCATCTACTGCGAAAATACGTATTGTGCAACGCTGAGGTAAATGGATAAATTGCATAAGTCGGGGGCCTCTTCCAGTGGTATAAGGATTGTGCGGCTCCCACAATGCGGTAACTACGTAAGGATTAGGAACAACTTTAATATTTTTAAGGCTTTCTTTAGCGTCTTTTGTATCAATGCTTTGCCCTTTAATAGCGAACTCGTACTTAATACTATTGTTAAAAGGTATCTCCGGATAAAACCTTAATGTATCTCCAGCTCCCAGCATTCTTCCGTATTTATTAAAAAATGTGGTATCCTCAATAGCATTGTTTAATATATCATACGTGATAAGTACTTTACCGTCTTTTAATCTTTCAAATAGAATAATTCTATCCTTTGCTGAAAAAAATCCGGGTTTGGTAATAGTTTTATTAACTGTTGCGTCAACGGGCAATGCGAAAGGTAATTCCTGCCCAGTTAATTTATCGAATACCTTAAAGTTTACCGGATAAGCTTTAAGAGGATATACATTGCCGTTCTTAAAAGGCAGGCCAATCGCCTCAGAAGTATCCACTATTTCATCGTAAAATACAACCTCGTATTGACGGGGATAAGGCGTTCCTTCAACAAATGCGGCTCCGTTAGTAAATTTGCTGAATTTAATATTATACGTATTATTAATATCTATGCTGCCTCCCCATTGCACACCATTAAATATTTTTAACTGGGAATTATTTATCATTCCGAAATCCGGATTGTAAACGAACAATTCCATTCCATTAATAATATGTGAAAAAGTTCGGGGATCGCCATCACGGTCTGCGTATAAATCTCTAATTAAAATTGATGTGTCTCCGTTTTCTCTGTACTCCTTCAACCATACAGTATCATAAGTTTCGGATTTAGTGATATTCTTTAAGAAAAATCCGGTTGTAACAGTCGGCAAAAATTCATCGGGATCATTGAGGTCAATTAGCCCGTCGAAATCATTATCCCGTTTATCCATAGACTGATCGATAAAATGGATTTCAAATTTTTCATTGCTGATTTTATCAGGATCAATAATATTAACACCCACAACCCCGCTGGTTATACCTTTACCCATAAGTCTGGGAGAGATATCGAACTCGGCATCTTTATAACCTGATGAAGGAGCCTGAGGAGTAACCGCAACAACATTATCACTTAACTGAATGTTGCCGGCCTGATCTACATTCAAGAATATTGTAGTTTCTGAAGGACCAATGTTTTTTTCAATGTTTCCTCTGTCATAAGCCGTTACAGCGTAATAATAACGAACACCATTTGTTACATCGTTATCAACATAACTGTGCACCAATCCGGTTTCGTTACCCAAATTAAACAACACGCCGGTTCCAAAATCTTTTGGGAAGAATCCGAATATGTTATCAACTTTATCATAAATTGCTATAGGTTTCTTGAATCTTTCGTACCCTAATCCATCTGTAATACTGCCTGCGTCTCCAAAGGTATAATGCGTGGATTTATAAATTTTGTATCCTTCAAAGTCGTATTCTTTTAGGAATCGGTCGAAACTGGCTTCAGAACCTTCATCCCAATAAAGAGTAATCTGCCCGTCACCAGCTACAGCTGTAAGTTTCGGTTTAATAGGAGCGATGGCGAAATTATAGTTAGAATTATAAATTTTCTGAACGATATCTTTATTTCGTAAAATATCAGTTTCATCCCAGCCATAAATCATTGCGATAGAGAAAAACTCTTTCTGATCGGGTCTTAAAGGAAAATATCCCGAGGTAAATACATAATCGTAATCAGCAATATCTGTTGTTGTATTATCAAAATATCCCGGTCTCGAAAATTCCCACATCTGTTGATCGTTGCTGTAGGTTAACGTGCTATACTGATAAAATTTAAAACTTGTTAAACCTATTTGATCGGATTCATCTACATCTACCTGATCTATATTTGGTTCCCCCGGCAAATCGCCGTTACCTGGAGTTGGCACTCCATCACCTTCGCCTTGATCCTGCGTACCGGGCTTTCCGTCAATTCCAACATCGTCAAATTCAGAGTCCCAGTCAGCGTCATTATCAATTAAATCGTCTCTTCTTTCGTCAATAAGAAGATTATCCAGCCCTTCGTTCGTAAAATAGTTTTTAGCCAGATAATCTCTGTCATTGGATTCTGACCGTAGATAAAGGAAAAACTCCACGGAATCCTGAGTAAAAGCTCCGTCGCTTTCATCGATTAATCCATTTAAGTTATCATCGAAGCCATTGCGTGGAATTTCTTCCAATGGGGCGTTAGGTGCTCTTACAATTTTGACTCCGTTATGAACAAATTTTAAACCGCCGGCAGGCATTTTAGCTATTGTTCTTTCAAAATTATCACTATCGTAATTAATTAGAACAACGTCGTCCCCGACAGCATAAAATTTATAAAAATCTTCAATTTCATTTATAATTTTGCCTGTACCGCCTCCGGGTTTTTCGAAGTTGTTGCCGTCGCCGTCATTATCAATTCCGTCGTATGGATTACCGGGGCTTTCAAGAAACGCAAAACCAACCCATGGAACTGGTGTATATCCGCCGGTACCAAGATTATCCTGATCAAAATTAACGGCCAGACTCTTTTCCCTATAGAATTTTGCTCCGTCATCCTGATAGTCGGTATTCTCCGTAATTCGAGCGCCGCTTGATGCCCCAACGTTCAAACCGAATAATGTATGATCCAAAAACAGTTCGCCAAAATTCCGTATTTCGTATAACCAGAACAGACAATCTTCGGCATCAGGATTAGACCATTGAAGTCCTCTTACAGCCAAACGTAATCCCAAACCATTTCTTGTAGGCTCGGAATCAGGGAGTGGTTTTGGTAATTTTAATCCCGATATTCTTTTATTGTATTGATAATCATCCATTACAAAATAACTTTCTTCGTCGGCATTTTTTTGATCTTTACCAAAATAACCGTTCCAGCTTCCGCTCCAGCCGGGATCAATGGCATCAGTCATTTTATCGGGCCAGTAAGCCGGCCAGGTATATGCCTGGTGACTCATGGCTACTGCTGCGCTCGGATCTTTTTCTTTTTGAGTAAGATTCAGATATCCTGGCAGAGGCTCAAAACCCTGAAACCTGCCGAGTGAATCATTAGAAAAAATGTTCGGATCCCATCCTTCACAAAAAATTGCTGGCGTAACATATTCGTAAAGTGAATCGCCCGTAACAGGATCAACGCCGGCAAATAATCTTAGTTCAGACATCACATAAGCCGACGTATTCCCCATTTGCACCATTCCTGTGCCGATAGGCCATTCACCCGAATATGTAACGCTCTGGTCGCCTTTAACACCGCCGAGTCTTCCGTTATTATGAAATGTAACACGAATAAGATTACCTGCATGAACGTTCTTAGCACGATAAATCACATCACCATGTGTGTTCGATTGTGCCTGAAGTCCTGCATTCCCAATAAATAATAAAGTTACCAGCAGGTATCGAAATTTCATTTATGATACTCCTTCAAAATCTTTCTTAAAATGATAGGATCAGTGAAAATTTATTTTGATGATCCAGTCTGCCAAAATCAACATTTGCGTAATCCAGGTTAAGTAAAGTATTCATAACCTCGAATTTTAATCCAACTCCAAAAGTTAAACCGCCTTCTGTACCATCCAATAATAATTGTCTGTAACCCGCTCTTAAAGCAATCATGTCGTATAAAGTCAGCTCCGATCCGGCATTAATATATTCCTTGTTATCATTGGGGTGAATTGCATCAACAGCCACTATTAAATCGTAGTCTTTCAATTCGAAAAAATCCTCAAGAATATTGGCGGAAACTCCAACTCTAAATAATATTGGTAGAGGATATTGTTCAGTTTCCAGATAAGCATTTATATTTTCGTTATTACCGGCAAATTGTTGATTTATGTCATGTTGAACCAATGCATCCCGGCCTTCCATCTGCATTTGAGATCCGAAATTACTAATTGACATTCCGAGTCGAATATTTTTAAAGAATGTTCTGTAAAGAACACCCACGTCGAAAGCATACGCACTCGCGCTAGAATGCCAAATGTTTTCACGAATATATTTAACATTACCACCTATCGAAAATCTATCGGTAAGAGCTCTAGAATAACTGAATCCAACAACGAAAGAACTCGCAGAAACCTTCTCTCCATTACCGTCAGGGAATTGAATGGTGGTTCTTTCTATGTCCGGCATTCCAAGATAACCTATAAAAACGCCGAATGTACCGAGTTCCTGAATCGGCAGAGAAAACGCGCCGTAATCATAAGTAAGATCGGCTATATAATCGTAGTGATTAAACAACACCTGCATATTATTCATCGCAGATATACCCGCAGGATTCCAAAAAACCCCCGTAATATCTTCCGAAAGCGTCGAATAAGCTTCACCCATTGCCAGCGCGCGCGCGCCTACCGGTATTTTAAGGAAAGGTGCTGCTGTTGTACCTACCCTGCCGATAGTTTGAGCGTTCATTTCAAATGATATCAAAAGAATTGATATAAGTGTAATTATTGATTTCATAAAATTTTTCGTTAAAATTTTCTTATAGAATTTATAATCATTTCTCATAAAATTGCCTCAGGAATTCTAATTATAGCTAATTCGCAATCCAAACTGAATGGATCGCGGCGCTGTGTACATACCAGGATTTGTAAAATACTCCGTTGAACTGGAGATCTCGGTAATTCTTTGAAAAGACTGATAATCCTGAAGTGTAAAATCCGGCATTCCGGTATCCGCATAAACAGAATTTGCGTTTCTAGTATCAAGAAGATTTGTAATATCCAGCAACGCCTGCAAATTAAATGCGCCCAACTCAAAAGTTTTCGATAACCGGAGATCAAAATTAATTGTAGTTGGTCTTCTTTCGCTGTTTTCTCTTAGCCCTGTTGAAGCACCACTTCCTGTAGATTCGGTTCTAACAAATTGTGGAGTGTAAGGAAATCCTGAGTTTACGGCTCCTATTAAAGTTCCAGCCCAACCGTCATTCGAATAACTAATTATCATATTAACCGAGTGAGGTTGATCCCAGTTAAGGTCAACCAATTGAACTCGTGGAGCTTGCCCGGAACTAAGACTGTTGTAAGCGTCTCTAGGATTTGACGAAGTTCCTTTCGCATTCATATAAGTATAATCGAAATTCATAGAAAGTCGGCCTATATTATAACCGGCTGATAAAGTAACGCCTTTTGCAACTGCGTGATCTCTATTTATATAGCTGTAATAAGTTAGTCCTCTGTAAGTGTCAACAGGAAATCCCGTACTGATCCAATCTCGTATATCTCTGTAAAATCCTGTTACATGCAGGTATAAATTATTGAATAGCTGCTGCTGCAGACCTAATTCATACATAACAGTCCTTTCCGCATCCAGGTCGGTGTTTCCAACTAAATTCTCAGATCCCGCCCCTGCAATCCAATAATTTGGATTTGTGTATAAAAATTGGAATTCTGGATTCTGAAAAAAGTGTCCATATGAAAAATGAATTACACCTTCGGCTGTAATAGGAAATGAGATTCCGAAACGCGGGCTAATCTGATATTTAGCTTTAGTATCCTTATACCAAAATTTTTCTCTTTCGGCGACTGTATATTCAACCAATTGTTCAACAGGTGTATTTTCGTTATAATTTTTATAAATATGATCTATTTTAAACGGCGCATAAATTTGCGGATCCGCCGGATCGGCTAATTGTCTTCCATCCGAATCGAAATAGTCGAACCTTACGCCTAGATTAATTATCAATTCTTCGAATTCAAGTTTATCCTGTATGTAAGCCGCAAATTCCTTCGGTTTAGCGGAGTAGAAAGTATGGTATGCTGATGAAGGTTTTGGGACTACCGGTCTGTAGGTTACCTGCGAAAACTGCAATTGATAATAATCGTTATCCAAATCATGCACTCTGCCAGATACACCCATCTTAATTAAATTGGACTTGTCAATCTGACTCGTTAAGTCGACGTTAAAAGAATAATACTTCGCGTTGCTTTTACTGCGACCAACATCGTTACCCCAGTAATTAAAATCGCTATTATTATTCCGTACGGAGATATTATCTTCACGTGTAGGTCTAAACATCCACTGTTGAAAATCACCGGCGTTCGTAGGAACGTATCTATAATCATATGGATCTTCGTAAAGATAACTTTTATGTTTATTGGAGTAGAGACTGCCTTTAAAGTCGAGAAAAGTACTGTTGGATATTACATAAGTTGCTGAAAATATTTGAGTTAATCTGTCCGTGTAATAATGTCTTCCTCCGTCGGGCAGATATTTTTGTCCACCGCCGTAACTGTGATCATTGTTATAATATAATCCGTAACTAAGACTAAAATTTTTAAAATTTAGGAATAATTTAGACTGTGTGGATTTTCCTATATACCAGCTAAGAGGAACTATTTCCTGATCGGGCATTTTAAAACTATTTTCAGTATCGGAAATCGGCTGCCAAATTCCCCAAGGCATATAATATCTTATACCCTGTTGATATCCCGGGCTATCCTGATACCTGCCGGCAATAAAATACGAAAGAATATTGTTTGTACCGGGTACCGGTCCTGATAAATTAACCTGAAAATCTGTTCGATATATCGGATTATAGGAATTAAGATAAGATTCTTTAGTTAACCAGGGTTTTTTGCCCGAACTAATTGCATTCTGAAGTTCCGAGAAAGTATTAATTCCGTTTTGTGAAAAATCGTAGTTAAATATGCTGCCCTGATTAGTTAGCGCATTTGCGGCCGCGGTTGCCCATTCTTTATTATCCATCAGATAATATACATTATCATCGGTGCTGAAATAATCGCCGAAATATGCTGTGGCGCTCGCACTGAACTTATCATTTCCTTTTTTGGTAACGATGTTAACTACACCAGACAATGCCTGTCCATATTCAGCATTAAAAGTACCGGTTATAGCTTTTAATTCTTCAATTGACTGATCATCAATGCTAATACCGGCGCTTCTATTCAAAGGATTCATTACCTGAACACCATCAACCATGTAACTGATTTCCGATGTTCTGCCGCCACGAATATGGATGTTTCCGTCGGAGTCTTTTGTAACTCCAGCCTGTAAACTTAAGAGACTCTGCAAATCTCTGACGGGAAGTTCATCTATCTGATCGGATTGAAAAGATCTTTCGGAAGAAGTAAGGTCTTTTTGTATAACTTTATTAGCGACAACCATCACTTCCTGGTTAAGAGAGATAGATGAAGGAGACAATGAAATATTCATTCGGGTTGTAAGATCAGTTTGTATTCTTACTCCCTCCATCCTCTGTGTTGTATAACCGATATAACTTATTTTAATTGTATATAATCCCGGTGGTACATTAATTATGAAATACTCTCCTTCAAAATCCGTTGCAGCTCCATAAGTAGTACCTTCAATTATAATATTCACACCATATAATGCCTCGCCGGTCTGGCTATCAACTACTTTACCGGATAACTTTCCGGTAATACCGGCCATTAAGTTGGAAGACAATATTAAAAGCATGAAAAGTATTACTTTCGCAATTCTCAATTTATTATTCCTTCTCATAGCTGTATAAATATAATATTTGTTTTGTAACTGAATCTATATAACTCAAGCTGGATAAGCATTTATTGCACGAATTATTTATATCACCACAAAAACAAGAAAAAACCTTAAAATAACAAAATGTTGTAACTTAAAAATACCGTCGAATCTTTATAAGCAGGTAATCATCTAAAATTAAAAAGCGGCGGACTAATATTGTCCGCCGCTTTTTAAGGTATGAAATTATTTCAGCAATAACATTTTCTTTGAATATGACTGTTTGTCAGTTGTTATCCTATATACGTAGGTACCACTGGCAAGTCGGCTAGCGTCGAAAGTTACCTGATGATAACCTGCATTTTTTACACCGTTAATAAGAGTAGCAACTTCTCTTCCGAGAATATCATAAACTTTCAAACTTACATGAGAGTTTTCAGGTATATCATATTTGATAGTTGTAGTGGGATTAAACGGATTAGGATAATTGTTGTGCAATTGAAATGTTACAGGCATAGCGGCAACATCTTCAACTGCTGTTGGACCGTCAACTACTTCTAAAAAGCCCCAGGCGTGAGGACGTAACCAATCTTCATTCATATCAATTCCTTCTGGAGCAGCTACGCCGCCTACTTGAAGAATCAATGATCTTGACTCATCTCCTGCTGTCGGATCAAAGTCATTGTTATCAATTCTTAAAGGCAATTTCATTCCGTTATAGACGACAAAGTCTGAACCGTCTGCCACCAATGAATCGAGATTTAAACGAGCTTCAATAATATACCCGTCGCCTGTAAATTTCTGGAATACGGTTGCTTCAACACCCGGAATTGCATCAACGCTGCCCGAACCTCCGGAGAGCGCAACTTCGCCTCTGGAGGTAAAACCAATTCTCCAGTCGCCATTAGCATTATTGTAATTTTTAGCATGCCAGGAGCTTAGTTTTTCTGCATCGTAGAATCCCATGTAAAATTCGAGTGCATCGCCTTCCCAGGCTTGCATAGCTTCGTCTGTCCTTAGATCGTCATCTGTTACATCAGCGGAGATATACAAGTAATTATCATCAACAATCATTGTCGTTTTGAAATAGAGATCAGTTGATTCTTTTGTCCAACTCGCAGCCTGGGCACCACCCGCAGTTTCGGGTTCAATTTGATAGGCTACAAAAGGCTCAAATTCGTCGGCTAACCCGTCCAATTGGAAAGTATCCCCAAAATTTGCAACATATTTTGCTTTCATTGTTACTGAAGATTGAATGCTTATAGGTCCTACTTTAGAATCATTTGTAAGTTCTGTTTCAACTCCGGCATCATTAGATGTGATTGCATAATAATAATCGTATACGCCGCCATCATTTGTCCAAGGTCTGTGCGCGTATTTCTGCAAACCATGAGGAATGCCCATATATATTTTTGTTACCCCTGGAGCCTTAAGATCTGTAATGGGGCTTTTACTCATATAAATACTATAAGTTTCGGTACCTAGAGTATTATCAACCCAATCGAACCGAACTGTATTTACAACGTTTCCATTTTCAACTGTTGTAGATGCCGCTGAAGCGGTTAATTTTGGAGCAACAAGTTTTCCGGCAGGAGCTGGAATTCCTTCAAGAGTTAAATTGTCAAAATAAATTGATCCTTTAAATGTTGCTTCATTAGCAATATATAATTGCATTCCAAGAGTTGCGGTTTTTGTCGGATCAATTTTTCCTGCAGTGGCTTCAGCAGCTATATCGAGCACCATCGAGTTCCACTGTCCGGCTTTCATACCTGCTGTAGAATCATTCGCTAGGAAGTAAGTGTATTCGAGCCATCCCGAACCTGAGATATCTGCCCCGCCTCCAATAACAAGACCGAATTGAGCGTTTTGTGGGAATCCTTCTGGTAACCAAACATCCAAAGATAATTTAGTGGCAGTTTTTCCGGTAGCTTGACTTAACATATTTATACCGTCACGGCTCATATAAGATTTGGGAGAAGCGATTGCCGCAGTTGTAGTGAAATCCATAGATAGTTCAAGAACACCCTGTGATCTGCCTGTTGGATCAGCGGCCCATACTAATGATTTTGTCGCAGGAGCCCAGGAAGCGAATTTAAAATCATTGGTTCCTGATGCTGCCGATTCAAAATTAATCATTACCCATTTTATTGCAGTATCTGTGCTTAATCCCAAAACATTATCTATGTAAATGTCACCTGACCAAGTTTTACTTTCTGTGGCAGCACCTTGTAAATTAAATTCAATACCGCATTTTTTTAGCTTAGTATAATCGGCACCGTTCGCGCCCCAAAATTCTAAATCAAGATATACTTTTACCCATTGTTCTTTAGGAAGATTTGCGCCCAAAAATCCTGTGTCTTTCCAATCCCAATTATCAGTAGTTTGTGAAAATACTTTTAATAACAAATCATTAGGAGTATTTGCGGGAAGCCAAACATTATAAGCCAATACCTTACCTTCTAAACTTCCAATAGAAGAAGTTGCGAAAGCCGCTTTTTCGTTTCCGTCGTTATTTGCAGTTAAACTCATTTTGAATACGCCGGCAGATTTTCCGGAAGGATCAGCCACTTGACCGCTGGAGGCATCGTTAAGCATATTGCCCCATTCTTCCGCTGCAAAACCGTTTGGACCAGTTTCAAAATCTGCGTAAACTTTAGGCATTGAACCAAGTATACTTACATTATCTATAAAAACGTCGCCCGACCAGCTTTTGTTTTCAGATGCTGCGCCTTGCAAATTAAATTCAATACCGAATTTTTTAACTTTGGTGTAATCCGCACCATTGGCGGTTAAAAACTCTAGATCCAAATACACTTTAACCCATTTCTCTTTTACTAAATTTCCGCCAAGAAATACAATATCTTTCCAATCCCAATTATCAGTCGTTTGCGAAAAAACTTTCAATGTTAAATCTGCGGGAGTATTCGCTGGAAGCCAAACATCGTAAGAAACAACTTTGCCTCCTAAACTGCTTACAGCCGAAGTAGCAAAAGCGGCTTTTTCATTTCCATCATTATTAGCAGTTAAGCTCACCTTAAATACACCTGCAGTTCTGCCAGAGGGATCAGCAACTTGCCCACTGGATGCATCATTAAGCATATTGCCCCATTCTTCTGCAGCGAAATTGTTAGGACCTGTTTCAAAATCTGCTATAACTTGAGCGAATGCCAGACTATTCAATAAAATTAGCCAGGCAAAAATGTGTAAATATTTTTTCATTGTTCCTCCTGATGAATTATTAACTAAATGACGTTAACTTTTTTGGTTTGGTGGTTAAAGTAGATTTCAATATTAATTTATGAACCCAAATTTTAATTGAATGTTATAGTTACACATAAATAATGCCAGAAAAGGACTTGTTTATTATGGTCTTTTTATTGTAAAAAGAAAGAAAAATTTTAAAACGAAGTTTCATCAGATTTATCAAAATGATAAAATTTATTATTAAGATAAAAGAAGAAATCTTATTTAAAATATTCTAATTAAGTGAACAGCAACAATGGAAAACAATTTATTTATGTTAATTAAAAATCAGACGCTTGTCAATAAAATGAATTCTTTGTAAATAAAGGCATATCCACCAACATTACCACTCTGAATACGAATATTGAGAATGCCGAATGGTGATTGTTGGTAATATTTCATATGGTTTTCTTTTTAATTCTTATAAAAGCGTATTTTAATATTTCCAAATAATTTCTGGCATAAATATTGGCTGAATAAGAGTAATGAGGTACTAATATTTGTGTAAGTAATTGTCATCAAATAAAATTTATAGTATGGCTGAAAGAAAAAAGAAGTAAAAAAAATTTATTATTCCATTTTATTTGGAAAAGGAGACCTGATGTATAAAAGGAAAAACCGACTTTTTATTGTTTTAATTTCATGCAGCATATTTATATTAAACGCATGCTCCACGAGTGAAAAAGGTATAACCGAGACTGAAAAACCATTCGAAAAAACAAATGATTTTTTAGTGGATCACTACGCAACCAACGAAACACTTGCTTTATACAATAATCTGAAAATTGTTACTCAAAATGCTGTATTATTCGGACATCAGGATGATACTGCCTACGGAGTCGGCTGGAATACAGTTCTTGGCAGGTCGGATGTAAAAGAAGTTTGCGGAGATTATCCCGCAGTTTACGGATGGGATCTGGGTGATATAGGTAATAAATCAAATCTCGACGGTGTTAATTTCGAGAATATGAAAAGATGGATCAGAGAAGCCTATTCAAGAGGTGGAATTAATACTATCAGTATGCATCTGGATAATCCTGTTACAGGTAATAATGCCTGGGATAACAGCCCTGCAGTAGCCGCAATTCTGCCGGGAGGTTCTCATCATAATAATTATATTTCCACTCTAAAAAACGTTGCCGATTTTATGAAGGATATTAAAACTTCTAACGGTGAAAATATACCGATTCTTTTCAGACCATATCACGAACATAACCAAACCTGGAGTTGGTGGGGAAAATCCGCCTGCACCAGTGATGAATATAACCAACTTTGGCAAATGACAGTTGAGTATTTACGCGATACTATGGATGTTCATAATCTGTTGTATATTATTTCGCCACAGGATTTATCGGATCAATTTGATTATTTTGAAAGATATCCGGGTGATGATTATGTCGATATATTCGGACTTGATTACTACCAATTAACAAATCCGGCATCAATAACTAAACTGGGGAAATCACTTGATATAATTGCCTCTCTGGCCGAAAGCAGAGGTAAAATAAGCGCGTTAACGGAAGTTGGTAATGAGAAATTAACGATAGATAATTGGTACACCGACTATCTATTAAAAGCTCTAATGTACAATGAAAATTCAAAAAAAACAGCATGGTGCCTTGCGTGGCGAAACTCAAATTCAAGTCATTATTTTGTGCCTTATCCGGGTGAAAAAAGCGTTATGAATTTTGTACAATTTTATAACGATCCCTTTACCATTTTTGAAAACGATTTGCCGGATATGTATAAATAAATTACCGGATAAGTTTTTTAAGTATCTTAAAATTTGGTTTATTGCAACAAACAGTGTTTATATAATTAATGTTTTCCAGAATGGTAATTAATAGAATAGAAATCCTTAAGATTTATATTCTATTTTTATAATTGATTAAAACAATTTTAAGTAAAGAGAAAAGTATTTGTTTTAAAATTCATTTGATAATAATTACGAATTTAGCAGATGATTTTATTTTTCAGTATTTATAGAAACCAACACATGAGAATCCAAGTTATATCCCTCTGCCGTTAAATTCATTTTACCCTTAATTGCTTTATCAAATTCAATATTTATAATTTTAACTTCGCCGGGCAGAAGTGTAAAATAACCATCATCAAAATAAGCAGGTAAAATTCGCTGATCACTTTCTGCATTTCGTAGATTTAGTTTTACCGCCAAAGCTATTGAAGCCGAAGGATTAGTAATCTCCGCTTTAATTTTTATGTACTTTTTTTCTATTTCAATTTTTGTTTTTCCGGCTAGTTCAACTTTCGGCAGTTCGTTAAACTGTTTGAAATTTTTTTCACCCTCACCATTCCAGCGCCAATATAAATTTTCCGATAAAATGTTTTTATATGAATCGAGGAGTTTCAATTTTACCAAATGCACAGCCGGCAAATCGCCGGGCCAAATGACGGTATAACAATCTGTTCTGTTGTTGGCTTTAAGATTAATATTTGTTTCTTTATTTAATATCCGTTTAGCATTTAAGTCGTACACTTCAAAAATAGCTTTTACATCCTGATATGATTTTAAAGTCGTATTAATTGTTGTCACTACATTATTATGTAAATTCAACTGAATATGAAGAGGCTCGCAGGCTTTTTTAGCTGCGTAATAAGAAGCAAAAGTTTCGTAATCTGAAGAATAAATCTGCCACATAGTGCTCGGCCAGGCGGGGTGACTCATCCAAATCAATAAACCGCTTGCGGCATTCCACATTTTACTATTCCATGATTCAAACATAGCACGGTGACTATCGTAGTTGACCATTTGGGCTTTTGTGCAAAACTCCTCCAGACTCTTCTGCGGTCCGCCATATAATTTATCAATATCATTCCTGTAAGCAAATTGTCCATCGTGCAAATCATGGTAATACCAAACATCGCTTATAGGCCAAACATCTTCTGGCTCCATCATTGCCCTCATAGTTTCGGCGGTAGGTACAGAAGGTGTTCCAAGTTCTGTAGAGAATCCGTCAGCGCGTTCGGAATAATATTCGGACGGATTTTTAAGATAGTGCCATGGGCCGCTGGGACGAAGATTCAGATATCTTGAATTGGGCTGATAAAGTCTGGTGCCGTCCTCAGAGGCGATTATATTAGATAAACCTTCCTCTAAATCCGCCGGTGGATAACCTTCATTACGCGCGCACCAGATAACAATTGAAGGATGATTTCGGAATCGTTTTACAACATCTTTTGCATTATCTAAAAACAGTTCGTTATCATTAACATCAAGGTTCCAGCCTTCAGTTGAGAGCCAAAAATCATTCCATACCAACAAACCATATTCATCGCAAAGATCATAAAATATTTTCTCCGTGCTTTCACCAGTCCAGTTGCGAATCATAGTAAAGTTAGCATCGCGCTGCAAACGAATATATGGCTCAAGTCTTTCTCTTGAAACTCGTTTTAATCCATCGTCCATACCCCAATTTCCACCCTTGCAGTAAATACGCTGCCCGTTAACTTTTACAACCAGATGCGGTGAGCAATCAATATTTTCTCCGTCAGAAACAAGTGATGTATCCTTAATATTTCTAAGGGCTGGAATAACTGTACCCGGAGCGGCTTCGCGTAAGATTGTATTATCTAGAATTGGTCTGCCGGAGTCCAAAGCTTTAATAGGATTATAGTCAATACGCCAGTTTTTCTTTTTGCCGGCGTCAATAGTCAAATCGTACGACAATTCACGAATACCAAACCGAACAGTTTTATAATCGGAGGTTATTCCTTTATTATCTATGACGGTGAGATTAAGATTATACAAGTTTGCTTTACCATAACCATTTGGCCACCAAAGTTTCGGATTAACAAAACATAACTGCGGATATTTATCGGGAGCAAAACTTACTGTTTTTGTTTCATTGGGTTTAAGCTGTAAAGATTGTTCGAAAGTAACTTCATCAATTACACCTTTTACGGAAAAAATAGCTTCTTCAGAACAGTTATTTTTTATTTCAGTATTAATAGTCAAATACGCGGTTGTAGTATCGGGTAATAATAAATCTGTAATCACTTGCGGGTCGATTAGGGTAATATTTCCAGATGATTTTATCGATACGTTTTGCCAAATACCAATATTTCTGTCCCTTATCCCGGGTATCCAATCCCACCCTTCGGAAGAAATAAAAGTAGGTCCATCCAGACAAAGCACACCGCCATTAGGTCCTGTACCAGCAGCGGCGGATTCTTCATGTGGAATTCCCGGATTAGGCGGGGGAATTATATAAACAGCCAGAACATTCGTGCCACTTATATTTATTTTGTCTGTGACATCAAAGGTTCCTCGTTTAAATGCTCCCGTTATTCTGCCAAGCAGATTACCATTCAGCCATATATCGGCTTTGTAATTAATTCCGTCAAAGTTCAACCAGATTTTATTTCCCTTGTAATCCTTCGGCATAGTAAATGAAACTCTGTACCACCATTCCTTTCTGCATAACGAATCGGGAATTGCAAGATTGTTAATGCCAAAATAGGGATCCGGATACACGCCCAGTTCAATTAAAGTGGTCAGCACTGTTCCGGGTACAGTAGCATTATACCATTCACCGGTATTAAAATCGGGTGTTGAAATATCTTTACCATCAGAAATAATTTTGGAAGCCTCTATCAGTTCCCATCCGCCGGAAATATTATAAGAGCCATCATTGTCAGAAATAAGTTTTGTTTGTTCGACAATTTTATTCTTTTGTACAGGCATCTTTATTTGCACTAATGATTGAGGAAGTGTTTTAGGATCCTGTGGTTCGCTTAAACCATAATTCTGACAATTAACATTTATAAAAATCAGTTGAAATACTATTAACTGATACGAAATCACTTTAGATATTTGTACGATTTTTTTACCGTATTCTATTTTTTTACTTAAAAAATATTTTTTAATCATCATTACTCCCGCTGCATATATAAAGGGAAAGATACTTCAGAGGTTATTTAGAGAATAATCATTTTATTAAAATCATTTTCCCTAATCCGTTATAATTACCGCAATTCATTCTATATAGATAAATTCCGGTCGACTTATTTGACGCGTTCCATTCAACCATATATTTGCCGGGCTTTTGTTCCTCATTCACTAGTATTGCTACTTCGCGGCCAAGCATATCGTAAATAATTAACGAAATGAATTCCGAATTCTGCATTCTGAATTCTGGATTTTGCCTTGTGGCAGGCAAGTACGGTATGTTATATTCTATAATTGTTGTCGGGTTAAAAGGATTCGGATAATTCTGAAACAATTTAAAATCATTCGGATAATTCAAACCAATTTCTTGTATATCAGTTAATTTATCAACAATCCTATCCTCAGGTTTTTGTCCTTCGTCGTAATATTTCCAAGTCGATCCCAGATCTATATAAATTCCCTCGTTATTGAATAACCTCGCATCGAAACTTGCGTCAACATTTTCCTGGCCGATAACGTGCATTTCTACAGTTATAACATTTTCTTCTCTAATCAAATCCATTTTATCTTGTTCGAAAATAAACACTTTTGATACAGGTGCGGCAACGGTAGCGTTTGTGTTAAAATCTATAATTTCATTAGCGGGTAAATTTATTCTACCAATTTCAGACCCGTTTATATATGCGATAAATCCGTCGTGCCCTTTTACAAGAAGACCTAAACCATTGAGGTTAGCAGGCAGAGTAATTTTTTTCCTAAAATATATTGTTTTTTCTTTTTTTGTTTCCGTTTTTAAACCGGTTGAATTAAACCCTATTGGAGTTGTACCAATTTTCCATGAAGAATCGGTATAGTCTACAGAAGTCCATGAAACCGACATTTTTGTTGTGTCAACTTTTACTTCAATAATTTCAGATGATTCCGAGGAGTTAACATAAATATCCTGCGCCCTAAAATATAAAGTATAATTTTGTCCGTGTTCCAAATTTATATTTGTACTATGCGCAAAACCGCTTTGCCCTGATTCGAATTGATAAGGCATTTCCTCATAATTCTGATCAGTAAATGAATATTTCAAATATGCTCTTTCATCAGTTGTTAATCTTACAGTTAGTGTAGTATCGTAAGTTGTAAGTGTTTTTTGATTTAAAAATGTAATTGTTGGGGGAGTTTTATCATCACTTCTTAAGGAATACATATCAGGTAAATCTTTCTCAAAAGATGTATTTGCGTAATCATAAAATTTAATAAAGTTAGGTGCGCTTGCCTGCCCCGGATATGGAGCATAAAAATGATTTACATGAGCATTTCGCCAAAGCAACGCCCATGCGGTTCTGCGTGAATCCGCACTATAATTAAAAGCGGCGTACAAACAATCAGTCCACCAGGTACTATTGGGTATCTTTTCAACGCCAGTTTCGGTTATGGCAGAAACTTTTCCTCTTTTTAAAGCTTCTTTACCAAGCATATCCAGGGTACTGCCTAATGTAACGGCATTAGAAGCGGTAGTTAAATTATAATAATCCAATCCAAGAATATCTACATAATCATCGCCGGGATATCTAAAAAAGTAACCATCATAAGAATTAACGTCCTGGGGTGAAATAGCGTATAAAAGATTATGAATGTTATGTGTGTCTTTTAAATACTTCTGAGTCATTTTCCACAAAGCTACAAATTCTTCTTCAGTACAAGCTGATCTGCCCCACCAGTTCCAGGTTTGAGTATGTTCGTGATAAGGCCTGAAAACAATCGGTATAGGAATTCCGGCATCAGTTTTAAGTTCTTTTAAAAACTCAGCAATTCTATCGAGAATTATTAAATAGTCGGAGTGCCTGATTCCACCTGGCAGAATATATTTTACAGCCGGTGAATTATCCCACGCATCACCTCTTGTATACGGATTATCAAGATGCATACTAATTGTATTTATTCCACCTCGTAAATACGCTTCTTTAATCCATCTTTTAATGTTGCTGAATTTTATTTTATCCACATTTACCAAATTTCCAATATCACCGATATCCCAGCCATAAACCGCCGGATAATCGCCGCATACTTCTTTAACATCGCAACGGCCTTCAACTGCGTTCCAGCCAACTCCATAGGCGGTAGCATCCTGGTGACCAAATAAAAGGTTTTCACTTCCAAATTCTATTAAATTCTGATAAAGCGATTTTGTTTCGTAAGTAGCATTTACATCTATTTGCGCTTTACTGATAACCGGAAGAACTATCAACAAACTGATCAGTTTTTTATACTTCATTAAACTCCCCATAATTATGAATACCATTTTCCATTTTATGGTGATTATTATTTATCACCTGAATTATTCCCAATCGTCTGTTCTAAAAGAAGAAGCAGGCAGGCCAGCGCTGTTAAATAGAGTTGCTTCGTCAGTGTCGCTCCATGCGTAACGAACTGCGACCGGTTTAACGATTGCCTGATTATAAGCTATAAGTTTTTTCCCTTCCACCTTAACTTCCGCTTCAATAAAATTTTTATTATCTCCAGCTATTTGAAAATTCATTTTACCGTTAATTGGTTTTACCACCAAACTTTCAACCGCATAATCAAATGAAAGAATAATTTTATTACTATCTATTTTTATAGATTTGTACAAGGGTCCGGAACAAATAACTTTTTTATTATAATCTTTTGCCAAGGCCCAAAATGCAAGCCTTTCGCCAACGTCTTTTTTATTTGCAGGATGAATATTATCAGGGTTGCCAATATCGAGAGTAACTGCCATTCCAGTATTCGGAACCGACAATGATTTTAACTGCGCTTCCCTAAGGAGCTGCGAGTTTGTTCCCGCGCTGTATTTATATGGGGCAATTTGCGTAAAGTAGAATGGGAAATCGCCAATGCCCCAACTTGTACGCCAGCTTTTTATCATTAAAGGAAAGAGTGATTCGTATTCTTTTGCCCTGCCGGTATTCGATTCACCCTGATACCAGATGACTCCTTTAATTAAAAAAGGTATAAGCGGATTTATCATAGCGTTATAAAGCAGTGATGGAGTATAAGCCGAATATTCTACTGTAGATTTGGGACGATCAAAAAACGTTTCTTCAACCGCGCCAAACACAAAAAATTTTCCGCCCCTAAACTCAGCGACAGGCAAATATTTCCAAGCGCCGACCAGAGGAATTGTTTTACCCGTGTCAAGGGTATAAATTTTCATTTTATCATTTGGACCCCATATTCCACCACCTCCCTGCGTATCCATCACTCTGACGGCAATAGTTAATTCTTGTTGGTTATTCAATTCAGAAGAGATGTTATAAACTCTATCCACCTGCCATTGTCCTTCGTAATCATAACCGCCAACGCGTTTTCCGTTAACAAATGTAACGTCCATATCGTCGATAGGACCGAGTTCCAGGATTAAATTTTTATTGAGCATATCATCAGGAATTGGAATTTTTTTTCTGAACCAAATAACTCCATCGTAGTTACCGACCTCAGCTGTTTCCCAGGCGCGAGGCAAGGTCATTTCTTTCCATTTACCGTCGTTATAATCGGGGTCGGCACATAATAGATCATTAAAATCCAATCCCTTCCATTTATCTTCTCCGCTTTTATCCGTCACTGAAATTACAGGTAATTTATCGAGCCAATTTTCGAGTTTTTCAATTTCTTTGTTTACATTTTTTAATTTCCGCATAGTTTCTTTATACGGTTCAAACTCTTCGAGGGATTTTCCATTCGTCCATGCCTCAGCTGGAGTTCCTCCCCAACTCGAATGAATAAGACCTATTGGAATCTTTAATTCGTCTTGCAATTTTTTGCCAAAAAAGAAAGCTGTAGCACTGAAAGCTGATGCCGAAGCGGGAGAACAGACCTCCCATTTACCTGAACAGTTAAATTCCAATTTATTTGAAAACGCTCTCTGAACCGTAAAAAATCTAATATCGGGATAATCAGCTTTTTTAATAGCCTCCTGGGCGCCTTCAATTAGATCTTTAGGCGGCCATCCAATTAGAGGCATTTCCATATTCGATTGCCCGGAACACAGCCATACCTCACCAGTCATTACATTTTTATATGTAATCAGAGTATCATCACTCGAAACAGAAATTTGGAAAGGGCCGCCCGCTTTGGGTGTTTTAATATTTACCTGCCACTTACCTTCTTTATCCGAAACTACATCCCCTGAAAGACCCCAACTAGTATTAACAATAATCTTGGTGCCGGGTATAGCTTCCCCCCAGATGGGTGCGTTCGCATTCTGCTGTAAAACCATGTTATCGCTAAAAATTGAAGGTATTTCTATTCTTTGATTTTGAGCATTAATTTTTGGTACGGATATAACAATTGAAACAATCAGGAGAAATAAATAAACTTTCATTTTATTTTATAACCTTTAAATTTAATAAGTGATTTCAACTCTGCTCAATTCGGCTTTGCCTGTAAATACAATTTTCACAAATTCGATTTTTTTATCTGTCGGTTCATTTGAGTATCGAGCTGGTATAAAAAATCCGTAATCATTTTCTGAAAAAGGGAAAAGTGTAACATCAGCGTTTATGGCATTAAAATTTTGCGATTTATCCGCTATTAAAATTTCTATTTTTGAATTTTCATTCGGAAGAAAAGCATCAATTTGTATTTTTTTTATTTCTCTGTTGGTTTTATATACAATTGAGTTATTATCTTCTCCAGTAAGTCTACTTCTATCCTCTTTTGCCTGTCTTACATTCTCCATGGAGAGAAACTGTAAATTACCTTCCATTTTGTAAATGTAAGTCTCGTCAAACAACTCATCAATAATCATTTTGTCATTTACAGCAATGGGTCCAATTTCATTTGAGAGTTCAGATAGTTCACTTCCATTCCAAGCCCACATAGTGTAATAATAATTTTTTCCTCTTACAGCTGATGTGTCTGTAAATAATGGTCTGTAGGCGATATGTGTATCGTCTGTAACTTCAATAATTTCCCAGTCTCCGCCTTCTTCTTTTCTTTGAATAACATATAAAATTGCGCCGGCAGAACCCTGCCATGAAATTTTATGCACATTATCCGTAGGAAGTAATTTTGGAGCTATTGGTTTAGGCAATTGTTGAACTGATTTGTTATCAATTTTGTGCGCTTTATCTCTTATTAAAGATAGTACCGCCTTTTCGTTATATGATTCGTTAAAATAATATCCAGGCCAGTTATAGGCTGAAAATCCAGACTTTTCATAATGTTTATAAAAACCTCCGTCTTTATTGCGGAAACGCAAACTCCATAACAATGCTCCTGAAATACCGTTGTCTATTACAGAATCAAATATCGGTTCAAACTCATATGAAGGGATAAATCCGAATTCGCCAACAAAATATGGCTTTTTGCCTTTTGTAAGCTCTCTATTGCGCAAAATTTTAGGAATTGCGGTTTCTGAAGATTCGTAATAATGTGTGGATACAACATCAATATTGGTATCGGCGATGGATTGTTCGTCTATAAAAGCGGTATGCGGATTAATAATAACAAGATGATTCGTATCTACAGATTGAATGTAGGCCGATATTATTGCCTGCCAACTGTAGGGTGACTGTAATTCGTTTCCGGTTTCCCATCCCAGTATTGATTTGTCATCTTTATATAAAACGCCTGTAAAAGTATTTTTTCTGTTTACTACATATTTAATAGTATTTTCAAAATCTTCAATAAGTTGAGGATCGGTCCAAAACTCATCTTTAGTTTTACCTCTGAAAGCGGCATATTCTGCCCTGCCGCCCATCCACCACCAGTTATCGACCAATGGAATAATGAGTCTTACTCCCATTTCGTTTGCAATCTGCATCATTTTATCCAGAGCAATAAACGCTTCTTCGTTAAATTTACCCGGGGCTTCAACATGTTTTATCATTCCCGGTATATCAACATCACGTTTTACTGTAATAACGTAGGTACGGACTACTTTACCTCCAATCTGATTTATAGACGAAAGCGCATCACGGATTTCAAATTCATCCGGTAAACGCCATGGATTTGTTTCGTCGAAAGGAAAATTGTCTTCTATATAATGTAAATTCGGAATATTAAATGAGATGAAACGAAATTCTTTATCGCCGTCCATCAACTTATCATTCTGTTTGGTAATAAAATTTTCAAACTGTCCGAAAACAACATGGGCGCTTAAAAATAGAAGCACAAAATATAGAACTCTTTGTTTCATTGATTCTCCGAAATGATTTTTAAATGATATCCGCGAACTAAACACAAAATATTTTGCCCGAATAGTAATTTGATGGATCAATTAATTAATCAAGCAATAGAAATGCCAAAAGCAACTTCCTATAATTACAAAATTAATAGTGATAAATCATGACTTAAGCGCATAATAGAAAGAGATTTTAGAGGTAAAGAATTATCAACGAAAAAAATCTTTTATCATTTTGATAAAACTATATCATAATTATAATTTTTGTCCCCTTAGTAAATACTTTTTCGCTTCAAAATCGTTTTTATTTTATAGCATAAATTTTGCTTCATATTAAATTTACAAAAACGTAGCGGATTAAATTTGGCGAATTCAAATACAGTAAATATTACTATTCTGAAAGAAATGTACAAAGCCTTAACATCCAATCTTTTGGAAAAATGGTACCCTTTGGTTATCGATAAAGAATACGGCGGATATTTTACAAATTTAACTTACGATTTTAAGCTTATGCCCGAACAGGAAAAAATGCTTGTCACACAAGCACGTCATGTTTGGAGCTGTTCAAAAGCGGCTGAGTTTTTGGGCGATAAAAATTATCTGGACTATGCAATGCATGGATTCGAATTCCTTAAAAATGTTATGTGGGATAAGGAATACGGCGGATACTTCCAGATTCGTGGCAGAAAAGGAGAAATCAGCGACGTTGAAAACTACGGAGAGGAAAAAAGAACATATGGTAACGCGTTCGCTGTCTACGGTTTAGCCGCATTGTACGAGACTTCAAAAAATGAGGATGTACTCGATCTGGCGAAAAAGTCTTTCAACTGGATTGAAGAAAACGCTTTTGATAAGGAATATAAAGGATATTTTCAATTTTTTACCCGCCAGAATATTTTATTTGATAAAAAAAGTGCTTATATAACCAAGGCATCGGATAAGGTAGAAGTCGGTTATAAAGATCAAAATTCTTCAATTCATTTATTGGAAGCATACACAGAGTTATACAACGTACTGAAAGACGATAAACTCAGAGAACAATTATATCAGTTGCTGATACTTATACGAGATAAAATAACAAGTGACAAGGGATACCTGAGATTATTCTTCGAAAAAGATTGGACTCCGGTTTCTTTCCGTAATTCGCCAAAAGATATTCGCGAAAAAAATTACAGATTGGATCATGTTTCTTTCGGGCATGATTACGAAACGGCATTCCTTATGCTGGAAGCTTCCTACGAGTTGGGAATTAAAAACGATACAGCTACACTTAAAACGGCAAAAAAAATGATTGACCACGCAATTGAAAACGGCTGGGATAACAACAAAGGTGGTTTTTTTGACGAAGGATATTATTTCGCCGGTGAAGATAAATGCTCTATTATTAAAGATAGTAAAAACTGGTGGGCACAAGCGGAAGGGTTAAATGCTTTGCTTCTGTTTTCAAAAATTTACCCTGAAGATAAAAAATATTCTGAACTTTTCGTTAAACAATGGGAATACATAAAAGAATATTTAATTGATAATGATTACGGCGATTGGTACTGGGGCAGTCTTGAAAAAGAACCGCATTACAAATTTGAGCCAAAGGGAAGTATTTGGAAAGGCACTTATCATAATTGCCGTTCTCTTATAAACTGCATTACTATGCTCTCCGATGAGGAATCCTCGGGATTAACAAATGGAGCTAAAGTATATAAAAATAAATTCGATAATATGATCAATAAGTGGAAAGAAACTGCACGTAGTATAGTATAAATTCTTCCTCCTTTGGTTGGTTGGTGACAAAAAAGTCCGCGAGAGCGGACTTTTTTTTTGCCAAATATTTTATGCAAACTCATAAAATATTATATTTTTTTTTATTAAAATAAGCCGTCTTAAAAATCTTAAGACGGCTTATGATGATACACCACAACCAACCAGTACTTATGTTTATAGGAAGTTTTTATAAATTTCTAAATTCTTTCTTATAAGTTCCTCACGTTGTTTAACACTAAGCGCGGAACGTAAACCATCTTTGGGTGTGTTAATAACATAGTCAAGCAGTTTATCCACCGTTGAAGTAGCAACGTGCATACGTGTATCTGAAGATGCGTAATAAATAAACACATCACCATTTTCTTTTGCCACCCAGCCGTTACTGAAGACAACATTCGATACATCACCTACGCGTTCAAAATCTTGAGGTGCAATAAAATGTCCTCCCGGCGCGGCAATTACTTTTGATGGATTTTGTAAATCTGTTAAAAACATATACAGAACATAACGTAACCCCGCAGCAGTATTTCTTACTCCATGAGCCAGCTGCAGCCAGCCTTTATCTGTTTTTATCGGTGCGGGTCCCAATCCGTTTTTAACTTCTTTTATTGTATGATAAATTCTATCGTCAACAATATATTCCCTTTCAATAACGGCTTTTTCAATTCTTTCGCTGTATCCCCAGCCAATACCGCCGCCGGTTCCGGCTTCAATAAATCCGTCTTGCGGACGAGTGTAAAAAGCGTATTTTCCGTTTACAAATTCAGGATGAAGAACAACATTCCGCTGCTGCAGAGATTTTGTTTTAAGATCGGGCAAACGCTCCCAATTCTTAAAATCTTTAGTTCTTGTGATTCCGCACTGCGCAATTGCAGATGATGTATCGCTAGCAGGTGCAAATTGATCTTTGCGTTCTGTGCAAAATAATCCGTAAAACCAACCGTCCTCATGTTTAACGAGGCGCATGTCGTAGACGTTTGTATCCGGAACTTCCGTTTCAGGTAGGGCTACAGGGTAGTCCCAAAATCTAAAATTATCTATTCCGTTAGTAGATTCCGCCATAGCAAAAAAAGATTTTCTATCGAGTCCTTCTGTGCGAACACATAATAAAATTTTTCCATCGTATTCAATTGCTCCGGAGTTAAACGCGGCGTTAACGCCTATTCTTTCAAGCAGATTTGAATTTGTACTGTAATTCAAATCGAAGCGCCAGTAAACAGGCGCGTGTTCAGCTGTTAACACCGGATTTTTATAGCGTGTATATATTCCATTGTATTGACCGGAGGGTTCATTTTTTCGGGCAAGGAATTCCTCGTGCTCTTTTATCAAAGTCTTGACTTTTATATCGAATTGGTCTTTAGTCATAATTTCCCTTTTTTCAATATTGTAAAGAAAACATCTTTAAGAAGATGTTTTCTTTAGTGAAAACAGTTTATGCGAGTTCAAAAATATTATTACTGCTACTTATTGCCGTTTCTAGCTTTATCCAGCTCTATTTCAATTTTACTCATATATTTTTCATCAAGCGGATAAAAATAAATAAAACCAAGAGCCATAAGGGCCCCGATTCCCGCAATAATACTTATCATTAAACGAATTCCTAATAATGATTGATCAGTTTGCTCCATATTCGCTTGGAATCCGAAAGCCGCAAGCAGCCAGCCGCTTAGGGCGCCGCCCAAAGTCCAGCCGAATTTTTGTGACATTGAAGATGATGAAAAAATCAATCCTGTAGCTCTTCTGCCTGTTTTCCATTCGCTATAATCGGCAATATCCGCGTACATCGACCAAATTAACGGTAAGACGATCCCCGCAGAAATTCCTATAAGAATATTGGAGAAAAATATTAAACCGAGCTGATTTGGCTGCAAAAAGAATATAACAAAACTTAAAATTGCTGATGTTACTACAGAAAGAATAAATGTGTTTTTTTTGCCAATTTTAGCCGAGATAGGTTTTGCAAGAATTACACCGATAATATTAGTAGCAAGCCAAATTGACATGTACGCAGACGCGAGAGCGGTATGACTAAACTCATAACTCTCACCCATAAAATTGATTGTCTGATCTTTTATAAAATATTTAAAATAATAAAGAATCGATCCATCACGTAAACTGTTAAAAATTAAGACAGAAATTCCAGCACCTAACATTATAAACCACGGACTGTTTTTGGTGATATCTTTCAAATCCTCTTTTAGAGCGGAATGACCTTCGAGAGCCGGTTTAAGTCTTTCTTTAGTTCCTGCGAAAGTTAACATAAAGAACAATGCCGCTAATATTGCGTAAACTCCAATTGTAAACTGATAACCGGTGGCAGGAGTGCTGTTTTCCCCAAAATATTCTATAAGAGAGTTAGCAGTGGCGGTTACGAACAGACCGCCTGAAAAAGCGCCTATAAATCTCCATGAAGCCAGTGAAGTTCTTTCCTCGGTGTTATTTGTCATTACTCCCATCAACGAGGAATATGGTACATTTACAGCAGTGTAAACCATCATCATTAAAGTATAAGTGACATAAGCGTATATTAGTTTCCCTGTAGCATCAAAATCCGGTGTAGTAAAAGTGAGAACGCCTATAATTGCGAAAGGAACTGCTACAAAAAGTAAATAAGGCCGAAATTTACCCCATCTTGTTGAGGTTCTATCGGCAATTATGCCCATCATAGGATCGTTTATTGCGTCCCAAACTCTAGTAACAAGAAACATCGTTCCAACAGCGGCCGCAGAAATTCCGAATATATCCGTGTAAAAAAATAAAAGAAACATTGAAAAGAGCTTCCAGAACATTGAAGAGGCAAAATCTCCGCATCCGTAAGCTGCTTTTTCGCGCAGAGAAATTTTTGTTAGCAGATTACCAGAATTCATTAGTTATCTCGACTGAATATGGATTATTATATTTGATTACTGAACACGAAATAATTGGGACAACAATTTTCCGATTTGTACATAACACAAATTGAATACAATCGTACCAATCAAAACTTAATAAATAAATCTTTTCTCACTTACAGCACTGCATTTTGGAGAAAGATCTAAATATAACTCTACTCATAAATAATGCCATTTTACAGACAACTAAATCCGAACTAAAAACAAACATAAATTGTGTATTACATTTTCCGGTTTTATCATTATGATAAATATTTATGAATTTGATAATTCGATTATTTGTTCTAATACGTATCAATAACGCTTAACAGCTTAATTTTAGGAATAATATCTTCAGCCATCTCCCCAGTTATAAATTTTACAGTTGCCGGTCTACCGGGTAATAAATCAAAATAATTTTCTTCGAAGAACCCATTCATTGTTTTTGAGCTAAGAAATAAATTTTTTACAAGCTTATCAGAAATTAATTTCAGTTCATAACCATCTATAATTTTTGACGCCTCAATTTTTATATCCGCTTTTTCAAGTTCTAATTCGGCGATAGATTTAGTATAAAATATATCTTCACACAACAATTTATTTTGACTTTTTAATTGGGTTAGTATAACCAGCCTAGTTTCGTCATGATTGTTTATTATTTCCTGTCGGTTTAATTTTAAGTATTCACCGCTGCTGTTTCCATTAATTTGTACTGGATAGGATTGCTCAAAAAATTTATTGCCCTGGAAATCAAGGGCGGTAACATTTAGCATTGCATTAATATTTTTAAGGTTATCGGACACAACCGAAATATTCAGCGATTCGTCTGTAAGTTTGCATGAGATTAAATATTCAGCGTATAATTTTTTAGCGGAGTAATGTAATGCTTTCCAATTTCCATAATAATCTATACTCGACCAGGAAGCCACAGGCCAGCAGTCATTAATCTGCCAATATAAACTTCCCATACAAAAAGGTTTATTGTTTCTATGAGCTTTTATTGCCAATCCTACGCCTTCGGCTTGAAGAATTTGACTAACATAGACGTACGACTCGAAATTTTTCGGAAGTTTAAACTGTCTTTCCAAATATGTCTGAATTAACCTGTTGCCATATTCTTTATCGCGTCTGTAATCTGACATACATCTTTGATGCGACAGCATAACATTTGAATGCAAATGCCTGTCCTCCGGGTTCGTAAATTTTTCAATAGTACTCATCTCAGGGTAGGATTGAAATCCATATTCGCTTACGAATCGAGCGATGTGTTTTTCATAATTTTCAAAAGGTTCCTTCCCGTGCCAAACGCCCCAATAATGAATGTCTCCCTCGCCGTAATTTTTATTCAAATAACCGGCATTCGGACTTGTTGGGTGATAGTAACGAGTGGTGTCGCTTTGAGCGAGAGCTTCAGGAATTGTTAAGTTAAAAAGTTTATTATAATTTTCTTCTTCAGTTTTTTGTTCAGCCTCACTGTATTTCGGTTTCCATCCCCAGTTATTCCATGCGATTTCGTTTTCGTTATTACCGCAATATAAAGCGAGCGAAGGGTGATTTCTAATTCGTTTTACATTATCAATTACTTCATATTTTACGCTGTTTAGAAAGTCTTCGTCAGCCGGATACATAGCGCAGGCGAATATAAAATCCTGCCATATTAAAATTCCATATTTATCACATAAATCGTAAAAAGTATTTTCCTCATAAATTCCGCCGCCCCAAACCCTAAGCATATTCATATTAGCGTCAGCAGCCGATTTAATTATATATTCGTAGCGTTTACGCGAAACTCTGGATTGAAAATTATCCTGAGGTATATAATTTGCCCCTTTCATAAACACAGGAACACCGTTTAATTTAACATATAAACTCGTGCCTGAAGAGTCTTTATCCCGAATAATTTCAAGAGAACGGACTCCTGTTTTTATAGTTTTGGAATCCGAATTATTCTCCTCGTCCTTAACGGAGGCAATAACTTTGTACATATGTTGATCACCGAGCCCGTTACTCCACCACAAAATGGGATTGTCGATAATAAAATCTAATCCAAATTTATTATTGCCCTGTTTCAATTTTACGGATTTAGAAATTTCAACATCCGCTTCGTCAACTTCTATACTTAATTCAGCGTCCTGTTCTTTCAAAGAATTTATTTCAAAAACCGCTCTTAAATCTGCCCTGCTGGCATTAACTTTTTTTTGAATTATTTGAACGTACTCAACTTTAAAACTATTCCACGATTCAAGAATTACCGGACGCCAAATACCGCAAGTAACGAACCTGGGGCCCCAGTCCCAGCCGTAATGAAACTGAGCCTTTCGGGAATACATCGCTATCATAGTGTCTGCTTGATCGTTGTTTGAAAACGCCATTAGTCTGTATGGAGCATTTTTCCATTTGGGTGTATTTAAATCAAACACGTTTTTAAATTTTACTTGCAATAAATTTCCGGCGGGTTTTAATAACTTTTTAACATCAACTTTCCATTCTCTGAACATGTTATCAGCATTAAGAATAAGAGTTTTATTTAGATACACTTCGCAGTATGTATCAAGACCTTTAAAAATGAGCTCTACATTTTGTTTGGATAATTCTTCTTTAGTTGCGTCGAAGGAAGTTTCGTAAACCCAGTCTTTTTTGCCAATCCATTGAAGCTGTTGTTCATTTGTTCCGAAAAATGGATCGTTTATTTGTTTATTGATTAATAAATCTGTGTGTACGTTGCCCGGAACATACGCATTAAACCATTGTTCTTTATCAGCTTGTTTAAATCTCCATGAACCTTCAATTTTTTTTGTTGAAACGGAGTCCTGAGTAGTACTACAGCCCGATAATAATATTGATAGAAAAACAATTGATAGAAATAATAATCTTTTCATTATTTGTGTACCCTTAAATAATGGAATAAATTTTTATACATAAAATCATAAATTTCTTAACGAACCGAAAATCGGAATGGGGTAAAACATTCTTCACTTTGAAATTAGGGATAAATAAATTTAGATACTGATATCTGTAAAACTCTTTTACTAAGCAATAAATAGGAATTAAGTGAAAAATAATCTTTAATTACTACAGGAGTATTATAAAAGTCCTTAATATTTTTATATCACCTCAGGTAGTATAATGGGGGCAATTCATCCTCAAATAAAATATTCAGCTGCTCCTTAAAACGAATAAAATCATCAGCACTTTTATCACCTTTATAGGGAACATAATAATGCCCCGGATGAGCGTTACGCCAAACCATAACATAAGATATTTTTATACTGTCATCAATAATTGTTTTAAGCAGTTTTTGTGTCCACCAAGTAGAGTCGGGAATACGCTCAAGTCCTGTTTCCGTTAAAGCGGCTATTTTATTTTTATCGGAAGCCAATTTACTAACAATTCTTAATTTCTGATTTACTGCGCTCAATCCATCACCGGAATCCGTAAAATCCCAATAGTTATCCATACCTAACAAATCAACATATTTATCACCCGGGTATCTTTCCAAGTATTCGGCTGCGTCATTAAAATTTCGGTCCGGCGAATAGGCGTAAATAAAATTTCTGACCCCCAAAGAGTCCCTTAAATATGAGACTGTAAAGCGCCAGAGGTTAATAAATTCATCAGCCGTGCAGAAATGTTTTCCCCACCAAAACCAATTACCGTCAAATTCGTGGTAAGGGCGGAATATTAACGGAATGTTCTCATTATCTACTCCTTTTAGTGAAATCGCGTAATCTGCAATTTTTTTTAAATCCTGTTTGTACTTTTCGTTAAAATCAGCTCCAGGCAGAATATACTTTACAACTGTACTTGTATCATAAAATGAACGACCGGTTACAGGATTATTATAGTGCCAGGCATAAGCGTTTACGCCGCCGCGCATGTACGATTCGGTGGTAAGCCTCTTATACCGATTTATTTCTGATGTATCTTTTATATTTGTTACATCTCCAAAATCCCAGCCGTGCAATCCTGGAAAGGAGTTTGTTACATCTTTAACGTCCGACCTGTTCTTATCGCCCCGCCAATGAACACCGTAAGCCGTACTATGCTGGTGCCCGAATATAACGCTGTCTTTCTGCAGATTTTTCAGATTATAATACAGGAGCGCGGTTTCTTTTGAGGCAAGAGAATCGGCCAGACTAATTCCCAAATTCTTTTGAAATTCAGGACTGTTAAAAGTTGCACACGATGTGAATAATACTGCTGTTATTCCGGCTGCAATTATTTTATTTGTTATCCGCAACTTCAATAATCTCCTTTCTAAGCCCTTTCATTTGATCAGCGTGTTTATGGATTATACTTATAGTTGAGGTATCTGTGTCGAAAACAGAATTTAATCCTTGTGGTTCCTGTCCCGGGTCACCTGTTAAAGGATCGCCATCCTTCCAAATAGCATCTTCGCGTTGTGGGCGTCCCTCTCCTCCCCAAGCCCAGAAATTAGTTCCGGCAATTGGAGCGCCCGCAGCAGCACTGTCGTAAACTAAATCAAAAATTTTGGAGTAATATTTATCTCTTGCAGTTGTAGGAGTCCCTTCAGTAAACAGTTCAAAATCGCGAGCTAAACCAAATTCTTCCATAGTTGTTGGTTTGCCCAAAAGCCTGGCAAGATCAATATGTTTCTTTATATATTCGAGAGCATTTTTTTCAGAAATCTCATAAGTTTCATCAATTTTTTTTGCGTCGAACCAGCCCCAGTTTTTCGCCCACAGATGAAAAGTTACATAATCTATATATTTGCTTGCGTGGGCTGTTAAATAAAACTCTTCACTGCCCATACTGCCCATTGTGCCTTCATTACCTGTTGTTACAAGATGATTAGGATCAATTGAATGTATAAATTTTGCAGTGGAATCCACCCACTTGTAAAAATAATCAATGTCTTTCGGATCTTCATTTAATTGACCTGGGCGAGGTTCATTAGCCAATTGCCATGCCATTATTGCGCTGTCTTCAAAATAATAATTTCCGGTAAACTTATTTTTGCGATTTACCAGATCTTTAATGTAATTTTTATATGCGGAATTAGCTTTTTCATTTATATAAAAAGAAGCTGAAAAATTCATAAAATCCGCCCATGTATGGTTGGAGTTTGCCGGATCAGGAATTTCTCGACCGCCGAACCATTGATTGTATTGGGCCATTCCGCCCGACCATTCCCAATAATTATTGAGGAATATTACGGCTTTCATATCTCTCTTAGCCATTTCTGCCAATAAAAAATCAAGACCTTCTAGCAGGTGTTCATCGTAGACTCCCGCCTCTTTTTGTATTGCCGGGCTGAGTGAATTTTTAAGTACAGTCTCTTCAGAAGCGCCGAGAATACGCAGATTGTCCACACCGATAGATTTTAGAAAATCCAATTCTTTTATTAATCTTTCTCTGTTCCCAGTAACACCGGGCGATCCAAGATAACATCCATACCAAAAATTTGTGCCTACAAAATAATATGGCTTACCTTCCAGCTGAAACTGAGTTCCCTTTACTGTAACATATTCCGGCGTTTTTTCAGATGTCAATAAACCTGTACAGGATTGTAGCGCAGAAGTTAAAACAATCAATAATATGAATGAAGAAATATTTCTCATTTATTCCCCGGATTTTTTGTGATAAACTACATCTATTTGATTAAAATCATTCGTTTTGTCATAGAGAATATACCAGCAGTAATTCTATATAAATAAATGCCAGAGGACAATTTTGAACCGTCGAACTCAACATTATATATACCAGGCAATTGGTTGTTATTTACAAGCGTTTTTACCTCTCGTCCAAGTAAGTCATATACAATTAATGAAACAGCTACTGAATTCTTAATACCAAAGTCCGTATTCGGAATCATGTATTCTATTGTTGTTATTGGGTTAAACGGATTTGGAAAATTCTGTGATAAAGAAAATTTCTGTGGATTGTCCGAGATTAAATCGGGTAAACCGGTGGAAGCATCCTTTGTTCCATAAACCTCAATTTCATTTATTGAATATCCCGGCCCTGGTCCAAGTTTATCAAATATCAATTTTACATATCTTGCTTTATTATTCAGGTTGTCAAGTATTACAGTTTCTCCATTACCTAATAAAGTGTTATAAACTACAGAATAGATAGTCTTATTTTCCGAAATTCCAATTCTGAACGATTTAGCGTAAGCGTCTCCCCAATACACAATTATTTTATTTAGTATATAATCTGCCGATAAATCGATTTCCAACCATTGCGAAGGACTTGATTCGCTTGTCCATTTTGTAAATGGATTTCCGTCCACTGCATATTCCGCTAAATCCCCCGATTCCTCATTTGTAGAAGATACTGTTATTGGTCTGTTTAAAGCGCGGTTAACAATTCCAGGGTCGAGCACTGTAATGTTTACAAAAGCAGAATCTTTTTTTGAACCTGTCGCAAGCAATTTGTAAAGAGTTGTAAATTCGGCAAAAACTGTTAACGAATCATTTTCATTTACAGGGGAACCATTTAGTGTAACCGAAGAACCTTTAGAGGTTGTCCATTTAAGCAAACTGGATTCTCCTTTAGCAATAACAGTCGGCTGAGCCTCAAAGGACAATATTGTGCCTGGTTCTAAAACAGTAATAACTATTTTTTTAGATTCGGAAACGGAACCAGTAGTTGTAAGCGTATACTCGGTTGTAGTTGTTGGATTTATTGTAATTGTACCAGTTGGATCAACAGGTTGGGAATTTAAGAATACTGTCGATCCTTCGGAAGTTTCCCACTTAAGCATTGTCGACTGCCCAAATTCAAGATGTCGGGAATCTGCTGTAAAGGAAAAGATTTGACCGGGTTTAAATATAAGCGTAACATATTTACGATAATTATCGTACATAAACGACATAGCGATATTCATTCGTGTTTTATGGGGTTCACCATCATAATATTGCCAGGCCAAAGCACCGGCATAACCGGAATTGAATAAAGTCTGATATAATTCAGAGTATTTAATTCCATAGGTATCGTACATAAAAAATTCTGCCACGGCTAATGGTTTATCCAATGCCCAGTAAGTATAAGGTTTATGGAATGGTGATAGTGAAGTTCCGGCCCAATCATAATAATGAACTGTGTAAAAATCGAGATATCCATCCATGTCACCGCCTGCTGCAAATAATCTTGCGTCCGAATAATAATTAATATTAGCGGCAGTGCTATTAATTATTCCAGAGTAATGATTAAGAATATCAGAAAAACTCAGATTTACTTCATATTTTTGTTTAAAGGCATCAGCAGCAATTGCTTTTTGCTTAATTGAGAGAGAATTTAATTCCTCGAGTTGCTGTTTATAGAGTCCCTTTGTAGGCACATCCGTCATAGCCATAAAACTCCATGCGCCATTAGTTACTTTAGCATTGGCATCAATTCTATGAATTGTTCCCGCCACCTTATTTATAAATCTTTGAATATTAATCATTGGCACATGATAGTTAAAATCCCAGCCGAATTCATTACTCATACCTTCAGGTTCATTAAACACTTCCCATGTCATTATAGCCGGGTGTCCTTTAACAGCCTCAACCATAGGAGTAAGTGCGTTCTGAAGATAGGAATCGAGATAGTTAACATCGTTTAGTAATAGTTTACTGCGGTCTGTAATTATTGTACCATTTGAAATTCGCAGCATATCAAATGACCAGAGGCATAACATAAGAGTAACTTCATTTTCCCAGGCTATATCCAAAATATTCTTCAGATCTTCAATTGTGCCTGCACCAGGTCCTATAACTTTACCGCTGTTATCAAATTGTGGGGAATTGGAACCGGTTGTATGCATCCAGAAACGCATATTGTTTCCACCGCTTGCATGAACTTCCTGAAACATTTCCCTAAATCTATTTAAATCCGTATAACCTGAACCAATATCACCGGAGAATCGAACCCATGCAATATTGCCTCCATTAAGAAATACATCGTGACCGTCGTATTCAATACCGGATTGAGCTTTAAGATTATTCCCCTTTAGAATAACAAAAAGAAAGAAAAAAATGTATAAAAGTTTTTGTTCTTTCATGATTGAATGAATATGAGTCAGCAATACAATTTTCCTTTCGGCGTAAATGGAATTGTTTTGCATAAATTATGCCATTGGACAATTGTTAATACTATCGTAATAAGACGTTGTAAACAGGTTAATTCATGTGTGGGATAATATTTATTAAATAACATTTTATTAGTATGATAAAAATTTATCATAATAATAATTCAGTAAATCGCAGGAGATTAAAGACTTATAATAATTCGAGGAAGAAAAAAATGTAAGCATAATTATCATCGTCAAACTTTCAGGATGCTCTCATTAAGAGTATAGACACTTTTCAGCGAACTAAAATTTTATATAAAATGGAAATGAAGTTTCAAGTAACATATAATTGATTATTAACATTACCGTTTTATAAAAAAGATTGAATAAATAGTCACAATTTCATTTAACTTTTTATCACCGAAAGTGGAAAAAAAATTATCTATTTAAGCTTATAAAAACCAATGTTGTTGTAAACAGAGGCATTTCAACATTGGTTTTAACAATTTAGATAAAATATTTAAGTTGAATAAAATGTTAATATTCTTTTCATATCAGGAAATTGGATTTTTTCATTAATTCAGTCTCATCAAAAATTATATCTTCCAAGAGGGCAGTTCGGGTAAATATTTATTAAACTCCTTAATTAGTTCTTCTTCATAAGATCCCGCGAAAGTACCGTCAAAAAATTTATCGAGCCCTTCACTATAAAATTTTTCCCACGAATCTTCTTCATGACCTGGATTAATTGGGAAAAATAAAACTCCATTTGCTTTTGCGGCCTTCATATCCCCAGGCGCGTCACCTATCATTAAAATTTTATCGTCGGGATATTTCCCTTTCGCCCCGAATTTTATATGCTCCGTTTTAGTTCCATATTCCTGTCCGGCAATCAGCATAACATGTTTTATCATATCATTTTCGGCCCATTCGCGTGTTAAAGCTTCACCGGGAGTTTGAGAAATAACCATAGCGTCGGCCTTGGAAGACAATTTTTCCAGAGATTCGCGCATGAAGGGGAAAGGCGGAATGTCATGAACCATTTCGGCTATATCTTCGTTTATTGATATTGACCATTTTAAGGCTTGATTGATAATTGGATCATTAATTTCCGCGGCGTATTTTTCGAGTGTAGGATTACCTAGTTTGGTTTCCTTTTTTGTCCAATCTATAACTGACTGAATATCAGGTATTTCGGCTTTACGCGCTATAACTTCTTTGCGCTCTCTAAGCAAATCCATTACCTGAATCAATGCATGGAATCTGTTGCATCCCCTAGATTTTGAGTAAAGATTTACAAAGTCCCAAGCTTCCCTAACATATTTGGAAACCTTTTGAAGGTGCCAATAATTAATTGTATTTGGACAAAAACATTCCTTATGTTTTATTTCCATCGTATCGAAGGCGCAGCCGTCTGAGTCAATACCTATAAAAAATTCTTTTGTCGGTTTTAATTCTTCTAAAATTTTATGCGGATCCATTCCTATTATTCCATTAATTTTTTAATTGAAAAATTACTTATATGCTTCGGGTTTATATTCAGTTAATTTTTTTTCGGCGAACAGTGGTTTGAATTTGGTGAATCTCTGGATGCCATTTATAACGGGAACAGAGACCCAATCTTCTCCAATTAATGGTCTTACGTAATTTAAAAATTCATCAGTTACATCAATTTTATTTTTACTAAGCCACTTATCAGGGAAGAATCTCTCACTGAGCGCAACTTTTTCCAGCGGAACCTTATCGAATTTTACATTGTAAATAAATCCGGGTTCGCGCAAGATTGTTGCCATCCAACCGTTTCCCTCGTTTATAGCAATATCTACGGCTTTTTGACCTACTCTATAAGCCTCGTCCAAATCAACAGTTGACGCATATATCATCGCATGCCGTTGATCTGTCCCCATAACCTGACCACGAGCACTCCCGCTGGCTTTAATTCCTTTTGCGTTCAGATAATTTACTACTGATTGATAAACGGATATCTTGCTTGATCCGAAGGACGTATGACCGAAAGCATCTTTTACTTCTCCGATTTCACCGACATTAAATCCTTCACTTATTATAACAATACATCTTCCAGCTTTGGCAACTTGATCGTTAACATTATCGGCCAATTCTTCTATTGTAAGTTTCGATTCAGTAGTATATATCTGTAACGGCATTTCCCTTTTAGGATCCGCTAAACGAGCGGCGGCTGGAATATACCCGATTTTTCTTCCCATAGCTTGTATCACCAAAACCGGATCCGCAGGTGAAGAACCTGCGTTTTCTTCATTGGCGTTTTGAACTATATGAGACCAGTACTTTGCGACACTGCCATACCCAGGAGTATGATCTATAATTTTAAATTCGCTGTCGCCAACATCGTTATCTATTGTTTTAGGCACTCCAGTAGCAACTAGTTCCAAACCTTTATCTTTAGCAAGTTCACTCACCTTAAAAGCCGTATGCTGAGAATCATTGCCCCCGATGTAGAAAAAATATCCGACTTCATGAGCTTTAATAATCTCCATTACACGTTCAAAATCTTTTTGCTGATTATCCTTCAACTTATAACGGCATGTACCAATACTTCCGGCGGCAGGTGTAGTTCGTAATAATGCAATTTCTTCTTCACTCTGAGCGGAAAGATCCAAAAGCTCCTCCTTTAAAACACCTTCAATTCCATGCCACCCTCCATAAATTTTACCGAATTTATCGGGAAACATTTTGCAGGAATCAATTATACCACGCAATGAATTATTGATTACCGGAGAGGGCCCGCCGGATTGAGCAACAAGTACATTCTTTGCCATTTTTAATTACCTATTTATTTAATAAAATCACTTGAAAATCGTATTGGATTATTGAAATTTTAACTCCCTTTGGGAATTAATACGTATTATTTATCATACTTAAAAACCAACTGATATTGCAGAAATATATAAATCAGTATTGAATCAGAATCTGCTTAACATATTTGATAACAAATCACATTTATAATTATTAGCATTACAAATTTAATAAAAAAATTACAAGTTGGTATACCTGCTATACCATCTATTTGTTTTTATTTGTGCAAATCGAAAGGATCTAGATGTTTTCTGAAATGTTTGTAAAGAAATTGGTAATGAATATCCTCATTTTGATTAAGGCAGTTTAAGATTCTATCTCTAAAAAGGTATTCGCCATCTTTTTTTTCAGTTAATACTCTACCAAAAGTTACATGGAGAATCTGACGAGCATCATTTTGGTCAAACAAAGCCTGCATCTCATTATCGTCATATTCATTAGCGGAATGTATATTTCTAATATCAGCGGAGACATGATACGTTATTTTCTCATTTTCATAAATTTTATAAGAATAATCCAGAATTTCACGCATCAATCCGGGTTCGGTAGCCCCTATAACTCTCAGTGCTTCCAAGTAACTAGTTCCGGCCGTTTTTACGTGTGTAAAACCTTGGTGAAGAGAACCTATTGCATTGTATACTCCAAACTTGTCGCTGCCCGAATGGAGACTTATTTTGTAAGATCCGAAATGTTCCGCTATTTTTACGTGTTTAAGATATTCCATTTTAAAAACTTCAATATCACCTTTGTAGTCGATACCTTTTTCGAATTCACCTATAAATCTGGGCGCCAGACTAATAAATTCTACTCCAAGTCTATTAAGTTCTGATGACATAAAAAAATGTTCGAACGGAGTTGTAACGGATTCTGTTTCATCGACCGAGACTTCAATTTCATATTGCAAATCTGAATATTTTGTTCTGAGATGAGAATAAAGTTTATAAATATGCGCGACGGCATTTCCGTATTTTATTACCGCACGAAGAAGATCTTCTTTCTCCGGTTTAATTACAAAATTTTCGTCCAAATAGAATTTTAAATCAGAATATCGTAAAAGTGTTCCTTCATAAGTATCTTTCAGCTGCGCCCACGGTATTTGATCAATTTTTTTCTCCAGATCAGCAATCGATAAACTATCGGCTTCATTAATTACATGTTCACTTGGATCAAAAGTAAACATCGTAAAACCGTTTGAAATCATTAAATCAATATCCTCCGTTGTTTTTAAGTGATCCGCATCGGAACCGAATCCTTTTTTATAACCCTCCTGAAACACCGCCCAAACAGCGGCATCCATAACCATTTCAGGAGTTCTTAGTGTACGTGTAAGTTCTCGAATAGACTGCTGTGCAAGGATTGGTTTAAAGTCACTGTTTTCCAACGATCTTATATGAGCCGCATTGGCTAGCCCCAAACGGTCTCCAAACCCGAATGAATTATTTAATCCCAAACATATCGGTTTTGTAAAAGGGAATAAATCCTGAATAATTTTCGAATTTCTATTACTTAGAGAACACTCTTTAATATATGTTCCATCTAAAGCATATTGACCTCCCTCGAATTTCTCCAAAAATCCAATAGAACCGGAGACATATAATTTTTTTCCACCGGAATTTTTCCCTATAAAAAGCAGAGCTTCTCCTAATTCATTTATTGAGTTCGGATAGATTTCCAATTTGAACTCATCCGTAATATTGAGACTAACCAACTTATTAGAAATATCTCCCACCCGCTGTTGCAACGACTTCAATTCCTCAATACTCATCTTATTACCTGCATTGTTACAAAAAGGTTATAATTTGTAGGCTTTTTTCACCAAACCGTATGTAAGTTGGTAACTAATCATGCGGGCATCTTCCAATGAGATAATATGTTTGGCGACCTGACCGGCGAGATAATTACTATCAACTCTACGCGCCACATCATGTCTGGCGGGTATCGATACAAATGCACGTGTATCATCATTAAAACCAACTGTATTATAAAATCCAGCTGTTTCAGTTACCTGATGACGAAACCTAGCCATGCCTTCTATACTATCATGGAACCACCATGCCGGTCCTAATTTCATAGAGGGATAATGGCCTGCGAGCGGGGCTAACTCCCTTGAATAATTAGTTTCGTCCAAAGTAAAAACTATTATTGTTAGTCTTGGATCATTTCCATACTCATTAAGCAGCACCTGTAAGTTTTGTGTAAACTCCGTTCTCATAGGAATATCGCAGCCTTTATCAAGTCCAAATTTATCGTATATCACCTGATTATGATTCCTAAAAGAACCAGGATGAATTTGCATTACCAAGCCATCTTCTGTACTCATTCTGGACATTTCCATAAGCATGTTTGCTGTAAACAAATTAGTATCATCGACCGTAATATCACCATTTAATGCTTTCTGAAATAATTTTTCTGCTTCCGTAATATGCATTTTCCGCGTATAAGGCGACAACACACCATGATCAGTGGAAACTGCCCCGTGTTTTTTGAAATACTCCCTTCGTTTTTCAATAGCGGTCAGATAACCTTTATATGAAGTAATTTCTGAGCCGGTTAGAGAACCCAAATTTTTTAAGTGCAATTTCCAATTTGGGTCCGACAAATTAGTTAAAGCGTCGGGTCTGAAGCAGGGAATTATTCTTGCATTCCACCCCGATTCTTTTATTTGTCGATGTTCAAGAAGTGAATCGGTCGCCGCGTCTGTAGTTGATAAAACCTCGATATTGAATCTATCAAATAAAGCTCTTGGCAAAAATTCGGGGCTATTCAACTTTTCCTTAATTTCATCATGTATAATAGATGCGTTTGTACTGTTCAATTTTTCTTTGATACCGAATACGACCGAGAACTCATAATCGAGCCAAACACCCGAAGGGGTTCCCGCAAACAGGAAATAATTATCGGCGAATAGCTGCCATATTTTTTTTGAATCAACGACTTTCCTTGAACCCTCTTTATCTGGAATACCCAAAGATTCCAGGGGAATTCCCTGAGAATACAACATCCTAAATATGTAGTGATCAGGAATTAAAAACAGCTCGGATGGATCGGGAAACGGTTCATTTGTTACGAATATTTTGGGGTCTACATGTCCATGAGGACTAATAATCGGCAAATTCTTAATCTCGTTGTATAACTCACGCGCGATTTTTCGTACACTAGTGTCAGGATCAAAAAAACGGTCTTCGTTTAAAATATAATCTTTCATTTGCTACCTAATTAAAATATTTGTCATTGTGTATGTCTTCTATTTTTTTTGATGTTTCTTCAACATATATTAAACAGTTATTATTATTTCAATTTCAGATATAACCTAAATCTCAACTAAATTTTATAATTCGTTACCTAATAAACTGTATAAGAATAGATTCCTACTATTTTGGAATCTTTAGATTATCTGCTTTTTGTTAAATTTTATACAAGTTCCACGCAGAATTAGCTCTGTGGGCAAATAAATATTCTTGTTTACAAAAGATTCAGAGTTATTGATATTATCGATAAGTATTTCCATCGATTTTTCTGCTAGTAACTCGGTTGGTTGATTTATACAACTAAGCGGCGGTGATAAAAATTTTTGTACTTCCGCACCGCCAAAACAAATCACATCAATATCCTCGGGAATATTTAAGTTTACTTCTCGTGCGGCCATATAAACTCCAAGCGCAACTGGATAGGTTACAGCAAAAATTAGATCAGGAAGATTATTTTCACGGTACAATTTCATAAATGAGTCGTAACCATATTTTTCACCGAATCCACCATGAAAAACCCACTCTTTATTAATTGGCACCTTGTATTTATTCATCGCCTCTTCAAAACCGAGGTAACGTTCCATGCCAATGTTAATTTCCGAATACCCGGCAAAATGAGCTATATTCTTATACCCGAGGTTAATTGCATGTTCGATGGCCTGAAAAGCTCCCTCACGGTCATTGACCTGAACAAAGCTGATATCAGGTATGTCCGGAACTCTATCTAAAAACACCAAAGGAACACCACGTTTACGAACGACGTTAAAAATTTCGTAGTCTTTGGTTTCCTGAGTAATGGAAATAATTATCCCATCCACTTTCATAGATAGGAGAGTTTGAATGTGTTTTTTTTCACGTTCGGCGTCTTCTTGAGAAACCGTTAATATTATTTCGTAATTATGATTAAAAGCATAATCGTAAATTGATTCTATTATTGCTCCGAAAAAAAAGTGAGCAATTTTCGGTACAACTACTCCTATTGTATTTGATCTGCGAGCCGATAGGTTGCGAGCCATAAAATTAGGTGTATAGCCCATTTCTTCGGCAACAGAACGAATAAGTTTAGTAGTAGCATGCGAAATATCGGAGTGCCCGCGTAAAGCTTTTGAAATTGTGACCGTTGAATAATTAAGACGTTTTGCAATATCGCTTAATGTTACAAACTTCTCGCTCATTTTAATTCCATAATAAAATTCACATAGAAAAATATGCTAAATAATTGTGGGAAATATTTACAACAATACCCAACTTAGAAATGATCAGTTTAAATTCGACTTGATATCAGTTATGATACATTCTTCTCCATTAAATCAATTTCTACATTGCTTCGCAAAGTAATTCAAAGAAGCAAAAGCCGCCGATCAGTTGAAAAGCTAAATTTTTCTTAAATATTAAAACTGATATTAAAAAATATCTCTTTTTGTGATGTTTCAGCATATCTACAATTATTACAGGTAACCTAATTGGATTAACTTTATCATTAACTTAAAGAGTTACTTAATCGGTAACTAAATTCTTTAAATATTACTGTAAAGTCAAGAAAAAATATAATATGAGGTTTCTAATGCATCCTTAATTAAGTTTAAATAATAAGATGGCATCAAATACTTACGCCAGTTTTAATCATAACAAATTTTAATAGCTAAGTTTTAAAGTGGGAAAAAGAAATTAATAAGATGAATAAATGTATTATTTGTTGGTTTTTTGAAGATATTTAACTGATTATTAGCTTTTTGAAAGGTTTGATTATGAATTTAATCTCTATTTATTCCTTAAAATACCGTACTGCATTTAATTCCAAAATATTTTTTTTCAGAAAACAAATGTTCAATAGTTTAAAATATTATTTATTTTGATACTTCCTAAATAAAATTATATCTTCAATTAAAATAGGATGGTGAAGTCCTTATAAAACCAACTACAAACACACATTCAAATCTGATTCAATCTTAAAAATATACAGGCATCATCGATTTAATTATTGTATCCATATCTGAATATTTTGCTTTCCATCCAAGCAATTTATACGCGAGATCGGAACTAGCAACTAAGTTTGCGGGATCGCCGGGGCGTCTGGCTATAATTTCGTATCGAACATTTTTGCCGGTTATTCGATTTGCCGATTCTATTACCTCCAATACCGAACTGCCATTGCCGGTGCCAAGATTAACAATAAGATTCTCCCCTTTTTCTTCAAGATACTGAAGGGCAAGAAGATGGGCTTCGGCCAAATCGGAAACATGAATATAATCCCTTATACAGGATCCATCGCGAGTATCGTAATCGTTACCGTAGACCTGCATTCCAGTTCTTTCTCCCGAAACAACCTCCATTACTATTGGCGAAAGATTTGCTGGATTTTTTTCTCTTCCTTTAATTACACCGTTTATATCATATCCGGTGGCGTTAAAATATCGAAGCGCCGCAAATTTAAGTCCTTTTAATTCGCTGTACCATTTAAGATTTTCTTCGATGGCCAATTTAGTATAACCATAATAATTCTCAGGATTTTTCGGGTGGTTTTCGTCGATTGGCAAATATTCCGGACTGCCGTATACCGCTGCGGAGGATGAAAAAACAAATTTATTTACATTATGATTTACCATTGAGTTCAACAATGTTAACGTACCACAAATGTTGTTCTCGGCATATTTACCAGGATTAGTCATAGATTCGCCCGCAGCTTTCCATGCCGCAAAATGGAAAACAGCGTGTATTTCATTGTCGAAAGCGGCCTCAAGATCTTCGCTATTCCTAACATCGCCAATAATTACTTTTTTTACCCTTTTATCTATATTTGATTTATGTCCCAGACTAAAATTATCCAATACGAACACATTATAATTTTTTTCGCATAAAAGTTGTACTATGTGACTGCCAATATATCCTGCCCCGCCCGTAACCAATATGTTTGTGGTTTCCATAAATCATCCAATTTTTAATTGAGTAAATTATTAGTAAACGAACCCAAAGATAAAACTGTTTATTATAAAAATGAAGGGTTGAAAAATTTTTGAACTTATGTAAAATAAACTATAGTGTTCACAATCGAATTACGTTTAAAGGTCAGTTTTAGAAACTAGTTTTTGATCATTGAGGAATATTGATAAAGCGAACATAATGGAATATTTTATTTTTTTATTTATTCCCCTCATTTTTATCATTCAATTTTATCCATTCCATAACATTTGCCGGCGGTCGGTTATGGTTTAGTTCAGTGACCATAAATTTCATAAAAGGATTAATATGGTTGAAGAATTTTTTATAAGCCACACATAAATAGTTTAATCCGTATTCCCCATAGGGTGAAAAATCAAACCGGTGCTTAGGGCACTCTCCGTTACAGGCGAAGCGGACTTCACAATCCAAACAATATTTTGGCAGCGAATTTAACTTGTCGTTTCCAAAAACAATCTGATCCTCAGAATATACAAGACTGGAAATATTTTCATTTATTATATTCCCCAGTTTGTTTCCCGGATAAACATAGTGGTCGCATGAATACAGATCGCCATTATGTTCAAGCGCTATTGCGTTACCGCAAGTTTTATTGAACACACAAAGTGATTGTTTGTATCCGCAAAAACTTTCTAGAGCCACATCAAATGTTTGTATAAAAACCTCAGCTACGTCGTTACGCACCCAATTATCAAAAATCGTGATAAGAAAATTTCCGTACTCCACCGGATCAACCGACCACTTTGTAACTTCTGCTGTTTTAGGATATTTGGGTTTTACTAGCCGCAAACTTTCTTTTTCATCCTTAGCTGCTCTTTCAACTACAGGAATAAACTGAATATATTTACTTCCTATTGATTTGAGGAAGTTATACACCTCGAGCGGTTTATTCTGATTAGCTTTGCTTACACAAGTTAATGTATTAAACTCAACTTTATATTTTTGTAAATATTCGAGCCCTTCTAAAACTTTAGCAAAAGAATTTTGTCCGCCTTTGTAGTACCTGTATTTATTATTAATTTCAGAAGGGCCGTCAATTGAGACACCTACAAGAAAATCATTAGCCGCAAAGAAACTGCACCATTCATCATTCAATAGTAGTCCATTTGTTTGAAATGAATTTTGAATTATTTTTCCCGAGGAATATTTTTTCTGGAGTTTTACAATTCTTTCAAAATAATCAACCCCGAGCAGAGTCGGTTCGCCCCCTTGCCAAGTGAAATTTACTGTTGGAATATCTATTGAATTTATATAATCCCGTATAAATGTTTCCAGTGTGGAGTCATTCATTTTTAAGTTTTTATTCTCTGGATAAAGATTTTCTTTTTCCAGATAAAAACAGTATTTACAATCCATGTTACACACAGAACCAATTGGTTTTACCATAACATGGAAAGCATTAGATCCTTTCATTTAAAACCGTTAAATGAGGTTAAATAATCTGAGCAAATATAGACCAACTGTGAAAGTTGCTAAGGAAGCGAGAGTTGATATTACAATTATATTTCCGGCAATTTTTCCGCTGCTGCCCATAGCTATGGCCATCACAAAACTAGCAATTGCCGTTGGGCACGCGAATATTACAAACAATATTCCCAGGTCTGATCCAGAATACCCGAACAGAAAAGCCGCCCAGGTAGCTAATACCGGAATAATAATTATTTTCATGGTAGAAGCCAGCAAAGATACTCGCGAAGCTTTTTTAATAGCTCTCAAATTCATTGAGCCACCGATCCCAATTAAAGCTAAAGGAAGAGCTATTACAGAAATATATTCGCCTGTTTTTATTAGTGCCGGTAACAGCGGAATCTTCCAAAACGCGAATGGGAGGGCTATTACGACTGCCAAAATCAAGGGATTCAACAAAATGTCTTTTGTAACGCTCGCAAAATTAAGATCGGATTTATTGTTTCCGTAAATGGTCAACACAATCACAGAGAAAATATTATAAATCGGCAAAACAAATGGAAGTACCAAAGAAGCCTTGGCCAAAGCATCATTTCCAAACATGCCTGCAATAACTGCCAAACCTATAATGGCGTAATTTCCCCTGAATGCCCCTTGAATGAACACACCCCGATCCTCTCTAATACGGCATAAATAGAAAGAAGATCCCCAACTCAAAAAAAAAGTAATAACAGTAGCGATAACAATGAATAAGAAAAATCCTATATCGAACTTCGCCGATAAATCGATATCGTAGAGCTTTAAGAATATTAATGCAGGTAATGAAATACGGAATACGAATTTGGATGTAGAATCAACAAAGGATTCGGTTACCAGTTTTTTTTGTCTTAGAAATAATCCCAAAAGAACCAGCAAAAAAATTGGCGCAACAACGTTAAGAATATATAACAAATCCGACATATAAACTGCCTTAATAAAATAGAAACGGATGCTACAATTTAAGTATTCTTTCCCAAACTGTTTCGTCCACAGGAATCCCTGATTTTAAGTATTCATTTTTCCTGTTCAGCGCTCTTTCACCCGGGTATAATACTATTTCAGATTGTTCGGCTGGTTCTGAACTTTTAACGGAATCTATTATTGAATTAGCAATAGCATTTATAGACTCGGCTGTGTTTGTTTTTGAAGGGTCGAAAACTATAAATACCTGGGACATAGCAGTATCGTGCTCGCTCATTCCAATATCCAAGGTGGAATTACCCCCACTTAGAATTGTAGAAACAAGATCAATCATAATTGCCAATCCTGAACCTTTCCAATATCCAATTGGCAATGTCCTTTTCGATTCGTAAATTTCTCCGGCATCGGTGGTGAGGTTTCCATATAAATCGTACCCGCCGGCATAAGGAAGCGGTTTATTTTCGCGTCTGTAATTAGAAAGTTGCCCATACGAATATTGAGAAAGAGCCATATCCAAAACCACGGGACCAGTTTTCCGCGGCACCGCAAAAGTTATAGGATTATTGCCCAGCACGGCTTGTTTAGAACCCCATGGAGGCATCATGGGAAAAGCGTTAGTCCAGGCAATCATTATAAATCCTTCTTCAGCGGCTTTCCATCCGTAAGTACCCGCGCGCATCCAATGGTTCGAATTCTTTAATGTAACTACTCCTATCCCGTTTTCTTTGGATAGATTAATTGCTCTGTCTGTGGCTGTCCAAGCGTTTAACGGTCCTGGACCTTTTTGCGCGTCCCATTGTTCCCATGCACCGAAAGATTTAAATAAGACGGGTTTTGTTTTTACGACGATGTGACCGCTTTTTATTAAACTTATAAATGAACAGAATCGGTTTGTACCATGTGATGCCACACCATAAAGATTATTTTCTGAAAGTATTTTAGAACATAGTCCGGCTTCGGATTCTTCGAATCCATATTTTAATAGTTTTAATTTAAGCGTTTCCCGTAATGTGTTGAAAGATATCTTAATCAAAGTAATAATCTTAAATTAATTTTTTTGCCGTTTTCAAATATGCTTTTTATAGCAATCCAAAATATTTGTTGTAAATTGTATTTATTTTCCTTTTATCATCAACGCTAAGTGAAACATATGCTGCATATGCGTTTGATTGTGTTTGTTCTTTTGTGCGAGCGCCGCATAATAAATGAGTTATTCCAACCCTGCTAAGTGTCCATGATAGTGATAATTGCCCCAGACTGATATTATAGCTATCGGCAATTTCTTTTAACTCATCGAGCATGGAATTAATTTTAATTAAACTTTCAGGTGAAAATAATTTGTTATTATTCCTCACATCTCCGGCGCCAAATTTTCTATCGCTTGTAACACTTCCTGTAAGTAATCCCTGGGCTAATGGAGAATAAGCCAGTATAGCTATATCGTGTTCATAACAATAACTCACATTTCCATTTTCTTCCGATTTTCGCTCTAGCATATTAAATTTTTCCTGATCCGCGTCCAAATTACCATATTTTTTTAACTGTTCAACGGAGGCATTTGAAGCGCCGATTGCTCTAATCTTACCCTCCTCTTTTAATTTGACCAGCTCAGCCATAGTATCTTCAATTGGAGTTGTAGATTCCTGCCAGTGAGTTTGATACAAATCGATATAATCAGTATTCAATCTTCTAAGACTATTTTCTAATTCAGTTCTTATAGAATCCGGATGAAGATATTTATAAACTTTGTATATGTTGTTTTCTGAATTAACACCTCTTTCATCCGAATTAAAATAAAAGTCCCCTTTTTCAACATCCCAGCGTAAACCGCACTTAGTTGCTAAGACAACTTCACTACGCCTTCCCTTAATAGCCTTCCCAACAATTTTCTCCGACCTACCGAAACCGTAAATTGGGGCAGTATCAATAAAGTTAATTCCAACGTCCAGACTTGCATGAATTGTTTTAATACTTTGATCGTCATCGGCACCGCCCCACATCCAACCACCCATAACCCATGTACCCAAAGCAATTACAGAAGCGCTGATATCCGTATTGCCAAGTTTGCGATATCTCATGTTGAAGCCCTAAATATTGATTTATTTATTAATTAATATAATAAGCTCATAAAATATTACAAAAAAAACCGGATAAATTCAGCGGCCCATCCAACCTCCGTCAACAGTTATTACACTTCCATTTAAATAGTTTGAAGCATCGGAGCAAAGGAATACTACTGTCCCCATTAAATCTTCGGGCTTACCCCATCTTCCCGCCGGAATTCTATCTAAAATGGCTTGGTTTCTTTCCGGATTTTCACGCAACGCTTTTGTATTGTCTGTAGCAATATAGCCGGGCGCAATAGCATTAATGTTAACTCCTTTGGATGCCCATTCATTTGCGAATGCCATTGTAAGCTGTTTGATTCCTCCTTTGGACGCAGTGTAACCTGGCACTGTTATTCCACCCTGGAATGAAAGCAAGGATGCAATAAAAACAATTTTACCATATCCTCGATCAACCATATCCTTTCCAATTTCGCGAGTAAGCACAAATTGCGAACTCAGGTTCACTTCAATTACTTTATCCCAGTACTCATCCGAATGAACCAATATTGGATCACGCATTATTGTGCCGGCATTATTCACAAGAATGTCAATTCTTGGGAAATCAGATTTAACTTTTTCAATAAATTCGTACAATGCTTCTCTATTAGAAAAATCACAAACATACGGCGCGAATTTTCTGCCGGTTTCATTTATCATTTTTTGAGTCTCTGTAAAATCGCTTCCGTAGGATACAGTGATAATATCAGCCCCTGCTTGAGCCAGTGCAAGAGCGTAATATTGACCGATACCTCTATTTCCCCCGGTTACCAGAGCTATTTTGTTCGATAGATTAAACTTGTCTAAAATCATTTTTAATGTCCTATTATTTAAGTTCAGTCATCGGTATAGCGTCCATGTCATCAAACACCTGATTCTCTCCCCCCATCGCCCAAACGAAAGAATAATTTTGAGTGGCCACACCAGAGTGAAGCGACCAGCTGGTAGAAAGTACAGCCTGCTTATCACGTATAATCAAATGTCTGGTTTCTGTTGGTTGTCCCATAATATGAAAAAGTATAGAATTTTTTTCGAGTCCGAAATACATATACACTTCCGATCTTCTTTGATGGGTATGAGCAGGCATCGTATTCCAGACGCTACCTTCCTCAAGTTCGGTTAGACCCATAACAAGCTGACAAGTAGGCATAGTGCCCGGATGAATATATTTATATATCGTCCGTTTATTAGCTTCTTTAGAAGAGCCTAGCTGTACCGGGGTGGAATCTGAGAATTTTATTTGAGTTGTATTAAATTCAGCGTGCGCCGGATAGCTTACAAAATAGAACATCGCGGGTTTTTTCGCGTTTAAACTTTTAAAATGTATCTCTTTGGAACCGCGCCCAATATATAATGCATCTTTGTGTTCCATCTTGTAACTTTTTTTATCTATTAGGATAATTCCCTCAGCACCGATATTGATTACACCTATTTCTCTCCTTTCAGCGAAATAATTGGCCGCCATTTCTTTTTTTGAAGCTGCAAGTTTTAAGACTTTACCAGACGGCACTGCAGATCCGGTTATCGATCTATCAATATCCGAATAAGTCATAAGTATTTCATTTTTTTTAAACAAATTATCTATAAGAAATTTATTTCTCAATTCTTCTGTCGACATCAACTTAAAACCATTGGCATCCGGTGAATATCTTACATCCATTCTATCCTCCTCATTTATTTATTCTTATTCTCATTATACATTAAAATCCGAAAAACCTTGGGATATATAAACTAAGCTCCGGCAAATATGTCACCAGCAGAAGAGAAACTATCATTGCCGCATACATCGGAAGTAAAGGTTTAATTACGTCCGTAATTGAAAGTCCTGCCACTGAGCAACCAATAAAAAGGACGCTGCCTACGGGCGGTGTGCATAATCCTATTGATAGATTCATGACCATTATTATTCCAAAATGAATCGGATCTACACCTAAATGCGTAGCAACCGGTAAAAAAATGGGCGTAAATATTAATACAGCCGGCGTCATGTCCATAAATGTTCCAACAAACAATAAAATTAAATTAATAATTATCATTATTGTAATTGGATTATCAGATAAAGTAAGTAAAGCTGCGGATACATTTTGAGGGATATTTTCATAGGCCATAACCCAAGACATTGCCATTGAAGTACCAACCAGCAGCATAACTATTGCTGTGGTAGATACGCTGTCAATTAAAATTTTAGGCAAGTCTTTTAGCTTAATTTCACGGTAAATAAATACGCTCAAAATAAATGCATACAGCACAGCAATTGCAGATGCTTCGGTAGCAGTAAAATAGCCAGCAATTATTCCTCCTATTACAATCACAATTAACAACAAACTTGGTACCGCATCCAGGAATTTTTTAATCGCTTCTCCAATTGTAAAAGAGACGCTTACTTTATAGCTTTTACGTTTCGCATGAATAAACGCTACAACCATTAATGAGAGACCTAATAAAATACCCGGTATATAACCTGCCAGAAATAACGCTGCAATTGAAACTCCGCCACTCGCCAATGAATAAACAATTAGTATGTTACTAGGAGGAATAATAAGTCCGGTTGTAGCCGAAGTGATATTAACGGCGGCTGAAAATGACTCATCGTAGCCTTCTTTTTTCATTACGGGACTCATGAATCCGCCGATAGCTGAAGCGGCTGCAACAGCTGACCCGGATATTGCGCCAAATAACATTGCGGCCATTATATTTACAAAGGCTAACCCGCCTGGCATTTTTCCAACAAGTATTTTAGCGAAATCAATTAATCTCCGCGCTATTCCGCCACTATTCATTAACTGTCCGGCAATAATAAAAAAAGGAATTGCAAGTAAAGCAAAACTATCTAACCCGGTAGCCATTCTTTGAGCTATTGTTGTAATGGAGGGCATTGTGTTAATACTGAATAACATCGTTACCAAACTGGAAATACCAATACTAAACGAGATAGGTACTCCGACTGACAGAAGTATCATGAAGGAAACGACTAAAACCAAAATTTCAAAAATTTCCATTTAATAATTCACTTTTTTTATTAAGGAATAATATTTCAACAATTATTTATAACTAACATTTTTTAATTCTTTCAAACCTCCAAGAATAAAAAATATTGAATAATATGATATCAACATTCCACTAATCGGTAATACAGCATATACATATCCTAACTGAATTTGTAATGCCGCGGAAATCTGATTTAATGTTAGCGTAATTGTAACTAACCTAAATCCGCCAATTACCATTACGGCAAGAGCGAATATTAAAATGCAGAGTTCAATAAAAAGATTTATATAAATTTTTGGTTTACCGGTCAGCTTAGATGGCAGCAAGTCAATAGCCAAATGCATTTTTTGTCCGGCGACATAACTCGCTCCAAGAATTCCAACCCAAACCAACATGTACCTTGCTAATTCTTCAGTAAATGAACTGGGATTCTGCATTATGAAACGAGTAAATACTTGCCACAAAACGTTCAGAGTCATAGCCCCCATTAGAACTACAAGAAACCATTTTAAGAGAGCATCGATTTTTAATTTAAATTTGAGCATGACTATTGTATCCTTTTTATCTTCATAATTAGATCATAAACTTCCGGTTCGGATTTATATTCCTCAATTAAAGGTTTTACTTTTTCTTCAAATGGAGTTTTATCAGGATAACTAACTTCTACTCCGGCTTTTTTTACTGCTTCCAGCGCTTCTTCGGATGATTTTTGCCACAATATTTTTTCATACTCATACGATTCCATAGCCGCTTCTTGTAACCACTCCTGTTCTTGAGGAGTAAGGTCATTCCAGAATTCAGTACTAATCAAAAGAACATCCGGAACTGCAGTATGTTCATCCAGAGAATAATATTTGCATACTTCATAATGACGCGATAAATAAAAACTAGGGGGATTGTTTTCAGCACCGTCCACTACTCCCTGTTGCAGAGCAGTGTATAATTCGCCCCAAGCTATGGGAGTTGCCGATCCGCCAAGGGCGTTTACTAATTTAACCGAAGTCGAACTTTCCTGTGTTCGGAACTTTAATCCTTTCAAATCATCGGGTGTATTTATGGGCTTTTCTTTGGAATAAAAACTTCTGCTTCCAGCGTCATAAAAACATAGACCTCTTAACCAATATTTCTGGGTGCTGAGCAGCATCTGTTTACCAATATCTCCCTCGAAAACTTTGAACTTATGTTCATCATCTCGAAAAATAAATGGTAGACTAAACACTTTAAATATTGGAGCGAAACCCTCCAATACAGAAGCTGAAACTTTAGTCATACCCAAGCTCCCAATTTGCAGTAATTCCAAACATTCTCTTTCTGTACCAAGTTGCTGACTAGGATAAACGCTAATTTGAATTTTTCCATGTGATTTTTCAGCGGCTCGTTTGGCAAGATAGACCATTGCTAAATGCACAGGGTGCGATTGATCAAGTCCATGCCCGATTTTTATTTTTTTAATATCACTAACCTTACTGCAAGAGGCAAGGGAAAATGATAAAGCTAATATTAGGGTTAACCGACTCAAATACCTCATAATTTTAAGCACTCCAATTTATACAGTGTATGTTGAAGACGCGGTTGTACCACCTCTTCCAGTCCAATTAGTGTGAAAAAACTGACCACGAGGTTTATCGATTCTTTCATACATATGAGCACCGAAATAATCTCTTTGGGCTTGAAGTAAATTAGCCGGTAGTCTGTCATTTCTGTATCCGTCGAAATAATTTAACGCTGTTGACATAGCAGGAATCCAAATCCCGTTGGTAACAGCGGTTGAAATTACTCTTCGCCATGCAGTTTGCGCCCTATCAATTTTTTCTTTGAAGAATGGGTCGAGCAGCAGGTTTGTCAAATCGTGATTATTATCGAAAGCTTCCTTAATTTTGCCGAGGAAAATAGACCTTATGATGCAGCCGCCGCGCCACATTAAAGCGATTCCGCCGTAATTTAGATTCCAATTATATTCTTTGGCCGCATACTTCATCAGTACATATCCCTGAGCATAAGAAACTATTTTGCTTGCATAAAGGGCTTGTTTTATATCTTCTATAAATTGTTTTTTATCACCTTTAAATTCAGGAGTTGGACCATGCAATACTTTAGAAGCTTCAACACGTTCCTCTTTCATGGCGGACAATGTTCTTGCGTAAACTGCTTCGCCAATCAAGGTTAGAGGTATACCGATATCGAGTGAAGCAGTGGCTGTCCATTTCCCGGTTCCTTTCTGTCCAGCAGTATCAAGAATTTTTTCAACTAAATATCCTCCATCCTCGTCCTTAAATGCTATTATATCTCTCGTAATTTCAATCAGGTAACTGTCTAATTCTCCCTCATTCCATTCTTTAAAAACACCGTACATTTCCTGATTGGATAAACCGAGCAATTCTTTCATAATCTGATATGCTTCAGTAATTAGTTGCATATCGCCATACTCGATACCGTTATGAACCATTTTAACAAAATGTCCCGCTCCATCTTCTCCAACCCAATCGCAGCATGGAGTTCCGTCTTCAACTTTCGCTGCGATCGATTGAAATATTGGCTTAACATGTTCCCAGGCTTGGGTAGATCCGCCCGGCATAATCGATGGTCCTTTAAGAGCGCCTTCTTCACCGCCAGAAACACCGGTACCAATATAAAGCAGTCCCTTTTCTTCAAGGTATTTTGTTCTCCTTATTGTGTCGGGGAAATGCGAATTACCTCCGTCAATTACTATATCCCCTTTATCAAGGTGCGGAATCAACTGTTCAATAAAATCATCCACCGGTTTACCGGCTTTCACCATCAGCATCACTTTTCGTGGTGTTTTAAGATTGGCTACTAATTCTTCAACGGATTTAGCACCAATTACATTTTTGCCTTTGCCTCTGCCTTCAATAAAATCAACAACTTTTTCGGTTGTTCTATTGAAAACAGCGACAGTAAATCCATGACTCTCCATATTTAGAACAAGATTTTCTCCCATCACAGCGAGTCCAACTAAACCAATATCAGCTTTGTTCATTTTTAGTACTCCTTTATATTTTAGTCTATAAACATATCTTTGAATGCCCATAAGCCCAAAGCTGGGTTAGATATATAAAATATCTCCTCCTCATTGGCTAAAAGATTGAATCCGTCCTTAAGTTTATGGGGATTATAAATTTCAATCATCTTATTTAGGTCGGCATAATTATAATTGACAGAATTAATTTCCTGTTCGGATAAATGTCCCGGGCAATAAATAATTTTAAATCTGCCTTCGGACGAACCGTGTATTAAATGCGCTGCAGCGCTCAAATTATTTTTTAATTCTTCATTTTCTTCAACAAATTTTAGTATTTCAGGAGTTGTTTTATAACCATACTTTCTAATTAATCTGTCAATTTCTTTATCTTCTCCAAATTCTTTAACTCCTGGAGCAAGTATAATTAATTCACCATTATCCTCAATAGCCATTCTTGTTCTGTAAATACTCTTGTTTCCGAGCCAAGTACTTTTAAATTCTTCGGGATCCAAATACACTACAACTTTCTTCAATGGTTTATCGAGCATCTCGAAATTTACCTTGAGGGAGAGTTCTGAGGCTAGTTCAAAACATTCATAGTCGTCTCCAATATACAAACCTCGTATAACCAGTTTCCCCGTGGAATCTTTTCCAATTACAGTTAATATATATATGATTGGCAGATGATTTGCGAATTTATCGCTTGCGTAGTTAAGCACTTTTCTTACAGGGCTATTGGCGCGTCCCATAATTCTTTCCATTCCATAAACGGCGCCAAGATAATGGCTTTTATTTATTCCTTCTTTACCTCCGGTTCCAACAAAAATATTTTTATTATAATTGGCCATACCAATTACTTCATGAGGAACTACCTGACCAACAGAAATAATTAAATCATGTTTTCCGTTTGCTATTATTTTGTTTACTTGCGCCGGCCAGGAATAATTAAGTTTACCTTCCGAAATTTGATTAATAAATTCCGATGGCACTTCGCCTAAGGTTACAAGATCCTCTCTCCAATTATGGACACGAAATAAGTTTTGCGGAATTCCCAAAAACATTTCTTTAATTTCACGATCTGTCATTGGGGCGTGGGTGCCTAAGGCTGGCAAAATATCAGTTAGTCTTTCCGAATAATAATCGTAAATATATTTTGTAACCTCTCCGGCGCGGGAGTGGTACCTTGTAAAATCAGGCGGCAAAGCGAGAATACTTTTCTTATCGCCTAATTCATTAAAGACATTAAATAAAATATTTTTTAATTCTTCAGAGTATATAATTGTGTTTTCGCTACCTTTTGAACAATAAATCATATTTTTTCCCTTTACCGTAGTAAGTACTCGCAATACTCCTTTTAGTAATTTTTATTTATACTCCTGAATAAGCGTTAAAGCCACCATCAACGGGAATAACAACTCCCGTCACAAATTTGGACAGATCAGAAAGAAGATAAAACATTGTGCCTAATAAATCCTCGGGTTCACCGAATTTTCCCATTGGAGTATTGCTTATAATTTTATGTCCTCTTTCGGTAAGCTCTGTAGTATCTTCTTTATAAAGCAGAAATTGATTCTGCTGAGTCACAAAGAATCCTGGCGCGATTGCGTTTACTCGAACACCAGCTTTTGCAAAATGGACTGACAACCACTCAGTGAAATTATTGACAGAGGCTTTAGCGGCGGAATAAGCTGGAATTTTTGTAAGAGGTCTGAATGAGTTCATGGAAGAAATATTAAGAATAATTCCGTCTCTGTTTAATAAATCGACTGCAAACACTAATGTCGGTAGTAAAGTACCCATAAAATTCAAGTCGAACACTCTTTGAAAGCCGCCCAAATCCAAACCAAAGAATCCATTCAATAAATCCTTTTCCGAATCTGTTTTTAGAAATTCATCTTTAGTAGTAGCTGTTGGCGCATTCCCGCCGGCACCGTTTATGAGAACATCAATTTTTCCAAATGCCGCATTAATTTCTTCTTTTGCTTTAATAAGTGATTCTTTATCGAGAACATTAGCAAAAACACCAATAGCTTTACTGCCCGTATTTTTAGTGACAAGGTCAGCAGTTTTATCAGCACTGTCTTTAATAAAATCCAATATTGCTACTTTCGCTCCTACTTCGCCCAAACCAATGGCTAAAGCTGTTCCTATAACTCCGCCTCCGCCGGTTATAACACAAACTTTGCCTTTAAGACTATCCAAATTATATTTCATAAATCATATCGCTTTTTAATTAAAAATTTTGTGAATTATTATTAACAATTTTTAATGTGTTATTTGTAGCTAAGTTTTATGGGATTATTCAATTTTTGAATTGTTTCGTTCAAATACGAAACAAAATCCTTTTCACCGGTGATTCCATTTTTTTCCTTTTCCCACGCAGCTCCAAAATAATACGATGCTTTTTGATTCCTAGCCTTCAGCACAATTATATAACTGTATTCGTCCTCTGTAATTTCAAGCAGCTCGGAGTTCTTATAAAAAATCACCATACCTAAATTGTCGTTAAATAGTGTTTGTTCGCCAAATGTAGCTAAGTAACTCCAATCGTTTTCTATTGAACTTTCTTGTTTAATTAGATTAGCATTCTCATGTTTAACTATTCCTGTAAGAATATTATCAGCTTCATTATCAATCTGTATCTCCGTAAAAGTCAATCGGCTTCCTGCTGTTATAGAAAAATCCGTTTGGATGTTATATTTTTTATTGCCTACTTCCCATCCATAATAGCGAGTTCTGATATCAGATTTAATAATTCCATTTTCTGCCACGGTACAAGTTATACTATCGGTCTTAGATACCATTATTACTTTACCTTTATCAAGCATTCCTACAGAGCCAATCCCTAATGAATTTCCGACTTTAAGAATGTCAGCGCCCCAATCGGACATCGAGTGATATGAAGCTTCGGAAATTTGATCAAGTGCTTGGACACCAACATTTTGTAGCACCATGTCTGTCGTTTTTTTTCCAAAGATATCAACTGCATTGCGCCAATCGAGGTAAAACCTGTAACCCACTTTGTCTGATTCCCATCCGGGTCCTTCGTATTTAAAAAGATTGTCGTGATCAATATGGTTATACGGTACTTTTACATTATTAATATTTTCGTAATTCCCACCAATATATTTTCCATCTTTAAATTCCGCACTTTTTTTAATGGCAATTTCAGCGTAGGTTCTTTTAATAAAATCATCTTTAGATTTTTCCGGTGAATTTAAGTTTATTTCAAGTAGAATGGATTCGCTTGGTTTAAAATTTAGCACAACAGCCACACCATCAATTGTTCCATCATTATCTGTATCAGTTAGTTGGCTCGGAATAAAAGTTTCCCCATTTTTTACTGTAAGGTTATTGACCTGTTGAGCCTGTGTAATTTTTAACTGATCGAAATTTATAATCACAAATTCGTCAATTCTTTCAGAGTCCAATGGATTTGTTACTTCCACACTATATGTCGAATCGTTACCGGTGCAGTTAACGATTAAGAAGATCAGTAAAGTTATTATTAAATACTTTTTAATATTAATATTCATTTTTCCTACCAGATAATTGTTACGAAAAGGACTTACAGATTCAAAAAAAAATTAAAAAAACATTTCTTTCACTTCTGACTGGCTCCACAAGATTTTCTGATAACCAGAGACGGTTTTAAAATAATTCTAGAGCTCGCTTGTTCATCGTTAATTCTCTTATGAATTGTATCCACAGCTAATTTCCCAATTTCATCTATCGGCTGATGAATTGTAGTTAATGGAACGGCGGAATACTGAGCAATTTTTATATCGTTAAAACCAACAACAGCAACATCACCCGGAATACTTATGCCGTTTTCCAATAATACGGACATAAAACCTAATGCGGCACTGTCGCTGTAAATGAACATGGCCCGCGGTCTATTTTTTAATTTTAGAAATTTTTTGCCAATGGACTCACCGGACTCATATCGTGCCATATCGTATTCCAAGGGATCCAAATAAAACATGTTCTTTCTATTTATGGGAAGATCATTTTCAACCATCGCCTTCTCATAACCAATACGTCTTACTTCACCTAGAATATTTTTTTCACCACCGTGTACATAACCTATTGTTTTATAGCCCAATTCAGCGAGATGTGATGTAGCCAGATACGCTCCGTATTCATGATCACTGCCCACATACCAGTAATTAGGATCATGCATATAAGAAATCATGATATAAGGGAAATTCTGTTCATGTAATTCTTTTATATAATTTGTTGCCCGGTATTCCAGCGAAAAAGAAGCGATAATTAAACCGTCGACGCCAAGATTCTTAAAATGGTTAATTTGGTTTTCTTCTTTAACTAGATTATCTGCTGAGCTTGAAATTAATATATTATAACCCAGCGCGTTGGCACGTGCTTCAATATTAGGAATAATCATTGAAAAAAATGGATGGTTCAGATTTCGTATTACGAGTCCCAAATTACGAACTTTGGAATGATCAAGCTTCCAATTATTTTTTGATGCTACATAAGTACCCTTTCCAATTCTTGTATAAAGCACACCATCGGCAACAAGGGAGGAAACAGCTTTTTTAATTGTAATCAAACTAACATCGTAATAGCGAGCTAATTCGTTGTTAGAACCGATTTTCTCGCCTTCCTTTAGTTCGTCCGATTCAATTTTCTTTTTAATATTCTTTTTAATCTGTTCGTATAAAGGCGACGGATCGTTATAATTGATATTTGGCTTCATATAATATTATACTTGGTATACCAGGTTGTCAAACATAGCAAAATAGGGGTCACAAGTCAAGTTTTTTTACAAAGACATATTTATTTTTTTCGTGTTTCCATTAATAATAATCCACCGAATAGTAGGCTTGTACAAACTATTATTATCACTTGAGTCAACAAAGAAATACTGACCAAACTTCCGGCAAGTAATCCTGTTGATATAAATCCGAATTTAAAAATATAATAAAATATTTTTGCCAGTGATATGCTGAGCAGAATTGGTACGAAATAATTTTTAATTTTTCCGGACAAGTAGAAATAAAGAGCCGCGTTTAACAACAACTCACCGGATATTAAAAGTGCTTTGAATACTGGAGGGTGTCCTGATGTTAATAGTGAGAAGAAGGGTAATGATGCAGCAATAATAAAACTATTAGTTTTATTTGAGTAAAGTAGAGAAACAAAAAGCATTAACCGCATTGGTTCAACAATATAAAGCGGCATGTTTAACAAATGTGAAAAAGCTGGTGTAAAATATATGACCGCTAATATCATGGAATCCATAAGAATTGTTTTGTAATTCCATTTTGATAAGATTAAGCTTTGCATGAAATACCTCTTTTTTCTCTTTCGGTAAAGATATTAAATTTTTTTAAGAATTCTATCCATAACCCAATTTGTTCGAGCTGCTGTTTTACCCGTACTGGGTGATATGCCATTACCCAAAAGTTCTGAAATAACTGATTCCAGCAATGGTTGGTGGACGTGCATGGGCCAATCATTTATAAATTTTTCATTTATATTGTCTGAAAACAAATTTATTGGATCACGATTAAAAGTCGGGAAAACAATTTTCCCTTTTGATCCTATTATTTCTATCTGGTCTTTTTCGTGTCCATCGGGCGCTGTAAAACACCAACTTCCGCTTCCAAGTATTCCGTTTCCGAATATCCATGAAGCTGTTACTACATCTTCGGCATCATACAAACCTGCCTGATTATTTTTACATCCTGACGCTTCTGCAATTACACCGAATAAAAAATCGAGATAATCGAATTGATGCGAGGCTAAATCGTAAAAATACCCGGAGCCTGCAATTTCAGGCTTCACTCGCCATGGCAGATTATCTTTTTCAAAGTCAACGGCATATGGTTTTAGGTGGAGAGCAATATTAAGGAATTTAACCTCCCCGATTATGCCCGAGTCTATCAATTCCTTAACTTTAACAAATTGCGGTAATCGTCTTCTGTAATAAGCAACAAATAATGGCACATTGTTTTTCTCGCAGGAATCAATCATTCTTAAACATTCATTGTAACTTGCGGCCATAGGTTTTTCAACATAAACAGCTTTGCCAGCTTCTGCGGATTTAATTGTATATTCCGCATGTGTTGAAGGCGGAGTTGCAACATAGATTGCATTTATGTCGGGATCGTTAATTAATGCGGAGGCGTCATTATACCATTTAGGAATATTATGTCTTTTTGCATAATCTTTTGCTTTTTCACCGTCCCGCCTCATTACAGCAATAATTTGAGAACGACTAATTTTATTAAAGGCAGGTCCGCTTTTAATTTCTGTAACGTCCCCACACCCAATAAAACCCCACCGCACTTCTTTCATTAATTCACCTTACTTCTATCGATAAAAATTTCAGAGCCGGGTGAAACATCTTTTAATATTAATTCGTTTATCTGCTTGCCGTTTACTATAACATTTTCAATATTACTAAATCTCAATTCTAAATTCTGATGAGTTAACATATTCACTTGAATGTTTCCGTTGTTTACCATAATCGTTACGTCCGCCGGCGATAAAAACATTATTTCATTCGAAGCAAATTTAATTTTCTCACAATCAAATACAAAATACGTGCTGGACTTATTGATTATGTCACGACCTTCTATTTTTATTTGATCATTTTGATAATCAAGAAATTTTGCATTTATTGACCATTCTTTTATTTTCATTCCATCGACACCAGTACCGGAAAACCTCTCCTCAAAATTATTAAATGGATAGAGAATTGTCAGATAATCGAATTTATTTTTTAAACCGGAATTTACAACAACATTTCCTTTACCCCTGAAACTTCCATAGTTATAATAATAATCCTCTTGTCTAAGTTGCAATATATCAAGTCCACATCCGTTAGCGAAAGTAGACCTTAACGATTTTGAAGAATCCTCAAAAGTATAATGCCCTTGCCAAACCTGCTGAAAATTATGGTTGGAATTTGCTTCAAACAAATCCTTTACAATCCAAAATCCGTCTTTGATAAAAATCACTTTTCTAAAGTAGGTCACTCCGTCATTTTTATAACCATCATGAGTCCCAATAAAAACATCATAATCCGAGTGTGATTGCCAGAGAATAGTATTCGGATTTGGGAGTATTTTCCATTTTCCAAATCCCGAACCCCCGCTATTAGGAATCCATTTCTTCCCATGAAGAGAAGAATCAACTATCGCTACATTCTTTACAAGAGAATTTTTAAAAAAATTATAATCATTTAAATAATATCTTACCTGATAATTTGGTAAAACATTTGATTCGTTTGCGTAAGCGACTAATCCGAGCATATCACCGTGCTGATGATCCGGTTTTTTAGCGGATAATCCCGCCGAGATAATCATACACATGTCATTTTTATTCCAGCCATTTCGCATTATATAATATCCAGTTTTAGGAAGAGAAGTTGAGAGGAATTCCGGGGGCTTTTTATTACTTGTTTCTATTTTGTTAATATCTTTATCCCGGAGAAACCAGAAATATTCGGATGGGACTTTTTCCTCCATAAAATATGAATAAGATGGATTGTTGAATAAAATTGACGCTAAAGTTATAACTGAACTAAGGTTGTTAAATTCGCTCCATGGTCCATCAGTATCGTCCTGCAGAACAGGCAATGTTTTATTTGGAAAGGCCAGTTTTATTAAAGCATCAAACATAGATTGAAATCTTGTCAGGTAGACTTCTGGTAAGCTAATTCCATTAAGTTTAGCCAAGTAATAAACATAAAAATAGTTATTTATATCACCTTTATGGTAATGAATTGACCTTTCAAACTGAAAACCGTCTTCATTCACTTCCTCTTCTAAATGGCGTGTTAATCCGTCTAAAGCATGTTTCAACCAGATCTCAGTTCCTTTAATATCTCTAAACATTATGCTCAGTAACGCGAGCGACATTAACCCCTTAGTGTGATGATTACCGTTATTAAATTTTTTAGTTCTCTTGTACATCTCCGCGCCATGGTACAAAAAAGTTTTAATAAGAAGCATCTGATCTTCTGTTTCGTAAACCTCCGAAGACAAATAAATATTATGGATATTTAACCAATTAAAAATTCTATAACCTGAACGGAAGTATTCAAAAACATCGTTGCCTCCCGTCTCTACATTATTATCAAAGTAGTTTTGATTTAATGACTTAACTTGATTGATAAAATATTCAATGTAATTATTTCTATTATCCTCATAATAATTGACTAAAGCCATGTCGAATGCTTTGTGCTGTCTGGCCAAATGTCTCAATTGATAAGCGGTAACCTCATTTCCGTCCAGAGTTTTAAATGGTAATTTCCACCTAGTATTTGAGCTAAATAATTGTGTATGTTCTTTTGCTCTGCGTTGGTGCTCCATCATTTTTTCTGGAAACAATTTCTTATAAGAATTAAATTTTTCGTGTAAACCGCGCCAGTCATAATAAAAATGTTCAGCAAAAAATTGTTTATAATATTCCGCCAACATTATAACTGCGTTTACCGCGGAATTATTATATTCCTTTTTAATTAAATGCATAGAATCATTTGACTCCGATACTAATTCAATCAATTCTTGATCTGTCAGAAGTCGATTGGAAGGAATCTCAATTGAAGTTGATTTTGCTTTTAAGGTACCTGTCAACAAAAAACAAAATATAATAAAGTGAAATGCTTTCATATTGATTCTCATTTTAATAAAATCATTTTGCGAGTGAAAATATTTTTACCTGATATCAGTCTGTAGAAGTATACGCCGCTAGTTAAATTGACTCCACTAAAAATAATATTATAGTACCCGGGAGATTTAACTTCATCAACCAAAACGAGAACTTCTTTCCCTAAAACATCATATACCGAAAGTTTAACATGCCCGAAATCATTAATTTTATAATTTATATTGGATATCGGATTGAAAGGATTTGGATAGTTCTGCGAAAGAATAATTGACTTTGGAATTGATTTAATATTATTCTCAACAGTTGTTACTGTTCTGGCAAATGGACCAACTTCTTGTTCAGTAAGCGGCAGATTATAAACTACATCAGTTGAATATTCATCGGCGCCTACATCATAAACAGCATTTCTAGTCTGATTATGAATATCCTTATCGACGAATGTATAATCCCCAGCGGACTTATTAATTGCCGCGCTTGTTTCTGATAAAAACCATAAATCATTATTTTTAATAATTGCAGGATCGGTGTTTAATACCATTGCCTCAGTAAAATCTGCACCCATTTCGGCCGAATTTTCAGTATAAAATATATTACCCGACCATTTCATATTGATGGGTTGAGTGATTACGTCAACTATCTTATTTTTATCAGCAACAACAAGATTATTAGCAATTACTACATCACGAGGAGGTTTACTATAGTTACCGTTGTTGGTATATCCGATTTCAAAGGCATGATCATTGTATATTAGCGTGTTATAAACAATTGTGGCCCTATTTATTCGGAAATGTTTCGAATAGCTTGACCCGCCATCATAATCACCATTTGTTAAAGTTATAGGCGCGTCCCATTTTGTGCCTTTTAATCCCTCAAAGTAATTATTGTATATTTTATGATCGTCACCGTAAATTCTAATACCACCAGTACCTTCGACACCATCACCGAAAAAGTAATTATTATTAACAACTGAGCGGTTACCATGTCTTAAAGATAATGTTCCCTGGCATCTCCTGAATGTGTTATATCTTACAGTATCATCACAGGATTTAACTGAAATTATTTCGGGATCCCCATTACAGTCTTCAAACAGGTTATACTCAACAGTTGTATATCCGCTGGACATAGAAAGTTCGCTCCACCCGATTCTTATCGACTCTTTTTCATTAACGGCACGAGGATTATTGTTTTTAAAGTGGTTATGGTCGATTCGATCATGTTGTGAAGATTTATAAGTTGGTTCGGGTGATCCATCAATTGTAATAAAATTACCAGGTTGTGTTTTACCCTCAAATAAATTGTGATCAATCCTGTTATATGAACTCATGGCGGTGGGATCATTCCACACTCCGCCAATTAGTATCCACTTAAGTGATGATGTTTCTTTTAATTTAAATATATTTCGCGTAATTCTGATGTTATTGCAAGCCTGAAGTTTAATAACGGTATAATCCGTGGAGGTGAATTTAATACCTTCGAGAACAATATTAGCGCATTGACGAAAATCGAAATAACTGTCACCGGTTAATTCAACTTCCCCCACTGATTCAGCGGCAATAACAATCGGTTTATCAGTGGTACCACTGTTAGTAATTCTTACCGAACCACCGGTATCATATTTTCCGTTTTTAATTTGTATAGTATCCCCTGGAGAAGCCGTGTTAACGGCATCCTTTAACTTTGAGATGTTCGAAATAACAATTTTACTTTGAGCAAACACAGCTGAAACGAACAACAGCAGAATTAGAAAAATCTTCTTCACAATTAATTATTCCTATTTATTTTTATTGGAAGTAACTCCAGGCCAGTTATCACTTCTGAAAGGCGCGGCTGGTAATCCCCCCGTATTATATAAATTACATTCAGGATTCGAGGCCCAGGCATATCTTACAGCCACAGGATTAGGAACATTTATAGAACTTACAACAACACTATTTTTATCGAGTAGTGCCTGCGCGTTATAAAACTTTTTATCCTCGCCCGCGATTATAAATCCTAATAATTTTTCATTTCCTTTAATCATTAAATCTGAACCTGTTGAATCAAATTCTATAACAATTTTATCACCGAAGATTTCCATTGATTTATATACAGGGCCAGAACAAACAATGTTTTCTCCAAAAATTTTGGACATCGCTAATAATGCCAATCTTTTACCAATTTCTTGTTTATTTATGGGATGAACATCAACATTATTGCCTATATCAATTGTTACAGCCATTGCTGTATTCGGCAGATTTAAGGCCATTGACTGTGCTTCTCTAAGTTCAGCCCAACTCGATTCTTCCGGCAATTCTGCTTTTGCATTATAATTGGCAAGTTGAACAAACATAAAAGGAAAATCTCCTAAGCTCATATTCACACGCCAATCCTTAATCAGAGCCGGAAATAAATCTCTATACTGAGCTGCCCTTTCAGCATTACTTTCTCCCTGATACCATATAACCCCCTTAAAAGAAAATCCAATAAGAGGGTATATCATACCGTTAAAAAGTATTGTCGGTTTACGATCTAATAATAATCGCTCCGGAGGAAGTTTATTAATCTTAGAAAACTCTACTGAGGGTTTATAATTCCATTCACCTGTAATGCTTATCATCTCGCCTTTTTCATTTTTCATATACATTTCTTCCGGTCGTCCCCATAATCCACCGTTACCGTATTGATCCAATACCCGCACTGTAATACTATTATTTCCATTCCTAACAAAACCTTTTGGAATCGAGTATTCTGATAAATAGTTACTCTTTTTCTGTTCTCCGACTTTTTGACCGTTAAAATAAGTTATATCATAATCCTGAACAGAGCTTAAACACAGTATGAGTTGCTGATCAATCCAATCGTCGGGAATTTCAATTGTTCTATTAAACCACACGACACCGTCGTAATCTTTTAGTCCGGCGTTTTCCCATACATCAGGAATCAGCATTTTCTTCCAGCTCTTGTAATCAGTATTTAATTTATACCACTCAGATCCCGGAGAATACCCGGCATCATAATTATAAATTGTATCGAGCCAATCATTAAAATTTTGTTTGTATATCATTTCCATCTTTACGAATTCTGCGGATGAACCATTCTTAACAAATTGAATATCCTCCGCAAACTCGGGAAAATCATTTAGAGCTTTTTCACTCATCCAGGACTCTGCCGGTGTGCCGCCTTTGGATACATGTATAATACCGATTGGAATATTATATTTTGCAAATAATTCCCTAGCAAAAAAATATGCTACGGCAGAAAAGTTTTCAACTGTTTGAGGCGAACATTCGTACCAACCATCAACATCAACATTTTTCCGTGGACTTTCGGCTAAAGTTAGAGGAATTGTGGCCAATCTGATGTTCGAGTAATCAGCATTATTAATTTCTTCATTATAATTCAACACACGTCCCCAACCTCCAAGAGGCATAGTCATATTAGACTGACCTGAACATAACCAAACCTCTCCTACCATTACATTTTTAAATAATAATGTGTCACCGCAAATAATTTTAAGTTCGTAAGGTCCGCCGTAATTTTCGCTTTTAAGTTTTACTTGCCACTCGCCATTAAAATTTACGGATGTGCTTTTAGTCTGATTATGGAAATTAATTTTTATATTCTTACCAGGCTCACCCCATCCCCAGACTAACAGTTCAGATCCTTGCTGAAACACCATATTGTCACCAAATAGATTATGCGTTCTAATTGATCCGGCATAAAATAAATTTGTTGAACTGAATACAAGGAAGAATAAAATTAAAATCTTTTCTGCTGTTTTCATCTATGTTTTCCGGAAGGGTATACAGGAGAATCTTATCCAGATTCTCCTGTAAAATTTTAAAGATTTTTTATGTTGTTAATTTTTTTCTACAGGAGCAATATTTTTGGCTAGAGTATAAACAGCAAGTACACCAAGTGGTACAAATACTGCAATCATAATAAATATCGGTATATAAGAATATTTAGAGATTACTGGCACAAGGAAGTTCATTATAATAACCGAGAACACTCCGACAGTTCCGCCGAAACCCGCTAAAGTACCCACGGATTTTCCGCTGAATAAATCACTTGGAATTGTTTGTATATTCCCAATAGCGAACTGGAATCCGAAAAGTACGAATGCTACAATAATTACAAATTTAAGAGGTGTATCAGCAAATAAAATGGTGGTTACGAGACCCAAAAACATTATTACTCCGCCTATTACGATAGCAGATTTACGAGCTTTATTAACTGTAGCACCCTCATTCATCAATCGGCCCGCATAATAACCGCCTGTTAAACTACCTATAGCAGCTCCCACATAGGGCACCCATGCGAAGAAACCAATTTCTTTAACATTAAATCCATATACTTCCGCAAGATAAATAGGCATCCATCCAACAAACAGCCACCAGATAGGTTCAAGAAAAAACCTCGCGACCAAAACAGCCCAAGATTCTTTGTATGATAAAATTTGTTTTAAACTGAGTCCCTTTCGATTGGGTTCAGTTTTATCAAGATCGTGCTGACCGTTAAGGATATATGCCCTTTCCTCTTCACTAATCCAAGGGTGCTGGGATGGACCTTTTTTATTAATTATCAGCCAAGGAATTAACCAGAAGATACCAAATGATCCAACTATCATGAATGTAATCTTCCAGCCGAACGCGGCCCATAAGGTAGCTATTAAAGGCGGTGCTATGACCGAACCGATTGAGGCGCCGGCATTGAACATACCCTGTGCAATCGCTCTTTCTTTAATTGGGAACCATTCAGCATTGCTTTTTACGGCACCCGGCCAGTTTCCTGCTTCACCCAAACCTAATGTAACTCTGAAAAAACTGAAAGAAAGAATTCCTCTGGCGAATGCATGCATAAAAGAGGAAACTCCCCACAATGTAATCGCAATGACATAACCGAGTCTGGTTCCGACTTTATCAAATAATTTTCCAGATACCAATTGCCCAATGGCGTAAGCAACCATGAATACGTTTAATATTATGGCATAATCTTCCTTGTCCATACCCAGGTCAGCCGAAATATCCGGCCACATTATACCTAATGTACTTCTATCAATATAATTGATAACTGTGGCGAGTCCAATTAATCCAATAATCCACCAGCGCAGTCCGGTAATTTTTTTCATAAACCTCTCCTGAAATTCAATAAAACATTACTATTTGGTGTAACTTTTTCCTTCCATAAAGTCTTCTCTAATCGGACTGAACACATCTATCAACACTCCTTCTTCCATACAAACAGCTCCATGTTCTATATTTGGCGGGATAAAAAATCCATCCCCGGCACTTAACATTTTTTTCTCTTCGCCAATTGCCACTTCAAATTTTCCGCTTACTACATAAGTGGTCTGACTATGAATATGTTTGTGTCTCTGGCCGATACCTCCTTTATTAAAGTGCACATAGACCATCATAATTTCATCATTGAAGCCCATTATTTTCCTTTTTAATCCGCCGCCAACATCTTCCCATTCCATATCGCCGGTAATTATATATTTTTCACTTTCATATTTCATTTTAACTCCTGATTATTGTTTTATAATTGATATCGGGCCAGACCACGTATAATCGGTTCCGGCAATTTTAACTTTATGTGAAGAAGATTTATCCGAGTCCTGATTGGAAATCATAAGTATCCAATTGATGTTTTTGCTGCCTTCAATACTAATAATGGTGTAATTATCATTGTTATGAATAACTTTAACCTCCTTAAATGTGGAGTAAGAATCTTTTGTAAACTCCAAAGTAGGATCAAAGACACCGTGAGGTTCCAAAATCGAAACAAATATAGTGTTAGCAGCCTTTTTACGAATGATAAAACCGGGATCGTTTCGAAGGTTAAAACTAGGATCGCTGCCGCCAATACGTGTAAAATATACTTGATCCCCCGCTTCAGTGTTACTTATTATTGAATAAAATCTTTCTCCGTTAAGCCAGGTCAGTTCCGAACACTTTCCGGGTATGCCAACCGCTTCTTTCCAGAGATGTTCGTAACCGTTATTTTTACCCATTAAACTTCTCGCAGATGTAAACGGCTCATATTCGAAATTTGAATAAATAAAATGACCCAGGTAGTAAAACGGCAAATCGTATTGATGTTCTGTCTCAGAAGTGATTCTAAATACATCTATTATTGCGGGGCGATACAATTTTTCGTCATTTACCAAAACCATCGTCCGATGCTGAGAAACTCCTTTATACGAATTATTTTCCTTTGCGCTTACATACTGGAAATTAATGTCTTCGGCATTAAAACAATAACTATCCGCGTGATGCTCTTCCGATCTGCGTCGGTTTCCTTCAAACTGACTTTGTTCATCAACAACTAGTGTATTGTGAGCCACAGTTTGTTTAGCGTATGAATCGTTCTCATCCAAATATCTGCCGCCGAATTTTTGAACTACATTAAGAAAACGTGCGGCTCCATAATCCTGAACTATTTCCCTTCCCTGATCATAGAATGTGAAAGTTAATTTATCGAAATGCCCATGAGACAATCCATGGGATCCGTATTTCATAAGTAAGGTTTCCTGATCTTCAACGGAGCCATATCTTAAAATTCCAACTCCTCCCATATCCCCTTCAGGGCCATCCGTAAACTGAACACTTTGCCACTTAAAATTAGGTATTGGTTCATCTTTCATTAAATCTTTGGCGGCCATTAAACCAGGTCCGGATAAAGAGACTTTATCGTGAAGTTTAATTATAGATAATAACTGTCGGTCATGCTCGTAGTGCGCATATACAAAATTTGTTGCGTAAACAAGTTCCTCAGACAGCCAGGTTTTTTCTTTTAAAGCGTCATTAATAGGTATAAACTCACCATTAGTATAGGTTACCTGAAGCGCGGAATATAATGCCTTTTTTAAAATCTGGTTTCGGTATTCATAAATTTTTAGATCCTTTTGATTATTATGAATTACTTCGGCAAAAATGAAAAACGGCCACAAAGCATATCTTACATAATAACCGCCTTCGGTGTAATAACCATCTGGTGAAAACAATTTATCAAGCTGTGCCAGAAAGCCGCTTTCTCCTGTCATTTTAGAACCATAAAGAGCTTTTTTAACATAATCTTCACGTCCTATCACATAACCCGTCATTCCTACTGCCGCTACTATCCATGTACCGTGATTATGAATCAAGTCGAATTCATGGGTACATTCGTTAATAAAAAAATCCGCCATAGGAACAAAAATACGGGTTTCGTATTTCGCTTTATCTTCATCACCCAACCAGTTATAAATACAATCGTATGCTTGAATTGTGTGAAGTAACCAAACAGTTTCATTTAAACTCTGCCAAAACAATTTACCGGGAGTTTGTCTTTTTCCTTCGGGGTGTGTTGAAAGTGTAGGATAAAATAGGGCGTATTTATCGAGCATCGTTTTAATAAATAGAGCGTATTTTTCTTCGCCGGTAAGCTTATAAAGTATTCCGGCGGTGTACATTTCGTTATAGTTTTGTTTGTGTCTTTCATGTGTGTATCCTCCACCTGCGTCTTTCGGTAAAGGCACATCCATTGGGTTATTCAAGGCATTTTCAACGAATTTAACCGCTTCATCAATAGATTTGTCCATTAAAGGAACAGAGCCTAGAGAATTTGTAATTTGCACCGCATCATTGTAAGTGAGTACAAGATTCGGATGAGTCTTTTGGGCCATCAATGAAGAATTTAGTGCAATTAATAATAATAACTTTATATATGCTTTCATGTCCACCTATTCTTTTAAACGAAATAAGTACCACCATTAATTTCAACACTAGCACCAGTAACAAAAGACGCCTGGTCAGATAAAAGATAGACCACCAAATCGGCAACTTCGGCAGCCTGCCCTTCACGGCGCAGCGGGGTTGAAGATGCTACTTTCTCTCTAACTTCGGGTTTTGTAAAAGTATCGTGAAAAGTTGTATTTATCATGCCGGGTGAAACGCAATTAACACGTATATTTTTTGGGCCCAATTCCTTGGCAAGTCCTTTGGTATAGGTTAAAATACCGCCTTTAGCAGTTGCATAGGCAAACGCGCCCGGTCCACCGCCGTCACGTGCAGCTTGCGAAGAGAAATTAACTATAGCGCCTCCTTCTGGCATATACTGTAAAACTTCTTTAGTAACTATAAAGGCCGAAGTTAAATTTAATTTTAGAACAAAATTCCAAAAATCGAGATCAATTTCCGACATAGTTTTTCTGCCTACAAGCCCGCCAGCAACATTTGCTAAATAATGGATTTGTTCGCCGAATGATTTTCTACATTCATCAACCACTTTTTTAACGTCTTCAGGTTTTGTCATGTCACCCTGAACGATTATAGCTTTGCCGCCACCTTCTTCTATTAATTTTAGCGTTTCTTTTGCCTGATCTTCATTGTCATAATAATTTATGCAAACAGAAGCACCTTTTTCGGCTAATTTAAGAGAACAGAATCGTCCAATATCTCTGGCTCCGCCAGTAACAATTGCCACTTTATTTTTTAGTTCATTCATAAGTAACTCCATAATTTATTTAAGTAGTTCATTAATTAATTCTCATTTTCATGTGTGGCTAAAACTTTTCTTGCATGCTCTTCAGCAATCTTGAGATGTTCAACCATAAAATTATAAGCTGATTCAGCATCACGAGCTTCTACAGCATTTAGAATTTTTTCGTGCCATTCTAACGCAGAACCTTTCGCCTGATTAATAGTGGCGTAAACAGCTGATTTCAGTTGCGGCATCATATTATGTAAAGGTCTAATTAGAAGTGGTATTATTTCATTTTGTGTCGCTTTTGCAAGCAATTGATGAAATTCAACATCCAACTGTGCCAATTGCTGATAATCTCCCTTACAATTATTGAGTTCCTCAACATTTTGTTTTAATTCAGATAAATCTTTTTCATTATAGTTTAAAGCGGCATCGCGGGCAATTGTCGGCTCTATCATTTGTCGAGTTTTAACAAGATCAATCACATAATTTCTGTCGAGTTTTAATTTTAAGTATTTCTCAAGAGGGTTAATAACACTCTCGGAAGTAATTTTATTAACGAAAATACCTTTGCCCTTCTCAATTGTAATTAATCCATGCGCAGAAAGAATTTGCAAGGCTTCCCGAACTGAGGTTCTACTAGCGTTAAACTGAGCACAAAGTTCATTTTCCGACGGCAATTTTGAACCGGGCAAATAACTTTTTGATAGAATAGCATCTTCTATTTGTGTTGCAATCATTTGTTTTATTGGAATCCTATCACCCAATGATGTAAACATCTTAACCTCTTATTTTAAATAATATTTTCAGCATTTCAACTATGCGTTACCTTTCAACTCTTCCCGATCCTCCACCTGTAATCAGTTTCTCTACTTCTTCAACCGAAACGTGATTAAAATCTCCTGGAATTGTTTGTTTAAGGCAAGAAGCAGCTACCGCGAAATCGAGCGCATCTTTCGTATTTGTTTTATTCAATAATCCATATATCAAACCGCTTGCAAAAGAATCACCTCCACCTACTCTATCTACAATTTGAATATCATAATAAGCCGATCTGTATGGTGTTGTACATTCTTTATCATCGTGGAGTATAGCGCTCCACCCGTTGCGGGATGCTGAATAACTTTCCCTCAATGTTATTGCTACAGAATCAAAAGAGAACATATTTTTTAATGTTCTGGCTAATTCAAAATATCCAGCTTCATCAATTTCGGCCGCCTCAACATCAGTAGAACCCGCTTTCATTCCCAAACTTTTTTCTGCATCTTCTTCATTAGCAATACATAAATCCACATATTCCATTAAAGGAATCATTACGGATTGAGCTTCTTTTTCGGACCACATTTTTTTTCTAAAGTTAAGATCACAACTAATTTTTAATCCTTGAGCTTTAGCTTCAATACAGGCTTCTTTTAGGCTTTGCTGAGCTTTACTTCCAAGAGCGGGCGTAATTCCGGTCCAATGAAACCAGTTTTTATTTTTGAATATTTCAGCCCAGTTAAAATCAGAAGGATTTGCGTTACTGATCGCCGAATTCGCCCTATCGTAAATAACTTTAGAAGCTCTTTGACTTGCTCCAGTTTCCAGGAAATATATACCTACTCTATCTCCTCCGCGTACAATATATTCGGTATTAACTCCGAATCGTCTTAGATGATTTAAAGCACATTGACCAATTTCGTGAGATGGTAATTTTGTAACACAATAACTTTCTACACCATAATTTGCCAATGCAGCCGAAACATTTGCTTCACCGCCACCGTATGTTACATCAAAACTATTTGATTGAATAAATCTTTCAAATCCCGGTGTGGATAACCTTAGCATAATTTCACCGAATGTAACAACTCTGTTCATTATTCATTTCCTCAATTTTGTTAATTACATGCTTCGTTAATACTTTTCATCAATATTTCAGCATTATTTGTTATCAAATCATAATCACCGTTTTCTATAGCATCCTCATTCATTAATGCTGAGCCGATTCCTACCGCACAAGCACCAGCTTTAATCCATTCACCGGCATTGGTTAAACTAACACCTCCAGTAGGCATTATTTTAAGGTGCGGCATTGGGGCTTTAATCCCTTTAAAAAATGCCATTCCTAAAATATCTGCGGGAAATACTTTAACAATATCGGACCCGTATTCGTTTGCATTAAAAATTTCAGTTGGGCTGAACGCTCCTGACATTACAGCTACATCATTCTGGTGAGCAATGTCTATTATACTTTTTATAAAAACGGGACTTACTATATATTTCGCTCCAAGTTCAATTGATCTACTTACTTGCTCTGTTGTTAAAACTGATCCAACCCCGACAACTGAATCATTCTCAAACTCTTTTACAAGATTAGGAAGAATTTCGAAAGAGTTAGGAGTTGTAAGTGTAAGTTCAATATTTTTTATTCCACCTTTTATTATAGCTTCAACAACAGGTAAAACTTTGGTGGAATCATTTAACCTAACTACTGCAAACGCTTTGTTATGCAAGACAGCCTGTAAAATTTCATTCCTAGACATTCTTATCCTTATAATTCTATTTTTTATTCAATTTTGTTATAACAACCATATCCATTAAATATTCAAACGGATCATCGAACGGTAAGTATTGCTCTTTCTTTTGATCTCTGTAAAGCGTTTCATAAGTTTTTAAATAAAATTCATTATTTAATTGGAGACCTGCCAATCCCAAAAACAGAGGAGCATCTTCTTCAGCAGGTTTTATTTGTTCTTTATCCCAATTCTTTTTGTTAAGTAGATAAGGGATAAGATAATCTATCGCCCCAATTATTGAACCGCCGTTTTTATTTTTATAATTAAATAAATCCATATTGTAATTTTTCAAAACTGCTGATATTGTTGATAACGCATTCAGATTAAAAGTGTAATAAGATAGCGAAAGGGTTCGTGCCTCTTCCAGAGGTTGTTGCCCGTTACCTTCAATCTGATTTTCAATTAGAAAACTTTTTGAATACTGATAAATATCCTCCAGAGCGGACTTATCACTTATAAAAAAGGAATATGCTGCGGCTTGGGCGGCCCACCAGCTTGAATGATTATTTCCTCTGTCCTTTTCATCAACACCAAATTCACTTTTCAACATCCAATTTAAATATTCTGAAAACCATTTTTGTGTATTTTCAAAACTTTCTTTTCTCAAATAACCGGAAGCATTAAGAAAATTAAGCGCTTCAACAAGTTTTACGAGATTATGAGTTTCAATTATCCCAACACCTCTTATCACAGGCTTGTTTTTGATTATTTGAGCAAACTCCATATTTGGATTCATGCGGGTTCGAGGATTAACAAACCACGACTCGATAAACTCTTCTGCTTTTGAGGCATATCTTTCATCATTAAACAGATATGAAGAAATTCCTAAAGTTGTAACTGCGGCATACATTTTAGCGAACAATTTTTTATGATCTAAAAATCTCTCGGGATTTCGTTGCCCGTCTTTTCTGATATATTCCCCATCAGGATTAATTGGATCCGGCCACCAATAGGGACTTTCGCTATAATAATCATTTATGCTGCCTAAAGAATTCGGGGCGAGTGAGGAAGTTAGGGTGACCGGATCTTTATCAAGAATATAATCCGCCATCATTTTCATTTTATCGGCGATAGCCTTAATCCCAGAATCATCGTTTTTAATTTCACTTTTTACAATATCTATATCGTTATTGTCGAAGTATAAAAATTGTGCATCAGCACTTGCGACTGATAATAACACTGCAAGTAAAATCATAGTATATGTATTTTTGAATTTTCTCATTTTTATCAATATTTAATATTTATATAACTGCCTTTAAAATCCTGATTCCTCGCTTCAATAACGGCGGTTTCAAAAGGAATCGGTTTGTACTCGATTGCCGCATAACCGTTTGAAAATTCTATTACTGAGCTTTTAGTGTACGTACCATAACTTTCCAATAATTTGCCTGAGCCTTCCGCCGAAAAGTAAACACGTTTATTATAATCGGTACATTGCCTGCCATTCTTGTCAATAACTTTTGCAATAATTAAATAATTGCTGTTTTTTAATTTTTTGAATGACAATTTAATTTCCTCCGG
>PGYT01000055.1 GCA_002839805.1 Ignavibacteriae bacterium HGW-Ignavibacteriae-2
GATGTATCTGCCGAAGAGCTAGAAAAAGAGATCTATTCAACAGGATTTTATAAACAAAAAACAAAAAGTATAAAACAGTGCTGTATTCAGCTAGTTGAAAATCATAATGGGAAAGTTCCGAATGATTTTTCTGAATTAAACAAACTGGCAGGTGTGGGGCGAAAAACCGCGAGTGTGGTTGCTGGAAACGCTTTTGGAATTCCATCTATCGCAGTTGATACCCATGTAAAACGTTTATCCAATTTGTTAGGTTTGGTCGAATCTAATAATCCCGAAAAAATTGAGGAAGAACTAAAAAAAATATTACCCGAATCCTATTGGATAAATTCGTCGCATTGGTTGGCTACACATGGACGTAATGTATGTATTGCGCGCAGACCAAAATGTTTTGAATGCGTATTAAGCGATATTTGCCCAAGTTATAACGCCGATTCATATATGAAATACAAAAATAAAAATTAAAACTTGATGGAATGAGATAATGGATATTATGAGAGACAGGAATTATTGTCTGCAACTACTTAAAGAATATACGAAGAGCGAAAGTTTAATAAAACATGCTTTGGCTGTTGAAGCGTGTGTAAATGCTTATGCAAAAAAATTTGATGAAGACATAGATTATTGGTCTAATGTTGCTTTGTTGCATGATTTTGATTACGAGATGTTCCCATCAGCCGAAGAACATCCCTACAAAGGTTCTGAAATTCTTCAATCAAAAGGATTTGATGAACAATTCAGAAAATCCATAATGTCTCATGCAGATTACACCGGTGAACCAAGAGATACAAAATTAAAAAAAGTTTTATATGCCTGCGACGAACTAGCGGGATTTATTACTGCGGTTACATATGTTAGACCGAGCAAGTCTATTTTAGAAGTTGAGGTTAAATCCGTTAAAAAGAAAATGAAAGACAAAGCTTTTGCCAAAGCAGTGAGCAGAGAAGACATTATCACAGGAGCTGAGGAGTTGGGCGTTAATTTGGACGAGCACATTCAATTTTGTATTGATGCTATGTCCCGTGAAAAAGAATCACTCGGATTATAATTTTCATACGTCCAAATTAAGTATCTTACATTATTAAAAAAATAATTAGTTCAATAAAACCGATACTGAAATATTAAACTCTCGAGAAGGTACAAAAAATATTAAATTCTGAAAAATAATAATCTGATTTATTGACTTGACATCCGGTCGATTGTTAAGTAATTTTTGTTTCATTAAATCGAGGAGAATTGTTTTATAGATTATTTGCTACCATTTTTGCATTGATTTCATAAGGTTATATTGATTATTTATACTGTTAAGTTAGATCAATAAGGAAATTAAAATGAATAGCAGATTTTCTATTAAGATTTTCCTTTTTTTATTTATAGTTTATTTACCAGCGCAAATAAGCGCTCAAGAAGATTTAAAAGTACTTTCTTCCACACAGACATCTATAACTATTGAATACACGCCCCTAATTTCCGATTCATCAGTTCATACAATAAACTCGATAAATTATATCAATTTTGATCTCTTTCTTGGAAGCGAAGCAGAAATCAGATTACCAGGCGAACCGAAGATCCCCTTTAGATTATTGAACTTAGGTGTGCCTTCTGAATTTGGTAATACATTAGAAATTATCTCACTTGAATCTAAAAATATAAATGGCAAACCGATTCCATATCCATCTTTCGTTTCAGTTAATGAAAAAGTTATTAAGAATTATGAAGAATCTATAAACTATAAAAATGTTGAGTCTGATGAGCCCGTTTCTTTCTACGATTTCGGAATTTCACGAGACTTGCTTATTCAAACTATAAAATTATCACCAATTCATTATGATGCTTCTAGCGGGAAGATAAAAATTTATTCCAAAATCGTATTTAGATTAAAATACAGTAATACCGCAAGAGGAAATGTTAAAGTGCAAGAGGATTATTCCTCCGGATCACTTTTAAATTATTCCGTTGCTTCAAACTGGGGGATTGCAAAAGCTGCAGTTAAAAAAACCCTTTCAAATTCAGTGTTAGCAAATGGCACGTGGTATCGGTTTGAAGCCACGAAGGAAGGGATTTATAAAATTAGCAGGGCCGAATTAAACGCTTTAGGAATTACAGCTTCATCTGTAGATCCGCGTACCATAAAAATTTATAACAATGGCGGTAAAAATTTGCCTGAACTTCCAGAGCAGGAGGCGCCGACCGATTTGGTTGAAAATGCTATTATAGTTGCGGGGGAAGAAGATGGAGTGTTTAACGATAACGATTACATTTTATTTTACGGAAGACCGACTGATTTTTGGGAATACGATGATGTATCACGAAAAATTGTGAGGCGTCATCATCCATATTCTCAGAAAAACTATTATTGGATAACCGCTGGTGGAGAGCCTGGAAAACGCATTCAAACAAGTGCATCCGTTACAGAAACAAATCCTTATTTGCAATCTTCAACAAAAGCTTTTGCGGCTACGGAGGTAGATAAAATAAATATTGGTAAATCGGGTAGAACTTATTGGGGTGATATTCTAAATTCCAATTCGAAAACTCTTACTTATATTAATAGTCTTAACGGAATTATATCCGGTCAACCGATTAGTTATTCATTTAGATTCGCTAATTCTACTAAACCCAATTTTACTGTCTCCATATTGGAAAATGATCAGGCACTTACAACAAGGAGCATTCAGGGGTACGGAGGAGAGACATATGTATGGGGGAAAGCGACATCTTTTACCGTAACACATAATAGAGTTATACCCGATGACAGAAGCGTTGTTAAAATTAATGCATCCTTGAGTTCTACAGAGACTAATGGCTATATAGATTATATGCAAATCGAATATCTCAAAGAATTGAAAGCTTTCGAGGATAAATTATTATTTTTCACTGACCCTTCAAATACGTCTATAGAAGCAAGGTTGTTTAATTTTTCGAACAGCAATATCAGTGTATTCAATATTTCGGATTACTCCAACGTTTCTTTAATAGAACCAATTAAAAAAAGCGGTGGTGAAGTAACACTTCGATTTAAAGCCGATACATTAATTTCTTATAAATATTTTGCTCTTACAAATTCTCAATATTTATCAATCTCTAACATAGAACAGATTAAAAACTCGAATATAAAGGGTATAAATCCCGGCGCCGAGTATATAATAATAACAGCGAAAAAATTTACTGATCAGGCAAACAGGTTAAAAAATTACAGAGAAAACGAAGCACCAGTAAAAAGAAAAGTTGCGGTCGTTTATGTAGATGAAATAATGAATGAGTTTTCTGGCGGGTTGTTGGATCCTTCCGCGATTAGAAATTTTTTGAGATACGCTTATAACAATTGGCAAACAAAACCATTTTATGCTTTTTTATTTGGAGATGGTACATACGATAATTATAATCTGGAAGGTTCGGGTACCAATTATGTCCCTACTTACCAGTCAGTTGAATCACTAAGCGAAATTTACTCCTATCCCACCGATGACTATTATATTCGAATAATCGGAAACGATCAAAAAGCCGATATGGCTATAGGAAGGGGAAATTTTGTAAGCACTTCCGATGCTGATAATTATATAGACAAAATAATTGCATATGAGAATAACTCGAATAAAGGATTATGGCTTAATACAATAACTCTTGTTGCGGACGACGGTTTAACCAGCGATGGAAATGATGGTGCTACACATACTAATCAGGCGGAATTTTTAGCTCAAAAATCAGTTCCCGATTATTTTAATAAAAACAAAATTTACCTGTCTAAATACCCTACAGTTATTACTGGTTTAGGCAGAAGAAAACCATCGGTTAACCAGGCTATAATAGATGCCGTTAATAACGGTACACTTTTATTAAACTATACCGGCCATGGAAATCCTGATACCTGGGCACATGAGTATATTTTCGAGAGATCCTCTTCATTGCCCCAGTTTAACAACGATAAATATTATTTTTTAACCGCCGCTACATGTGATTTTGGGCGTTACGATGATCCTTCTTCAATAAGCAGTACGGAAGAAATGGTTTTGATGAAGAATCGAGGAGCCATAGGGGTGTTTTCTTCGGCAAGATTAGTTTATTCTTCCGATAATGCCGCAATCAATGAAAAACTTTACACATATTTGATGGATGAGACTTTAAATCCGACTTTAGGGCAGGCATTATATTTTGTAAAACAAACACGTACTAATGAAAATGATGAAAAATTCCATCTGTTCTGCGATCCGGCTATCAGACTTAATAAACCTACAATTCCTGTGTCAATCGACAGTGTAAACGGGGTTTCTTCCGGTACTACAATTAATGTTAAGGCGCTAAGTGAGGTAAGTATTAAAGGAGCAGTAAAAACTGCTGCCGGAGAGATTGATAACAGTTTTACCGGTGAAGGAATTATTACAGTTTTTGATTCGGAGAAGAACCGTTATCTTGAAGACATTAGAACCACTATAAAGGAACAAGGGGGTATTTTGTTTCGTGGGCGCGTTTCAATTGAGAATGGAATGTTCCAAACTGATTTTAGAGTTCCCAAAGATATCTCTTACGAAAACAAAAATGGTAAAATTGTTGCATATATTTCAAATGATACCCAGGAGGGGATTGGATTTACAAATAATATTATTGTCGGGGGAACTGATTCCTCAGTTGTTGACGACGGTAAAGGCCCCGATATAAGTATATTCTTCGACGACCTTTCATTTGCGAATGCATATCTTGTAAATCCTGATTTTAATTTATTGGTTCAACTCAAAGACGAAACCGGTTTAAATACAACGGGAACCGGTGTAGGGCATAAATTGGAAGGAATAATAGACGATGAAGAAGATAATCCTATTGACTTCTCAAATTATTTTGTAGGCGACCTTAATGCCGGCGGTAAAACCGGTGTTGTTGACTATAGATTTACAGATTTTAAAACGGGTGAGCATAAAATAAAAATTAAAGCCTGGGACGTTTTTAACAATTCATCTTCGTTGGAAACATTTTTTACAGTTGTTAACTCAAATGAAATTGCTGTAAAAGACGTTGTTAACTATCCTAATCCTTTTTCAGGAAATACATCATTTACTTTTCAGCATAATCTTAACGGTGCGGTGGATGTGAAAATTAAAGTATATACTATTGCCGGAAGAGTAATCAAAGAATTGGAATTAAACGGACTTTTAGAAAGATTTGTTAAAATTCCATGGGATGGTCGTGACCAGGACGGAAGTCAACTGGCAAATGGAACTTATTTATACAAACTAATCGTTAAATCGACTGACGGGGATTACCAGAAAAGTATTCTTGGTAAATTAGCCGTCATTCATTAATATTAACATTTTAAACGTGAAAATTAATTTCGGAGGATTTATATAATGAATAAGATTGTACTCGTATTATTAGTATTAACATCAGCAATTTTTGTTAATACCCGAGTGTATGCGCAAGGTGAAGCCGCTGTGCCATTTTTACTTTTGGCCCCGGATTCTAGAGCTTCAGGAATCGGGGAATCGGGCGGAGCTATTGCAGATAATTCGGCCGCCATTTTTTGGAATCCCGCCGGGATTGCATTTTTAACAGGTTCGGATGTGGGTTTAACACATAGTAAATGGTTGCCTCAATTTAATTTGGACTTGTTTTACGACTATCTAACTTTCAGACAATATATGGAAGAGCTTGACGGCAGTGTTACGGCGAGTATCACATTTATGAACTATGGTGAATTTGTCCGTACCTCATCCGCCAGTCCGGATCCAATTGGTACATTCCGCTCATTTGACGCTGCTTTAACTTTGGGATATGCAACGAAAATACATCCAGACTGGGGTTTAGGCCTAAATTTTAGAATTATACATAGCCGTCTCTCGGACAAACCTACTGAAAACGAACAAGGCTCGGGAGTCGCAACGACAGTAAGTTTCGACGTAGCTACAATGTGGAGACCCGCTGATTTTAACATTCCTTTCATAGGAGATTTCGGTAACAGATTTAGTCTTGGGGTTAACTTAAGTAACCTTGGTCCTAAAATATCCTATATTGATCAGGCGCAAGCGGATCCAATTCCAACTAATTTCCGTTTAGGCCTTGCTGCCATCTTATTACAGGATGATTTTAACTCACTTACTTTTAGTATTGATTTCAGCAAGTTACTTGTTGATAAAGGCGTCTCTCAAACCGATGCGGGAATAATAGGCGATGATACTACGGGAACAGGAAGTGCGGCAGGTACGGTTAAAAGGAAAGATTTTTATGAGGCATTATTTACAGCCTGGACTGATCAATCCTTTAGCGAAGAGATCAGGGATATTGTAACATCTATGGGACTTGAATACTGGTACGGTGATCCTACCGATTTTATGTTTGCTCTGCGAACAGGGCTTTTTTATGAAGATCCATCATTTGGTAACAGAAAGTTTATAACTATTGGTGCCGGTATTAGATACGACATGTATGGCTTCGACTTCAGTTATATTTCTACGAGTGTTTTTAAAGACGGTGAAAATCATCCATTGGCCGATACACTTCGTTTTTCTTTGTTAATAGGCTGGGGTGGTACACCCGATAAAATAAGAGGATTTCCAAGAGGACTTTAATTTAGAATGATGAAAAAAAATCTAGTATTATTTGTCATGTTTGTTATAAGTTTGGGCAGCATCACTGCCCAAACTTTTGTTGGTAAGATCAATCCTTACCCGACCTCAAACGCAATTACAAAAAAGCAAAATCAGGACCTTAAAATTCTTGCAGTAATGGTTGAATTTAAAGCTGATCAGGATAACACTACATTTGGCGACGGAACCTTTGGATCGATTTATACCAAGGACTATGGCACATCCATAATCGATCCCTTGCCACATGATGCCAATTACTTTGCCGACCACTTGGAGTTTGCAAAAAATTATTTTGCTAAAGTATCGGCCGGAAAATTAAACATTTCTTATAATGTTTTGAATTCCGTAATTAAACTTCCCAAAACAATGCGCGAATATTCTCCAAATCCTCAGGACAACGAGGATTTTCTTCCACTTGCCAAATTTGCCGAAGAAGTTTGGAAGTTAGTTGATCAGAATAATCCTGATATCAATTTTGCGGATTACGATCTATTCTCTATTTTCCACGCAGGTGTTGGACGCGATATTGAGAATCCAGGGAGTATTGGGAACGATAGGGATTTACCCTCATTATACCTTAGCATAAACACGCTGACTAAAGCGCTCGGGGAAAATTTTACAGGATTTCCTGTCGACGGCGGTCAATTCAAAATTACCAATACAATGATTTTACCTGAAACCGAATCAAGAGAACTCAATTCACTCAGCAGCTCGGTATTGTTGGAATTATCAATCAATGGATTGATTGCAGCTAACATTGCAAGCCATTTGGGTTTGCCCGATTTGTTTGATACAAGTACCGGTCTAAGTGCTATTGGTCGTTTCGGATTAATGGATGGTCAGTCAATTTTTTCTTTCGGAGGCTTGTTCCCACCGGAACCTTCACCCTGGGAAAAAATGTACCTGGGATGGATTGAACCCGTTGTAATCGAAAACAATATTTCTAAAGTAAATTTATTCGCCAAAAGTATCGCTGGGACTTCAGATACAAGTCTTATTAAAATCCCAATAAATTCTTCCGAATACTTTTTAATTGAGAACCGATCCCGTGACGCGTTAAAAGACGGCTGTACAATTAAATACAAAGTGAATGGTCAGGTTTTTACTAAAACGTTCGCAAAGGATTACCAGGGTTTCATTTCATATGATGTTGATTCATTGCAGGGTGTTATTATTGATGTTGACGAATATGATTGGGCAGTGCCGGCTTTCGATAGGAATGATGACGACTTGAAAACATTTTCGGATGTAGGCATTGTTATATGGCATATTGATGAGAACGTTATTAAAGAAAAAATATTAAGTAATTCGATTAATAATAATAAATTCCGACGTGGGGTTGCGGTTGTTGAAGCAGATGGAATTAATGATATCGGTGAACAATTTCAAACTATATTCGGTGATGTAGTAATTGGAGAAGGTTCTAAAGAAGATTCATGGTATAAATCTAATCCTTCGGAACTTTACAAATATTACAAAAATACTTTTGCTGATAACACCAAACCTTCTACGAAATCGAATTCCGGAGCGAACAGTTTAATAAAGATTTCTGATTTTTCAGAAATAAATTCCGTAATGAATTTTAAAATTGAATTCGGTTCCCAAACCACGAAATTATTGTCCGGTTTTATTCTCGATAGCCAACTTGATTATAATTGGATAAATAGTGTGGGCACTGGCATTAATAGATCATTCGTTTTTTCGAATTCGAAAGGGATTTTAAAAACCGATGCGACGGGAAGTGCTAGGATATATCGTACTATGGATATAGCTTATAAACCGGTAACATTCGAATTCAACGGATTTCAAATTTTATTATCTACTTTTGATAAAAATATTAATTTAGTAAAAATCCTTGACGCTAATAGCCAAGTAAAAAAGAATACAGATTCACTTGTTTTTACAACTTCTCCTGTAATTACAAGTATCGGAGAAACCGTAAAATTTTTGTTGGGTAACGAAGAAGGTTATATTACTGAATTCGAATTACAAAAAGATTTCGCAAAAAATATTAATGCGGTAAAAATATATAATGCATTTGGCGGAGCTGTTAAACAAGTTGCTTCGGCGAATGATTTTATCGCCGCAATAAGTGAAAACAGTTATTGGGATAGTTTTAATTCAACTATTTTATTACCGGCACCAACTGTAAGAGTTATTGTAACCCAATATAAATCGGATTATTACTCAGTTGTTCTTATGGATAATAATTCATTTTCCATTATAAAGGATGGGAAAATCGTAAAAACGGTTAATCTGAATTCAGCTGATCAAATAAATAATATATCACTGGCCGATCTTAAATCTGATGGTTCCAATTATATAATTATTAACACCGGAGATAAAATTGAAGCGTTTAATCTTCAAGGTGGAAGAGCCGAATATTTTCCAATAGAAAATTCAGGGGACGATTCGTTTGTAAAAACCCCTTTGTCTTTGGATATAAATAATGACGGTAATGCCGATGTGATTGCATTTACTGATGATGGTAAAATAAATGTTTATTCCGGTCTAGATGGAAAAAATATTTCGCCTTTTCCTGTCTCGATTGGATCTGACATGATGACAGAGTCTATTTTATTTAACGAAAGTGATAAAGTCGGATTGGTATTGTTGGGTAAAGATGCCAAAGTAAATTTTTGGCAAGTGACTGGAAATAGTGCTAAGCTTTATTGGTCTGAAGAATTCGGTAATCCTTTTAATAATGGTTACTTAAGTTCTGCATCATCCTCAAGCGTAGAGACAGAATATTTCCCCAAAGATAAAGCCTACAACTGGCCTAATCCTGTTTATGATAATTTAACTTACTTCCGATTCTATGTTTCAGAAGATTCGAAAGTTGATATTAATGTTTTTGATCTTTCAGGCGATTTAGTTGAGAAAATTAGTGATAATGTTGTTGGTGGATTCGATACAGAAATTCCCTGGAACGTTTCGGAAATTCAGAGTGGTGTTTATTTTGCGCATCTGAGTATTAAAAGTGTTTCCGGTAAATCAGACTACAAAATAATTAAGGTTGCTGTAATTAAATAATAACGTGAATATGCAGACAAAATTCAGAAAAATATATAGCCGATTATCGGTAGTTGTTTTATTATCCTTTATAATCAGCGGTAATATCTTCGCACAGTACAATGAATTTGAGCCTGAGTACAACTGGCTAACAATAAAAGGCGAACATGTTTACGTACATTACCATGAGGAAGCCGAACGAACAGCGAAAGTAGTCGCTAAAATAGCGGATGAAGTTTGGGATCCAATAACTTCTTTGTACGAATACGAGCCAGGTACCGTTCATTTTGTGATTAAAGATATCGACGATTACTCCAACGGTGCAACATTTTTTTTCGATAATAAAATAGAAATATGGGCCTCGGCGCTTGACTTTGATTTGCGAGGCGCTCACAATTGGCTGCGTAATGTTATTTCTCACGAATTTACTCATATGGTGCAAATACAAGCCGGTATGAAATTAAGTAGATCCGTTCCCGCATTTTATCTTCAGTACCTAAACTATGAAGATAAAAGACGCCCCGATATTCTTTATGGTTTTCCTAATGTTATTGTTTCTTATCCGATTCCTTCAATAAATATTCCGGCATGGTTTGCTGAAGGAACTGCGCAATATATGCGGCAGGAATTCGACTATGAACGCTGGGATTCCCATCGTGATATGATACTGCGGTCATACGCTCTCGATAACAAGATGTTAACCTGGAATCAAATGGGTGTATTTGGTAAAACTAGTCTCGGTAATGAATCTGTCTATAATTCGGGATACGCATTAACAAGATATATAGCTGAGAAATACGGTGAGGACAAATTACGCCTTATTACTAAAAAACTTGGTAAAATTTCCAACTTTACAATAGACGCCGCCTTCGAAGATGTTTTAGGAATAAATGGAGACCAAATCTATGACGAGTGGAGTAGTTTTCTTAAAAATGATTATCGGGAAAGGATGAGGGATGTTCTCGCAAATGAAGTAAAAGGAACAATGATTGCCGATAAAGGATTCGGGAATTTTTATCCTCTGTTCTCGAATGACAATAAATTCGTCTATTATATTTCAAATAAAAACAGCGACTATTTCGGGCTCTCGAATATTTATATATATAATATTGAGACTAAAGAAGAAGTTCTGGTAGTTGACGCTGTGCGCTCAACAATATCATTATCACCCGACGGCGGCAAATTGTATTATGCCAAATTAAGTGAAAAAAATCCTAAATGGACCAATATTCACGACATATATTCATACGATATCGTAAATGAAAAGGAAACCAGACTGACTTTCGGCTTACGGGCAAATAACCCATCTGTTTCGAATGATGGTAAAATGATAACATTTATTTATCAGAAAGACGGAACTACCAATGTGGGTTTAGTTGATAATGAAGGTAAGAATTTTAAAAGACTTACATTTTTTGAACATGGGGAGCAAGTATACGCTCCAAAATTTTCGAACGATGATAAATATATCATATTCGATCATTCCTATTTACATTCAAGAGATATTTCTAAAGTGAATATTGATGGCTCCGGGTATGAAGTTGTTTTACAAACCGATTCTGATGAACGTAATCCAATTATAGACGATATGGGTAATATATATTATGCAAGCGACGAGAGCGGGATCTTTAATATTTATAAGCTCGATAAAAATACAAAAAAACCAATCCGTTTAACAAACGTCACGGGCGGCGCTTTTATGCCTTGTGCCGATTCACTCGGCAATATAGTGTATTCAGGATATACTTCATCGGGGTATAGAATATTTCATATCCGAAAGGACGAGCAGTCTTTAGTAGATAATTCTAAAAAGTACGCGGTCGTAAATAATCCTCCGTTAAATGATTCGAAACCTAACGGCGACTTAAATCCTAATGTTATGGCTTCGTTAAAAAACTTTAATGATTTTGAAACACCCGATTACGAACCGAAACCATATAGCGGATTTTTTTCAAAGATGAGTTTTTTCCCGTTTATTAGATTCGACAATTATAATATTTCAAATTCTGTTTTGGATAAAGTTAAGCCCGGCGTTTACCTTGCCTCCAGCGATTATTTGAACAGATACAGTTTATTTGCCGGCATTTCGTTAAATAAAAATTTTGAAAGGGATGCGTACTTAAGTTTCGAATACAGAAACAAACTTCCTTTGATTTACGATTTGGGTTTAACACCTCAGCTGTCGTTAGAAGTTTTCTCGGTAAGTAGAAAAACAAACATAGATATATTCTTCGGTGAGTATGTAGATAGCACTGGAATAACACGTTACGATTACCAGGTACCGACAGATGTAACTTACAATTTATTTGAATTTGACTTAGCCGCGAAACATAAAATTATTGCCGAAGGCAATGAGCTTGAATTACGTTTTATTTACAGCGATTACGTGGCCTCGCTGGGCAGTTTTATAATTCCTAACGAAAACATACTTTATCCTACTTCGGACGATAAATACTTTATCGGACGTAATTTTCAAATTAAGTATACTCACAAGTCAATTATTCCAACCATCGATTCTGATATAAATCCAGTGGGCAGGGAAATAGAATTTCAGTATAACTATGAATTGGATAAATTTAACGATGAGGGGGAATATAAAGTTGAAGATGGGTTGTTAAAACCGGTTTATAATAATTATAATTTTCATCGTGTTGAGTTAAATTGGAAAGAATACTTTCCAATTTTTGATACCCATTCTTTAAGTGCACAATTTAGAGCAGCAACTGTGCTTGGTCCGAAAGTGCCCGACTTTTTCGATTATTACCTTGGAGGTTTAATCGGAATGAAAAGTTATCCATTTTATTCTATAAGCGGAAACGAACTAGGCTGGTTAAATCTGACATATAGATTTCCATTGCTTAAAAATCTTGATACTCGTTTAGGTCCGTTATACCTCGATAAAATATTCATGTCAGTTTACGGTGATTTTGGCAACGCCTGGAATGGTAATCTTAACGGATTAAAAGATTTCAAAAAAGGAGCAGGCGCGGAGCTTCGTGTTAAAATGAGTTCGTTTTATCTTTTCCCGACGAGTATCTTCTTTAATGCTTCTTATGCTTTCGACAGTTATTCGAGAGAAGTGAGGGACGAAATGATTAATTATGGAAAAGAATGGCAGTTTTATGGCGGCGTATTATTTGATTTTAGTTTCTAATTATTGTTGAGTTAAAAAATGAAAATTTTCGGAATTGTAATATTACTTTCATCATTATGTTTAGCTCAGAATACAGAGCAAATGTTCAGCGGTAATCTATTTGCAGATAAGCAGATTTCGCTAAATCTTTTAACTGCAAATAATGATTCCATTGCTTTGCAAGCAACAACTATATCTAAAAAATCACCTTTTTTGGCCGGCCTGTTTTCGTTTATTCTGCCAGGTGCCGGCGAGTTTTACTCTGGCAGTTATCTTAAAACCGCATTGTTCTTAGCCGCTGAAGCAGCAGCCATAACTGTTGGCTTAACATATGATAAGAAAGGTGATGACCAGACAAAAGTTTTTGAAAATTATGCGCACGCTCATTGGGATGTTGCAAAATATGCGCGTTGGACTCTTGACAACATTGAACATCTTAATTCAAAAATTGGCTCGAATGTTATTCCTGAAGATTATAAAAATCTTTTTCTTAACGCTGAACGTACAAAGGTTAACTGGGAAGTTTTGCATAAATTGGAGAATGATATCGGCGGATGGTATTCCCACAGACTTGAATATTTTGGTGAACAGCAATATTATGAGATGATAGGCAAATATCCGCAGTTCAATCCGGGTTGGGATGATTTTGATGAATCTTCGCTCTATACTTACACTAATTCAGAAAGAACACCTGTAACTGCAAACTTTGATTATTATTCCGGGTTAAGGGGAAAAGCTAACGACTATTATAACATAGCTTCTAAAGCTGTAGTGGTGGTAATTGTTAATCATGTAATAAGCGCAATTGACGCCGCTTGGACGGCTAGCAGATACAATAAAAATATCTCTTTGAATACAAGCCTCGAAAAAACTCAGATCGGTTTTTATACGGAGTATTATCCTCAAATAAATATGAAGATTAACTTCTAGCATATATTTGATTAACTTACCGATTAAAATCTCATCCTTTTGATTTCAGGATGGCTTTTACTTATTTTTGTTTCACTTCATTAATAAAAAGAAAATATGAAAATACCATTAGTTGTAATATTAGGTAGACCAAATGTTGGGAAGTCCACTTTGTTTAACAGATTAACCAAATCGAAGTTGGCAATTGTTGACGATGTGAGTGGGGTTACCAGGGATAGAATATACGGTGAAGTTGAATGGAATGGAAAAATTTTCAGGATTATGGATACGGGGGGATATGTCCCCGACTCCGACGATCTGTTTGAAATTGCCATTAAAGAACAGGTGAAAATTGCTATTGAAGAGGCGGATGCTATATTATTTGTAACCGACGGCCGGGCGGGAGTTCTTCCTGTTGATGCGGACATTGCTAATATGCTGCGTCTTTCAGATAAACCTTCATTTATATTGGTTAATAAATCCGATAACGATACTCAGAGTTTGAATAAAAATGATTTTTATTCGCTGGGCATCGATCATGTATATGATATAGCTGCAATTAGCGGAAGAAATGTGGGCGATCTTCTTGACACCCTCGTCAACTCAATTAATTTTCCGGATGATTACCTGGACGAAGATGTTAGATTAAAAATATCCGTTATCGGCAGGCCTAACGTTGGAAAATCATCCCTTACAAATGCATTGCTCGGCAGTGATAGAAGCATTGTTACTGATATACCTGGTACTACGCGAGATAGTATAAATTCCACGCTTAAATATTATGGTGAAGAAATTATACTCGTTGATACGGCAGGTTTGCGTAAAAAAGCGAAAGTGCAGGAAAATATTGAATTCTACTCCAACGTGAGAACCTTTAGAGCTATTGCAGATTGTGACGTTGCAGTAATATTGTTGGACTCGCGCTTTGGGTTGGAAAATCAGGACCAAAAGATAATTGATGAGGCTGTACGTAGACGTAAAGGGATTATACTTGCTGTAAATAAATGGGATTTAGTGGAAAAACAAACTAATACGGCAAAACAGTTTGAAGATTCAATTCGTTTTGATCTTGGCACCGTAGATTACTTACCAATTATTTTTATCTCAGCACTATCCAAGCAGAGAATTTTCAAAATTATTGATCTGGCTAAAAGTATTCGTGAGGAAAGAAAAAAGAAAATACCCACTAGTGTTCTGAACGAAACGTTATTGCCCGAAATTGCGATAACACCTCCTCCGTCGACTTCACGCGGGAAAGAGATAAAAATAAAATATATAACTCAGGTAGGCGAAAAATATCCTATATTTTTAATATTTGCCAACGACCCTAACAGTATTTCGGATTCCTACAGAAGATTTGTTGAAAAACTTATTCGCAGACATTTTGGTTTTTTTGGCGTGCCTATAACTGTTTCATTTAAAGATAAAAATCCTATTGAAGAATAATATTTAACAATATGTATAAACCGAAAAACATTCTAGTTATTGGCGGAAATGCAGCGGGTCCAAGTGCCGCGGCTAAAGCCAAAAGAATTAATCCCGAAGCTGATATTAAGATGTTTGAAGCTGGGGAGTTTATTTCTACAGGCACCTGCGAACTTACGCATGTACTTTCCGGAGAAATTGATAATTATAAAAAAATTGTTTTCTACGATGAACATACTTTTTTAAAGGAAAAGGGAGTAAAGGTATTTACCGAGCATTTTGTAGAAAATATTAACCGCAGTAAAAAAGAAATATCGGTCTGTAATACACTTACTAACCAAAATCTTATATTCCCTTATGATTCGTTGATATTATGCACTGGCTCGAAAGCACGTAAAGATCCTAGGCTATCTCCGCAAATTGAAAATTTATTTTATTTGAAGTCGGTAACTGATTTAAATAACATTTTGGAGTTTGTTAAAAAGAACGAAGCAAAAAGATGTTTGATAGTAGGAGCAAGTTATGTAGGGTTGGAAACAGCTGATGCTTTGAATAAAATTGGAATAAAGGTTACTCTCGCTGAAAAATTTAGTTCTCCTTTCGCCAGCAGTGAACCTGAAATACAGAACATAATTCTTGAGTCTCTCAATTCAAATAAAATAGAATTCATCCCGGGTTTAGCTTCAGTCGAATATATATTTAACGGTAATAAAATAGTAAAGTTCAAAAACGACGGTAGATTAATAGAAGTTGATTTTGTGATTTACTCCATTGGTTTTGAACCGAATACAGAATTGGCTTTATCAGCAAAACTTGAACTCGGCGGCATTGGTGGAATAAAAGTAAACAGAAAATTACAAACTTCGGATCCTAATATTTTTGCCGCAGGTGATAATATTGAAGTGACAAATATAGTTTCATTAAAAAACGATTATATTCCTCTCGCTTCTTTGGCTCATCAACAAGGCCATATTGCCGGAGCAAATGCTGCAGGAGGCAACGAGTATACCAATCCGGTTCTTAAAAATATTGGTGTTGCGTTTTTTGGTAATTCTTATACACATGTTGGATTAACACTTAATGAAGCAAAAAAAATATTTTATGATGTAGATTTTGTTACAGCTGTCGTTCCTAATAGAGTAAAAGTAATGCCTTGCTCTAGGGACACATTCGCAAAAATTATTTATAGAAAATCGAATAAACAAATTTTAGGAGCCAGCTTCGCGGGCGCTGAGGAAGTTGTCGGAAATGCTAATATTATAGCTTTAATGATAACATCAAAGATTTCAGCCGATAAACTATCGGAAGTTGCTTATAATTATACGCCAGCGCTTTCTCCTTTTATTAATATATTGTCAATTCTAGGTAGGAAAATTAGATAGGAATATAAATGAATATCAAAATAATCGATTCACCTCTTATTAAAAGGGATATAACTTATCTTCGTGATAAAGAGACACGAGAATATCAGTTCCGCTTGGCTTTACGTAGAATAGCTTATTGTCTTGCAATCGAAATCAGTAATACCTTTCCGCTCGTTGAAAGAGAAGTGGAATCACCTTTAGAAATTACAACCGGTTATAAATTAAAACAACAGATTGTTTTAGTGCCCGTTCTAAGAGCAGGACTAAGTTTGGTTAATTCATTTATTGAAATGATTCCAGATGCTAAAGTTGGACATATCGGTTTGCAGAGAGACGAGAAAACTTTAGAACCGATAGACTATTATTATAAAGCTCCTAAAAACCTTAATATAAGCAAAGTGATTATTCTGGATCCAATGCTTGCTACCGGAGGCAGCGCCGTTGCTGCAGCCCAGTTTCTAAAAAATAGAGGGGCTATTGATATAATTATGGCTTGTTTAATTGCGGCGCCTGAAGGCGTTAAACGTATGAATATAGAACACCCTGAAATTCCCATCTACACTGCTCAATTGGACAGAGAATTAAACGCTAACGGTTTTATACTCCCTGGGTTAGGAGACGCCGGTGATAGGACGTTCGGCACTTTATAAATTATTGATTTTATTATTCTCTTGTAATTTTATTTATGCCCAAAATTACTCCGACAAATTTGTGGATTCTCTTCTATTACAAGGCATAGAAAAATTAATATCTCAGGAGTACAATGAATCCAGTCGTATTTTTAACGATTTGGACAAGCTACGACCGGAAATTCCGTTAGGGAAGATTTATCTAGCCGGTGTGGAAATATCTCGTGCCTTCGACTTGGGATTACAATATCCTTACGATCATGTGGATTCACTTTTAACAGAATCTTCAAGAATAGTTAAACAATTATTAAAAAAAGATGACGGTAACATTTGGTTTATATATTTTGCCGGGCTTACACAAGGCTTCAAAGCATATTTTAGCGCTCTTAATGGAGAATACCTAAACGCCTTTATGGACGGCTATAAAGCCCTCAAATATTTTGATGACTGTCTTATATTAAATGAAGATTTTGTTGAAGCAAAAGTTGCCATTGGTACATATCTTTATTGGAGATCAGCTAAAACCGATGGATTAAATTGGCTGCCATTTTTTAGTGATGAAAAATCAGCTGGTATAAATCTTCTCGAAGAAGCCTCTACTAAAGCGCGTTACAATAAATATATGGCTGCGTATTCTTTAATCTGGATTTATATAAACGAAGAACGTTACGATGAGGCAATAAAAATTGGGGAGAAATATTTAAAAAAATATCCTCAGTCACGATTATTTAAGCTTAGCGTAGCCAAAGCGTATAAATTTACTGATAAATTAAAATCTATAAGTATTTATAAGGAAGTTCTTAAATCTTACAAGTCGCTTCCAAACAATAATTATTTTCAGGAAATTATGTTAAATTATCAAATTGCTCAACTATACTTTGATATTAAGGAGTACAAAAAAACAGCAGCTCATTGCGAATCAATTTTATCGCTTAAAAATTTATCACCATTTGTGCTAAATAAACTTGGTGACAGATTAAAAAAAATTGAGGAACTACGAAATGAGGCACTTCATTTTGGGCCGAATAATTGAATTTTCTTAATAAATTTTGTATAGAATAAGTTCACTTAATTGTAATTGTTTTTTATGGAAATATCTGAAATAAAATATCAAAAAATGCTCGCCGATCTTTTAGAGCATTGCCAAGCTAATTTACCTAAGGTTAATAAAGCTCTTTTAGAAAAAGCATTTAATCTCAGTTTTGAAGCACACATTAATGATATTCGTGCCTCCGGGGATCCATATTTTTACCATCCCTACGAAGTAGCTTTAATTGTTGCAAAGGAAATTCCTCTCGACGATATTTCAGTTGTCGGGGCCTTACTTCACGATGTTGTTGAGGATACTGATTTCGATCTGGAATTTGTGGCTAAAGAGTTCGGCGAAGATGTTGCTGAAATTGTTAATGGCGTTACAAAAATAAGCGGATTGTTTTCAGGTCAGGAAATTACTCAGGCAGAAAATTACAGAAAGTTACTGCTTTCAATGGTTAAAGATGTTAGGGTAATTCTTGTAAAATTCGCTGATCGTTTGCATAATATGAGAACTTTGGAGTTTGTACCTCCAGAAAAACAGAGAAGAATAGCTCTCGAAACTTTGGAAATATATGCTCCCTTTACCCATAGGTTCGGTCTGGGAAGAGTTAAATGGGAATTAGAGGACCTATCATTTAAATATCTGAATCGTGAAGCTTACGAAGAAATCGCACATAAAATAAAAAACAAAAGGCGTGAACGAGAAAGTTATATCAATAAATTTATTGGTCCAGTTATCTCCAAACTGCGGGAGCACGACCTCGATTTTGAAATAGGTGGCAGAGCAAAACATATATACAGTATTTATAAAAAAATGCTTAAACAAAATACAACTTTTGAAAACATATTCGATTTATTAGCAGTTCGAATAATTCTCGAGAGTAATGATCCCAACGAATGTTACTACGTATTAGGAGTAATAAATCAACAATACAAACCAATTTCAGATCGATTTAAAGATTATATCTCCATTCCTAAAAAAAATAATTATCAATCCATTCATAATACCGTAATTGGTCCAGAAGGTAAGTTAATTGAAGTTCAGATCAGAACCAGAAAGATGCATGAAATAGCTGAAAAAGGTGTTGCCGCGCATTGGAAATACAAAGAAAATAATATGAACACGGACAATGAGTTGGAGGAGTGGGTTAATTGGATTCGGGACGTTTTTGAGAATGCCACGAGGAACGAAGCTACAAAAGAAATCCTTGCGAGTTTTAAGTTAAATCTATATCAGGACGAGATTTACATATTTACACCTAAAGGAGATTTGAGAAGACTACCCATAAATTCAACACCAGTTGATTTTGCATATGAAATTCATAGTAATGTTGGTTATCATTGTATTGGCGCGAAGGTTAATGGTAAAATCGTTCCGTTGGATTCACCTCTTCATAGCGGCGATCAAGTCGATATTCTTACTTCAAAAAACCAGCATCCAAATAGAAGTTGGCTACAATTTGTTCAAACTCATAAGGCTAAGTCTAGTGTTCGTAAGTATTTAAATAGAGAAGAAGATAAAAATGCTGAGCTGGGTCAAGAAAGTTGGGATAAAAAACTTAAGAAATCGAAATTAACATTTACAAGAGACGAACTCAATAAATTATCGAGAAAATTACGATTCGATAATCCTCGTCAAATGTTTATAGCTATTGCAAAGGACGTTATAAATGTAGATCAAATTCTTGCTGCTCCCGAAGAAAAAGAGGAGCAAGTTTTACCCGATTTTCAATATGAATCTTTTGCGGAATTGGCCCGCACAACTACCGGTGGAGTAATAGTTGATGGGGAGCATAAAGGAATTGAATACTTTTTTGCAAAATGTTGCAGTCCAATTCCAGGTGATCCTATTGTAGGTTACATTACTATTGGCGAAGGAATTAAGATTCACAGAAAAGATTGTAAAAATTTATTGAACATGCTAAAGCATGGAGAACATAAATTAGTTCCTGTTGTTTGGCCTCAATCGAACGGATCTAATTTTGTGGCTGGAATTAAAATTCGGGGAGAAGATAAGCTTGGCGTCCTAAATGAGATTTCGAACTCAATTAGTCATTACAAGAATACAAATATTAAAGCTGTAAATATAAATACAAACGACTCCATGTTTAATGGAACTGTAAGTGTATATGTAAATGATTTGGAGCATTTAAATCGCCTGATTGAGAGGTTAAAAAAAGTACAGGGTGTATATTCCGTAACCAGGTTTGATATTAATACATAAGAACTATGAAAGAACAAAAAAGAATTTTATGTATAGATTATGGAGCAAGAAGGGTAGGGATTGCAATTACAGACCCTCTTCGAATTTTTGTATATCCTCTTACGACAATCGAGAATAATTCTTTTTTTTGGGAAACTTTTGATACTCTTATTAGAGAATACGATATAGAAAAATTTATCTTAGGATATCCTTTAAAGGAAGACGGATCACGCTCATCAAGTACAGAATTGATAGAGAAGTTCCGATCAGAGTTAGAAAAGAAAATGAATATACCGATAGAATATTATGATGAGAGGTATTCATCTGAATTAGCAAAAGACAGAATTATACAAAGCGTTTCATCCAAAAAGAAAAGACGTGATAAAAGTTTGGTGGACAAAAATGCGGCCGCAATTATTTTAGAAGATTATCTCCGGGAAAATGGCGGATACAGCTAAAAAATAGCTTTATTTTAATTGACATTTATACCCGATTAAAGTATTTTCAACAAGAATTTTAACCTAATTTGGGAGCACTTATTATATGGCACTTGATGCACTCGGAATGATTGAAACCAAAGGATTAATTGGTTCGATTGAAGCTGCTGATGCTATGGTTAAAGCAGCAAAAGTTGAATTAATAGGAAAAGAAACAATTGGTGGTGGTTATGTTACCGTTATGGTAAGAGGTGACGTAGGTGCCGTTAAAGCAGCTACAGACGCTGGTGCTGCCGCCGCTCAAAGAGTTGGTGAATTGGTTTCAGTTCACGTAATACCTAGGCCTCACACCGACGTAGAACTCATTCTACCAAAACGTACTAAATAGCTTATTACATGCAACTTGCTTTAGGTTTAATAGAGACCAAAGGTTTAATTGGTGCAATTGAAGCTGCCGATGCTATGGCAAAGGCAGCTAATGTAAAGATTATTAACAAAGAAAAAAGCTCAGCAGGATTGGTTACAATTAAAATTGAGGGTGAAGTTGCGGCTGTTAAAGCGGCTGTTGATGCCGGAGCAATTGCGGCTCAAAAAGTTGGACAATTAGTTGGAGCACACGTAATTCCTCGACCTGCCGATGAAATGGATTTTATTGTTGGTGATATTAGCAATATTTCCGTACCCAGTAAAATAAATAAAACTGCGAAAAAAAATAAAAAGAATACAGATCAGGTTCCGCTTTTCGAAAAACATCAGGAAGAACCCCCAAAATCAAAAGAAATTTCTGAATCGCAAATATTGGAAAATGATTCCATTGAACAGGAAACCCTAACTACAACTATTGAGGATTCGAAAAAAGTTCAAGAAGAAAAACCCGAAGATGATGTTGAAGTTTTTGAAGATAAAATTGCTGATTTGGACATACCTCCTGAGGAAGAAAAAAATACTGAAGAAAAAGAAAAACCTGCTAAACCTGAAGATAAAATACCAGACTATAAATCTCACCTGGAAAGATTAAGGGAACAAGCTAAATTGGAATTAGGTGAAGAAGATTTTTCCGACTCTGACGATGA
>PGYT01000056.1 GCA_002839805.1 Ignavibacteriae bacterium HGW-Ignavibacteriae-2
AACCTCATCGGGTACGGTGACTAACGTTTATGGTTTTTATTCAATTACTGTTTTCAAAGGAAAATATGAAGTTGAAATAAGTTATATCGGTTTCGATAAAAAAATTATTGAATTAGACTTATTTAATCCTACGAAGAAAGACATTTATCTTGAAAGCACAACTTACAAATTGGGAGAAGTAATAGTAAGCGGCCAAAAATTAAACGACAATGTAACATCCACTAAGATGGGAACCCAGGAACTTGTTCCAAAGGAGATTGAACTGATTCCAGTTTTATTGGGCGAAAAAGATATATTAAAAACAATTCAGTTGATGCCTGGCGTATCTTCGGCAGGCGAAGGCAGCAGCGGTTTCCTGGTTCGAGGCGGCTCAGCTGATCAAAATTTGATAATACTGGATGAAGCGCCGGTCTATAACCCGTCTCACTTAATGGGATTCTTTTCAGTTTTTAATTCCGACGCAATTAAAAGCGCAACCCTTATTAAAGGTCTTTCCCCACCGGAATACGGCGGCAGATTGAGTTCGGTATTTGACATTAATATGAAAGACGGAAGCAATAAAAAAAACTCATATTACGGCGGTATTGGATTAATTTCGTCCCGCCTTACAGTAGAAGGTCCAATAGTTGAAGACAAAGGATCGTTTATAATATCGGGCAGAAGAACTTATGCAGATTTGTTTTTTCCTCTTCTGGGGGACGATCAACTAAAAAATTCTGCTCTATATTTTTATGACTTGAACGCAAAGTTAAATTACACGTTAGGAGAAAATGACAGAGTTTTTGTATCCGGATATACTGGTAGAGATGTGTTTAGTTTTGATGACAAATTTGGTTTTGACTGGGGCAATACAACAGGAACTTTAAGATGGAATCATATATTCAGCGATAAACTTTTTTCAAATACAACTTTTATTTACAGCGACTATAACTACGACATAACAGTTGAAGATGCCGAACAATCTGTTGAAGTTGGGTCTGGAATACAGGATTTTAATATAAAAGAGGATCTACAATATTATTATAATTCCAATAACAAATTTAAGTTAGGTCTAAACGGAATTTATCATACATTTTCTCCCGGTGAAATTGCTATTGACGGTATATCGAATTTGAGTAACAAACGTATCGATAAGTCGTTTGCTTTGGAATCTAGCGCTTACCTCGGACACGAGTGGAAATTATCCGAACGTTTTACAATCGAATACGGTTTACGTTACTCCAACTTTACACTTATTGGTCCCGGAGATGTATATAAATTTGATTATGACGGTAATTTAATAAACACCGACTCATATGAGAGCGGTGATATAATTAAGTCCTATAATTATTTTGAGCCCAGGTTCGCGGCAACATATTTATTAAATGAATCAAATTCTATAAAATTCGGATACGCAAAAAACTCTCAATATATTCACCTTCTTTCGACCTCCACGACATCCACACCGTTAGATATTTGGCAGCCAAGTACTGCATTGATTGAACCAGAAACTTCCGATCTTATTTCAATAGGATATTTTAGAAATTTCAGCAGCAACATCTACGAAGCTTCTGCTGAATTTTATTATAAGGATATGCAGAATCTGATTGAATATAAAAACGGCGCGGATATTTTTCTAAATGAATACATCGAATCACAATTGGTCTTCGGGAGAGGATGGTCGTATGGAATGGAATTGTTCCTTGAAAAAAGAACAGGGCAATTTACAGGCTGGTTAAGTTACACTTTATCCAATACAGAAAGACAATTCACCGAAATAAATAACAATAAAGCCTTTCCGGCACGGCAGGATAGAACACACGATTTTTCAATCGTAGGGATGTATAAATTAAACGACACCTGGAGTCTTTCGGCTAATTGGGTTTATTACACAGGGGCGGCGGCAACATATCCCAGTGGGAAATATGAGATTGACGGTATGACGGTTAACCTCTATACCGAACGTAACGGTTACAGGATGCCGGATTATCACCGCCTGGATATTGGCGCGACATATATGTTAAACAAAACACAAACAGAAGAGATGAGTTTAACATTTTCGCTTTATAACGTTTACGGCAGAAAAAACGCTTATACTATTTCATTTGAAGAGAGTGAATCTAATCCTAATATGACAGAGGCTATTAAACTATCTCTTTTCTCGATAGTACCCTCAGTAACATTCAATTTTAATTTTTAGAAAATTCTTTAAGGAAAATAAATGCGACCAACAAGTTTAGTTTTACTTATAATAATTACACTAACCGCCTGCGAAGAAGTTATTCAAATCGATATAAACGATGCCGACCCACAGATTGTAATAGAAGCCAATATTTCCGATCAGACCGGATGGAATTATACTTATATCACCAAGTCAACCGATTTCTACAATCCAAATGAATATATAAAAGTTACGAACGCTGAAATTATAATTTCGGACGATTCGGGTGATAAAGAAACTTTAACCGAAGTGGAGCCTGGTGTTTATAGAACAAAATCGTTAATCGGGCAAAAGGGCAAATCCTATTCTATTGAAACATCACTTGATGGCAGAGTTTTTTACGCGCGAACTACTATTCCGGAAACAATAAAGATTGATAGCGTAAATTATAAACTGAACAATAATTTCCGAAATAAGAACAAAGAATCTTACGAGATCCATTGTTATTTTACAGATCCGCCAGGTATAAAAAATTACGCGCGATTAAAAATTTATAAAAACGGAAAGCAGATTGACGGTATATTCGTTTACGATGACAGACTTACCGACGGCAATAGAATTGACTACAGCCGCTTCAGGTTTGGCGACGAAGATAACAAAATTGAACTCGGAGATGAAGTTAAAATCGAATTAATGTCTATTGATGAGCAAACTTATAATTACTTTAACACGCTTTCCGATGTTCTTGCTTCTGGAGGCGGGGGGATGGGGTCTGTTGCTCCGGGAAATCCAACAACAAATTGGCAGAACGGCGCACTTGGATATTTCGGCGGATATAGTTTGGATTCAATTACATTTACAATATACAAATGACTAAAAGTATTTTGATGTTAAGGTGAGAGCCAATTGTCATGGATATTTAAGCCTTAGCGCAATTTGTCCATTAAAGATTAATTGTATCTGTTACAATTTGTAATATTTGGGAAATAACTCAGTAGCATTTTTTCCTTATTTTTATAACTATAAAAAAGAATAGAATTTTATTGAAAACAAAAGCGAAAATACTAACAATTGATGATGATGAAAAATTAACCGAATTACTTAAGAATTATTTAGCCCGGTTTAATTATGAGGTAATTATTTCAAATCACCCTCTGGAAGGATTAAATAAATTAAAATCCGAACTCCCTGATATTATTATACTTGACGTTATGCTGCCGGATATGGAAGGATTTGAAGTTCTTAAAGAAATCAGAAAATACTCTTCGACACCTGTTATAATGTTAACCGCACGCGGCGAAGTTTCAGACAGAATAGTAGGCCTTGAAATGGGTGCGGACGATTATTTACCCAAACCGTTTGAACCCAGGGAACTAGTTGCAAGAATTCAAACCGTTCTAAGAAGAGGTAAAACAAAAGACTCAAAAGAAGTTGACAAATTCGGCGATCTGCTTATTGATTACGCGAAACAATCTGTTATGCTCAATAATAACAATCTCGATTTAACGACGGCTGAATTCGAATTACTTAGATTTTTCGTGCTTAAAGCTGGTAAAGTTTTAAATCGTGATGAAATTTTGGATAATATGAGAGGATTGGAATGGGACGTTTTTAACAGATCTATCGATGTTCTCATAAGCAGACTGAGACAAAAACTTCAAGACGATCCAAAACATCCTAAATATATTAAAACCGTTTGGGGATCGGGCTACATATTCATCGGAGATGAAATAAGTGAATAATTTGTTCGCGAAAATTAAAAGTTCATTAATAATAAAAATTGTGCTGGTTCTCGCATTAGGCACAATAGGATTCACAGTACTGTCATATTCTACAAACGAAATTTTAATTCGACAGAAAATGATTCCCAAAGTTCGTTATAACGCAATTAATTATAGTAACCTGATATTACAAAAACTTGAAAATAAACCTGACACTTTGAGAGCGGCAGATATTTCAAAAGAATTGGGCGTGTTTATTGCTATCGTTAACGATAGTATAGAGTGGAAAAGCAAAAAAAATCATAGCTTGATATCGCAGGAGGATCTGGACAACATTGATTTTCAACCGGACACTTGGGCTGGATTTTACCGCGGACTGCATATTGTTCAGAAAAAAAACAACACAACCTTTTATATTTCGCTGGAAGATAACGATGAAGGAGTCAGTTATTTTAAAGAAATTATAGCCGTCTCAAACACATTCTATTTTTTATTGATGATTCTGCTAATATATTGGGCTCTAAAAAAACTATTGAGTCCAGTAAACAAATTAAGTGATGGGCTTCACGCCTCGAGTGAGGGAAATTTTAAACAATTTCTGTCTACAAAAAGAACGGATGAACTGGGTTACCTCATTAATTCTTTTAATAGAATGAACAAACAAGTTGATCATATGATTAAAGCGAAAGATCAACTAATTATGGATGTAAGCCACGAAATGAGATCTCCGCTAACCCGTATAAAATTAGCCTCCGAATTTATTCAGGAGGATGATACTAGAAAAAGTATTCTTGAGGACACCCAAGAACTTGAGATGATGATTACTGAAATTCTTGAAACAGAAAGACTAAAAAGTGTTTATGGAGGAATTAAAAAATCAGAAATAAATCTTAATAGTCTTATTGGTGATATTATACTTCAATACTCAAATCAAAAACCGGGAATACTTTTTCTTTCGGAGAATAGTGTTGTTAATTATTACGGTGATAAAGAAAGACTGAAATTATTATTTAAAAATTTAATTGAAAACGCTTTAAAATATTCCAAGGACTCTCAAAAACCTATTGAAGTTGAGACCAAAGAGAATAAAAACAAAATTATGATATCCATTAGAGATTACGGTATCGGGATTCCTGAAAATCAAGTAGAGTATATATTCGAACCATTTTACAGAGTGGATAAATCCCGATCTAAAAAAAGCGGAGGTTATGGACTTGGTCTGCACCTTTGCAAAAATATAGTCGCCGCTCACTTAGGTGAAATAAATGTTACAAGCGCCATTAATATTGGAACAACCCTGGAAATAATTTTACCACGATAATTTTTTTATCCAAAAACAGTATTCCGGAAATTGCGACTGAACCTTACTGCAAAAAGTTTGCGGGTAATGAAGCTTTGTCTATTAAGAGAAGCGGAAAAATTTGTTATCATATTAAACTAAAAACTGTTACAAGTTGTTACATTCAGGAAATAATACTGTAACAAGAAATAATTAATTTTATTACAAAAAAAAATAGATTAACCAAATCTGTATTAATACGGAGCTATAAATGTTAAATAAAAAAATAACTCTAATAACTGCAATAATAATTATCGGAGCTAGTTTCCTTATTGCCGGTTTCCTGAATAGTCAAAAAGAATCTATTCAGAGAGTTGAAAACAACTCCAAAAAAAATAATGCGGTTACCACAACCGTTAAAAACAAACCTATTGAAAATATTTTATCCGTAGGCGGAACCGCGGAGGCTTTTAATAAAATTCAGCTTTACGCTGAAGTATCGGGAATACTCGAAACTACCTCTACGGAATTTAGAGTGGGCAATCATTTTAGGAAAGGTGATATTCTTATTAAAATGGACGATGCAGTGTTCAGGAATAATTTAATGGCACAGAAAAGTACACTGCTAAATAATCTTACTTTGCTTCTGCCCGACTTATCACTCGATTTTCCTAAAGAAACAACAAAATGGGAAAATTATCTGAAAGAATTGGACCTTGAAAAAAACATAAAACCATTGCCTGATACAAAAAGTGATAAAGAAAGATACTACGTTGCCGCGAGAAATATTTACAACCAATATTATTCTATTAAAAGTCAGGAACAAACTCTGGCTAAGTATACAATCAAAGCGCCTTATGATGGAGTAGTTACACAATCCGATATTAAGCCAGGTGTACTGGTTAGAGCGGGACAAAAATTAGGAGAATTCACCGATGTAAATATTTATGAAATTGCCGTTTCCGTTAGCTCAGATGATTTAGCGCAAATTAAAATCGGCGAAAAGGTTGCCTTAACTTCAACCGATTTATTGGATAACTGCACTGGCTCAATTGAAAGAATTAATCCAAACATCGACAGAACTTCGCAAACAACAACAGTCTACATTATTAGTAAAAATAAAAGTATAAAGGATGGCATGTACATTACTGCTCACATAAAAAAATCGACCGATAATTATGCTGTTGAAGTAAACAAGGAATTGCTAATTAATAATAACAGTGTTTTTGTTGTTAAAGATTCGGTTCTGGCTCTGCAAAGGATTAATGTGGAATTAATAAAAAACAATAAAGCTTTCGTTTCGGGAATAAAAGACGGACAAAAAATTCTTGCCAAAACTTATACGAATGCCGCGGAAGGCAAAAAATTATCAGAATTAGAATTGAATTAAAAGGAACCTTAGATGAGAAATCTTATTAAATATTTTATAAAATACCCGGTTCTCGGCAATTCAATTATTTTTATGGTTGTTGTTTTCGGACTTCTGGCTTACTTAAATATGAAGACCCGCTTTTTCCCGGATACCCCAAGTAAAAATATTACGATTCAGGCAATATATCCCGGGGCCTCACCTCAGGAAATTGAAGAAGGAATAACTCTAAAAATTGAAGATAATCTTAAAGGGCTTACAGGAATAGAAAGAGTAACCTCGGTTTCAAGTGAAAACTCATCGGTGGTTTCAGTTGAATTAAAAAGCGGATATGATGTTAATATTATTCTTCAGGATGTAAAAAACGCCGTAGATCAAATTTCATCATTTCCAGTTGGTATGGAAAAAATAACTGTGTTTAAAGTTGAACCGATGAATTTTGCAGTTTCCCTGGTGCTGAGCGGCGATGTTGAGTTAAAGGTGTTAAAGAATTATGCGCGAAGAATTGAAAGAGATTTGTTAAAAGTAGAAGGAATTTCTAAAATTGACCTTAGCGGTTTTCCCGATGAAGAAATTGAAATCAGTTTCAGAGAAAATGATCTTAGAGCATACGGGCTTACATTCGCTCAGGCAGCAAATGCTGTAAGCAACGAGAATATTAAATCGACAGGCGGAACAGTTAAAGGCAAAGAGGAAGAGTTTCTGATTAGGGCTGACAGTAAAACTTATTACGCCGAAGACATGAAAAACCTTGTGCTGAAGACAACAGCAAACGGCAGTATAATAAGATTAAAAGATGTTGCCGATGTGCGTGACAAATGGTCGGAGGATCCCAATAAGGTATATTATAACGGTGAACCGGGAGTAATGATTTCTTTAAACAATACAAACGAGGAAGACCTATTTTTTATTGCCGATTATGTTAAGAATTATGTTAAAGATTTTAATATGGAGAACAGCGGTGTAAAGGTATCTGTTTTAAGGGATGGAGCGCAGATAGTGGCCGAACGTGCCGATATTCTTGCCCAAAACGGCCTTATGGGTATGATGTTAGTAATATTATTTCTTTCGCTCGCGCTTAATCCCAGACTTTCATTCTGGGTGGCTCTTAGTATACCGGTTTCTTTTCTGGGAATGTTGATAATCGGCACCTTTTACGGATTAACAATAAATGTTATGTCTTTGTTGGCAATGATTCTTGTAGTGGGAATTTTAGTTGACGATGGTATTGTAATCTCCGAGAATATTTATCAGCATTTCGAAAAGGGCGAAAACCCCATACAAGCTGCTGTAAACGGAACAATAGAAGTTCTGCCTTCCGTTGCCGCGTCTGTATTAACAACTGTGGTAATTTTTGCTACGTTCTTATTTCTTGAAGGCGGTATAGGAGATGCAGCAAAAGATATAGCTTTTGTAGTAATTGCGGCTCTTTTGTTTTCATTGATTGAAGGTATGTTTATTCTGCCCGCCCATATTGCACATTCAAAAGCCCTTACCCGAAGTGAAGAGAAAAAAAACATAATACTCAAAATAGCCGATCAATTTATTAAATGGATGCGCGACAAATTATATAAACCCACTTTAAAGTTCACAATTAATAATCCTTTAATTGCTGCATTGATCCCAGTGGCTATACTTATTATTACAATCGGAGCTCTGCAGGGAAGTATAGTAAAAACGACATTCTTTCCCACGATTGAAGGCAATGATTTAACTATTTCTCTTGAGATGCCTTCCGGCACCCCAGCAGCGGTTACCGACAGTATTCTTGCGGACATGGAGATTCCGGTTTGGGCATACAACGAAAGGTATAAAAAAGAATATTCTCAGGAAAGCGAGGGCGCTATTCTGGCCATCAGCAGAATAATTGGACCCAGCACAAACAAAGGGAAATTATCACTTACTCTTAAAAACAGTGAAGAAAGAGTTTTATCAGGATTACAAATAACGAACGAATTACGTTCGCTTATTGGTAAAGTGGATAATGCAGAGAACCTGGAATTTGGTGGAAACTCACGATTCGGAAAACCAGTATCAGTAGCTCTTTCAAGCGATAACTTAAATGAATTGATAACCGCAAAGAATAAGTTAAAAGCTGAACTCAAAAAAGTAACTAAGTTGAAAGATGTTGTTGATAATAATCCTCCCGGTCAAAGGGAAATTAAATTAACTCTTAAGGATAAGGCTTTTGCTCTGGGCTTAACGTCCAATGATGTTATAAAACAGGTAAGATCCGGATTCTTCGGCGGTGAAGCCCAAAGAATAGTTAGAGGAATTGATGAAGTAAAAATTTGGGTGCGATACGATTTAACGGATCGTTCTTCAATATCAAAACTTGAAAATATGCGTGTTCGGTTATCCGACGGAAGGGAATTTTCCCTAAAAGATATTGCTTCTTTTGAAATATCACACGGTGTGGTAGCAATAAATCATACAGACCAGCAAAGAGTTATAAATGTAGAGGCCGATATCGCAGATTCGCGTGAGTCAGTTACCGATATACTTGCGGACATTAGAGCTGATATTATGCCTGAAATTATAAAAGAATTCCCTGATGTTACATTTGACTTTGAAGGACAAAACAGAGAAAGCAATAAAACGATGAATGCCGCGGCAATAGTGATGCCTGTTGTCATGATTTTAATGTTCTTAATTATAGTAGTTACATTCAGATCGTTTGCTCAGGCTACAATAGTTTTCATTATTATTCCTTTCGCTATTATAGGTGTTGTTTGGGGACATTTTTTACAGGGATATATAATAAGTATACTGTCCTTCTTCGGAGTTATTGCTTTATTCGGCATTCAGGTAAACGACTCACTTGTGTTTATAGACGCTTTCAATAGATTATTAAAAAACGGTATGGGTTTTAAGGAAGCTCTTTTAGAAGCCGGATCAAGCAGATTCCGACCCGTAATACTTACATCGTTAACAACAATTGCAGGTTTGGGTCCGATTATGTTCTCAACAAGTCACCAGGCACAATTCCTTTCGCCAATGGCTATTTCAATGGCATATGGATTATTATTTGGAACAACCCTTACTTTACTTTTTCTCCCTTCACTTTTAGTGATATTTAATAAGTTGAAAATTTATATAGCCTGGCTTATAAACGGTAGTAAACCAGCGCCCGAATCGGTAGAACCGGCAATTAAAGAAGAACAATTCATAAAAAAATATGAATCTTATTATACCACATAACACTTTATGGTAATCAAATGAAAAATTTTAATATAAAAATGTTGTTACTACTTTTTTTTACGATACTGGTTTTTAATCAAATAAATGCTCAAGAGTTATTGTCCTTGAGGGAAGCTGTCGCCGAGGCACTGTCTGCAAACCACGATATACAAGTCGCTAAAAATAACGCGGAAATTGGCAGAAATAACGTTAACATCGGTAATGCGGATTTATTACCAAGAATTGATTTTATATCAGGCGCAAATTATTACGACAACGACGTGCAAATGAGTTCTGGAATAAACAATCAAGTATTTACCAATACTAGTGCAAAAATCCAGGCATCATATACTTTATTCGATGGCTTTGGAAACATTTATACATTTAATAAGTTAAAAGCAGCAGGACAATTAGCAGAATTACAGGCAAGGTACACAATTGAAAATGTTTTGCTAAATGTTTCGAGCGCATATTATTCAGTTGCCAGAGCTGAAGAAAATTTAAGAATTACTCAGGAATTGGTTTCTATTTCATTAGAACGACTTGATAGAGCCAGAAAGAAATCGGAATACGGGCAAGCTAAAAGTATCGATGTACTTTCAGCTGAGGTTGATCTTAACGCAGATAGTGTGAGTCTTTTGAATTCAATGGAAATATTAAATGAAACAAAGTATAATTTAAACCTTATGCTTAACAGAGATATCAATTTGACCTTTACCGTCGAGAGAAATGTGAACTTTACTGAAATGGGAAGTGAATCGGAATTGATTGAAGCGGCACTAACTTCTAACTCTGAATATCTCTTATCGAAGAAAGATTTTGAAATGTCTGAACTGGATTTAAAGATTACATCCTCGGCTGATCTGCCTTCATTAACCTTGCAGACTTCTTACGGATATAACCAAAGTCTGGACAATCTTTCGCTTGGATTGTATGAACCTGATAAGTCTTTTGCAGCCGGAGTTACATTAAGTTATAACTTGTTTAATGGTTTCAGGAATAGTATTCAAAAACAGAACGCGGAAATTTCCGTGAAAAATAAAGAACTGATGAACAAAAAAGCTCTCCTCAGTCTGCGCAAGGAGATCACAAACTCTTTGCTGGCTTATCAAAACAGCTTAAATATTCTGGACATTCAAAAAAGAAATTTTTCAGCTGCTGAACAAAATTTTAAAAGAGCAAATGAGCTTTATTCACTTGGTCAGTTAACAACAACTACGTTCAGAGAAGCACAGCTTAACTTAATAAGTTCTAAAAATAATATTACTAATGCTACTTATGACTCTAAACTTTATGAAATTGATTTAATGAGAATTACCGGTCAACTGGTTAAATAAATTTATGATACGCATTAAATTATTGTAGCAGGGAGATGTAAATTTGAAAAAACTCTACTGATTATTAAATAATTCTTATTCTCAAACTATACGAATTAATTGGAGAGTGTATTATGGAACATAACCTTCTTGATCGAAGCAATTATTTTAAGGGTCTTCTTTTACTGGTGGCAAGTGATAATAAAATTACAGAAAACGAAAAAACCGCTCTCAGAACTCTTGCTAAAGAACTTGACTTTAATCAGAGTTTTGTAAATAAAGCCATTGAGGATTTTTTTGAGAATGAATTTCTTTCATATGATCCTCCCATATTTTCAAATGATGAGTTCGCTAAAATTTTTACGAAAGATGCAATTCGTGTGGCTTTCTCGGACAAAACCCTGCATATTTATGAAATTGACTGGTTAAATAATTTTGTTATAAAAAACAATATATCGAAAGAATGGTTTGTGAACGAACTCGAAATCTTCCTTAATAATTATGAGCTTTATGATTTGGGCGACTTTGAAATACAAAAACACTTACAGAACTAATAATTTAATTGCGGAACTGGGTATGCCGTTAAATTATTAAATTTACAAGGCTTCCAGATTCTTTTCTCTTTTGCAGGTTATATTTTTCAAATACAGGATTCGGTTCTTTTATTTGTTTTAATCCCGGTTCTATATTTTTTTCAACGGATTGAGGAATAGTTATGTAGTACCCCATCTTATTCTTTTTTTCATTTTCTATAAACTGCTCGGATTCGGCAGAAATAATTATTACATCCGGTTCTTGTATATTTTCGAATTTATTATAATTATCGTTTTCTATGGTAAAAGTTTCCAGAAAGGTTGGTGATATTTTTTTGCTTCCAATTGCGGGGGCTGAGTGTATGTATTCGGAATTAATCTTGTTTTCAAAATTATGTTTCGAAGAATTAAGAAGATTTCCTTCTTTAAGTAATTTTGTTTGATTATTATCTGTTATATACAGCTTATTGTTTTTCGATTGGTTGTTTGAGTTTTCTTTTAGTGAAGAATACTCTTTCCTAATGCTGGAATCAATTGATGAGTTAACACTATATATAAGTTTATCTATCATGCAGAATTTTTAAATAAGATTATTATAATTTTAATAATATCTAAGTATAAATAAAAGTGAATATTTTTTCTCCTTCCCTCCATAAACAATTCTGTAATACGCTAAATCGGTTTTAGTCAGTACTTTCCGCTTCTTGTTTTCACTGCTTTTTATTTCTATTACCGTATTCAAAATGTATGCACCTTTTATTTTAAGTAATCTGATACTTCTTTCTAAGACGGGCTTTCAGAGCGATTATTTTTTTTAGCCGTATAGAATGGAAATTTTATTTATAGTACGTCCGGAATTTGTTATGTTGTATAAAATATTTTAGGTGATAATTATGCCGACAAATTTACCACCAGAATATCATGAAGCTGAGCGTCGCTTCCGCGAAGCGGATACGCCTCGGGAAAAGTCTGCCGCGCTTGAAGAAGTACTAAAAACAATTCCGAAACATAAAGGAACCGATAAACTTAGGGCTGATTTAAGAAAAAAATTATCGAAATATAAATCGTTAGCCCAAGCGGCAAAAAAAAAGATTGGCAAACACGAATCTTTATTTCACATAGATAAAGAAGGCAATGCAAGAATTATAGTTCTTGGATGCGCCAACGTCGGTAAATCATCACTTGTATCCTTACTTACACATGCTTCTCCCGATATTTCCGCAAGTCCCTACAGCACCTGGTCGCCTACACCCGGTATGATGGATTATAATGGAGTACAACTTCAACTATTGGACACACCCGCTCTCGATCGCGAATTTATGGAGCCCGAATTAGCGGAGTTAATTAAAAGCGCGGATTTAGTTTTATTAATGCTGGACCTTCAAGCATTTCCTATAGATCAATTTTTGAATTCATTAAATATCCTTGAAAAAAGTAATATTTATCCAAAGCACAAAAATATTTCCGAAACAAACTCCCATAAAACGATTCTCCCCTTTGTTGTTGTTGTTAATAAAGATGACGGTTCGAACCTGGATGCGGAATTTGACGTTTTGAACGAACTGCTTCGTGATGAAGGTTGGATACTTCTTCCAGTGTCGATCGAAGCGAACAGAAATATAAACCAAATGATGGATTTTATAGTAAAGGAATTGAGGTTAATAAGAGTGTATGCTAAAAAACCACATGAGGAACCTGATTACTCAAAACCATTTGTTCTTAAGGCTGGCGAAAGTGTCGAAAATTTTGCTGAAAAAGTACATAAAGATTTCCTGCTGAATTTAAAAAGCGCACGTGTCTGGGGAAAGGGAGTGCGTGATGGACAACCGGTAGGACGAGAACATGTTTTACATGATGGCGACATTGTTGAGCTTCACATTTAAATTTGGAAATTATGACCTATAAAAAAATCGATATCTTAAAATACCTTCAACATCTAAATCTTGAAACCGAAAAACCAACATTACAATATTTGGAGAAGTTAACATCCGCTCAGTTAAAGAAATTCCCGTTTGAAAATATTTCGAAGCTTCTTCTAAATCATAAAAACAATTTATGTGGTTTGGTTGACTTTGAGACTCACCTACAAAACTCCATAGATTTTGGATTAGGCGGAACCTGTTACGCTAACAATTATTACTTCAATCTTCTTTTAAAAAATCTTGGGTATAAAGCCTCATTACACGGCGCTGATATGAATTCCGCCAAAAACGTTCATTTGATTAATATTGTAATTTTAGACCGGAAACAATTTCTTGTTGATGTTGGGTATGGGGCTCCGTTTTACAAACCGATTCATATTTTCCCCGGCGGCAAAACAGATCTTAAATGGGGTCATTTTAATTTCTTAATTACTGTAGATGACAAAAATATTATAAAAGTTGAAGTACAAAAAAACAATGAACGCGTGCATGGTTACACAATAAATCACAAGGGAAGAAATATAGATCATTTTATAAATGTTATAGCAGACTCTTTCAATAATAATAGTGAATTTATGAGAATGTTAAGAGTAATCAGATTTTTTGATGATTACGGAGTTGAACTAAAAAACATGGAATACACTATACACAAGAATGGAAGTTCCACACGAGTTTTAATTAAGAACGAATTGGATCTAAAAAAAATAATGATTGAAGTATTTGAATTACCGCACTTTCCTATTCTGGAAACGTTTAAATATCTTACGGAAATAAAATTTATTGATATAACAAAAATTACTTAATTATTAACTCCGGGAATACTTATGAAAATACTTGCTATTGAAAAAGAAATGCCGAATTTATCTTCAGAAGATTTTAAACCGCATTTACAAGAAGAGGCGGAAATAGTATATGAACTTTATCAAAAAAATATTATAAGAGAAATATATTTTAGAACCGATAAATCCAGCGCTGTTCTTGTTTTGGAGTGTTCAGATAAGACAGAAGCGGAAAAAATATTGTCTATTCTGCCGCTTGTTAAAAACAATCTTATTAATTTTGAGATTATTCCTTTAAAAGCTTACCCTGGATTTGCAAGACTATTTAAATAAATAAGGCGATAAAAATGAATCAATGGTACGAAGAATTATTTACTAATTATTCTAAATCCTATGATAACGAACCTTTTACAATGGGCACTTTAAATGAGTGCAATTTTATAGAAGGGGAAATCAATCATAACAAATCCATCAAAATTCTGGATGTGGGCTGCGGCACCGGGCGGCATTCAATTGAACTCGCTAAAAGAGGATATACCGTTACCGGAATTGATCTTTCTGACGACCAGCTTAATCGAGCCCGAGAAAAAGCGCATAACGAAAATGTTATTGTTTCTTTTATTAAAAAGGACGCAAGAAATTTTAATTTCGATAAAGAATTTGACTTAGCTATTATGATTTGCGAAGGAGCTTTTTCCCTGATGGAAACCGATGAAATGAATTTTCAAATACTTGTTAACATTAAAAATTCTTTAAAATCAGATGGTAAATTAATTTTGACATGTCTTAACGCTCTATTCCCTTTAGTAAATAATATAAAAGAATTTTTGAACGAAGAAGGACAACTAATATCAGATTCTTCTTTCGACTTAATTACTTTCCGCGAGTATCAAAAATTTTCCGCCCCCGATGACGACGGCAATTTGCGTAAACTTAGTTCAAACGAACGTTTTTACGCCCCATCAGAAATCAGCTGGATGCTTAAATCAATTGGTTTTAAAACTATCGATATACTCGGATGTGCTATTGGAGACTGGTCGCGAAACAAAAAATTATCGCCGAACAATTTCGAAATGCTTGTTGTGGCTGAGTGAGTAAAATATATTAATATTTTTTGTGTATAACTTTTCAAACTGATTAAGCATCAGTTTTTCTTAATGTTTAGTATGCATACTTTCACCTGATTATTAACTCGTGAGGTTCAGCATGAATTATAAACTTTCTATTATTCTTTTCCTTATCTCAGTACTATTTAATACTCTTCAACCGGCAAAATCTTTTACCCTTTTCTCTGATCAAAGACTTTACAGCGATATTTTTTATGATGAAATCGACACTTTTAATGTTGAACTGGAAAGGGATAAATTTTTATTCGCCAGTCTTTTTCAATTTAATACCGATTTAATTGTAAATATATATTCACCCGAAAATAAACTTTTGTCCACTTTCGATTATTTAACCAGCGGTCCCGAGTTTTTAACCTTAACAACTAAAACGAAAGGACTGTATAAAATAATTGTAGCGCATTTTAACCCAATGGACGAAAAGGGAAGCTATAGTATAGGAATAGAAAAACTTGAGCCGGCAGCTGAATCTTCTGAGGAGAAAGTGGATCAGCTTCTATCCGAATGGAGAGTCGATTACAGACCGGGCGGATTTATTTCCATCGTAAAAGGCGATAGTGTAGTTTTATCAAAAGGCTACGGTATGGCTGATTTAGAACACAAAAGAACTATTGATAATAATACACCAAGTAATCTCTGCTCTCTAAGCAAACATTTTACTGCTTTCGCAGTTCTTTTACTTGAGGAAAAAGGATTGTTGTCTATTGACGATGATATTACTAAATATTTACCTGAAATGATTACATATAAAGGTAAAATTAAAATCAAGAATCTTATTTTTCATAATAGCGGTCTACGCGAAATGGCCGATTTACTTGGACTTACCGGAGAGCCGATTGAGGGTCCTTTTACAAAACAGGATTTATATAAACTCATTTATTCACAGAAAGAGTTAAATTTTGAATCTGGCGAGAAGTTTCTTTATTGTAATACAGGTTATATCTTACTTGCCGAAATTATTAGTCGAATTACTCACAAACCTTTTTCCCAATGGATTAAAGAGAATATTTTTTCCCCTCTAAATATGTCCAATACATTTATTTATTCAACAACCGCCGACCTTCCAAAAAAAATTGCCAACTCATACAAACTGGGCAACAAAGGCAGTTATGAAAAAATATCTTTAAAAGATTTATGGTATACAGGCGCCGGCAGTACTTTTACAACAGCGGAAGATATGTGTAGATGGATGTTAAATTTTAATAATCCTGTCGTAGGTTCAAAAAAAACATTTAACAGATTTAAAAACAATGGAATCATTTATGATTCGCTGAGTAATTCCTTCTACGGATATGGACTTGTAAATGGCACATATAAAGGATTAAATTATTATTGGCATGGCGGCGGTGGAAATGGTTATACTTCGTATATGATGTGGTTTCCGGAATTTGACTTTTCTGTTGCCGTACTAAGTAATTTTGCATTAGGAGGGGTTTATTACAGAGCTCAAACAATCGCTGACATTTTCTTAGAAAGTAAATTTACAAACCCTGAATTCTCCGGGGATTATAAAAACAAAAAAAAACCTATTATTGTACATCCTGATATTTTTGATAATTATACAGGTACATATACTAATAATGCTGAGATTACAGTTGAAGTCTCACGTGATAATAACAATCTGGTTGTCCAACGAATTGGTCAGGAAAAAACAAAATATTTTCCTTTATCGGAAGAAAAATATTTTATTAAAGAAAATGGTTCAGAAGCCAAATTTGTAAAATCGGGATCAGGTATTTATAACAAATTAATCGTTTATTTCGATAAAGACAGCCTCGTTCTAACAAGGCAAGTTAATAATGTTTGGAAAAATTATGATGAGTATACTGGAAAATATTTTAGTAAAGAACTTGGTATTACTTATTTTGCTGACGTAGTAAACAAAACATTAACTCTTAAAAACATCAGAAACATAAATTTTCCCCTTATTCATATTTGGGGGGATATATACAAGGATAAATTGTACTCATATTATAATGTGCAATTTACACGAGACGGCAACTCGAACATAATTAATTTTTTGTTAGATTCCCCCAGGTCTAAAAACATTAAGTTTGTTAAAGTTGAGTAAACATTATAGACAATGGCCGTAAAATTGATTATGTAAGACTTCATGAAGAAAAATTATTTTTTTTATAAGTAATTTTAAAATTAAATATAAACTAAAAAATAGGGTGACTGCATGAAACATAAAGCACTAGTTTATTTCTTATTAATCCCAATGTTAAGCATAACGATTACTGTAACAGCCCAGGATGCTTCGGATTCGTTTTTATGGCTTGAAGAAGTTGACGATCCGACTGCTTTAGAATGGGTGCGCTCACATAACGAAACATCCTTAAATATATTTAAAAACGATCCGGCTTTCGAGGGCCTGTTTCAGAAAAATTTGGAAAATTATAATTCTAACGAAAGGATTGCTGATCCAAATACAATGGGCAATTATATTTATAATTTTTGGCAGGATGAAAATAACGAACGAGGTATTTGGAGGAGAACTACAATAGAAGAATACAAGAAATCTGCCCCTGTTTGGGAAACTGTTTTGGATATAGATTTATTATGTAAAACAGAAAATGAGAAATGGGTGTACAAAGGTGCTATTCCTCTTTACCCAGATTATAAATTATTCATTGTTAATTTATCTCGCGGAGGTGGTGATGCCGTTGTTAGGAGAGAATTTAACACAGAGACTAAAGAATTTGTGAAAAATGGATTTAATCTGCCCGAATCAAAAGGATCAGTCTCATGGGTGGATGAAAACACATTGTTTGTTTCAGTGAATTTCGGTGAAGGCACATTAACAAACTCCGGATATCCCAGAATTACAAAACTTTGGAAAAGAGGCACAGACATAAGTCAGGCGCAAACTGTCTTCGAGGGTAACATTACTGATGTAAGCGTTACGGGTTATACAATAAATACTCCTGAAAGGAAATATAACCTCGTAAGTCAGGGCGTAACATTTTTTACATCTAATAATTTTGTGATTGAAAATGATAAACTTATTAAACTCACAATTCCCGAGGATGCTGAACTTGTAAATATTTTTAAAAATCAGTTGCTTATCAGTCTTAAATCAGATTGGGAGATTGAAGGTAATAATTACACTCAAGGATCACTTGTCAGCATAGACTACAACAAGTTCTTAAATGGCGACAGAAAGTTTAGTATTGTCCTTCAACCGAATGAAAGGTCGAGCATTGATGGAATATCAAACACGAAAAATTATTTACTAGTTACAATGCTTAACAATGTTAAAAGTGAGATGTATAAATTCAAATTTGAAAATGACGCATGGGTTAAAATTAAAATTGACGCGCCCGATTTCGGAAATATTTCAATAGCGGATACTGACGAAAATTCTGACAGATTTTTTTATACATACAAAGGTTTTTTATCTCCCACAAGTTTGTACATGGTATCCGAAGATGGTAGTAAATCAGAAAAAATTAAAGCGCTGCCCGAATTTTTTGACGGTAGTAAATTTGAAGTTCAGCAATTTGAGTCCATTTCTAAAGACGGTACACATATTCCCTATTTCCTTGTAAAAGCAAAAGAAATTAATTTCGACGGAACGAATCCAACATTATTATATGGTTATGGTGGTTTCGAAATATCTATGAGCCCAAGCTATTCTACTACACTAGGCAATTCCTGGTTAGAAAAAGGCGGGGTTTATGTTCTTGCTAATATTAGAGGCGGCGGCGAGTTTGGACCTAAGTGGCATCAGGCTGCATTAAAAGAAAACAGACAGGCGGCTTATGATGATTTTATATCTGTAGCAGAGGATTTGATAGCGCGAAGAGTAACCTCCCCAAAACATTTAGGTATTATGGGTGGCAGTAATGGAGGGCTTTTAGTTGGCGCAACATTTACTCAAAGACCCGAATTATTTAACGCGGTTGTATGCCAGGTTCCATTGTTGGATATGAAACGATTTAACAAACTACTTGCCGGCGCCAGCTGGATGGGAGAATATGGCGATCCTGATATTCCGGAACAATGGGCTTATATTCAAAAGTATTCACCTTATCAAAATGTATTTCCAGGCAAAAAATATCCCGAAGTGTTTTTTATGACTTCAACCCGAGACGATCGTGTTCATCCGGCTCATGCGCGTAAAATGGTTGCTAAAATGGAAAGTATGGGATATAATGTATATTATTACGAAAATATGGAAGGAGGCCATGCGGCGGCAACAACTAATCAGCAAAGAGCTTTCAGTTATGCGCTTATATATACTTACCTGTTAGAAAAGTTAAAATAAATTTATACCATTAACCCGTGGCTTTTGTCGCGGGTTAATGTAGTTTTGTATGCGAATCCCTACTTAATATTTAAAATTAGATTTATTTATTTTCTAAAATCTGAAGCAAACGTAGTGAATTTTTCGGCCTTCTCTTTTGTAATATCTTTCATAGCGGGTTGTGATTGTTTCCGCAAGTGTTAGATTTTCCTGAGAGTGCACATCAGAGTTTTGTTTTATAATTGTGAGACCTGCTTTTGAAATAACTTCCAATGAATATTGGAATAAATCTCTGTCATCAGTTTTAAAATGTATTCTTCCGTCTGAGCGCAATATATTTTTATAAACGTTCAGCATTTCAGGTGATACCAATCTGCGAGGAATACTTCTGCGGCGCACATGAGGTTCGGGGAAAGGTATATATATCTCTTCAACTTCATTCTCTTTAAATACGTCTGTTAGTTTTTCTACACGCGCCGAAATAAAAGCGGCATTATTAATGTTGTTCTCTAAAGCCTTTTTTGCACCTACATAAAGTCTCGCCTGCTTAATATCGATGCCAATAAAATTTCTGTCTGAAAATTGTTTCGCGAGATTTACAGTATAATCCCCTTCTCCACAGCCCACTTCCAGTGTATAAGAGTTTTTATTAGCGAAATATTTTTTCAGATTTGCCGAAATCATTTCCTGCTCCTGATCAAAAACATTTGGAAAAGATTTCAACTCGATAAATTTTTTTAGTTTTGTTCTTCCCATATCACCTAAACATTTATAAATTTAGCCCGTAAAACTAATTATTATTCGTATAAAATATTTTTGTAATGATATAAAATTTTTCTAATTATTGTTGTTGTATAAAAAATTAAAAAGAAACGGGAATTATAAATGAAAGTATATTTTGTATTAATAACCTTGACAGTATTTATGTCTATATCTTTCGCTCAAAACAAGAAATCGAATGAATTGCCTTCTAAGTGGTATTTATACGAAACAAACAATTACGATCTTTATTTTACTCCCAGTGACAGCACAGATCTTAGCAAGTATATGGCATATTTCGATAACGCCCAGGAATCTATAGAAAAATATTTTAATAATAAATTTCTTACGAAATACGATATTTATGTACATCCCAATAGAAAATCATTAGATCTTCAATTCAGCTCAGAATGGAATATTCCGGGATTTAAAAGCGAATGTTGGATGGTTGCGAGTGGTGTTGCTGATCAATTTAATTTATTGTCTACTCGTGTTTGGGATACAGAATCGTGCGAACAAAATCCTGTTGTTGCGAGTGCGATTCAGCAGTTGATTACTCATGAAGTTATGCATGTTTATCACGGACAAATTAATTTGGATCATTTTTTCGAAAACATGGCAGATATGTCCTGGTTTATTGAAGGTGTAGCTGTTATGGTAAGCGGTCAACTTGATTCTGAAAAAATGAGCAAAGTGAAACAAATTATTAAAGAAGATAGATACCCCCGGCTGTTGAATAAACTTTGGAATGGTGATGACCGATACGGGATATGCGGTTCTCTTGTGAATTATATTCGCGGCAGATACGGAGTTGAAAAAATTTCGGAAATTTTAAAAGCTCAGTCGAATGAACAGCTATTAAAATTATTAAAAATAAGCGAGCGCGAACTAATTGACAGTTGGGCTGAATCTATTATAAAATAAAA
>PGYT01000057.1 GCA_002839805.1 Ignavibacteriae bacterium HGW-Ignavibacteriae-2
GGAAACTATTTATTGAATTTAAAACCCTTTAGTGGTTCACGAAGCGTTAATACCGGGCAGGGCGCTTTTCTAACCACTTTTTCGGCTGTGCTGCCAAAAAGTAAATGTTCAACTCCTGTATGTCCGTGGGTTGCAATAATTATAAGATCTGCGTCAATCTCTGACGCGGTCTCAATTATCTCAACGAATGGTTTTCCGGATTTAATTATTACTTCCACTGCAATCGAGTTGTCTATTTCGTTATTTGCAAGAGTATTTAACTCTTCCTGAGCTCTCTTTGTCATATCAATATCAGCAGCGGGAATGGCTATTTGACCCATGCTAAAATCAGCCGGATATATCATTGGTTCAATAACATAAATCAAATACATTTTTGCTGAAATACTTTTAGCAAAATTTACCGAGTACCTTAAAGCATTTTTTGAATAGTCGGAAAAATCTATTGGTACTAATATTTTTTTTATATTATCCATTTTGTTCCTCCTCTATGCTTTTAATTGATTTACTATAAAGTGATAGATACTCTTCATCCAATATTCTTAAACGTGTGGCAATTATCTGTGAAAGTCCACGTAGTATTTGATTCCCTTTTTTCGGATATTTTTCTATAAATCTATCTAGATCCGGCTTAAAAATAACAGCTACATTCGTGTCTGTTACTGCAATTGCGGAAGCTGATCTAATATCATTGTCTAACAAAGCTAACTCACCGAAAAAATCACCTCTTGAGCAACGAGTCAGCTCAACCTCATTTCCATCATCGTTAGACTTAATTATTTTAATTTCACCATTACGTATGATATAAAGGGCAATTCCAGGATCGTTTTGGTAGAATACATATTCTCCAGCTGTGAATGCTCTATTATGAACAATTTGGAGCAAATTTTTTAACTGTAATGGAGTGAAGCGTTTAAAAGTGGGCATATATAGCAGTACTTCTTCAAGGTCACTTCTCTCAGGGGGGGCCTTAAATAGATTAGACCAAAACGTGCTGTTTTTTTTAGTTTTTTCCATATTACTTCCTTAATCAAAAAGACCAGACTCTGCTTTACGCCAAATTTTTTGGCAAGGGAATTTGTTCTCGTAAAGTGCTCTACCAATAATTACGGAATCAATACCTAAAGATACAACTTCGTTTAATTTTTTCAAGTCCGAAACATCACTGACGCCGCCGGAATGTGTAATCTTCATTTGAGTTTCTAAAGCAATAAGTTTGGATAATTCTAAATTGGGACCCTGCAACATGCCGTTTCTTTGTACATCAGTTAGAATACATCTTTGAACACCCATTTTTTCAAGCTGCTTCGCATACTCTAGGGGAGATATATCAATTTTTTGTGATCTTCCATGAATAACAACCTGATTATCGACAACGTCAATAGCTGCCGATATTTTTGAGGGTCCAACGTCTTCCAGAATTTTTCCGAACTCTTTAGGATTAACAAATGCAAGCGAACCTACAACCAGTCTGTAAATACCCAGTTTCATTACTTCTCTGGCTTCTTCCAGGGAACTAATTCCACCCCCGAATTCAACCGGAATAATTACAGATTCGCATAGGGCGGCGATTAAATCAAAATTTTTATGAGAATGTTCATGTGAACTGTTAAAATCAACAACATGCAAGAATTTTGCATTTTCTGCTCTCCAAATCATAGCCATTTCAACCGGATCGTTGCCATAAGCTTTACAGTTTAAATCGGGTATACCCTGAACAACTCTAACTGTTTTTCCATCTTTAATGTCTATTGAGGGTATTATTAATAATCCAGGCATTTAAATTTTCCATTTCCCATTGTTTTTTATTGACTTACGACTAATAATAATTTTTTGAATTTCACTAGTTCCTTCAAAAATTCTTAATATACGAGCATCTCTGTAAAATCTTTCAATTGGTATTTCGCGAGAAAAGCCCATGCCGCCATGTATTTGCAAAGCTTTATCTGCAACTTCGGAAACAGCTTCGGAACAATATAATTTAACCATAGCCGCTTCCTGTGATATATCCTTACCATTATCATAATTCTCCGCAGCACGGTACAACATGCTCTCCATAGCATATATTAATGTAGTCATTTCAGCTATCATAAACTGAATTGCTTGAAATTTATTGATCTCCTGATCAAACTGTTTCCTTTGATTTGCGTATTGAACTGATAGTTCCAGCATTTCTTTAGCTGCTCCAACACAGCATGCTCCTATTCCGAGTCTGCCTGTATCAAGCGTTTTCATAGCAATTAAAAAGCCTCTCCCTTCCTGACCGATAATATTTTCGGGGGGGACTTCAACATTTTCGAATGTAATTGTGTTTGTTGCAGAACCCCTAATACCCATTTTTTTTTCATTTGGTCCAATAGTTACACCAATAAAATCTTTCTCGACCACAAAACCGGTTATCCCCATGGAAGTTCTACAAAATACAGAAAAGATATCAGCGTAAGCGCCATTGGTAACCCAAAGTTTTTCACCATTTATTATCCATTTGCCGTCAATAAATTCTGCTGTTGTTTTAAGATTAAACGCATCGGAACCAGCTTCAGATTCAGTGAGAGCAAAAGCGGCAATCTTTTCACCCGCGGTTAGAAGGGGCAAATATTTATTTTTTAACTCTTCTGTTCCGCCTATAAATATTGCGTTAGTGCCAATTGAAATGTGCGCTCCTATAAATGCAGCTGTAGAGCCACAACCCCTTGTAATTTCCTCCTGTGCTAAACAATAGCCTATTTCACCAAAACCGCCGCCTCCAAATTTTTCGGGGAAAGCAGTTCCTAGCAGTCCAACTTCAGCTATTTTTTTTATTAGTTCTTTCGGTATTTCTTCTTTTTCATCAATTTGTTTGGCAAGAGTTTTTACTTCGGAATTCGTGAATTCTCTTACTGTATCTCGAAGCATCTGTTGTTCTTCGGTGAGTTCTATCATTATTTCTCATAATATTTTTAGTAATATTTGTTGGTTAAGATAATTATTTGAAAATTTAAAACAAACGAAACAATGATGCAATTATCAGAACTTGAGCATCAAATCTTTATTAAATAAAAAAACTTAAATTTTTACTAAAATCTTGACTTTTCAGAGCATAAATGGCATATTATATACATGACAGGAAATATTTCCTACAAAACTTCGGAAGGAGAAGTTCTAACAGCTTCAACTTTCTTTAAAAGTGGAACAACTTATAAAGGTTGTTTGATATTTGTTCACGGTTTCAAAGGCTTTAAAGACTGGGGTTTTGGCCCACACTTAGGACAATATTTCGCTGACTCGGGTTTTTATGTTATAACTTTCAATTTTTCGCATAATGGAATTAGCGGTAACAATATTGAGTTTACAGAGATAAATAAATTTGCAGCTAATACATATTCGCGGGAAATTTCTGAATTGAATGAACTTATTTCAGCTGTTAAATCAGGGTATTTCGGCCAGGGTGTGGATAAACTTAAGATTGGATTGATAGGGCACAGCCGAGGTGGTGCTGTTTCTATTATTACTGCAGCCCTAAACAATAATATTGAAGGTCTCGTTACATGGTCGGCAGTTGCTAATTTTGATAGATTTTCTGAAAGACAAAAAAAAGAATGGAAAGAAAAAGGTTATCTCGAAGTTATTAATTCTCGGACAAAACAAGTTATGAGATTAAACCTGACATTTTTAGAAGACATTACTAAAAACAGTTCAGGAAAACTAAATATTAAAAATGCTTTAAAACAATTGAGAAAACCTTATTTGATTATTCATGGTCAGCAGGATATGGCGGTGCCAATTATAGAAGCTGAAACTATCTTCAATTGGTCGAACAAAGAAAATACCGAGTATTTAGTTATTCCTAACTCGGGTCATACTTTTGATGTGAAACACCCGTTCGAAGGTTCTAATATAAAATTTGATAAAGTTTTACAAAAGACTAATGATTTTTTTAACAAATATTTTTCTTAATCTAAATATTTCTGGATAATTCGCAAATGGATATTAGAAATTTCGTTTTTATAATTCTCTTTTTTTTAGCATTTGGTTTTCTGTATAAAAATTTAAAAAAAACGTTCAGCTATTTAAAAACCGGTAAACCTGAAAATCGTTTTGATTCGGTAAAGGAACGACTATTAAATGTAGTAAAAATTGTATTCGGTCAATCAAAATTACTTAGAGATCCTATAGCAGGAGTTATACATCTTTTTATTTTCTGGGGATTTGTTTTATTTCTTTTTGCAGTTCTTGAATCTATAATTCAAGGATTTTATAGCCCCTTTAATTTTGAGTTTTTGGGAATAATTTATTCCTTTATTACTGTTACACAGGATGTGTTTGGAGTACTTGTACTGCTTTCTGTTTTATATGCGTTATATCGCCGTTTTATCCAAAAAGTTGAACGATTGCAGGGCGATAAAGCCGAGAAAAAAGATGCTATCATTGTTCTCACTCTAATTTTATTAGTTGTAGTATCCATGTTCGGTCAGAATACTGCCGGATTAGCCAACCATAATTTTATATTATCCAATTTTGAATTTAGACCATTAAGTGAAATATTATCACCTATTTTCTTTGAAGCAAATAGTTATTCGGCTGGTATTCTATTCGAAGTTTTTTGGTGGGTGCATATCATAACTATTTTTACGTTTATGAATTACCTGCCTTATTCAAAACATTATCATGTATTTACTTCAATACCAAATGTTTATTTCGGTAAAACTGGCAATAACAAATATGCGCTTAAACCTATAGATTTAGAGGATGAAAACATTGAGCAATTTGGCGCTGCGGATATTGAACATTTAACATGGAAGCAGATGTTGGACGGTTTTTCATGCACCGAATGCGGTAGATGCACCGATGCCTGTCCCGCATCAAATACAGGTAAACTTCTTTCACCAAAAAAAATAATTGAAAACATTCGCAAACGCACCGAAGAAAAAGCTCCATTTATATTATCAAATTCCGATGAAACTCCGCAAAAAACTTTGGTGCACGATTATATTACTCAGGAAGAACTCTGGGCATGCACTACTTGTATGGCATGTGTTCAGGAATGTCCAATTACTATAGAACACGTTGACGCAATTATTGATATGAGGCGTGACCTTTCTCTTATGGAAGCTTCTTTTCCACCGGAATTGAACAATGTATTTAAGAATATGGAGACTAATTTTACTCCATGGGCCTTTAATCATCAGGATAGAGCCCAATGGGCAGAAGGTTTGAATATAAAAACTATGTCTGAAGATCCCGAATGTGAATATTTGTTTTGGGTTGGTTGCGCCGGTTCGTACGACGCTCGTTATCAAAAAGTGAGCAAAGCATTCGCGCAGATTATGCAGAAAGCCGGAATTGATTTCAGAATTCTTGGGACAGAAGAAAAATGTAATGGCGATACGGCGCGCAGATTAGGTAATGAGTATCTGGCACAAACACTTATGAAAGAGAACATAGCTACTTTAAATAGTTATAAAATTAAAAAAATAGTAACTGGTTGCCCGCATTGTTATAATTCTATTAAAAACGAATTCCCTCAATTCGGTGGAGAATATGAAGTTTTTCACCATACTGAAATGATTGAAGATTTATTGAAGAATAATAAACTGCAACTTATAAATGATTCTAAACCTTCCAAGGTTACTTTTCATGATTCATGTTATCTGGGAAGATATAATCAGATTTATGATGCGCCGCGAAACGCACTTGAGTCTATAGAAGGATTGAACCTTATTGAGATGGAAAGGAACAAGGATCGTGGTTTTTGCTGCGGTGCGGGAGGTGGAAGAATGTTTCTCGAAGAAACTGAAGGAACGAGGATAAATGAAAACCGCACTAATGAAGCTTTAAAAACAGGTGCTGATACTATAGCTTCTTCCTGTCCATTTTGTATGACGATGATGTCCGACGGTGTCAAGTCATTTGAAAAAACTGATGATGTTGTTGTAAAAGATATAGCGGAAATAATTCTGGAAAACCTAAAATAACTTATTTATTAATATTCACCTGGAGGTTTCAATGGCTCAAAAGTATTACGAACTAATTGAGTTTTTAAAAAGTCTAGAACCTGATGTAATGAAGTTTTATGAAAAAGGACAGTCAGCAGCAGGTACTCGTTTGCGCAAAGGATTAAGCGAGTTAAAAAAAATGGCGCAAGACATTAGAAATGACGTTCAGAACATAAAAACTGAACGAAAAACCAATTAAGTATTTTCCCCCGAAAAGATTAATTGATTTAGCCCGTATAATTATTTTATACGGGCTTTTTATTTCTGAAACAGAAGTTTTGTTTTTGTAATATATTTCCGGTTGCGGTTTTTGATTAGCATTTGTTAATCCTGATAAAGGCCGGAGAGTATTACAAACTTTTGATTAATTTAAAAACAGAAATGGCAACAATATATTTATGATTAATATTGCTCATATGTTTTTAATACTATTTTCTTTGTATCAACAAAATGCGGAGGAAAAAAACCATAGTATTAAAAAATCCGAAGATTCTGTTAGAACGGTTAACATTTCTGTTGTTGGCGATATCATGTGTCACTCTACGCAATTCAAATGGGCTCAAGTAGATGAAGACTCGTTCGATTTTAATCCCACATATAAAATTGTTAAACCATTCCTGTCGAACTCCGATTTTACTATAGGTAATTTAGAAACTGTAATTTCAACAAATCCGAAAAAATATTCAGGATATCCTACTTTTCAAACCCCAGCCGATTTTATAGGTGCGTTAAAAAATGCAGGATTCGATATTTTATCAACGGCTAACAATCATTCAACTGATGGGCGAAAAAAAGGAATTATAACTACTATTGAAACTGTTAAAGAATATGGATTGAATTATGCTGGTTCGTTTTTAAATACTAAGGATAAGGACTCGATAAGAATATTTAGTGCCAACGGTATTACTTTTTCTGTTCTTTCATACACCTATGGTGTTAATATTATGAATTTGGCGAAAGATGAAAAATTTATGATAAATCTAATTGACACAGTTCAAATAAAAATGGATATACAAAAAATAAAAAAAGAGAATGTAGATTTTATTTTAGTTTATCTTCACATCGGTGATGAAAACCATAGGCTTCCAAATAATTACCAGAAATTGATTACCGAGAAAGTAATTAGTTTCGGCGCCGATGTAATTGTATGTTCTTCACCACATGTTTTGCAGCCTATCGATATGGTTGAGAATTTGAAGAGTAATTGCGATTCAACTCTAATAGCTTATTCGCTCGGAAATTTTGTGTCGAACCAGAGATGGCGTTATTCCGATAGCGGAGTAATATTATCATTCACTATTGAAAAAAATACTATTACCAATAAAAAAAATTTTGGCGAAGTTAGTTATATACCTGTTTGGGTTTTTAAAGGGCAAACCGAGGAAGGCAATCAATATATTGTACTTCCATCTGAATTCTATAAAATCCCGGATAAGTATAAATATTTAACGCAAAACGATCTTCAGCTGATGAGGCAAAGTTTAGAGGATTCACGGAAAATTCTAAATAAATTTTCTGCTCGCCCAAAATTTAAATCTGTATTACCTCTCAACTAATTTTTTGTTTTCCCTCAGATTAAAAATTTAGCAGCTTCTTTTGTATCTTAACATCTTTAAAAATTATTCTTACGGAAATATTCTTGAAAAAGTCTAAAGCCTCTTTATCTGTGATTTTTATTACAGTCTTTATAGATTTATTAGGTTTCGGAATTTTAATACCTATTCTGCCTACCTTTGCGAGTAAAGATTTAGCCGTATCGGATTTCGGTATAGGTTTAATAATTGCTGTGTTCTCGTTTGTGCAGTTTTTATTTAATCCAATACTTGGTAAAATATCCGATAAAGTGGGGCGTAAACCGATTATAGTACTCTCACTGCTTATTACGTCATCTTCCTATATCTTGTTCAGTTTTTCGAACACATTTATTCTTTTGCTAATATCAAGGATGCTGGCGGGATTAGGGGGCAGTAATATTGGAGTAGCTCAAGCATATATTGCCGATGTTACCACAAAGGAAGAACGATCTAAAGGTATGGGGCTTATAGGCGCAGCTTTCGGTTTAGGATTTGTATTTGGACCTTTAATCGGCGGATTGATTTCCGGATTCGGGTATGAATACGCAGGATATGGGAGTGCAGCATTTTCATTTATGGCATTTTTATTCGCAATTTTCTTTTTACCGGAGTCGAATACAATTCGTCAAAAGGATTCCAAAATATCATTTAAGCTGTTTGATATAAGTGAGATCCGATCCACGTTTAAGATACCGCAAGTGGGTCTGCTTATCATGATTTTTTTTATAATCATATTTTCGATTGCCAATATATACGGAACATTCGCTATTCTTGGTTATAAAGTCTACGGTTTTTCAGATAGGGAAAACGGTTATCTATTTGGCGTGATGGGGATAGTCGGAACCATTATTCAAGGAGGATTGATAAAAAAATTAACAAAACGTTTTTCTGATATTTCTCTTGTAAGAGTCGGTACGATATTTATGATGTTGGGACTTGGATTTCTGCCATATGGCGACAGTTTTTTAAGTGCCGTACTCATTGTTATAGTATTATCGGTTGGTACAGGGTTGTTACAACCGATGATATTGAGTATGATTAGTAAATATTCTCCTGATAATAAGCAGGGAGCTATTCTGGGGATAACACAGTCCTTTTCAGCTTTGGGAAGAGTTTTGGGCCCCCTATGGGGTGGTTTTGCATTCGATTATATAGGTTATGAATTTCCATTTCTTACAGGGGCTTTATTTACTTTTATCACTTTTATGATTACAATAATAGTTCTAAATAAAAAATACATGAAAGCTTATTAAATGTTTAAAATAGATCAAATTGAAATTAAAAACGCTTTACTCTTAGCTCCTATGGAAGATGTAACAGATATAGGCTATAGAAAGCTATGCAAAGAATTGGGTGCTGATGTGGTTTATACTGAGTTTGTTAATTCAGACGGACTCATTAGAAATAACAAAAAAACGATTAAGAAACTAAAAATTACCGAAGAAGAGCGCCCGGTTGGTATACAAATTTACGGACAAGACATACCAGCGATGGTGGAAGCAGCAAAGATAGCGGAATTGGAAAATCCTGAATTGATAGATGTAAATGCAGGATGTTGGGTTAAAAAGGTTGCCAAAAGGGGAGCCGGAGCTGGTTTATTAAAAGATCCCCCGTATTTACAAACTATGATTGAAGAAATAGTAAAAGCTGTGAGCAAACCTGTTACGGTTAAAACTCGTATTGGCTGGGATGAAGACTCTATTATGATTTTGGAAGTTGCAAAACGAATTGAAGATGCTGGAGCAAGGGCACTTACAATTCATTGCAGGACTCGTTCGCAGGGTCATAGCGGAGAAGCGGACTGGAGCTGGATTCCAAAAATTAAGGAAGTAGTTGATATTCCAGTCGCAATCAACGGCGGTATTTTTACAGCTGAAGACGTTAAGAGGGCTTTCGAAGAAACAAATGCCGACGCAGTTATGATAGCACGCGGAGCCATTCAGCATCCGTGGATTTTCCGTGAATCTAAAATTTTACTGGAAACTGGTGTTCTTCCCGACGAACCCTCTTTTGAAGAGAGAATTTTGACTTCTCTTAAACACCTAAGATACGAAATTGCGGTTCGGGACGAGGAAAGACAGGCGGTCATTCCATTTAGAAAGTATTATTCGGGATACTTAAAAGGATTATATAATGCCTCTAAAGTAAGACAGGAATTGATGAAGTACACCGAATATGAACCGATTGAAGAAATTTTGATGACCTATATGGATGAATTAAAAAATCATCTGGAAATTCAAAAAATAATTTAATTACTCACCAAAATAGAATACTTTGAAAAATACTATTGATATGCTGGCAAGGTATACGTCGTATATTTTTGTACCGCCAAGTTTTACTTTTTTAATCTTCAGTTATTTGGGATTCTTATCAGAACCTTCATATGAGTCAAAAATTTTGGTAGTAATACATTCTTTTGTCTTTGGACTTATTCTACCTATAATCTTTTTTGTGCATCTAAGAAAAAAAGGAATTGTAAATGATGTAGATGCCACAATAAAAGAGGAAAGAATTCAGCCATATATGTTTGGTGTTTTTTTATGTTTGACCGGAGCATTATCATCATACTTATTAAATTTCGACTCCATAATTTATTATTTATGGTTGATATATTTTTTTAATACATTGATATTGATCTTAATAAATAAATATTGGAAAATCAGCGCTCATGCTATTGGAGCATCAACACCAATGGGAGTTTTAATCTATTTATATGGTGTATTTGGAGTTGTTTATATTCCTGTAGTAATTCTAATTGGATGGTCCAGAATTTATTTAAAAAAACACACCAAAGCGCAGGTTTTTGTCGGATCCATTTTTGGGTTTTTACTCACTTTAGCGCAACTATATTTCTTTACATATATAATTGGTTAAATGCCTATAAAAAAAGAACTTATATCGTTATTCGATAGTATTGCTGAGCTATTGGAATTTACTGGTGGTAATAAATTTAAAATCTCGGCTTTCAAAAACGCTTCCAACACAATACGCAGAATTGAGGGTGACGTTGACGCCATGATAGCGGATGGTTCAATAAACAACGTGCCGGGAATTGGAAAATCAATACAATCTGTAATATATGAATTTATGGAAACCGGTTTATCAACTGAGTACGAAAATTTGAGCAATGTTGTTCCAAAAGGAATAATAGAAGTATTTAATATAAGGGGATTGGGAGCAAAAAAAATCAGATCTTTATACGAGGAGTTGGGAGTAGATTCAATTGAATCGTTGGAGCAAGCGTGTATTGATAATAGAGTGGCAAATTTGAAAGGATTTGGGGATAAAACACAAGCAAAAATTACCGAAGAAATTATGAATAATAAAAAGAGAAAAGGCTTTTTGCTGCTAAATAAAGCATTTATGAAGGGAGATTTACTTCTAAATGAAATCAGTCAAATGTCCTCAGTAAAAGGGATAGAATTTACGGGCGAATTAAGGAGAAGACTTGAAGTGATTTCTTCTATTGAATTAATGGCTAAAGTTACTGGTTATGCTGAATTTGAGAATGATCTCGCCAACTCATTCAAATATAATAAGTTACAGGAATCAATACATTTTAATTCTTCAGAATTAAAAAATGATATTGATGACAGAATAATTATTCACTACACAACTGAATCGAATTATGATCGTGCTCTTTTTATCACAACAGGTTCTAATAAATTCTTCGCAGGGGCTGGCATCGACGAATATAACATTAGCTGCAATTCTGAGGAAAGTATATTAAGTGAGTTTAATCTACCATTTATTATACCGGAAATGCGGGAGCACGAATATTTCACTGCCAATAAAGAGATAAATTTGAGTAGCAATTTGCAGTTAAAAGATTTCAATGGTTTTATACATTTTCACACAACAAAATCAGATGGACAAAATACATTAAAAGAAATGGTCAAATCAGCCATTGACATAGGTTTCGAATACATGGTTGTTTGTGATCATAGTAAATCGGCCTTTTACGCAAATGGGCTTAGCGAAGAACGTGTGCTTTTACAAAAACAAGAAGTTAAAGAAGTTGGCAGTCAATTGGGTGTTAAAATATTCCAAGGAATTGAAAGCGATATATTAAAAGACGGGTCACTGGATTACGACAACGATTTTCTAAAAAATTTTCAATTTGTTGTGGCATCAATACATTCGATTTTTAATCTTTCGGAAGACGAAATGACAGCGCGTATAATTAAAGCAATAGAAAATCCATTTACCGATTTATTAGCCCATCCGACAGGCAGGTTATTATTGGCCCGCGATCCATATAATGTGAATATAAAAAAGGTTATCGATGCTTGCGTAACAAATGACGTAGCTATAGAAATAAATGCGAGTCCACATAGATTAGATTTGGATTGGAGGAATATTTATTATGCTCGGGAAAAAGGCTGTAAGTTTGCCATTAATCCCGATGCGCATTCAACTGATGGAATAAAACAAACGCAATATGGAATTATGATGGCACGTAAAGGTGGCATGCAAAAAGTTGATGTAATAAATTGTTATAATATAAAAGATTTTGAAAAATACATTAATAGAAAAATATTAAGAACTAATTGAGGTAATAATGGAATTAAAATCATTTATTCGGGACGTTCCAGATTTTCCCATTGAAGGAATAATATTTAAAGATATTACTACTTTACTAAAAGATTCAGACGCCTTCGAAACAGCCTTAGAAAAACTTTATAACATTAGTAAAAACAAAGGGATAACCAAAGTAATTGGTATCGAGTCAAGAGGATTTATATTTGGCGGAGCACTAGCGCATAAATTAGGTGTTGGATTCGTCCCCATCAGAAAACCGGGTAAATTGCCCTCAGAAATTGTAAAAGAATCATATGAACTTGAATATGGAACAGACTCAATCGAAATACATCAAGATGCCTTAAATTCTACAGATAAAGTTTTGTTGCATGATGATCTTCTTGCAACAGGCGGTACAATGGAGGCGGCATGTAGACTGGTGGAAAAATTGGGAGCACAAGTGGCGCAAATTTCTTTTTTAATAGAGCTTAATTTTCTAAAGGGAAGAGAAAAATTAAAAAATTATGATGTTAATTCTTTATTAGAATATTGAGCGGAATAGAATCGTTTAAAGTCCTTAATGAGAAGAAAAATTTATACTATAGGTATTGTAAAAGTAAATTTACTTCCTTCATTAATTTTACTTTTTACTTCTAATTTTCCACCCATAATTTCTAAAAAGTCTTTGCAAAGTATTAAGCCTAAACCGGTTCCGCTCTCATTATGCGTTCCTCTTGTAATGATATTTAACTCCGGTTGAAATAATTTATCTAATTCTTTTTCTGAAATTCCCACACCATCGTCGGAAATACTAACGGAAACCAATTTTTCATATATAACCACGTCAAAAATTATTTTACCGAATTTGTTCGTGAATTTGATAGCGTTATTGAGAAGGTTTCTTACTATAGAATTAAGCAGATATTCATCACTATTAATAATTAACTCTTCATGCCCGTTTTTATTAAACTCCATTTTAATTCCTTTCTCATCTGCCTGGAGCATAAATAATGAAAGATTATTTTCGATCAAAGAAATTAAGTTTACCTTTGTGGGATTATAATTAATAGAATCGGTTTGAATGCGGGCCCAATCTAAAAGATTCTCTAATAAAGTATATATTTTTTTAGAAGAGTCATTTATATTAAAAAAGATATTCTCACGTTCATCCTCACTAATAGAATTCTGCTCTTTTAATAAATAATCTGTATATCCCAGCAAGGAATTAAAAGGCCCTCTTAAATCATGAGCAATTATGTAAAAAAACTTATCCTTAAGCGCGTTTACTTTATTAAGTTTTGTGTTTAATGTTTTGTTCGTATTATAACGCCAATAAATTAAAGAGGCCGTTAAAAACAGCAAAAGACTCAATACAATAAACAAATATTCATTTTGTGTTTTGTATTCAAGCTGTTTTTTAAGAAGTCTGTTTTCAGACTCTTTTTTATCCATTTCGTATTTAGTCCTGAAATTGGCTATCATTTCGTCTTTAGTCTTTGAATGTAAAATGTCCTGAATCTCATCCGACTTTTTTAAATAGTACAATGAATTTTGATAATCGTTAAGATTCAAATAGAAATCAGAATATATTTTGTAACATTCCATTTCACGGTCTAAAGAACCAATTTCTATTGATAAATTAATAGCTTTGTCCAACATTCGTTTACCGTCTGCCAATCGATTCATTTTTGAATAAATAAGTGCAATATTCTGATATTGATTTATTTTTCCCTCAATATTTCCGATTTGTGAATCAATTTCAAGCGCTTTCAATCGGTATTCCAAAGCCTGGTCATATTTAGAATTAAAATAATTAATACCTCCTTTTCCCGCATATATAGCCGATAATCCTTTCTTATCATCAAGTGCCTTATAAATTTCTAATGCGGTGTTGTAATATTCTTCAGCTTTTGTAAAATCCCTCTTTTCGAAATAAACTTCTGCGATATGGTTATAGGTTAATGCAATTCCAAAATCGTCTTTTAGTTTTTTACGAATCTGTAATGTTTTATGCAAATAATTGAGCGAAATTTTATAATCGCCCAACTTTTTATAACAAATTGCAATATTGATTTGACAAAATGCCGCACCGCGTACATCACCAACAGTTTCAAAATATTGAAGAGCATGCAAAATATATTCTATAGCAAGGGGATAGTTCGCCTGTAACCTGTATATACCACCCAAATTATTATAGGCATATGCTATTTGAAGAGAGTCACGAGCTTGTTGTGCTAGTGATAAAGCTTCCTTAAAATAATCGAGCCCCATATAGTATTGAGCTTTGTTCCTGTATATTACGCCCAGATAATTTTTAAATTCGGCTTCTTTTGATTTAAGCATAAGTTTCGATGCAATGCTTAAACCTCTTTTAGCATATTCAATTGCTTTGCCCGGATTTTTACTTCTGTTTTCCCACGCTAGTTCACTCAAAATTCTTAGAGCGGTGGTATCGTCTTTGGTTTGGGCATCTTGAAAGATTGAATCCTGCGAGAAAGTATAAATAGGAATTATGAAAAGAAAAATTAGGAATCTGAATTTCATAAGTATATTGTCCACCAAAATATAGGTATGCGATAGTTATTAATAATGCAAAATAAGCCCATCAATAAATTAATTTTATTTGTTATAAAAATTTATAATTTATTGTTAATTGTGACCCATTGAATTAATAATACGAAAAAAAAATTATTGCCCAAAAAAGAAAATTCCTCAATATCTAATTTTACATCTAATTATGAACCCAGGAAGAGGGTGCAATTAAAATAACAAATTCGCCTTTTATATTGTTTTCATTAAAAGTATCTCTAAATTCATTCGGTTTGCCACGCCAAATCTGTTCAAACTTTTTTGTAAGTTCTTTACAAACAACCACTAGTCTATCTGGCATTATTGAGTTTAATTCATTCATCAATTTGTTTATTCGGTAAACGGATTCATATAAAACAACTGTTCTGTCTTCTGTTGAAATTTCTCCTAATTTTTTTTGTCTTCCTTTTTTCTGCGGAAGAAATCCTTCAAATAAAAATGAGTCAGTTGGCAGTCCCGCAATACTCAATGCCAGAATCACACCGCTGGCTCCAGGTATTCCTACAATTTCAATTTGTTTTTTATGGACTGCGTTAACTAAACGTACACCGGGATCGGAAATACAAGGAGTACCAGCGTCGCTTACAAGGGCACAAGTCTCTCCATTGGCAAGTCTACTAATTATAAACTCAATTTTTTTTTCTTCCGTTCTTGCGTTAAAAGAAATCAATTCTTTGTGGATATCGTAATGTTTTAATAAGACAGAAGTTACACGAGTATCCTCGCAAATAATGAAATCAACTTCTTTAAGAATATCCAATGCCCTTAGTGTTATATCCCTTAAATTTCCTATTGGTGTGGCTACAACAAACAATGCGCTCATTACATATTTTATTTATGAATAAATTATTATAAAATTACATCTGATTTCTACAATATACAATTCTATTTTATTTAATTTTCCTCGCATTTATTTTTTGTATTGCAATTTTGGAATCAAAATGTTACACTAACTATAACAATTAGAAAGTTTATGTCAGCATCTATAAAATTATCTCATTCAATAAAAGCTCTCTGCTACCTTGCCGAGTGTTATCCCGAACCGAAAACGAGTAAGGATATCGCTGAAAGTATAGGTGCTAACGCGAGCAAAATGAGGCAATTGCTTTCGATGCTGGTTAAACAAAATATTGTTGCAAGCACACAGGGAGTTAAAGGCGGATTTTTATTAAATCAAGATCCTGCTAAAATTCATCTGCAAGAAGTGTATTGTTCAATTGAGGATAGAAAAGCATTTCATCTGGATGTTAGTCACATTAACGGTGAATCAAAGGACAGAACTGTTCTCTTCAATAATTACTTTCTTGAATTGTTTGCGGATGTACAGGTGGAAATTGAACATAAAATGAAAAACATTAATATATCCTCGATTATGAGAAACCTGAATTTAAAATCCAATTATTCTGTCCCAAATACCAAAACAATTTAACAAGCGGAGTTAGTATGGAATTCTTAAAAAAATTAGGCGTAAAAAAGAAAAACTTGGGTGCATCCACCGGATTAAAATGGTATGGATCGGAGAAAGGTGAAGAGTTAAAAATATATTCACCTATAAATGGAAAATATCTTGCATCTGTTTACCAGGCGGATGAAAAGGATTATGAAAAAGTTGCCGCAAAAGCTCACGAAGCTTTCTTGCAATGGCGCAAAGTTCCTGCTCCTAAAAGAGGTGAAATTGTTAGAGCCATTGGAGATCAATTAAGGTTATATAAAAACGATCTGGGCAAGTTGGTTACATATGAAATGGGTAAATCTATTCAGGAAGGCTGGGGCGAAGTACAGGAAATGATAGATATTTGTGATTTTGCCGTCGGTCAATCACGTCAATTATACGGTTATACAATGCATTCGGAAAGAGATAATCATAGAATGTACGATCAGTACCATCCACTTGGAGTAGTTGGTATTATTTCCGCCTTTAATTTCCCTGTGGCTGTTTGGGCTTGGAATTCTATGTTGGCAACTGTATGTGGAGATTCTAACCTGTGGAAACCTTCTTCGAAAACTCCTCTTACTGCTATTGCCGTTCAGCATATTATAGGTGATGTAATCAAAAAGTACAAACTTCCTGAAGGATTATTCTCCTTAGTTATTGGACGAGGCTCCAGCGTTGGCGAAAAAATGGTAAATGATAATCGTGTTCCGTTAGTTTCAATTACTGGTTCAACCGGAGTTGGAAGAAAAGCCGCGCAAAAAATTGCCGCCAGATTTGGAAAAGCAATTTTGGAATTAGGCGGAAACAACGCGATTATTTTAAGTCCTGAAGCTGATCTTCAAATGGCTTTACCCGCTATAGTATTTGGCGCTGTTGGAACTGCTGGTCAAAGGTGTACTTCGACTCGCCGGTTGATTATACACGAATCCATTTATGATAAAGTAAAACAAACAGTTGTTAAAGCTTACAAATCGTTGATTATTGGGTCGCCAATGGATCAGAAAAACCACGTTGGACCTTTAATCGATAAAACAGGTGTTGAAGATTTTATGAACGCGTTAACAAGAGCTAAAAATGAAGGCGGAAAAATTATTTTCGGTGGTAAAGTATTAGAAGGAAAAGGGTATGAATCGGGCTGCTATGTTGTTCCGGCATTGGTTGAAGCAGAAAATAGTTACGAGATTGTTCAGGAAGAAACTTTTGCTCCGATATTATATTTGATTAAATACAAAGGGGATATAAGCAACGCTATTGAAATTCATAATGATGTAGTTCAAGGATTATCCTCATCAATTTTCACAAATAATCTAAGAGAAGCTGAACAATTCCTTTCTGCATGGGGTTCGGATTGTGGAATTGCAAATGTAAATATCGGTACATCCGGCGCTGAAATTGGCGGAGCTTTTGGTGGTGAAAAAGAAACTGGCGGCGGAAGAGAATCAGGCTCGGATTCTTGGAAAGCTTATATGAGAAGGCAAACCAATACAATAAATTTTGGTACGGAATTACCATTGGCTCAAGGAATTAAATTCGATATATAAATTATTATTAGGAAGCTTCCTTTATGGGAAGCTTCCTATCCATTCTTAAATATTTTTCTGTTGCGGAGTTTATTATGAAAAAGATGATTGGAATTAGAAGAGAGGATAAAAATATTTGGGAAAGAAGAGTTCCGCTTATCCCTGAGCATACAAATAAACTTTTTTTAGAACACGGAATTCAAACTGTTTTACAACCGTTTGAAAGAAGAGCTTTCGGAGAGCAGGAATATATTGATTGTAACGCTGAGTTTAACGAGGATTTATCCGAGTGCCCAATTGTAATAGCTGTTAAAGAAATACCCATACCGATGATTTTGAAAGGGAAAACTTATATGTTTTTTTCCCATACGATTAAAGGGCAGAGTTATAATATGCCCCTACTGCAAAAAATAATCGAGTCGAAAAGCACTCTCATAGATTACGAATGTATTAAAAATGAAGAAGGGAAAAGGCTTGTTTTCTTCGGACATTTTGCGGGTGTAGTGGGAATGATAGACACACTTCATGGACTTGGCAAACGGCTTAAATCAAAGGGATTATCAAATCCACTTGAAGATATTAAACCCGCTTATGCGTATAAAGATATTTATGATGCGAAAGCTCAGCTTAAAATTGTAGCCGATAGATTTAAAGACGAGGGTATGCCTGATATTGGTTCCCCTTATGTTTTCGGTTACCTCGGATATGGCAATGTTTCTAAAGGCGCACAGGAAATATTGGATATTTTCCCGTTGGAAGAAATTAATCCCGATGAACTTTCAGGATTAAAAACCTATTCATCCAATAAATTTTATAAGGCTGTATTTAAAGAAAAACATTTGGTTAAAACTATCGATCCAAATGATAAATTTGAACTTTTAGATTATTTTAATAATCCAGAAAAGTATGAATCCAAATTCGAAAATTACATACCATATCTAAGTGTTATATTGAATTGTATTTATTGGAATGAAAAATATCCCCGGTTTGTTACGAAGGAATATTTGAAATCTCAGGAAAGCAGAAAACTTGAGATCATATGCGATATTACATGTGATATTAATGGCGCCATTGAAATAACTTATAAATCAACTCCTTCCGATAACCCCGCTTACGTGTATAATCCTAATACCGATGCATACGTAGATGGATACAGCGGCGATGGCGTTGTAAATATTGCGGTGGATAATCTACCGACAGAGCTTCCAAAATCAGCGTCAATTGAATTCAGTAACTCACTATTTCCTTTAATGCCAGGTATAGTGAACGCAGATTTATCTTTGCCTTTTTCTGATGTAAATTACCCGCCCGAAGTTAAACGAGCTGTTGTGGTTTATAAAGGGGATTTAACTCCCAATTTTGAATATCTGAAGGAAGTTCTTTATAATTTAATTTAACTTGTTTTGTTTATATTTTTCAACGGTTAAAAAATTAATAATTTTTCATATAGGAAATTCTACTCGCTTAGTTATTCCACTTTCAAATTAGTTTTTGATAATTAAGCGGCAAAGTGTAAATGAATAATTAAGTACGATTTATGCCACCTCGTTTATCAAATCGATAAATTTAATTTTGTTTACATAAATTTGGCTCAGTATAGACATAACAATATAATTGTTCGAAATTTTACAGATTAAACACCTTTTTTATTTTGACTCAAGTCACTTAACTTTCTTATTTTCATTTCGTTATTTTAAGCCACTTAATACTAAAATCCGGAATACTATTTATGAAAAAATTTATCGGAATTTTCAGCTTTGCTGTAATCTTATTAAGCTTTACGCATAAAATCGGCGCGCAAACAATTGATGATAAATGGATTACACTTTTTGAAAAATCGAACTATTACGAAACGCCGCGTTATACAGAAACAATGGAATATTTTAACAGATTAGCGGAAAATTCCAAACTCGCTAAATTCGTTTCGATCGGTAAATCACCTCAGGGCAGGGATATAATGTGTTTAATATTATCCAAAGATAAAAACTTCGACGCGATTTCGGCCAAACAAGCCGGTAAGCCGATTGTCCTTATTTTAAATGGAATTCACTCTGGAGAAATTAATGGTAAAGACGCTTCAATGCTATTGGTAAGGGATATATTGATTACAAAAAATAAGGAACAGCTTTTGGATAACCTCACTCTTTTAGTTATTCCAATTTTTAGTGTGGATGCCCATGAAAGATGGAGCGCTTATAACAGGATAAATCAAATTGGACCGAAAGAAATGGGCTGGCGAACAACAGCCGTGAACCTGAATCTCAATAGGGATTTTATGAAAGCTGATTCACCGGAAATGCAATGTTTTCTGAAATTTTACAATAGCTGGATTCCCGATTTTTTTATTGATGTACACTCCACAGATGGATCCGACTATCAATATGTTTCAACTTTCGCAATTGAGAAACATGAAAATGTATCACCTTTAATGGGCGACTGGGTTAAAAATGTTTTTAATCCATACCTAATAAATTCGGTAAAAAACAAGGGATATGAAATTTCGCCGTTTGTTGGATTTGTTGAGGGCGATCCTTCTAAAGGTATTTACGATTGGATTCCTTTGCCTAGATTTTCAAATGGATATACAGCCGTACAAAACAGACTGGGTCTGCTTATAGAATCACATATTCTGAAATCTTATAAAGATCGTGTTTATTCGACTAAGGCAATGCTTGAATCTGTGCTTGAGTTAATTAATAAGGAGCCGAATACAATTATTGAGATAAGCAGTAAATCAGACGATTATGCTTTGGATGCTTATTTAAAAAAAGGATATCCATACCCGCTTGATTTTGAACGCACCGAGAAATACGATTTATTTAATTACAAAGGTATTGGATATGAAATGATAGACAGTAAAGTAGCTGGCACAAAAGTGAAAAAATTTACAGGTAAACCATTTGAAATGGAAGTTCCTTATCATAATCAGGTCAAAGCGTCAGTATCTGTTAATTTACCTAAAGCTTATATAATACCGCGTGAATGGAAAGATGTTGTTGACAGAATTAAATTGCACGGAGTGATTGTTGATTCGCTGGCGGAAAACAAAAAATATGTTGTTGAAAAATATAAGTTTTCTGATGTAACTTTTAAGAAATTTCCTTACGAGGGAAGATTTAATCCATCTTATAATTATTTTACAGTAAAAGATACAATCACTGCAAATAAAGGGGACTATTTTATTAGTACTTACCAGAGAACTTTAGGTTTAATTGCTCATCTGCTGGAACCTAAGGGACTCGACTCATTTGTTAAATGGGGATTTTTTAATTCAATATTTGAACAAACTGAATATTATGAGGATTACGCGATTGAACCAATTGCTGCAAAAATGTAC
>PGYT01000058.1:0-40413 GCA_002839805.1 Ignavibacteriae bacterium HGW-Ignavibacteriae-2
TGTTCATCATGTTTCTTTAATTCTTTAGCCAGTGTAAATCCGTCTTTTTTGGGCATCATAACATCCAGAATACATAAATCATATTGATTACCGGCAAACAATAAAGATCCTTCCAGCCCATCTTTCGCATGTGTAACTACAAATCCTTTAACATTCAGATATTCTTTAAGAATTGTACCCAAATTAATATCATCCTCTACGAGTAAAATTTTATTATTCATTTTTACCCTGTGGAATTTTAATTATAAAGGTAGTGCCTTCGTTTAATTTACTGCTTACCTCTATTGTTCCATTATGAGCCTCAACCATCTTCTTAACATAACTCAAACCAACTCCATTCCCTTTTACATTGTGGATATTACCTGTGGGCACTCTGTAAAACGTATCAAATATTTTATTTAGGTTTTGTTTACTTATACCAATGCCGTTATCCTTTATTTTAATCGCACAATATTTATTGTAAACAAACGTTTCAACGTTAATTAAGGGATTTGAAGAAGAGTATTTTAAAGCATTGTCAATTAGATTATTTATAATATTAGTCAGGTGGAATCTGTCAGCAAATACGTACAGCTGATCATTAATATTATTAATGTTTATGGCGCCGTTAATTTGTTCGAATTTAGCTTTGTAGTTATCAACTACTTCATTGACAATTTTATTAATATCCAAATATTCTTTTTTCAACTCAAACTCGCCTTTTTCTATTGCAGCGGTGTTCAACAAATTTTCCACAAGATGCGATAAACGATTGTTCTCATCACGAATAATTTTACTGTAACGATTTACGGATTCCAATTTTTGCAATATTTGGGGTTCGTTTAAAATATCACAAGCGAGAGAAATTGTTGAGATAGGAGTTTTAAACTCGTGAGTGATATTATTGATTAAATCATTTTTAATCTCTGTAATTTTTTTCTGGAGTATAAGCATTCGTATGGTTTTAAAAAACACACCAATTATAATTATTAGAAGTATTACGGAAATAACTAAAACAATTGAAATGGACTTAATTATATATGATTGCTGTGAAGGAAAACTTACTGAAAGAAATCTTGCTTTGTTAAATATATCATCAGGATTAATTTGTATTCGATGATCTGTCGCTACTATTTTTTGGGGGGAATTTGTTTTGGCTGAATTAAATTGCGCGTTTTTTTCCTCAGTTATCAGTTTAAATGAATATTTCGCTGAAATACCTTTGTTTAATAATTCGTTTCTCAACATGGAATCTATTGAGTTCAAATTGTACTCTTTTTCATCGCTTCCCTCTGAACGAAAATGTATTAATTCCTCAACAACTTCGTTTACAAGAAGAGACTTATTAATAATTACAGTATCAATTCTGGTCTTTATTACTTTAACTCCTTCGTTTGAAGCAATAGTATCTGAAGAAATCGATACTATTCTTTCCTTTTGATGATTTGTGTCATCTGAACTTTTTAGGTCTAAAAAAACGTTCAGTTTATCCATAGTTTTACGGTTTTGCTTTTCTGTTAAAACTTGCTTCTCTTCATTCCATTTAATATTTGATTTATTATTTAGAGAATCATGTTCTATAAAAAAAACATCTTCTCCCGTTCTGCCTAATTTTTTTACAATGATATTAGCTGTTTCGGTTTTATTTAACTTTTTTACTACTTCTTCCAATGCCATATTTACATTTATATTGAAACGAATTCCTTCAATTGTTATCGCGTTAGTAATCCAATAATATTGAACGGCGATAAGTCCAATTACTGCAAGCGCCATTATTGTTACTACAATATTTATTTTTTTCTCTTTCATCAGTGCTAAAATAGTTTTTTGCTGATTATAATTCAGCCATTTAACATTTTTTAACAGTTCTTAACAACTCTTTAACAATATTTTATACGTCAAAGCAATATGTTTAGATAAATTATTTCAACAAACTATGGAGTTAATATGACCGCGATCAACAACAGATATTTAGCTAGTCTTCTATTCCTTCTTTTATTTAGTTCTTTTGTTTTAGCGCAAAACGATTCAAATAAAAATTTGGATGAAAAATTGAAATCGATTAAAGGAGATATAGAAAAAATTACTGTCTCCACAAATTCGGGCGACGTTGTTTTTATCGGCAAAGAAGCCGAAAATTTGTTAAAAAGATTAAAAAACAAATCTGTAGTTTTCAAAAAATTGTCGGACTCACACGATAATATGTTTTTTGATGAAGATTCGGGGCGGATAAAAAAAGAAGTTAAAGTTGAGGAAGAAAATGGAAAGAAAAAAGTAACTATAACCACTACCGAAAATGGTGAGAAAAAAACCGAATCTTTTTCCGGTGCAGAAGCCGAGCAAAAACTAAAAGAAATTAATGAAGAGAAAGATTTTAATTTTACAGATAAAGATGGGAAAAAATTTATTATTAAAAAGAAACATGGCAAAAATATTAAATGGATTGACGAGGATGACGATGTGATATTTTTCCATGATTCTGATGATGCTAAAAAAGAGATAGAAGTAAAAGTTGAAAAAACGGATGACGGATTAAAAGTTATTGTGAAAAATGAAGTTGATGGTAAAGTTAATGTTAAAGTATTTGAAGGTGAAGAAGCGGAAGAATTTTTAGAAGGGGAGGATGAATGTAATGTTTTTAAAATTAATATTGATAATGACGACCCGCATCATTTGATGTTCAAAACAAAAACAAGTGGAAAACATATGAATGCTGACTCTATTTTTGAATGGGTTGATAAAGATGATAAATTAAAAACCACAAAAAAAATAAATGTGGAAGTTATTGACGGTGTAAAAAAATTAACCGTGACTACGAAAGAAAACGGGGAAGAAAAAACAGAACTATATGAAGGCGAAGAAGCGGACAAATATCTTGAAAAAATGGAAAAAGACGATTTATTAAAAAATGAACTCAAAGACGGCGAAAACCAAAAAATTATTATTAAGAGGAAAAAATAAATTTCACAATTAATATAACTTATCTGCAAATAATATAATTTTTGTAATCTTTCGTGATAATGGGGTTTACTGTGAAAACCCCATTGTTATTTCATATCAGCACTTAATGAGTTAAAACATTATAATCCTGCGTAGATTTTGGGAGAAATCGAGATAATTATATATAATCTATACAATAGTTGAACAATAACTTACAACATACCAAATTATTATAAAATAGCACTCAAAATAAAACCTCGATATAATAAGCTATTGTTGATCCTTAATGATTGTGTCGTAACAATTATGTAATAATTTTTATCACTACGGGAACTATGCAACCTATACAAATGTTATGCATGTAATTGTCAAATTTTAATCCTTTATCAGAGGTTATAATGCAAACATTACATATAATAGCTAAAGAAGTTAATAAAAACTCCGAATTTGAGGTTTTAGTAATTCCCAATCAAACGGCATTAAAAAATTATGCACTTAAATTAACCCGAAATGAAGAAGATGCTGAAGATCTTGTACAGGAAACGTTGTTTAAGGCGTTTAGATTTTTCGACAAATTTGAAAAAGGATCTAATATTAAAGCTTGGCTCTTTATGATACTTAAAAATACATTTATAAATATCTACAGGAAAACCAGCAAGGAACCATCAAAAGTTGATTATGATGATGTTGATAATTTTTATGAAAATATTAAACCCGGTGAAATAAAATTCGAACATTCCTCCGATGATGCTTATGGTAAATTGCTCGATGACGATATGTCCAAAGCAATAGCTTTTTTACCTCTTGATTTCCGTACTATTATAATTTTAAGTGATATTGAGGGTTATTCATACGAAGAAATTGCTGATTTTATTGATAGACCGGTCGGTACAGTAAGATCTCGATTACATAGAGCTCGTAAAATGCTGTATTCCAAACTTTATAATTATGCTGAACAAAAAGGTTTTGTGAATTCCCGCACGAAAATAATAGCTGCATAAAACTAAAGCGTTTTTGATTTAACGATTTTTATATTTATAAGGCAAGCAAGAAAATATCCATATATTTGTTTAATTTTGTTTTATGATTGAAATAAAAAATCTTCATAAAAGTTTTAACTCGAAGAATGTATTATGCGGAGTTGATCTTCAAATTGAAAGCGGAGAAGCTCTTGCTATTATTGGTCCGAGCGGATGCGGCAAAAGTGTTCTCCTTAAACATATTGTTGGGCTTCTGCTCCCTGACGAAGGAGAGGTTTATGTTGAGGGGAAAAACTTACAATTGTTAAATATGGACGAACTTTACAAAATTCGTCAGAAATTCGGATTTCTTTTTCAGGGCGCTGCGCTATTTGACTCAATGACTGTTGAGGAAAACATTTCTTTGCCTCTTGTGGAACATAACGGTACTTTAGATAAATCCTTTCTTTCTAAAACTGTTGCAGAAAAGTTAGAGTTAGTTGGACTGTCGGGAATAGAAAAGCTTAAACCATCCGAGTTATCCGGAGGAATGAAAAAACGAGTAGGTCTTGCACGCGCACTGGTTACAAATCCAGAATATATTTTGTATGACGAACCTACAACCGGATTGGACCCAATAACTTCTGATTCCATAGATGAACTTATTAAAGAGTTGAACGATAAATTAACCGTCACATCAATAATTGTAACGCATGATATGTTTAGTGTTAAAAATGTAGCGGATAAAATTTCGATGATGCATGATGGCAAAATTTATTTTTCCGGCACACCTAATGACATTATACAAAGTAATGATCCGATAGTAGTAAATTTCATCAAAAGAACCGGCTTCTAAATAAATATTTATTTCCCCTAATGGGATTTCCAAACACCTGATGTCAAAAAAAAGAATTAAATATATCTGCACCGAATGCGGCTACGAATCCTTAAAGTGGCTGGGCAAATGCCCTACATGCAATTCCTGGAATACTTTTACAGAAGAATTTGTTGAGGAAAAACGGTCGTTAAAAATTGCATACAAAGAACCTGAGATAACAAAACTGACTGGGGAATTTAAGAATGAAGAATACAGGCTAAAAACAAATATCGACGAATTTGACCGCGTGCTTGGCGGTGGTATAACTAACGGTTCTGTAATCCTGATAGGAGGTGACCCCGGTATTGGCAAATCCACACTTGTAATGCAAGCTGCTTCCAAAATTGAAAATGAAGTGCTATACGTAACCGGAGAAGAGTCTGTTAGGCAAATTAACATGAGGGCAACCAGACTTAATGTAAAATCGGAAAGAATTTCTATTCTTGCTGAAACCGATTTGGATATAATTATCAATACTATTGAAAAACTTAATCCCTCCGTCGTTATAATCGATTCTATTCAGACTGTTGCTAAGCAGGATTTAGATAATGCACCTGGAACAATTACTCAAATACGGGAATGTGCCTCCAGTTTAATGCAATTAGCGAAGTCAAAAAACTTTTCTGTTATTCTAATCGGGCATGTTACAAAGGAGGGATTTATAGCCGGTCCTAAAATTCTTGAGCATATGGTAGATACAGTGCTTCAATTTGAAGGCGAAAAAAATCATTCCTATAGGATTTTACGATCTCAAAAAAACCGTTTTGGAAGTACAAATGAGATTGGAATATTCGAAATGCATGATACAGGGTTAAATGAAGTTAAAAATCCAAGTGAAATATTTTTGGCTGAACATACAGGTGATGTAACAGGATCTGTAATAACGGCAAGTATTGAGGGGACAAGACCCGTTTTAATGGAAGTTCAAGCACTTGTTACTCCTTCCAACTATGGTAATCCGCAGCGCGTCGCGACTGGTTTCGATTATAGAAGACTTTCCATTTTACTGGCGGTACTAGAAAAACGAGCCGGTTTAAAAATATCAGCAAGTAATGTTTTTCTTAATATGGCAGGCGGTTTAAGGATTGACGAACCCGCTGTTGATTTAGCTATCTGTTGTGCAATTGCTTCCAGTTTCAAAGATATTTCAATCAATAATAAAACAGTTGTTATTGGTGAAGTGGGTCTGGGTGGTGAAGTTCGCGGTGTAAGCAACATTGAGAAAAGAATTGTGGAGGCGGAAAAACTGGGATTCGAAAAAATACTAATACCAGATAAGAATAGAAAATTAGTAAAATCTTTCAAGTCGCTTGTTATTGTACCCGTAAGTAATTTAAAAACTGCCCTAGATCATCTTATTTTTTAACACTTAAACGGACTGGTCGTTTTGCCATTCCGAATCCTATAGCGGACAAGAAATTAGAAAAATTAATTATTTTCCTCAAATTTCTTAATTGTTCAAATTTGCCGAACAATTTCGAAATGACAATTTCAACTTATTATTCGCGGCAAAAAATTATTAAATTTTCTCTTCGGCAGTGGTCGAAATTTCCGCTGAAACAAGCATTCTACCGCAGGATTCGCACGTAAAAACCCTTTTATTCTGCCTTATTTCAATTTGTCTTTGAGCCGGAATTACATTATGGCATCCGCTGCAAGCGCCTCTGTTAATTGTAGCCACTGCAGTGCCTGCCAATGCTTTTCTTATTCGCATATATGTATTTAAATCATTTCGTTTAACTGTTTCTGCAATTTTGTCCCGTTGAACTCTTAGTTTTTCTTCTTCACGTTCGTTGGTTTTAATTATTTTCTTCAGTTCGGCTTCTTTTATTTTTAGTTCTTCTACCTTTTCTTCCAACTGCGGAGTAAGATCTTTTATCTCCAATTTTAATTTTTCTGCCAAATCTTCTAAAGCGATATTCTCATTCTCAAATTTACTGATGCTTTCTTCTGTGTGATCAATTTCTTTAGTAAGAGCATCATACTCTTTATTATTGCGTACCTGATAAAGTTGCGCCTTAAATTTTTTGAGATTTATTTTGAATCGTTCGATTTCTTCTTCGTTGTTTTTCCGTTTTTCGAGCGATTCTTTTTTCTCTTTCTCTTTTACATCAATTTGATCTTTTGTGGCTTGAATTTTCCCGCTCAGCTCATTTACGGCCAGCGGCAAATCACCTCGTAACTCCTCTAACTCATCTAATTGATCATCAATAAGTTGAAGTTGATAGAGCGTAGTCAAACGATTAATCAATTTGTTTACTCCTTCATTTATTAAAAAATTTGACCGGATTGGTTGAACCGGTATATTTAAAAATATTTATACTATCGCCGGATTCGGCAATTATTTTTTTTATTTTTTGTTTTACGGCATTTAAAGAATGAATTTCTGTCTCGTAGTGACCTGCGTCTATGAATAAAATTTTATTCTCGGCATCTTGAAAAGGATGATATTTAATGTCGGCTGTAACAAAGGCATCCGCGTTTTTCCCAATTGCATTAGATAATAATTCTGCGCCGCTTCCGCCGCAGACAGCTATTCTTTTTATTAGATTATTTTTGCCGCTGCAATATCTCAAATTATTTGTTTTTAGGGATTTACATACATGAGCTAAAAAGTTTTTTGTATTCATGGGAATTTCGAGATCACCTATAGCGCCAAATCCATAATTGCTATTTTTGTTTTTTACAGGATATACATCATAAGCAGGTTCTTCGTAAGGATGAGTTTTAACGAGAGCTGAAATTGCTTTATTTAAGTTCCATTTAGGGACTAAAATTTCTAATCTTATTTCAGGAACTGTTTCAAGTTTGTTCTTTTTCCCGACTGCCGGATTGCTTAAAGTATTCCCCCAAAATGTGCCGTTACCCTCGAGTTTGAAACTACACTTACTGTAATCTCCAATTTCGCCAGCTCCGGAGGCAAATATTGAGACAGCAACTTTTTCTACTGATTCTGACGGTACAAATACTACAAGTTTATATTGATCGTCAGAGGAGTTTTCAAGAAAAGATATATTTTTCAAACCTAAAGTACGAGCGAGTTCAAAACTCACTCCGCCTCTTGTAAAATCCAAATTAGTATGCGCCGAATAAAGAGTTATATCGTTTTTAATTAGTTCTGCTATAAGTTTGGATTTTGTATCGTTTGAGGTTTCAATTTTTTTAAGTGGTCTGAAAATGAAAGGATGATGTGTGAAAATAAAGTTGCATTTATTCTTAATAGCTTGCCTCAAGGATTTTTCGTCGAGCTCAAGTGTAAGAAAAATGTTGGAGATTTTTGATTTCCCGGAGCCAACTTGTATTCCGACATTATCCTCATTCCAAGCAACACCTGGCGGTGCCCAGTTTTCAATATGTTTTATAAGTTCTTCTGCCTGCATAAATAAAAAAAAATGCACCCCGATTATTAGAGGTGCATTTTGGTTTTTCTAAAACTTGTTGCCAAATAAAATTGGCTTCTTTATATATCCTGTATAGAATTTGATGACACTCATATATTTCATTCTGTAAATATAGCATAAAATTAAAACTGATTCAATCATCTGTAATATTAAAGAATTATTAAGTCTTTTCAATCCAGTCACCGTTTTCTCTAATAATTTCAATTAATTCATCAACAGCGTCGGCCGAATCTATACTTTTGCGTACAACTTCTTTCCCTTTATACAGTGTAATTTTGCCTATACCCGATCCTACATAACCATAATCCGCGTCAGCCATTTCTCCAGGTCCGTTTACAATACAGCCCATTATCCCAATTTTAACACCTTTTAAGTGTTCAGTGCGTTTTCTTATTTTATTTGTTACCTCAACAAGATCAAAAAGTGTACGTCCGCAGGATGGACATGCGATATACTCCGTTTTTGAAATTCTAACCCGAACCGCTTGAAGTATTCCGAACGAAGTACGATTAATTAACTCTGTATAAGAATTAAAATTATTATTGTAAGTAAGCCAAATACCATCACCGAAACCATCAATATACAAAGCACCTATATCGGTTGAACTGAACAACCGGAATTGATCCTCACTGATATCCTTATAATTCCTTTTAAATATTACCGGATTTTTTATCCCTTTTTCATAAAACTCCAATAAAATCCTTCGCTGGTCGGCCATACCATGCTCGTTTTCAGTCTCTAAAACGAAAACAATTTTTTCGTCATTTAAGATACCCGAAAGATCGTTATTAAATAGATCATCTGATTTTATGGAGATAAAGTTCAATATAAAGGATTTGTTTTGGGCTGATAGATAAACATTTTTATTCTGAAACCAGGGAAACCCGATTGTTTTATCCTTAAAAGTCGACCAAAAATCGTAATTATAAATGGCGTTTAAACTTAATGGTTTTTCGAAAGGCAAACTATAATTCCCTAAAAATAAGTAGTCGGCGGCCAAATCACTCATATTCCACTTATCCAATTCTTCGGAATAAGTGTAACCGATTGCAATTAGATCCTGGTGCTTCTCAATTTTTTTTATACTGAAGTCCGCGAACACTTTAGGTAAATTGCTGCCTCCGATATTGCCGACTTGTAAAGTTTCGTATTTTAAGTATTCGGTGGGACTCTTTGATAGAAAATTAACCGGGACTATGGGTTTATGATTATCACGTCCCTTGTATCGGTCGGCCAATTGAATTGCCACTGGTGATTCGGCTTCGGGTTCTTCAGTTAATGAAACTCTTATAGTATCGCCAATACCGTCTTCTAAAAGAGTTCCGATGCCAACTGATGATTTTATTCTTGCGTCTTCACCATCCCCGGCTTCTGTAACTCCCAAATGAAGCGGGTAATTCATTGCTTCTTCTTCCATTTTCTGAATTAAAAGCCTGTATGCCTGCACCATTACTTGAGTGTTACTTGCTTTCATGGAAAGAACAATTTCGTGATAGTTCAAATCCCGGCAAATTCTTACAAACTCAAGCGCTGATTCCACCATACCCAGAGGTGTATCTCCGTAACGACTCATTATCCTGTCTGATAATGAACCATGATTAGTACCAATACGCATGGCGGTTCCATACTCTTTGCATATTTTTACTAACGGGGAAAATTTTTGTCTAATACGTTCTATTTCTTCTACATATTGTTTATCAGTGTATTCTATCTGTTGGAATTTTTTTTTATCAGCGTAATTGCCGGGGTTTAAACGTACTTTTTCAACTATCCGCGCGGCCATTTCGGCGGCATTTGGAGTAAAATGTATATCCGCAATTAGGGGAACGTTATATCCGCGATTAATTAATTCCTTTTTTATATTTTCAAGATTCTTTGCTTCGTTAATACTGGGAGCCGTTATACGAACATATTCACAACCGGCCTTCACCATACGAATGGTTTGTTCAACGGTTGCAATAGTATTCATTGTATCTGTTGTAGTCATAGATTGAATACGTATAGGATTTGTTCCACCTAATGGGGTGTTTCCTATATTTACTTCTCTTGTTTTATAGCGGGAGTATTGTGTAAGACTGTTGCAGTACTTTTTATATTCGGTCATAAATAATTCGATAGTTATGATTTGTTAAACAAATATATTAGGCAATAAGTTCTACAAGCGGTCAATATCAGTTGATAATATTATTTATGAAAATATTAACAAAATCTGCCGCCGCCGATGGGGATTGCGCAGTTATAATATTTTTGCTCTGAACAACAGGCCGGTCAATGTAAATAGCACCTTCTTTCTCCAGTTCTTTTCTATCTCCTGGGAAGCATGTTGATTCTACTGCTTTTAAAAGACCTGCTTTTGCCAGTATTACAGGAGCGCTGCAAATGGATGCAACTATTTTCTGCGAAACATTAAATTTCTTAACGATATCTATAAGTGAAGCGTTTGTCCAATAATTTCGTATCCCCGATCCTCCGCTGATGATAATTCCACAAAAATTATTCGGACGTATATTAAAAAACTTAATGTCAGGTTTAACGCGTATTCCATTGTTCCCGATACAAAGATTTTCAGAGTCGGAGGCAATAAAAAATTGAATATCCCCCCTCTGAAATCCATTTTTTATAGTTAAATATTCAACTTCATTAAAATCATTGTCCGCTAAAACGAGTAGAACGCTTTTTTTTATCAAGGGATAATCTTCAAATTAAATAAACATAAAGATATAAAAAGAAAAAATGCTTAACAATTTATAACACTGAACATTTTCTTTCGCTTCTAAAAGAGGATAACATGAAGTAATTCCTGTTTTATAAGTTAATTGTCACAAAATATTTAGTAATTATTTGTTTTTAGTAATAAATTCACGCATTATAAATCTTGATAAAAATAAGTCCTAATATTTATTGGTCGTAAATTATCGTAGGATAATTTCAAGTTAATTTTTTATTATTATCCAAAATAATGTTTATGATAAGACAAAAAAATTGACTGCCAGACAGTTTTTTTTTGTAAAAGCCGTAGAAATAAAACAAACGGCTATCAAATAAAAATCCTTTAAATAGACTAGATTGGTGGCTGAGTTTAAAGTTTTTAGATATTAATACAACATAAAATTAAGTAATTATTGTAATGCGAATACCAGAAAATCAAATTGAAGAAATAAGAAGTTCTGCCAATATACTCGATATTGTTTCGGGATATGTACAGTTACGAAAACGGGGGAGAAACTTTATAGGTTCGTGCCCGTTTCATAACGAAAAAACCCCTTCTTTTACTGTTAGCGAAGAGAAACAAATTTTTCACTGCTTTGGATGCGGTGCAGGTGGAAATGTCTATAAATTTTTAATGGATTTCAAAAATATTTCTTTTGTCGAAGCTGTTCAGGAAGTGGCCGACCAGATAGGAGTTAAAATAAATTTCGAACAGGATAAATTCAGTTCGGAACAAAACGAGTTGGAGAAATATTATGAAATAAACGTTCTTGCGGCGAAATTTTTTTCAAACAAACTTCTTAATTCCGATGACGGTGAGGAAGGGAGAGAATATTTTAAAAATCGTAAGATTAAACCGCAAACTCAAAGAGCATTCGGATTAGGATATGCTTCAGCATTATGGGAAAATTTACTGTTTTATTTGAATGAAAATAGAGTTGATTTAAATGATACCTATCATTTAGGTCTTATTGATAAACGTGATGACGGCAGTTACTACGACAAATTCCGAGGTCGAATAATTTTCCCTATCTTTTCACCTAATGGAAGGGTGATAGCCTTTGGGGGTCGAATTCTGGATAATTCGGCAAAGGCAGCAAAATATTTAAATTCACCCGAGTCCTCAATTTACTCTAAGCGAAGATCTCTATACGGACTTTTCCAATCGAAAGATGAAATAAGAAAATTAAATAAAGTTATTCTGGTAGAAGGATACATGGATTTGATTTCTCTTTATCAGCATGGTGTAAAAAATGTAGTAGCCTCTTCCGGAACATCGCTTACAGAAGAACAAGTTCAACTGCTTTCGCGATTCACCCGTAATATAACAGTTTTATTCGATGCGGATGAAGCAGGACAAAAAGCGGCAATGAGAAGTATAGAAATATTACTTAAGCAGGATTTTGATGTTAAAATAGTACTATTGCCTGAAAATGAAGATCCCGATAGTTATATCAATAAATTCGGGCGTGAGAGTTTTGATGACAAATTAGACAGAGCACAGAATTTCCTTGAATTTCAAATGGATCAATACAAAAAAGCTGGATCGTTGGAAGATCCGGTACGGCAAGCGGAGGCAATTAGGTCTTTGGTGGGCTCAGCTGCATTGGTTTCCGATACTTTGAAACGTAATCTGCTAATTAAATCAATTTCTAAAAAATTTAATCTTCGAGAAAAACTTATTGAAACTGAACTTGAAAAACATCTAAATCAAATTGAAGCAAAAGAAGCGCGAATCTCGCAAAACGCACCAACAACTTCCTCAACACCAATCCCCAAAACACATCTAACAAAAGAGAAAAACGGCAATGGATTAAGCGCATTCGAAAAAGAAATTATTAGACTTTTCTTTGAGGGCAACGAAGAGGTAATTGGTATTATTTGTGACCATATTGAACCTGAAGATTTTTTAAATGAAACATTCCAGGAAATTGCTGGTATTGTGAGGGATTCTTATTTGCAGCACATCATTTCTCCAGCTGCCTTGATTCAAAAAATTAATGACGATGAAGTCAAAAATTTTATTTTATCAATAAGTTTATCGCAGGAAGCAATTAGTAAAAAATGGGCCGAAAGAAACCATGATGGAACAATGGAGTTTAATATTATTAAATATACTGAAGATGTAATAAAAAAATACAGGCTTCTTAAAATTGACAGTGTAATTAAAATTAATAACCAAAGGCTTGCTTCTCTTGATAATGAGGAAGAAATGATAGAAATTTTGAAAGAGAACCAAGAATTACAAGAAGAGAAAAAAATAATTCAGGAAAGTAACGGAACATCTTATATTGAGTAGTAGTTATGATCAATAATCCTCAAATATATGAAATTAACACGCGAGTCTGGATAAACAGATTTGCGACAAAAAAAGCGCCTGTTAAAATTACACAAGTGCCCAAAGTTTACTGGCAAACAATTAAAGATTTGGGTTTCGATTATGTTTGGCTAATGGGCATGTGGCAAACCGTTCCGGACTCTGTAGAAAAATATTGTTTTGTCGACAATCTTTTAAAAGAGTATACAGCCGCTCTGCCGGATTGGAAAAAAGAAAACGTAGTCGGCTCACCTTACGCGATCGATAAATATATTATCAATCCAATTTTTGGTTCTACAGAAGATCTTATTACACTTAAAGAAACTCTTCATAATTATGGCTTAAAATTATTACTCGATTTTATTCCAAACCATTTTCACGCTGAAACCTCACTTTTACAAACTAACCCGGAAATATTTCTTGAAGCTAATGAAGAATTAAATAGTATAGATGGAACAACATTCTACAAAGCTGAAAATTCGGAAAAATATTATGCTCACGGACGCGACCCTTATTTTCCAGCCTGGCAAGACACTATTCAGGTGAATTATTTTAGTCAAAAATCCAGAGATTTTATGACTGAGCAGCTTCTAGCGATAAGCGAACTATGCGATGGTGTTAGATGCGATATGGCGATGCTTTCTTTAAATGAGATTTTCAATAAAACATGGAACTATGTAATCTCCAGTTACAAAATTCCCAGCAACGAATTTTGGAGTGTTGCAATTAAAAAAGTAAAGGAGAAAAATCCAGATTTTTTATTTGTTGCAGAAGCTTATTGGAATTTGGAATACTATCTTCAGAAATTAGGTTTCGATTTTACTTACGATAAAACTTTGTACGACAAGTTATTAAAAGGTGATGTAAATTCTTTACGGGAATATTTTAAAGCGGATATAGATTATCAGAGCAAACTAGTAAGGTTTTTGGAAAATCACGACGAGCCTCGTTCGGCCGAAAAATTCAGTTTAACTAAATTAAAAGCCGCTGCGGTAATCGCATACACAGTTCCCGGAATGAGATTGTTTTTCGACGGACAATTTGAGGGTAAAACAATAAAATTGCCTGTTCAATTAGGACGTGAACCTGTAGAGGAGGCAAACCCCAACTTCCAGATATTTTATGACAGATTGCTTGGTATTATTGAGGATGATATTTTTAAATTCGGTGAATGGAAATTATTAACCCCTTTAACAAGAGGAGGAACGGATAAAACATATAATAATATTCTAACCTGGAGTTGGACATATAAAGATAATTTTCGTTTGATAGCTATAAATTATTCGCAGTTTATCTCAACATGCCATATTAAATTAGATTTAACTAAAATTGGCGCCTCCGTTAATTTTTACGACGAAATAAACAATGTTTATTACGGACGTAATACCGAAAATTTAAAAAGTATCGGGTTGTATATTGAACTAAAACCTTTCCGCGGCCATATTCTTAAAATTATTTAACTATACTCAAAACTTTTACTCGACCTTGTTTGAATAAGGTTCATAATTATCTTCTCAACTATTTTTATCCATAGAGAAAGAGTAATTTCGAGAGGAATTTATAATATTGGATAAAACAACTAAAACAATTGTAGTGGACGATTGAATTTGAAAAAAATATTGAATTCCACAATGTGAATTTCGATTGTAATCAGAGCTATGAACAAAAAATTATAGAATTTCGCCTAAATTTAAAATGTAAATTCTGGTTTCGTTGGTGCATTGAAAATATTCATTGAATTAATAATAATAATTATGCTTTGTTCTTTTTTCTAAAAGAATATAAATGCATTATATTTGCACAATTAATTTGAATTAATAGTTGAGAGGTTTGTTATCGCACAGAAAAATCAAAATAGCATTGTTGAGAAGGTTGTATCCCTATCAAAAAGAAGAGGATTTGTTTTTCAATCAAGTGAAATATACGGTGGATTAAACGGCTGCTGGGATTACGGTCCGCTTGGTGTTGAATTACTTAAAAATATAAAAGAAGAATGGTGGAAAACGATGACCTACCGCGAAGATGTTGAAGGACTTGACGCATCGATACTTATGCATCCGCGTGTATGGGAGGCTTCCGGTCATGTTGAAAATTTTACTGATCCAATGATAGACTGTAAACAGTGTAAATCCAGATTCCGTGTAGATACTTTAGGCGAAGCTATTGCGGAAAAGAAAAAAGAAAAGCTCGTAGAAGTTTTCGAAGGAAATTTGACCGGAGAAAATTTAGATAAATGGAATACCATTAAAGAGATTCATGATTCACTGGAAAAAAGATTTGAATCTATATTAGAATCGAAAGAATTATCATTCGAATTATTGGCTGAGGTAAACTGTCCGAATTGCGGAACCAAAGGTCAATTTACGGAACCGCGCAGTTTTAATCTTATGTTCAAAACATTTGTTGGACCGGTGGAAAGCAGTGAAAACACTGTTTATTTACGACCTGAAACAGCTCAGGGAATTTTTGTTAATTTCTTAAACGTTCAGGGAGCCAGTCGTCAGAAATTACCTTTCGGTATCGCTCAAATAGGCAAAGCATTCCGTAACGAAATTAACACAAAAAACTTCTTGTTCAGAACACGCGAGTTCGAACAAATGGAGATGCAATACTTTGTTAAACCGATAGAAGACAAAAAAAATTACGACGAGTGGAAAGAACGCAGAATTCAGTGGTTTAAAGATTTAGGAATGACTCCGGAAAAATTACGTTTCCACGACCACCCGGCGGATAAATTGGCGCACTACGCCAAGGAAGCTACCGATATCGAGTACGAATTTCCTTTCGGGTGGGGTGAGATAGAAGGCATTCATAACAGAACTGATTTTGATCTTAGCAGGCATCAGCAATACTCGGGAAAATCCCAGCAATATTTTGACGATGAAACAAAAGAAAAATTTGTTCCTTTTATAATTGAAACCTCAGCCGGCGCAAGCCGATCTTTTATGGCGTTTTTAGTTGACGCATACAGCGAAGAAGAGGTAAACGGTGAACAAAGAGTTGTGCTCCGTTTTCATCCCAGATTAGCGCCAATAAAAGTGGCAATATTTCCACTTGTAAATAAAGACGGTATGCCGGAAATTGCCCGCAGAATTGAGGCGGATTTAAGACCCCATATGAAAGTATTTTACGATAACAAAGGCGCAGTTGGTAGAAGATACCGACGGCAGGATGAAGCGGGAACCCCATTCTGCGTTACAGTGGATACCCAAACATTAGATGACAATACAGTTACTGTACGCGAGCGTGATTCAATGATTCAGGAAAGAGTTGATATAGATAAACTGCTTATGTTTTTTATACAAAAATTGAAATAAAATTAACTCTTGATTTTCTAAAGACCCGGTTATCCATGCCGGGTTTTTAATTTTTAAACTTCATATCACAAATCCAGTTTCATGCAATTATTTGTAACTCCGCTATTAAACGAAGATTAAACTATTAAATTACATCCTGTTTTTTTACATTTCAACATATTATATGCAAATAGAATTTATTGGGGAGGGATTATGAAAAAAAACATACTTTTTTTAATTATTTTATTTAGTACGTCCAATCTATTCGGCGGATTTTATGCCGTTAATATTTCTACTTCCAATTACTGGCACTATACAGAAGTGGAAAAGTTCGAGACGAAAATTGAACTTTACGGTCTATTCTATGAGACAACAATTAATCTTAAGTTAAAATTAGGCAGGGAGTATTATTGGAGTAATGCATGCCAGAAACCAACCGCAGGCAATTACGAATTTATTTGGAGTTTTAACTTACCCAAAGAGTCGTATATAAAAGATTTTCAAGTTTGGGACAAAATAAAAGAAAAATTTGTAAGAGCCGGGATTATTGATCTTTCCAGTGCTGAAGCCGATTACAATTCGAGTGTAACGAATTCGGTAAATGGTCTTCTGCGTCAATATATGCGGCGTGATTATAACGGGAGCTTCAATTTACAATACGATATGCGAATTAAACCTGTTGATTCAGAAGAGTACGCGGAAATAATTATCCAGTATATTACGCCGTGTAAAATGCAGTTCAATAAAAGGCTTGTTATTGACAATTCGTCTCAATTTTATTCCAAATACTCCAACTATGGAAATTGTAATAAATACGCTAATCCAAAAATTAGAGTGATCGACTATAACAATCCCGATACAGAGCCGAAAAATTTTCAAAATGTTAATGCCCAATGGACAAAAGCGGGTGCTTTTTGGGAAACTGAAATTTATCTGAACAACAATTATTTTAACAATTTTATTCTTGAATTTGCGCCTGAATCCGACAATGGAAAGTTTTTAAAAACTTATACAAACACGGGCAATAAATTTTATCAGCTCGCAACATTGCCTCATATTAAAAATGAATTACGATATCCTCGTAACATAGTTATTGCTTGTGATCTAATAAATGAATCTCTTAACGGATATACAAGGGATGATTTTTTGGAAATGCTTAAACAACCTCTGAAAATTTCCACCACAGAAAAAGATTCGTTAGCTTTTGTTCTGAGCGATTTTAATGTCACTTTTCTGGACACGAAATTTTCGCCCAGAACGAATGACCTTATAGAGACAAGAATAAACGCTGTTAAACAGACTGTGCCCAAGTTAAACACGCTGCCGTATATGTTAAAAGAAATTATTCAGTTTCTGAATGAACAAAACAGAGACGCTGAGGTTTGGATAGTTTCCAACGATTACCAAACGGCACAACGCGCAGAAACCGTAATGGAGCTTTTACAGCAGACTTATTTTAAAGCAAAGAATACAGTGGTTTTTAAGATTGTGGACGCGGGGTCAAGTTACAGATCTTATTGGATACAGAATACAAATTACAGGGGAAACGGATATTTATATCAAAATCTTTCCCGTCTTTCCGGTGGGAATTTTGAATATTTGTACGATATATATGCATGGAGTATAATAGATAAAGTTATTGACTGCTGGGCGCCGACAGTGACCACAGTTGAAATTGATCCTGTTCCCAATGGCGGTGTTTCATTTTCACGTGTTAATCTAAACGGCGGGAATAATAATTTTGATATAACGGACAGATATTTTCAGTACGGAGTGTACGAAGGAGACGGACCTTTTGAAGTAAAATTTTATGGCAACTATTTGGGTGGAAGTTACTTTACCAACATCGGTCTATCGGAAGATGAGAAAGACATTCCAGTTAACATGGCTCAAAATACCGAACTTTATTGGTACGGTAATTATATAATGAATGATCTTTTCCTTCAGCCGCAAAGTTACTCTACTATTAAATATATAGAAGAACTATCCGTGGCGAATAATCTTATTACGCCTTACAGCGGATTCGTTATCCCGGGGCCGGATGGATACAGAGGATTTAAAAGAATATTTTTAGCTGATAGTACCGATGATAATAATAAACCACAAAAAGACGACCCGATTTTGCCGGAAAATATTTCAATTGCGGCTTACCCCAATCCGTTTAATCCTTACACTACAATAAATATAGAATTTAATGAAGAATCTTTAAAAGGAGAAAAAAAACTAGAGATATTCAACATTCTTGGTCAAAAAGTAAAAAGCTACAATATAACTGAAGTAAACAACAGCGGAATGTTTAATGTTGTTTGGAACGGACTTAACGATTCAGGAACGGCGGTAGCATCCGGGACTTACATAGTATTATTAAAAACAAGCACTGCCGCTAAATCATTAAAATTATTATTAGTTCGTTAACTTTAAACCAGGGTGATAACATGAAAAAAATATTATATATAATGCTAATTACATTTGTTTCATTAAAAGCTACTGAGTTCTCGGTTTACGAAGCAAATTATCCACATGTAAAAGATTACAATGTAAATATTGACGAAGCTTCTTTGGTTATCCGTCCGGCAGGCAATTATGTCGAGTTTAATCTTTATATGACTGTTTCATACGATTTTGAAAGCTGGTTTTTTAAAAATTATAACGAGCTTGAATTTCTATGGGAATTTAATCTGCCTTCTGACGCTATTATTCATGAGTTCTGGTATTGGGAAGGAGATTCCATAATTGCCGCCCAAGTGCTAGATAAGTGGACTGCGGAATTGTTGTTCAGCGACGTTAGCACTCCTCTTCGTAATCCGGGTTTATTAACACAGGCAAACGCTAACAGCGATGGTCAGGTAGCGCATCAACTTAAATTATTCCCGATAAAACGAAATGAAAAACGCAGATTCAAAATTCAATATTTGGTGCCGGGCAGACCAACCGTTGAGAATATAAGAGTTTGGCTGCCGATGACTCAACTTGTATCTGCCAAAACACCTGGTATTGACAAACTTAAAATTTATTATAAATATGACAAACAGCCATACGAACCTAAAATTATTGGAACGGAAGTTCTCGCATCAAAAAACAATGTGGATTTAGCCGCCTGGGAAATTACTATTCCAATTGAGTACGATCAATTTGTGGAACTCGAATTACCTTCACCAATAAAAAACAATGCCTACTTTTCTACATATAAAAAGAACGATGAAAATTTTTATCACCTGGCTGTATATCCGCCTGAAGCTCCAAAAATAGTTTCGCCGAGGAATATTCTTTTTCTTATAGATTATAACCGCTTTAATACCGCCGATAATGATGGTGATTTTCTTTTGTCTTATCTTAAAGAATCCGTATTGAAAGCTCTTAACTCAGATGATTCAATAAACGTTATTGTCGCTTACGATGATATAATAATCGGATCAGACAAATGGATTGGTTGCACCGAAGGAGGCATAGACGATTTGTTCAATAAAGTAATGAAACGTTCATTCCCCAGTTATAACAATTTACTGCCGCTTATATCCAAAGCGCAGACGTTCATAAATAATCAGAAAGGCAATGCCGAGGTTTTGGTTATCACCAATACTAACACAATAAATTTAAATGACGCAGATAAAAATAATCTGGCCGTTGATATAATAAATAAATTTAAGTCCGGCACTAAACTACATTTTATTGATTTTGACAACAAGTCCTATCTTAGATACTCATATGACGGTTATTACGAAACACAAATGCAGTCCTTTTACGGAAAAATGGCCTATCCAACAGCTGGCAATCTTTTCTTTCTGAGGTATAATACTCTAAAATCAATAATAAATTCTTTCTTGTACGAAGAGATAAGTCATTTTGAAAACATTGAAGTCCAGATGCGTTTTCAGGACGGGTATGCGCACAGCAAACATTTTATTGCTGCGCACGAAGGATATTACCCAATGCGCACACCTATTTTGCAAATTGGTAAATATTCCGGTCAACTTCCGGTGGAGCTTACAGTCTTCGGGAAATACAGAATGACAAATGTGAAATACAACTTAACAATTACGGAGGCCGATCTTGTGCCCGGCAATGAAGCGATTGCCACCTCGTGGTACGGCGGACACATTCAATCGTTATTAAAACTGCCTTACAATCCGCTTACAATCTCCGATATAATCGACCTGAGTATTGAACAAAAAATTCTTACTCCATACAGCGGTTTTCTAGTATTTAATCTTGATGAAAATCATGGTTACTGCGAAGACTGTAACGATGAAATACCCGATGTAACAGCTGTAGATAGTCTTGAGTCAGAAATAACGATGGATGTTTCTGTATTCCCAAATCCATTTAATCCGACAACTACAATAAGCTACAGCTTACCTCATAGCGGAAAAGTTACGATAAGAATCTATAACGTTCTGGGGGAAATGGTAAATGAACTTGTTGACGAAGAAATTCAAAAAGGGAGGCATGTATATTTTAACTCTGCAGTTTAACAGCGATAATAAAAATTATTTTGCCAGCAAGAAACTGATGCTGATTAAATAGAAATATAATTGGATTTATAAATTAAATGCCTTTGGATTTATTAAATTCGAAGGCATTTTTATTATTTATCACTTACCTTATTTTATATTTTATTTTAACCTTTCCTATTTCTATGCGTATAATGTATTAGAAAAACTAAATGACACTTAACAAAGAAAATATCGTAAGCAGTCAAAAAACGGACTATGAAATAGACGAACTGATCAATAATTGTTTGTCTGGCGATAAAAATTCCTTCGGTGTTTTGGTTAAACATTACCAGAAATATGTATCCGCTATAGTGTTCAGGATTTTATGGGATGAAGACGAAGTTAAGGATGTTGTTCAGGAAACGTTTATAAAAGTATGGAAAAATATTTCACGATATAAAAACGAAATTAAATTCAGTACATGGATATATAAAATTGCCGTTAACTGTACTATCGACCGGATGCGTAAAATAAAAACAACACGAAAATATTTTGCAAATACGACAGATACTAATTTGGATTTTACAACCTCACTTACAGAAAATAGTTTTTTGGAAGAATTTGACAAAAAAGAAATGATAGAAACGATTAAAAATCTGTCTTATAAATTAAGCCAAACACAAAGGTTAGTGTTCACGCTCATTGATCTGGGAAAAATGAACATAGCCGAAACCGCGGAGATATTGAACATCACACCTAATACCGTTAAAGCAAATTTAAGTTACGCGAGAAAAAATATTCGTCTGAAAATAATTGAGATTCAAAACTGGGGAGTTAAAAATGAGATGCGGTGATGTAAATATTATACTTCTGGAAAACGACATAGATGAAATTAGTCCATCTATTAAAACCGAAGTGGAAAAGCATATTTTAACCTGCGAAAACTGTAAAACATTTTATAAAGCGGCATCGGCATATAACAGTGTAACAGCAAAAGCGAAGGAATTGGAGCCGGAGTTAAATGACGAACTGTTGTATAAAAACATTATGGATTCAATTTCAATCGATAATAATATTACTGTGAGGGATAAGATCCTGAATATTTTATCGGGTCTGCTTATTCCGGTCCCCAAATATGCATTCGGACTTTTGCTTGTGGTAATTACAACTTTCTATTTTGTCGGGGAATTAAATGATTTGTTGAAGATTTCGGAACTCGAAAAACAATACGTTAATCAGCAAAAACAAGAAGTCCCTTTGAATTCATCTATTAACAAAGCCGATCTTTTTTCAAATTTAAACTCTGTTATAGGACGCTTAAAAATTTCGAATAATAACAGTTACGGTGCAGAATACGACGAATTAGTTATTACTCAATTTTTTGAATTGACTAATCTGTTTGTTATGAATGAAATTAAAACGAACAATGAATTGAAGGAATATTTGGTAAACATTGGTTTAAATCCCGAGAAAGGTTTGACCAAAGAAGATATTGAAAAACTTCTGCGAAACAAAGACGGACTGGAAAGGATTCTAAATAAAAATAGTTTAACAGGGGGAAAATAAAATGAACGGCATTTATAAAATTATGTTATTCATTTTTCTAACTATGCTGGCGGGATGCAAAGACTATTATATAAAAACTATCATCAATCCCGATGGATCTTTGATACGAACGGTAATAATTAAAACAGAAAATCCGGAAATTAATTTTGGAGATCAAACGTTTTATCTGGACAGTACGTGGCAGATAGAAAAACAGAAAGACTCATCTTCGTCCAAATATATTTATACGGCAAAAAAAGAATTTGAATCCGCCGATAAACTAAGCGAGTACATGAAAGCTAATAAAAAAGTAAATATCAATGTAAAACTTGAGAAAAATTTCAGATGGTTTTATACGTATTATGTTTATAAAGAAACTTACATGAAAACTAATCCTTTCGATAAAATCGATATTAAAAAATTTCTAAATAATAATGAATACAAACAACTAGTAAAAGGAGAAATAAACGATTCCTTATCGGCAAAACTGGATGAATATTTGAAAGAAAGTATATTCGAGGAGTTTTTTGAATTGTTGATACCCGCCGTTACCAAAAACACCGGTCTCGATAAAAATAAACTAATCGAAAATAAAAATGAGATAAAAAACTGTATTGACGATGATTTTGAGCTCGATTGTATAATTGAAAAAATTGAGAAAATTTATTCGGCTAAAGTAGATGATTCAGTAATAAACGCGATCGAAGTAATTGAAAAACGAATTGAGAATAAATTCGGAAATAATTTTCTGACTAAAGAAAATTTTGAGTACGAAATAACGATGCCCGGATTATTATTATCCACAAACGCTAATGGTATTAGTGGTTCCACGGGACATTGGAAATTCGATTCGGAAGCGTTTATTTATATAGATTATACTTTAAGCGCCGAATCCCGAGTTGCAAATATGTGGGCGCTTATTTCAACGGCAGTATTCGGTTTACTGCTTATTATAATAATGATTATTCCGCGCAAAAACAGATAGATTTATTACGTTACTTCGTAACGTGCGGCAGTTTAATTGTTTTACTGGAAGTGCCGGTGAACATTTTTACAAAATAAGTCCCTGAAGCGAAACTGTTGAAGTTTATATTTTCGCTGTAAACCCACGGGGATTTATACTCGTCAACAATTATATTTAACCTTTTTCTCAAAGTGTCGTATATAATTAAATTTATCAAAGTACCTTCCGGAATTGAGAAACGCACTATAGTCTGCGAGTTAAAATGATTTAAGTAATTTTGCTAAAGATTGTAACACTCAGGAATTTCATCTATATCATTCCAGAGTAATTTGATCTTCGGCGTATGTTGTTTCCGTTTCAAATATTTTCACTTTAATTCCGCGCAAGTTTTTGGGAAGATTCGCGGATTTAATTTTATCCAGAAAATAATAAACCATATTTTCCGCAGTACTGTGGAAATTTACTACTACATGTTTGCTATTCATCTGTTTTAACAAATCTATTAATAGTCTATCGTCGTCTTTAACCATAAATGTGTGGTCCAGTTCGTCTACCAGCGGCTGAATTACTTCTTTTACAACATAATAATCTAGCACCATACCTTTGTCGTCCAAATCGCCTTCAAACTCAACCATCATTTTATAACTGTGTCCGTGTAAATTTACACATTGACCTTCGTGAAAAGGTAATCTATGTCCCATTTCCCATCTGAAATCTTTGGCAATACGCATCATTTCTCCAAATCAATTAATTCAAAATATTTTTTACACAACATCTGGTCTCCTATCCGTCAAATCATAAAATGAGTTCGGAAAGTCTTTTAGTATTAATAAAGTCACTTTTATTTTATCCTGCAGATTTAGTTAAACACCTTTTTTTTCTGGATGCCAAATAAACTTATGCATCTGCAGTTGATACCGGATTTTGAGTTTATCCTCCAGAATCCAGTTAACAAGTGTTACTGGTTCCAGCTCACCGAAAATTACAGAAAACAGTATTTCGCACCGGTCAGTTAATTTGTATTCGGTTATAATATCTTTTGCCCAGTCGTAATCTTCCCGGGTTCCTATAACAAATTTCACTTCATCAATCGGTTTTATGAATTCTATGTTTTCGAAGCAGTTTTTTTTCATCATTTTGCTGGAAGGACATTTTAAATCGAGAATTATTTTCACTCTTTTATCGATATCTTTCACCGGTAAACTGCCTCCGGTTTCAAGCATTACCTCGAAACCTTCGTCGCACATACGAGTCATGAGTTCCAGGGATTCTTTTTGTACAAGCGGTTCACCACCTGTAATTTCAACGAGGTTACAACCATATTCCCTTACTTTTTCAATAATGGATTCGATTGTCATATCCGAACCTTCGTAAAAAGCGTATTCGGTATCGCAATAAGAGCATCTTAAGTTGCAATATGTAAGCCTAACAAATACGCAAGGCAGACCCGCTTTGGAGCTTTCTCCCTGAATGGAAAAGAATATTTCGTTTATTTTTATCAATTTATATTACTTTCTTTTATAATTAAGACAGTAAAAATACCTATAAAATGTAATTATTTAAAGAATTACGGCAAGGGCAATGCAAATTGTTTGACATAAAAGCCAATTACCGGTATATTTGTAAACTTGAAAATAAATAAACTATAGGTTAAAAATGGCTCATCATAAGTCGGCGAAAAAAAGAATTAAAACAAACGAAAAGAAAAAAATTCTTAACCAAGCTGCTATGTCGAAAGTTAGAACATTGATTAAAAAAGTATATAATGCTGAGAATAAAGCTGACGCTGAAAAACTTTTAAAAGAAGCTGTTTCATATATCGATACAACAGTTGGTAAAGGAAGAATCCACAAAAATACAGCTGGTAGAAGAAAATCTTCTTTAACCAAATATGTTAATAAATTAGAAGCTTAGATTTAAGCGATAAATTTAATTATTGTAAAGCGATGCGTTTTTTTAACGCATCGCTTTTTTATTAATCACAAATCCGATATCGTATCCATTCCTTCGGGCAAAGGCAGGAAAAATTTTACTGTTCTTATTTCGCCGCTTTTTTTCATAAGTTTTTCAACTTTCTTTTTAATCAGCACGCTGTGTTCAACAAACATATCATCGTCAATTATGCTGCCGAATATATAGCTTGTGCCTTTAATTGTAACATTTTTACCTATGCGTAAAGGATGCTCATCGCTGCCTGTCATATTAACGCTTGATTCTATGCGGGAATTTTCACCTATTATTATATTGCCCTTTATAATATCGCCCCATAATATTTCCACATTATCTTCAATAATAAATTGTTGATTGAAGAAAGTAGAAAGGTGAGCGTTTTCCCAGATAGTAATGTTTTTACCGAATGTTACATTGCCGTCGATAAACACATTCTTTTTGATATTGATGTTATAATTTAATTTTACGCCCTGCCCAATGTAAGCGCCTTTGCCAATTTTTATATCCAACGGCTGTCCTTGGTTATCGAGCTCCAAAATTTGTATTACAACGTCTTCATGAATAAAAAAATCGTCCGGATCTTCAATTTCAATTATATCTTTAATAAGATTGTAAGTCTGATGCCTTGCGATGGTTTCCATTTCTTTAAGGACGGATTTATTATTAAAACCCATTAACACATGTTGTGTGTCCGGATAAACGGCACCGACTGTCAATCCGTTTTTATTAAAAATTGAAATTAAGTCTGTTATATAAATTTCATTTTGGGCGTTATCGCTTTTAATTGTATCTATTAGTGTTGAAAGGTGATTATATTTAAAGGCATAAACTCCCGAATTAAATTCGTTGTTTTCCAAAAGTTCCTGTTTTGTATAGCTGTATTTCTTACCATTAAACTCTCTGATATAGGGTGAATTATCGTCCAATTTAAGAATATCTTTATATTCAATAATCTCTAAAACTTTACCTTCATTTTCGCGTGAAAGATAATTTTCGATATCTCTTTCTTTTACACGTACAATTCTTCCATAACTGTTATTTTCCACCGCACCTTCATATAATCCTGTAAGTACCATCATATCGGCATTGGATTCTTCAAACTTCTTTTTGAAAAGTGAAATGGTTTTTTTATCGATAAGACCCATATCGCCAGGAAGCACATAAACAATTCCTTTATATTTTTTCCTATCAATATTATTCAGCGCCACTTGAACAGCGTGTCCGGTACCGTTCTGTTCTTCCTGGTAAGCATAAGAAGTAAAATCCCTCTTTCCAACAGCGTCAATTACATCCAATGCTTTTATTCCCACTACAACTATCACGTTGGCATCATTCAACCCGTTTTTACACGCGTCATAAACTCGTTCAACAGTTGGTTTACCCCAAATTTTGTGAAGCATTTTGGATGTGTGCGATTTAATCCTTTTTCCGTGACCAGCCGCTAAAATTATAGCGGTCGCTTCATTCTTATAGTTAAAATTCTGGATGGATTTATTTACAGTTTGTTTAATAATTTCTGCAGTATTGCTCATCTATTACCCTCTTTATTAATCCCTGTGTCAAATTTACTAATATTCATTTTAATAATTACAGAGAGAAAGATATAATTTATGGAGTTTTAAATTGAGGTATAATATTTTAGATTACGTTTTAAATTATTTAATACAATCTACGGAAGAAACATGAAACACAAATTAATAACACTTTTGGGAACCATTGTTATATTAATGTCAGTTAATTTAAATGCGCAGGACAAAAATTTTGGTCTTGGAGTGATTTTCGGTGAACCCACCGGTTTTAGTGGAAAATACTGGCTAACAGATAATAACGCTTTGGATTTTGGATTCGGGTACTCGTTCTTGGGAGAAAACAGCCATTTATCTTTACACGGGGATTATTTGTATCATATGGATGGAATAATCCAATCGCAATTCAGGATCCCTATTTATTACGGTTTTGGCTTACGACTAAGAACGGCGGGGGATGACGACGGCAGTTTTGGAGTGCGCGGTGTGGCGGGTGTAGCTATGTTTCTGAATGAATTACCTGTGGATGTGTTTTTTGAAATTGTCCCTGTATTTCAACTGCTACCTGAAACAGGGCTAAAATTTGATGTGGCGGTAGGCGGAAGATATTATTTTAAGTAATAAATGATCGGGGGGATTAATGTCAGTTAGAATATCAAAATATTTGTTAGTCTTAATAGCAGTATTAGCGGGATTACTATGTTTTAATTACGAACCTCAATTATTTCCCCCGAAGCAAAAAATAAAAATGTCCGGCGCAATGCAAGCAATGCAATTTTGGAATGAAAGCAGGGCATATCCTAATAACAAATTACCGGCTATAGGTTTATCAAAAGAATTTTTTAAAGAAAAATTAACTCTCAAAAAATCGCCCGACGGAAAAAAATGGCAGCAGCTGGGACCACACAATATTGGCGGCAGAACAATATCACTAGCGTTCAATCCGCAAAACTCTAATACAATTTATGCCGGTAGCGCAAGCGGAGGTTTGTGGCGCAGCTATACCAAAGCTAAAGGGAAAAACGCATGGCACTACGTGCCTACAGGTTACCCTTTATTGGGCGTCAGTTCGATTACTTTTGCTCCAGGGGATTCTAACGAAATATATATTGGAACTGGGGAAGTTTACAATTATGATAATACACTGGGGGGTGTTACCATCAGGGAAACCCGCGGTAGTTACGGTATTGGTATACTTAAATCCACTGATGGGGGCTCAAATTGGTTTAAAAGTCTGGATTGGTCTTATAACCAGGGACAAGGTGTCTGGGTTATTCGTATTAATCCGCTTAACCGAAAAACGGTTTGGGCTGGTACGACCGAAGGTACGTATAAATCAACAGACGTGGGTAAATCCTGGCAATTGGTTAATAATACAATTATGGTTAGTGACTTAATTATTAATCCCGTAGATACAAGTACAGTGCTGATAGCTTGCGGAAATTTGGGGAGCAAAGGTCATGGAATTTACAGAACAAAAGACGGCGGCGGAGTCTGGACTAAACTGCAGACGGGCATTCCTGCGTCTTACGGCGGCAAAGCTTTGTTTTCGGTTTATGACAAAAATCCAAGTTTAATTTATTTGAGCATAGGCAATGGGTATACAACTAACGCCGGTACATGGTTATTACGCTCAGAGAACGGTGGCGATACATGGACTGTTCAGTCTACATACGATTATTCAACGTATCAGGGCTGGTTTGCCCACTTTGTAGTTGTCAATCAGAATAATCCTGAAACAATTCTTACAGCTGGTGTAGACGTTTTTAAATCCAATGATGCCGGTAAAACTTTAACGCGAAAATCAGTATGGTATAATTGGGATTTCGGAAGAACTCCGGCGGGAGGTCCGGAAGGCGCATCAAACTATTCACACGCAGATCATCACACATTTGTAATAGATCCCACAGATCCAAATTCAGTTTATTTTGGAAACGACGGCGGTATATTCAGAACCACAGATTTCGGCGAAACATTTGAGGGATTAAACGGCGGATACCAAACAACCCAATTTTATAACGGGTTTGCCACATCTGAAAGCGATTCTAATTTTTCAATCGGTGGAATGCAGGATAATTCAACAGCAATTTATGACGGTTCCAACGAATGGGTTCGTGCTATAGGCGGCGATGGAGGCTGGGCGGCGATCAATCAAAAAAGCAACTCTATTTCATACGGTTCTTACCAGCGATGTGAGTTGCGTAAACTAACAAGAATTCAAAAAGGCGTTTATTCAGAAAGCCCTATGAGCCCTCCGAATGGAGGCGCAGTTGGTTTTATTGCTCCTTATGTTATTAGCCCCAGCGATCCGGGAACTCTGTACGCCGGGAGAGGAATTATTTATAAAACAATTACTGGAAATCCTAATTGGGCAGCTACAAACGGGGGTTTACCAATAAGCACCAATCCCCCGGTTTCAATGGCAATATCTCATTACAACCCCGACGTGGTGTTCGCTTGCACAGCGCCTGTCGTGAAAGATCCCGAAATATTCAGAACTACCGACGGCGGCGATTCATGGAAAAACGTAGCCAAAAATTTGCCTGATCGTTACCCTATGGATATAGCGCTCGATCCAAATAATCATAAAAATGTTTACGTAGTTTATTCAGGTTTCGGGAATTCGCATGCTTTCCGGTCAACAGATTTGGGGGATAGCTGGATAAATATAGGAAACGGTTTACCCGATGTACCAACAAATTCAATAATTCCAGATCCCGCTTATCCAGGGCATATTTATGTAGGGAATGATTTGGGCGTTTACTTTTCACCAGATTCCGGGGAAACATGGACTTCCATAAATGAAGGATTGCCCGACGCGTGTATGGTTACAAATCTTACCATCTCTCATTCGAACAATAAACTTAGGATAGCCACACATGGTAACGGAGCTTATGAGCGAGATTTGGTGTCAAAAATTACAGATGTTAAAGGAATAGAGGGAAAGCCGACAGATTTTGTTTTAATACAAAATTATCCAAATCCTTTTAATCCGGCTACCACTATTACTTTTAAAATTACTGAACCGCGAAAAGTTACGCTAATAATATATGACGCGCTCGGCAGGGAAGTAAAAACTTTAGTAAACGAATTTATGTCCGCCGGCTCACATAAATTGGTCTGGGACGGCACTAATAACTCCGGAGCCAAATCCTCCACAGGGATATATATTTACAACTTAATGAGCGATAATTTTTCACAATCAAAAAAAATGATTTTGTTAAGATGATTTTTGAACTCAGCCGTTTCGTGTTTAACTGTAATTCTCGCTTTGAACTTATTCGATTGCATTTCCAGGTGTAAAAATATACATTAATTGTATTCACTTTATGCCACTGGATGGATGGAGGCGCAAAATGAAACGTTACAAACAAGGAATTGAGTTTATCGATTTTGTAAAGAAATTTCACCGCACTTTGCACGAATTTTATACCAAGTTAGAAAACGAGGCTGAAAAAGAGAAAGTGAAAATGGTGCTTGGTTATCTTTCAGAAAGAGAACAGCATATGGAAGAAACTATTGAGTCTGTTTCCGACAGCATTTCAAAAAAAGTTGAGGATACCTGGTTCAGTTTTTGCGATGAAAATGAAGCTCATGAATGTTTAAATTCAATTAAACTCAATACAGAAATATCGATTGAACAAATAATGGGAACAGTAATTAGATTAGATGAGTGTTTAATAAATCTATTTAATAAGCTTGAAAAATTTTCAGAATCGGAGGAAGTGAAAGCTGTTTTTCAGAATCTCGCCGAACTAGAATCACGGGAACTGAAGCGCGTAATTCTAAATTTTCAGCGTATGGACGATCTATAATTTATATGGGAGTTCAGCTTATTAAGTGTATAAGCTAACTGACTGGTGAACTTTTATAAATGAAATTATTGCTCTCTAAACTAAAAATTAAATAATATCCTAGTATAATAACCTTGTATCCGTTGATGATTAAATGGAATTATATCTCTTAATATTCGTAACAATTATTTTTACAATGACCGGAATTACGGCGGCGATTCTTATCGTCAAATATCTGAAAAGTAGAAATATTTCCGCTAATATACTTTTATGGGGATTATTGTTTGTTAAATATCTGCGTTTGTATAAACAAATCGGGATCTCAGAAAAAGGCACAGTGGGATTTCTCTTTTACCTTTATATTGTATCGTTAAATATAGCCCTCCTGACTTTTGTTTTGATCTTACTATTAAATTTCCTATAAAGTTAATCTTTTCCCAAAATAAAAAAATTAATTAATTTGACATTTATAACAATAATCGTATATTTGCGATGAACGATAAAGCTAAACTCTGCGAGATATTATGGCTGTTAATAAAAAAGAATTATTTTCATTAAATGAAACTGAATTGGCTGAGTTTGCTAAGGCTCTCTCTCACCCGGCCCGTATTAAAATCCTAAAAATACTTAACGAAAAAAACGTCTGTATAACCGGTGAGATTGTAGAATTATTGCCTTTAGCTCAATCAACTGTTTCTCAGCACCTGAAAGAATTAAAAAATGCAGGACTGATTATAGGTGAAGTAGAAGGACCTAAAATGTGCTACTGCATAAATGCTAAAGTTATGAACAGACTAAAAGAAGAATTTATAAAATTATTTTCAAAAATTAACTGCTGTTAAATGGGGGATGAAATGAAAGATTCAAATAAATTAAAAGAAATTGTAAAAACCAAATATTCACAGATAGCAGTAAATTCAATGAGTCCGAAAAAGTCTTGCGGCTGCGGTTGTAATGAGTCTCCAGAATATTCCATGATTGGAGAAGAATACTCAAATATTGAGGGATATGTTAAAGAAGCCGATTTAAATTTGGGATGTGGTTTACCGACAAAATATGCCGATATAAAAACAGGCGATACTGTTTTAGATTTGGGCTCGGGAGCGGGAAACGATGCTTTCGTTGCCAGACAAATTACTGGATCTACTGGTTTAATTATTGGCCTGGATTTTACAAATGAAATGATCTTAAAAGCTGAACAAAATAGGCTTAAAATGGGATATGATAATGTTGAATTCAAATTGGGTGACATAGAAAATATGCCAATAGAAAATGACAGTGTGGATGTTGTAATAAGCAATTGTGTTATGAATCTGGTGCCCGATAAACGAGGCGCGTTTTCTGAAGTCTACAGAGTATTAAAAAACAGAGGACATTTTTGTATATCGGATATTGTTATAGAAGGAGAGATGCCTGAAGAATTAAAAAAATCGGCAGAAGCTTATGCCGGATGTGTTTCGGGAGCATTGCCAATAGATCAGTATTTAAATATTATTTCCGAGGCGGGATTTAAGAACGTTGAAATTAAGAAGCAAAATATAATTCAAATACCGGAAGAAATTATGAACGAATACCTGGCTCCAGAAGAAATTAAAATATATAATGAAAAAAAACCGGGCATTTTTAGTATTACTGTTATAGGATATAAAAACTAGATTATTTTAGGAACAACCGCGCCGAAAATTCGTACACTGTTGTTCCCTCATAATATCAAATTAAATAAATCTTATAAATTTATTTTTTTTTATCACGGAAAATAAAAATATTTAGCCCGGAGACTATTACTGTTATTATAGAAATCAATGCCGTTAAATCGAGTCCCCAAACAAATTTTTTCTGCCATTGTTTTGTTGGGCCAAACAACTCATCATTCACCTCAATCAGCACCTGTGTTTTTGTGAATATTTCCCCGCCGTATATCTGCCAAATGAGAAGTGAAATAATTATTACGCCTAAGCCTGTATACAATATTATTTTTTGTTTAGCATTCATATTGTACTCCGAAATAATAAATTATTTTTTTTTACAATTTAAGGCTTTTTTAATCAAAAGATACCAAGTGGGGTTAAAAATTTTAGGGGGAAAATTAGAATTAAAAGCAAAAACATTGCCGGACAAGTCAGCAGTTAAGCTGATCTGGTCCGCCAATATTCAATTTTAATTAATTCTGAGCTCTAATTTCTGTATAATGGATCCAATCCTATTGTTCCTTTCAAACTTTTAACATAGGATGCGGACTTCAATGTTTTAAGAGTATTTTCAGCGAAATGAATTTTTTCAATAATATTTGCTTTCTCGGACTCCGAAAGATTTATGGAATTTTTAAGATAATCCAATAAATATTTTTCGTGCCGCTGCCACAGAGCTATTTCGTTCAATTGTTTATTCAGCAATCTATCTCTGTACCATTCGCTGTGCAACAAATATTTATAGGTGAACATTTTTCTTATTTCAGGATCCTCAATAGATTTTCCTTCATACTTTTTATTTACCATAAAATGCAGTAAAGCTTTTATTGGAGGGCAGGCGGCATTAATGCTTCCATCGTTAAAAAATTGTTTGGCTACTCGTTCCTGCGCTTCCACAATGTTTTTTATGCCGTCTGCAAAACATTCTAAATCCTGTAATTCGGGCTTCAACATCTCCTGGTTAAATACTTGATCAGGATTTTCAAAAACTCTTCCAAAAAAAGAACGCACAAATTTACCGGTTATTCTATAACCGAGTCTGCTAGCAAGAATTTTTTCACCTTTATGTTCAAAGTCATTCAATTTTTCTAAGTATTCATTTTTAATTAAGTAATCCGCTTCGCGTTCCTCTGTGCGCATTCGACCCCATATTTCTGGAATCAATAAACTTACATCGTGATCAACCTTATATTTTGGTCCGATATAACCAGCGGCCGAAGTAAACGCGTCATATCCTGTAAGAATAAATGAGACAAGAGCGTTATTCAGATCAGTAACCGAGCACAGTGCGTTAAATGGTGCTTTTGTTAAAGCGCCTTCGCTGCCGGCGCCGGTTGTAGAAGGTGACTTGCCGGTTAAACTGCATATAAAATCCATAAATAATTCAGGTAGTTCCTGATAATGAATAGGATTATAAACTGCCAGCGGACGAATTCCCTTTTCCGGCGGATTATTTCTTCTGCCAGGAAGCACAGCATTTACTGGAAAATAAACAGGTTTATTTGTCGGAACTTTTCTATAAAGGCGTGTCCCAACTTCAGCTATATATTTGTCCCTCGCATTTACAATATCTGGTCTGTTCTGAAGGTAACGCATATTTTTAGATGGTTTGCCCTCAAAAATTCTAGGATGCGAGGATGACACAAAATAAGAATAATCTTTACTTTTAACGACATCCTCAATCAGTTTTTTTATAGGAACAGTATATTTGTCGAATTCAATCGCATCGGCAATAATAGATTTAGCGTCATTTACAGTTAAAGGCTCAAAGTTGGAAATAAACGTATTTGGTGAGGCTAAATCTGCTTCGGCTTGTTTATCATAACCTCTGTTAACCGCTTCATCAGGGCGTTGGAAAAATCTGTACTCGCAATTGTCCACAAACTTTAAAGACGGATTTTGATTTTCGGATCCCAAAAATTCGATATTGTTGGAAGGCAAAACAGTAGATACGCTTATATCATCTTCCTTTTGTATTTTATCAGAAGCAATAAAATCCTGACGCAGTTTATATGTACGCCAAGCGTGATCTTTAAATAATCCTACTCTAAGATAGCCTGCCACAAGTTTTCTATTAGAAAATTTTAACTCGTTTCCATTTCTTCCGTCTATAATATCAACAGTAAAATAATCTTTCCAGTTATTGCCCCATTCGGGTCTGTAAAATCGTTTTATAATATAAACCAATCCTTTGATATAATGCGGAATGGTCTGCAGCCAATTGTTATATTCATCGTTATACATGGAAGGGGAAGGTGTAAGAAGTTTAATTACCGATCCGAGTGATCTTTCACCGCTGAGAATAGGCCGGCTGGAACCCGGTTCTTTATAACGGTCTTTATACCTGTTACTGAAATCTTTGTTAATAATTTCATCAACCTGATTGAAATCTTTTTCATAGTCTGCTATAAAAAAAGGACCATATAAAATGGCATCGGTTATAGATTTTGAGATTTCGGATTTTCCGCCGCCTGATACTGTGCTTGGTTTATGACAGAAAGTTCCTTCGGCCACAGTGCCTATAAGTCTCCATGAAGGGACATAAGGGTTTTTTTCCATCCTTACCTTATATCCGGCTGGATATATGTATGTTTTAGCGGGATGAAGTTTAATCGATTTCTCATTATTATTCATCGACCATTTAATACTTTGTTCAACCATATTAAAACGAGCGTCTTCCGGTATATAAATTATATCGTTATAATTTTTATCAACAGCAAAACCGTTTTCATTTATTTCCATAAACTCAGAATACATTTTTGTCATTTGTTTGAATGTATGGTCATCTTTTGTCACTTGGTTGTCATCGTGAAATCCATCGCCTAAATTATAGCTGGAAAAAGCTATCGCCCCGCCGGAGTGTTCTTCTTCCACATTTCCATATAAGTTTGCCGCATAACTTATTTGAGTTTTAACCTCTTTTTTTGAATATCCGAAATAATTATCAGCAATAATTGTAACAATCACTCCCTCGTCCGTTCTGGCTGTAATTTTGAACGCGTCACCGTCATTATATATCTCATTTTCATCTTTCCAGCACATTCCGTCGCGTTTCTGTCTTTCAGTAGCGTTATCAAAATTTGGTAAACCAAATTCTTTCTTTGTAAACTTTGTTAAATGAGGCGCAAGGATAACGCATCCCGTATGACCGGACCAATGTTCAATATCCAATGCAGCGTCATTTTCGGGTATATAAGGATCACCTGCGTTGCCGAAAATAGATTCAACAAAATCCAAGTTGCTTACTAAATTTCCCGGTGCGAAAAATCGTATTTCCATTGATTTCTCAGGACTGATGCCAGGTACTTCCGGACTAACTTTTGGGCGAAGCATTAATGTCACAAACATTTCAGCTTGAAGTTTTGAGGAAGCTGTATAAGGCAGTCTCAATAACTCGTTTGGAGGCTGCAAAGCCGCCATAAGCAGATTAGCGAACACTTTTTTAGGAACAGCCTTTTTATCGTCAGGTATCGGTAATCCTCCTTCGGAAATATGAAAGACACCCTTAGTGGTTCTCCTGTCGTTTTTGGGATTATGTAAAATTCCCTGCTTAACTCTGTAAGAGCTAATAATATTTGATATAAATTCATCTTTATCCGGAGGGATAGAAAGAACCCTTGCTATTCCGTGACTATCCAAAATAAATGTGTTCGAAGGCAGACGAATATTTAATTTATCTCTAAACTCACTTAAATAAGAATCGAGAAAATTTTGAATTCGCTGATCGGCCGGGCAGAGATAGTTGGATAATAATCTGTTTTTTTCTCTGTGATTTTTGATCAAATCGTGCGCTAAATCAAGAAATTTTGTATCTCCTTTGTCGTCAAAAAATGGTTGTCCAAGAGCCGCAAGTTTAAGATTTATATATTGAATATGCCTCTTTATTTTGCTCTGTGTTTTACCATCGGGTGTATACCCTAAGGATTTTTTCAAGTCCATTTTGCTACCTATATTAAATGTCAGTATTTAGTTTATAAACATAAAATTTATTCTATAAATCCGCTGTTAACAGATTATGAATTTTTTGATCAATAAAATAAAATCAGATAGAGGAATTGGAGTTAAATAATTTAAGAAGTTTTCCCGCGGCTGTAGTAGGTAGTATATTACCTTTTTCAATATCTAATTTTAAACGCGGAATTTCGTTTTTTATTATTTCTTTATTATAAAAACTATCTTTTAATTCATCTTCAATCATTCTGAAAGTCCACTCAATTTTCTGTTCGGTTCTTCTTTTTTCGAAGACGCCTGAAGCTCTGGTGATTTCTACGAACCTTTGCATTACTTTCCAAATATCGGCAGTTCCTTGTCCGGTTATAGCGGAAGAAACAAAAGCGCGAGTTTGCCATCCTTCGGTAACAGGTTTAAGATAATGCAGCACATTCGCGAATTCCGATCTGGCAATGTTAGCTTTTTGTAAATTATTTCCATCGGCTTTATTTACAACAATTGCGTCCGCAATTTCAATTACCCCTTTTTTGATTCCCTGAAGTTCGTCACCAGCTCCGGCTAATTGTACAAGAAGGAAAAAATCAACCATAGAACGGACAGTTATTTCACTTTGGCCGACACCAACGGTTTCAATAAGAATTATATCATAACCAGCGGCTTCGCAAACAATAATAGTCTCTCTGCTTTTTCGAGTTACACCGCCTAATGTTCCGCCGGAAGGGGATGGACGTATAAAACAATTATCCTCGCGCGAAAGTTTTTCCATTCTTGTTTTATCCCCGAGAATACTCCCTTTGGTGATTGAACTGCTGGGGTCTATAGTTAACACTGCCACTTTATGACCATGTTCAATAAGATACATGCCCAGAGATTCAATTAAAGTGCTTTTACCCGCACCGGGCACACCCGAAATTCCAATACGTATTGAATTCCCCGAATGAGGCAAAAGTTTATGAAGCACACTTTGAGCTTTTTCGAAATGGGCTCTTGCGTTGCTTTCAACTAGAGTTATAGTTTTTGCCAGAAGTACACGATCATTCGTTAATACACCTTTTACAAGATCTTCAACTTCATGATTTTTAGTCTTAGCTGAATTTATTTTTGTATCCGAAATTTTTTGAACACCTTTAACAACGCGAACTGCAAATTCTTCGCCGGCGTTTTTTGGAGTCCAATCGGGTTTATATGTATCGTTTTTATTTTTCATACAGGTCAAAACAATTTTTCACTAAATATAATTTCAAAAAAATCTAATTTCTAAATTCATCACGTAAAATACCATACAAAACAATATCTTCGTACACATTATTTTTAAGTATATGTTTTTTTAATGAACCTTCAATCGACATACCACATTTAAGCATAACTCTACCGGACGCCGGATTCGTAGTAATATGGTGAGCGTGTATTTTATTTAACTGTAATGTTCCGAAACCATAATTAATAATGGCTTTCAGAGCCTCGGTACAATAACCATTACCCCAATACTGAACTCCAATCCAATAACCCGCTTCAGCATTGTTAAACATTTTATTAATAACCAATCCAATAGCGCCAATCAATTTAAAATTTTCTTTCAGAGTTATCGCGAATATTACTTCCTCTTTGTTAATAAATTTTGTTGTGTGAGTGCTAATCCATTCTTCAGCGGCACCGTCAGGATATGGATGAGGAATAAACAATGTTGTATCTGCAATTTCCTTTTTACCGGCTAAACTTTGAACCTCTTTAGCGTCATCCAAGGTGAAAGGGCGCAATACTAATCGTTCGGTTATTACCTTGTTAAAAAAGCTCATTTTTGCCTATTAAATTAAATTGTTTATGCAAAAATAAGAAATTGGGCGATGAATTTACCGTTAATAAAACAGTTGTAATTTAATTGAACTCTGTTTTTTAAACTAACTATAAATCGCTTAGCCGAGTTAGCCGACATAAAATTAGAGAATAGTATTAAAATAACTAATGTAACACCGTTGATAACAAAATTTTTAGAATACTAAATTTCTTACAAGTTTCCTTGAATCATATGGAGCTTTATCACCACCCAAATATTTGTGAAACCATTCCAAATGTGAATTATAATATAATGGCATTGATTTCAGGTGACTTGGCCAGTGTCCATCGTTGTCGAAAATAATCAATCTGGAATCGATACCTTTTTTCTGTAAAACTGAAAAATATCGCAGACTTTGCGTATACGAAATTCTGTAATCCTTTTCACCAGTAATAATTAACGTTGGAGTTTCAAAATTGTCCACATAAGAGCTTGGTGAAACTTTTTTATAATATTCTTTTTTCGTAAAGGGATCTCCTTTAACGTCATAATTCGGGAACCATAATTCTTCAGTTTCAAAATAAAAATCTTCCACATCAAATATTCCCATCATCGAAGCCAGGCATTTAAATGGATTTTTTTTCGCCTGAAGCAGATTCATAAAATAACCGCCATAGGACCAACCCATAGCGCCCATTCTGTTTTTATCGATATACGGTTGATTGGACATAAAATCAGTAACTTTCATAACATCTGTAAAAACATTCCCATCCCAGCCTCCTGAAATATCGTGAGTAAAATCCTGCCCGAATCCAGTTGAACCGTGTGGATTTGGAAATGCTAACACATAACCCGAACCGGGATAAATTTGCCAGTCTCCCCGGAAGGAATCGCGCCACTGCATTTGAGGTCCGCCATGCACATTTATCACGAAAGGATATTTTTTATTCGGGTCAAAATCGTGCGGTTTAACTACAAACACCTGTATTTTTTTACCGTCGGCTCCATCTACCCATATCACTTCAGCCGGACGTATATCAATTTTTTGAGCGATCTCCCGGTTGAAGAAAGTAATATCCTCACTAATACCGGTCGTCAAATTATATAGAGCTATTTCCGTGGGCTTATAAACGAATGAATAAGCATAAATCAGTTTTGTCTGATCCTTTGAGACGGCAAATCCGCTAAGACTTTTCTCTTCCAAAACTCTTGATATGTTACCAGATTCCAATTCCACTTTTAATACAGGGTTGTAACCTTTTTCATCTATATCAAAATAAATTGATTTAGAATCGCTCGACCATTCAAATCCGTTAACCCAATTATCCACAGAGGCAGTTAATGTTTTGTGCTGTTTTGTCTTTGTGTTGTAAACGGCAAGCATTATCCTGTCCGATTCGTACCCGGGGATAGATTGTTTTGTGTAAGCTATATATTTGCCATCCGGGGAATAAACACCGTGACCGTCGTAAGCTTTATTGTCACCCGTTAAATTTTCAGCATTATTTCCGTCTAAGGAGGTTATATAAATATCAGAATTTGTAGAAACTTCGGGATCATTTACACGCTTTGACGAGAACACAACAAATTTAGAGTCGGGCGAAAAATTGTAGTCGTCGCTGCCGCCCGCGGAAAATGTGGGAGAATTAAAAAATCCCGGGGTTAAATCGGTATAATTTTTTTTCTCAATATCATACAAAAAAATGTGAGAATATTTTCCATCGTTGTATTCAGTCCAATGCCGAACAAATAAACTATCCGCGATGTGAGCTTGTATAGGTCCGTTATCCATCGCTTCAGTAATTTTTTTATTGCAGTCTTCATCTGAACCGCACTCGGGAAACACTTGTGCCGTAAAAATTATTTTTCCGCCGTCGGGCGATAATTTAGGAGAATCAATCCCCGAATAAAAAGCTGTGATTTGTTTTTCTTCTCCGGCTGATAAAGATTTGTAAAATAATTGCGGGGTTCCAGTGCGAGCTGATAAAAAATACAATCCGGAATCATCATTAATCCAAACAGGATTATAATCTGCGGAAGAATCACTTGTAAATTGTGATATTTCTTTTGTTTTTAAGTCTTGTACATATATATCTGTATTTGAGTACGAATTCGGCAAATCATAACTTGTAACTGTAAAAGCAATTTTATTCCCGTCGTTCGAAATTACAGGCACACCCACACTTTTAATTTTATACAAATCTTCAATTGCAAAAGCTTTTTTTTGAGCAAATAAACTTCCAGTTAATAAGAGCACCAATAATAATGAAATCCAATTTTTCATTTTTACTCCCAATGTTGCAAAATATC
>PGYT01000058.1:40453-45796 GCA_002839805.1 Ignavibacteriae bacterium HGW-Ignavibacteriae-2
TGGTAATTATTCACTTCGATAACATCTTTAGGGGTAAATCCCATATGATTTATTAGCGAAAATAAGTAATTTACTTACACAAATTACTTTATGTTGGCGGTAATCCCAAACGTTTCTTGCATAATCTGCCGGTTAAAACAATTCAAATGGTTTACTTTAAGAGGAATCTGTAAATGAACATAAAACGAATATTCGTTGAAAAAAAATTGGGATTCGATGTAGAAGCTCAGGGTTTATTTAAGGAATTAAAGGAACATTTAAGTATCACAGGACTTCAATCGGTGCGTGTAATTTACAGGTACGATATTGAAGATATAAGTGATGAAATCTATACTCTTGCCCGAAAAGTTGTTTTTTCTGAACCGCCGGTTGATTTTGTTTATGATGAAAAACTTGAGATAGATGATAACGATAATGCTTTTGCGGTAGAATATTTGCCCGGTCAGTATGATCAGCGGGCAGATTCGGCCTCGCAATGCGTTCAAATTTTAACTCAAGGGGAGAGGCCGATAGTTAAATACGCTAAAGTAATAATTCTTACCGGAGAAATATCTGAGACATCTCTGAAAAAAATAAAAGAATATGTTATAAATCCTGTGGATTCGCATGAAGCTTCATTCGATAAACCTAACACACTAAAAGATAATTTATTATCACCGCCCGATGTGGAAACCATTAACGATTTTATTGAAATGGAGGATATCGAGTTAAATAATCTTTTAAACGATATGGGACTGGCTATGGACCTGGATGATTTAAAGTTCTGCCGGAACTATTTTCGCGATGAGGAAAAAAGAAATCCTTCTGTAACTGAAATGAGAATATTGGATACTTATTGGAGTGATCATTGCAGACATACAACATTTCTTACAAAGATAGAAAGAGTTGAATTTGAAAATGGGGTGATATCGGGAAAAATTAAAGAGACTTACAATAACTATTTAGCAAGTCGCGAATTTGTTTACGCCGAAAGACAAAAAGATAAAGATATTTGCCTTATGGATATCGCAACTATAGCTATGAAAGAATTAAGAATGAAAGGCAAGTTAAAAGGACTGGATGAATCGGAGGAAATTAACGCTTGCAGTATTGAAGTTAAAGTTGATATTGATGGAAAAGATGAAGATTGGCTGGTGATGTTTAAAAACGAAACTCATAATCATCCAACAGAAATTGAGCCGTTCGGCGGTGCCGCCACATGCTTGGGAGGCGCGATACGTGATCCGCTTTCCGGACGCGCTTATGTATACCAGGCTATGCGTGTAACGGGTTCGGGCGATCCGCGTGTGCCCATAGAACAAACAATAGAGGGAAAATTACCTCAGCGTAAAATTACTACCGAAGCCGCACATGGATACAGTTCTTATGGCAACCAAATTGGTTTGAGTACCGGATTAGTTGACGAAATTTATCATCCGGGCTATGTTGCCAAACGAATGGAAGTCGGAGCAGTTATAGCTGCAGCGCCAAAATATAATGTGGTTCGTGAAAAACCAGTTCCGGGAGATGTTGTTGTTCTGCTGGGCGGTAAAACAGGCCGCGACGGATGCGGAGGTGCCACGGGATCATCTAAAGCCCACACTGAAGATTCCATTATAGAATGCGGAGCTGAAGTTCAAAAAGGCAACGCTCCTGAGGAAAGAAAAATACAGCGTTTGTTCCGCGATCCTAATGTTACAAGGATGATTAAAAAGTGTAACGATTTCGGTGCAGGTGGTGTTTCGGTGGCAATAGGAGAACTTGCAGACGGATTAGAAATTTTTCTTGATAAAGTTCCCAAAAAATACGAAGGACTCGACGGCACTGAGCTGGCGATATCCGAATCGCAGGAAAGAATGGCATGTGTAATCTCTAAAGAAAATGAAGCCGCTTTTATAAAAGCTGTTTCAAAAGAAAATTTAGAAGCCTCTACAGTGGCTTATGTTAAAGAAGAAGCCCGCATAAAGATGTATTGGCGCGGCAAAACTATTGTTGACGTATCGCGGCAATTTCTTGACAGTAACGGCTCTACAAAAAAGACTAAAATTAAAGTTACCGAACCTTCTAACGATACCGATTTTAATAAGATCCCCGAAGGAGATTTAAAAAGAAACTGGCTTAATATGTTAGCCGACTTAAATGTATGTTCTAAAAAAGGGCTTGTTGAAAGATTTGATAATTGTGTCGGAGCGGCTACAATTAATTATCCATTCGGAGGTAAATATCAGCTTACACCAATTGAAGCAATGAGCGCAAAAATTCCGACTCTTAATGAAGAAACCACTACCGGCACTCTGATGAGCTACGGGTACAACGCAAACATTTCCAGCTGGAGCCCTTTCCACGGAGCTATTTATGCTGTTGTTGAATCAGTTGCCAAAATAGTTGCTTCGGGCGGCGATTACCGGGGAGTGTGGTTCAGTTTTCAGGAATATTTTGAAAGGATAGGTAATGACCCGGTAAAATGGGGAAAACCTTTCAGCGCTTTATTGGGAGCATACTACGCACAAAAAGAATTTTCGCGCGCGGCTATAGGGGGCAAAGACAGTATGTCCGGTTCATTTAAAGATTTGAATGTCCCGCCTACTTTGATTTCGTTTGCCGTTGACACGTTTAATATTACCCATATAATATCACCCGAATTTAAGAAAACAAATTCGACTGTTATATATTTGTCTGCAGTAAAAGATGAATTTTTGATACACGATTTTACTGAGTTGAAAAAAACTTATTCACGGATAAATGAATTAAACCAAGCGGGAAAAATTTTAGCCGCACATACCGTTAAAGAACACGGACCGGCCGAAGCTGTTAGTAAAATGTGTTTCGGTAATAAAATTGGATTTAAACTGAGCGGCGATATAAACGCCGCAGAATTGTTTGAGACGGGTATAGGCGGATTGGTGCTCGAAATAAAGTCTGATGAGAATCTATCGGAATTATTTGACGATATTAAATTTACTGAACTCGGAAGAACAATAAACAGCCAGGAGATACAATTAGGCGAAACAGTAATTTCTTTAAATGAAGCTCTTGAAGAATGGATAAAACCGCTGGAAAAAATATTCCCGACACAAATTGAACCGGAAAGAGAGAATTTTGTTAGTTACAAATTTGAGGCAACTAATGTGGTTACAAGTTCGGATAAGTTTGCAAAACCACGTGTTTTAATTCCGGTATTTCCGGGAACTAACAGCGAATACGACTCAATGAAAGCTTTTAATACAGCGGGCGGAATGGCTGAAATTTTGCCTATTAGGAATTTAACCGCTCGAATGATCGATGAAACTGTTCACGAACTGGCCGGTAAAATAAAGAATTCGCAAATTGTATTTCTGCCCGGCGGATTCAGCGCCGGCGACGAACCAGAAGGTTCAGGTAAATTTATGGCCGCCATCTTTCGCAATCCTATCGTTAAAGAATCTGTGATGGATTTACTCAAAAACAGGGATGGGCTTATACTCGGTATTTGTAACGGATTTCAGGCGCTTATTAAGCTGGGACTTCTTCCATATGGAGAAATTCGTGAGATTGAAAAAGACACCCCTACACTAACATTTAATAAAATAGGTCGTCACGTTTCAAAAATAATTTACACTAAAGTAGTGTCCAATCTTTCTCCATGGCTAAAAAACATTCCGCTCGATACAATTCAAGCTGTCCCAATTTCTCACGGAGAAGGCAGGTTTGTCGCGAACAATGAATGGATAGAAAAGTTGAAAACCAGTGGACAGATTGCCACTCAGTATGTTGATTTTGAAGGAAATATAACCCAGGATATATTCTTTAATCCAAATAGTTCGTATTACGCTATAGAGGGTATCACTAGTCCAGATGGAAGAGTCTACGGTAAGATGGGTCACATCGAGCGGCTTGGCAATCATGTTGCTAATAATATTCCCGGCAATAAAGAGATTAAGTTATTTAGAGCAGGCGTTGAGTATTTTCTTTGAAATAGTTTGTAAACTTAAGTGAATACTAAAATTCATTTTTAAAAAAAGCCCCGGCTAAACCGGGGCTTTAAAAATTAATTTTATTAGTGGATGAAACAACAGCGCGCGGATTTAAAATCTGAACTTCAAATTAACCTACAAATCTTCTGTTTATTTCTTCCATTATTTTAATTCCGGCTTCCGGAATTTTTGTGCCGGGTCCGAATATCGCAGAAGCACCATGCTGGTAAAGATATTCATAATCCTGCGCGGGAATTACGCCTCCAACTATAACAATAATATCTTCGCGTCCAAGCTTTTTAAGCTCTTCAACAAGTTGCGGCAGCAAAGTTTTATGTCCAGCAGCCAAAGAACTCATACCGACAACATGTACGTCGTTTTCAACAGCCTGACGAGCCGTTTCTTCCGGTGTTTGGAAAAGCGGACCCATATCAACATCAAAACCCATATCGGCATAAGCGGTCGCCACCACTTTTGCGCCGCGGTCGTGTCCATCCTGACCCATTTTTGCGATCATTATTCTTGGGCGTCGTCCTTCTTTTTCGGAGAATTCGTCAGTCATTTTACGCGCGGTAGCTAATGTTGTATTTTCCTTTCCGTCGAATTCGGAACTGTACACACCTGATATTGTTCTTGTCACAGCCTGATATCTCCCGCTTACTTTTTCAATAGCATCCGATATTTCGCCCAATGTTGCTCTAACACGCGCAGCTTTTACAGCTAAATCCAGCAAGTTGCCTTCGCCGGTTTCCGCGGATTTAGTTAATGCATCAAGAGCGTTTTTAACCTCGGCATCATTACGATTTGTTTTAACAGATTGGATCCGCTTAATCTGGGAAATTCTTACAGCTGTATTATCAACTTCAAGTATTTCTATCGGATCCTCTTTTTCGAGTCTGTATTTATTTATGCCGACAATAGTTTCTTTTCCCGAATCTATACGTGCTTGTCGTCTGGCCGATGCTTCTTCTATTCTCATTTTTGGAATGCCTGCTTCAATAGCTTTTGTCATTCCACCGTAAGACTCAATCTCCAATATATGTTCCCAGCCTTTTTTAAGCAACGCATCTGTCAGCGCTTCAACATAATATGAACCGCCCCATGGGTCAATAACTTTTGTGATATTAGTTTCGTCCTGCAAATATAATTGAGTATTACGGGCAATTCTTGCAGAAAAATCTGTCGGAAGAGCGATAGCTTCATCAAGAGAATTTGTATGTAAAGATTGTGTGTGTCCCAGTGCAGCGGCCATCGCTTCTATGCATGTGCGTACAACATTATTGAATGGATCCTGTTCCGTTAAACTCCATCCGGAAGTTTGTGAATGGGTTCTAAGCGACATCGATTTAGAATTTTTCGGATTGAATTGTTTAATTAGTTTCGCCCAAATTAAACGTGCAGCGCGCATCTT
>PGYT01000059.1 GCA_002839805.1 Ignavibacteriae bacterium HGW-Ignavibacteriae-2
ATGTAAATTAGAATTTGTTACGGTATATTTCATTTTGGGCATAAAAATAATCGTCACTTAAACGAACAGAATGTGGGCAAAATAAAAATATAAACTTATCGTTAACAATAACGATAATATTAAATATAACCTCGAATAACTTTTAGGTTTTGCAGAACATCTTTTGTCGTCGTCACATTTATGGCAAATTTCCGGCGACACATTTGTCCCAAGTTTGGGACAGTAGTAACTTTTCATTTGGCATACCAAAACGTTCAACAAAAAAATAACAGTAGCGCATACGGGATTTGAACCCGTGATCTCAGCCTTGAGAGGGCTGCGTCCTGGACCACTAGACGAATGCGCCAAATTGAATTGCAAACTTAATGCAATTGTAAAATTATATCAACAAAAATAAATGACGGCTAAAATCAATTATAATTTTAGCCGTCTGAAAAATTTATTTAATCTCGAATACATCGGTTATTGATTGAGCGCTTAATAAACCATTAGAATCAAATCCAATAATTCGTATTCTTCCAGTTTTTGTTGGAAGTATAGGAACTGTCCAGGAATAGGAATTTGATTTATCCCATGGTGTTTCGGTATAATCTAATACTACATCCGTCCAGGTACTGCCGTTATTAGCCGAATACTGTATGTTTACTTTAACGATATCCTGCGAATTATTCCACACAATATTATATAGTGATCCGGCGGTTAAAACAGCCGAACTATTAGGATTAAGAATAGTTACGAACGGTCTGAATATAACATCCAGATTATCCAGCCTGAAGTAAGAATCGCTAATATCTATTGCCAGCGTATCCTGATTGAGTGCCGGCGCTACTTGAGTAGTATACTCAACAATTTTAATACGCCCTAAGTTTGTAGCAACTTTCGGTGGATCCCATTCGAAAGCGCCATTTGATGGATATTTATTGGCTATTGATGTCCAAGTTGTGCCGTTATTATATGAAAAATAAATGTTCACAAATTCAATTCCAGAAGTCTCCCAAAGAATTAGTTGACCATTATCGTAATCCCATTCCTCGCCGCCATTTGGCGATACAACTCTCAAATGTTTAGAATTTGGATGTAACGAGAAGTAACCGTCAGTTTCGTCGAAAATAGAAATTGAATTAAAATCAGTGATGCGTACTTTACAATTTTCACTTTTCACAGAAATTTTACTACCATTTTCCAGGTTCCCTGCGGTCCAATTATACATTCCATTACTTGTTAAATTAGAAATGATACTTGACCAAGTGGCTCCGCCGTTTGTTGAAACATCTATGTTTACTCTTTCAACACCCACAGATTTCCATTTAATTTCGTGCCGTTCACCTATTAAAAGATTTTCACCCCCATTAGGAGAATTGACAGTTATGGAATTGGTTACCTGCTGCAGAACAGTAAAATTACCAAGACTTCTTGATCTTGGTGCTCCATCCTTAGCATCATAAACTTCAATGTAATAACGAGATGAAGGAATGGAGAAACTTGTGAAATATTCACCTGTATTAGGCGCGCTTGAGGTTATTTCGTAGAAAGCCGGTTCGGTTAACGATCCCAATCCATTAGTGGTTGTATATCTGATACCAACGTTTTCAATTCCTGTTGCAGTCCAGGTGATGTTTATTCCATCACCCGATTTTATTACATCTCCGCCAACAGGAGTAATTACTTTAATTGATTGTGCAGGTTTAATTGTAAACACCCCGTCGCTTTCATCCGTAGGTATTCCATCTTGTGCGTCTCTTACGCGGATTTTACATTGAGGTGAATTAATAGAAACAGGAATACTCCATTCAACGGCGCCCGAATTCATTAAGCCTGTAGAAAGAGCTATCCACGAAGTTCCATTATTCGTAGAATATTCAACATCAACAATAGGAACGTTAGAACCTGTCCATGAAATATTCTGCGTTGTACCCGCTTCATATTCCTCATTCCCATTCGGTTTTAGTACTGTTAAAGATTGTTCAATTTTATTAGTTATTCTGAAATATGAATCCGAAATATCATAAGGACTTCCATCGCTGGCGTCACTCACTTTTATTTGGCATAAATCAGAATTAAGATCAGGTATATTCTCCCATTTATATGATCCCGTACTGGCTACCGAAGGAGTGATAACATTCCATTTTGCCCCGCCGTTGGTTGTGTATTCAATTTTAACATTTTCCACATTAACCGCTGTCCAGCTTACAGTTACAGATGTTCCTGTAACAAAGTTTTCCCCACCATTCGGGGATAGTACTTTAATGCCCGGCTCTGGAGCAATTGTAAAGAAATTATCACTGTCGTCAGACGGCATTCCGTCTTTTGCATCGCTAATTTTAATTTTACAGTTCGTTGAAGCATTTGTGGTGACCTGATTCCATGTGTAATGTCCATCGGAAGGTGTACTTTCTACTATTGGAATCCACTCAATACCATTATTAGTAGTTATCTGAATTTTTACATTTTCAATACCCGTTGTCTGCCACGTGATATCCTGAGTTGTTCCGGCGTTCCAGACCTCATTTCCATTTGGAGAAGTAACCATTACTATTTCATTTTGATAAATGATCTCAAAATTTTCATTCGATTCATCGTAGAATTGATCATTAGCAGAATCAACAATCCTTATTTTACATAATGAAGAACTGACGTTTGGAACAGAATTCCATGTATAAACACCGTCGCTTTCAGTATCATCAGCGATTGGCTGCCACGTAGCCCCATTGTTGGTGCTTAATAGTATATCCACGTATTCAATTGAAGAGGAAGACCATCTGATTGAATAACTTGATCCGGCGAATAATTTTTCAGCACCATTTGGAGATTCAACATTAATAGATTTAACTGGACGCGCTTTTACAGTAAATAATCCGCTAAAATCAACTGGAGAACCGAGTTGAGCGTCACTTATTCGGATTCGATACAAATTTGATGCTGAGGTAAATCTATGTTCAAAAAATCCCGCGGCGCCGGGCGCATCTTCCATTAAAGTTGACCAATCGTCGTCAAAGAAATCCGCGTCAGGATCATATATGGCGTCGGTCATAGTAAACTCAATCTTTACTTTCTCAACATTTTTAGCTTCCCATTCAATTTTTGTTGATTCACCCGATAATATAACATCACCACTTGCAGGTTTTAATATTTTCAGCGAACCGGCCTGTCTTATAATAAATGTGCCATTACTCTCATCTGAGGGATCATTATCTTTATTGTCACGTATTCTTATTTTTGCCTGAGTTGAATTTATATTAGGGACAGTCCAATCGTAAGAGCCCGTATTTTCCAGATTGTTTACAATTGCGTTCCATGTTATACCGTTATTCGAGCTAAAATCAATTTTCACTGAATCAACACCATTACTTGCCCATTGGATAAGTTTTGAGGTATTTGCCTCCCAAACTTCCCCATTGTTGGGTATCTTCACTTCAATAGTCTGCTCAATTTGATTGGTGATCACAAATACTTTATCTGAAATATCCGAAGGAATGCCATCGTTCGCGTCGCTAATTTTTACTTTACAAAGAGATGAATTTAAGTCAGGAATTGTTGTCCAGGTGAAATTTCCATCGCTCTCCGTGCTTGAAGCAATACTTGACCAACTAGCTCCGTTATTTGTTGTAAGCTCTATTCTTACCCTGTCAATATTCTCTGACGTCCAAGTAATGTTTGTACTGCTTCCTGTCTGAAGTGTTTCTCCACCGTTAGGTGTAATAACTGTAATACCCGGTTCGGGTAAAATTGAGAACGAACCATTACTTTCATCGAATGGAACTCCGATATTCGAATTGCTGATTCTAATTTTACAGTTATTTGATGCGGTATTGGGCACCTGAGACCAGGTATAATATCCGGAACTAGGAACATTATTTTCAATAGTTTTCCAGTTTACACCGTTATTTGTAGAGTATTCCAAATCAACAGAAGCAATCCCTTTAGAGGTCCATTTTATTGTTTGGGTAGTTCCCGAATTCCATTCCTCGCCACCGTTCGGTTGAACGACAACTATATCGACAGTAGGATTCTGAACAATTGTGAAACTAACATCAGATATATCAAAAGGAACACCGTCCAGCGCATCACTAACACGAACAACGCATAGAACTGAATTGTGTACAGGGATTGGATTCCATAAAAAATTACCGTTGTTAGGCGTACTTTCAGTTATCGTAAACCAAGTTCCTCCATTATTTGTACTATACTCAATTTTTACATCAGTAATAGATTTAACACCATTGCCTCCGCCTAACGATGTTGTACTTTTAACACCGTCTACAACATTGTTTGATATTTTGTTCGTCGATTTATCAGTACTCTTTTTGGAAACTGCTGAAAATTTATCGGCACTTGTAATGCTCTTTTTAATTGATCCATTAGGAACAGTGCCCGGTGTGGATGTATTCCATTTAATATAATGCCCGGAACCCGATAACCACTCCTCATTTCCATTTGGCGAAACAACCGTAATAAACTGTTCAGGCTCTATTGAAAAAACCGCGTCACTTACGTCAGAAGGATATCCGCCGCTGATATCCGATATTTTAATTTTAGCGTTGGCTGAAGGAGAATTAGGAATAGGATCCCAAGTATAATAGCCATCGCTTATTGTACTTTCAGTTAAAACTTTCCAGTTAACACCATTATCAAGCGTGTATTCAATTTTAACATTTGCAACTTCCGAACTAAACCAGGTAATTGTCTGGCTCGTGTTCCCTATCCATTTTTCGCCGCCATTCGGCTGAACAACTTTAATAGTTTTCGGAACACTTATTACGAATACATTATCACTAACATCAAATACTGTATCGGCAGCAACGTCTTTAATTCTAATCAAAGATTGCAGGGAGGTTCTGTTAGGAATTGGTTTCCATGTATACTTGCCGGAATCAGCGGGATAATTTTCAACAATTGAAGTCCAATTACTGCCTTTATCTATTGAGTACTCCAGTTTAACCAGGTCAACACTTGTTGAAGTCCATTTTATATCGAATTCACCGTCTACTAGTAATACCTCTCCCCCATTGGGACTGTTCAATTTGATAGTCTTAGCAAGCGGCTCAACTATACTGAAAAAACCTTGGCTAACTGCCGAAACAGTACTATCGGTTGTAAATATTTTTATTCTGCATTGATCAGATATATTGTTTGGTACCGGCGCCCATAAATAACTTTCAACATTTTCATAATTGCTGATTATAGTTATCCAATTTTTTCCATTGTCGCTGGTAAATTGAATTTTTACATTCTTGTCGCTGTTGCTAGTCCACTTAATTTTAAATGATTCGCCAACTGTTAAAGTATCACCGGAAGCCGGTGTAGTTACCTCAATAGTTTCATCGGTTGGTGAAACTCCATCGTCAGTCTCATCTTTGCTTAATTCACATGAAATCAGTATCATCATAAACATCATAATCAGAATCATTAACACTTTTTTCATTTTGACCTCAAAATTTTATTTAAACTTATGTTCATAGGAATTACAACAGGGTAGAAATTATAATATTGATTGATAAGAATGATTTCAAAGTAAGCAATAAATTTATTTTAATCAATGTGAAGTCTCTCGAAAGAGCTTCAATAGAATCTGGTTTTGAAATCATGAAATTTTTATAATTCAAAATAGACAACTAACCTTTTTTAGTAAGCCTCATTGATTAATAAACCAAATATAGCATTCAATGTTAAAATACAATTATTATGCCACAGGATAAGATTATCTAATTTATTATAAATCGAACAAGATTTTGAAGATTTAATATGTTTTTTATAAAAACTAGTGGCTAATATAATACATTTACATAATATCATTATATTTTAATAAAATTGAGTACAGAATGTGTGGATAATATTAGAAATTGACATCATCGAATTATAAGTGCATGTATTAAGGAATCTACAAAGCGGTAAAAAATACAAAAATCTTCTACTAAATCAGTAAAATATACTTTTCCTGAGGTATTATTCGGAGGGGATCGGGACAGTAAATCTAAATTTGGCTCCTTTTCCATTTTCACTTTCTACAGAAATCGCTCCTCCATTTTTCTTTACAAATTCTGAACAAAGTATAAGTCCTAAACCAGATCCCTTCTCTTTGCCTGTACCAATTTGTGTATGGTGTACATCTATTTTAAAAAGTTTTTCGAGATCTTCCTTACTAATCCCAACTCCATTATCCTCTACACAAACGGAAAGGAAATTCCCTTCTATTTCTGAACTTAAAACAATCTGTCCACCTTCGTAAGTAAACTTAATAGCATTGGAAATTAAATTGCGGATTGTTGTGTTGATCATTTTATAATCAGCGAAAACACGGTGTGTTTTGTCAATTGTATTATTTAGTTCAATTCTTTTCTTTTTTGCATTTTCCGTATAAAGTATCAGTAAATCTTCCACAATAGTTTTTAAATTTAATGACTGTGGATCATATTGCATTCTGCCTGTTTGAATTCTTGACCAGTCTAAAAGTTCATTTAATAGATTATGTGCTTTTTGTGAGACGGAGTTAATATCCTTGGCAAACTGTCCAACTTGCTCCTGATCCAAATCTTTATATTCTTCGGCAAGAATTTCCGAATAACCAATAACAGCGCTAAAGGGGCTAATCAAGTCGTGAGCCACAATAGAGAAAAACTTATCTTTGGAAGTGTTTAATATTTTTAACTCTTCGTTATATTTCTGAATTTTTTCATCTGCAAGTTTTTCTTTTGTAATGTCTCTAATGTTACCTTCCATAAAAAGTGTTTTATCCTTTTTATCGGAAAGCAGTCTTGCATTCAGCGAACCAAAAAAATGCTGATTGGTAAGACTCCTGAATTTAGCGATAAAACCCTTCACCTGGTTATTACTTTTAAGTATATCAATCAGTTCATCATACTCTTTTTTATTTGTAAAGAGATTTCTAAAAGGTAAATCGAAAGAATTATTATTATCATTAATTCCGTAAAGCAATTTGAACGACTGATTTATTGTTACAATATTGGATGTGGAAATATTGCATCGGAACAAAGCCTCTGTGGAATGTTCAAAGAAATCCCTGGCTTCAAATGTTTTTTCAATAGCTTTTTGACGGAGTTTGTAATTAATTGAACTTGCAACAATACTTAGAAAACTTATAAGTATCACGTAAATAACAGAAGCATACATACTAGGGAGAAAATAGATTGATTTATCGGTAACCAGAATTGAGGAGGCGAAAAGCAGATTGTAATAAATTGCCACAACAATTTGATTTTTTAAGTCCCAGTTAAGGAACAACGCCGCTGTAAAAATTACCAATGCCAGCAGGTGCGAATTTATGTAAATACTCTGTGGAATGTTGATTATAATTGACGCGAAAGATGCAATGATTGTTAATAACAGCACATGTATTAAAAGCGTTGGATTTTTCCTGCCCAAATCAAAATTTGAAATAACAAGAATCACAAATCCTATAAAAGTGGCAATTAATCTTCCAAAATATATCTTGATAGAAAATTGTTCGAAATAAGTTACTTCGAACATCAAGGCAAACGCACCGGCTAAAACAACTAATGAAGCTATTATTTGTAGAGGTAAGATTATAAGTCTTTTATTCTCTTCTTCAAAATAATTATTTCTGTCCACTGTAGTATTCATGATGTTTCTATAAAACCTTTTTAATATTTTCATTTATTCTTCATATAAAGGATTGAACTTAAATATTAATATAATCTATCTCGAAGATAATAATCCAACAATATTTAAATCAAATTGTGTTTTAATCTTCTCGCCCATTTTTACCGACGTAAAATAATATTTATTCCTTAATAGTGTGCAATAATTATTCCTTTTAGTTCTTTTCTCGAATAGCCAAATTTTGTTAATTCTATTCATTTTTAATCGGTTTATTAAAATTTTTAACAACTGAATTTAATGATGATATTGTAGCAAAGGTAATACTTACCAGCGGGTAATTAATTTTCAGTATTTTTTATCATATCAGCATTTTAATGGATATTATGTCCTCTTTTCGAGTCTTAGTAAAACTAACTATTCATTGATAACTATTTAGTTTAAACTTTCAGATAAGTTATTAAAATATTATTTTACAACAGAAAGTTTATTATTATAGAACATTATATCTTTTTTTATTGTTATCAAATAATTAAAATATTAGCAGAGGTATTATAGATGGCTAAGCGAGAAGTTTCTGATTATCACCAGGAACTATTTAATCATTTCGGTTATAATTTTGGATTTGTAGCCGATTTGTTGGAAAAATATTTAGAAAATCAGTCTTCAGTTACAGAATATTGGCAGAATTATTTTAACCAATTAACGAATAATGAATCCGGCGCGGTTATACCTCCGAAGCAAGAAAAAGTTGAACAGAAAGTTGCAAGCTCAGTAAAAGTGAATAAACCAATTCATTCATTCGAATTATCGACCGAAGATGTCACTCAAGTGATAACTGGAATAGGTGCAAAGATAATTGAGAACATGGAATCTAGTCTTCATATTCCAACAGCAACTTCACTAAGAACAGTTTCCGTAAAACTACTGGAAGAAAACAGGAGGATTTTAAACACTCACCTCATGCGAATGAGTGCTGGAAAAATTTCTTTTACGCATTTGGTAGCATATGCCGTAGTGCGTGCGATAAATAAAAATAACACAATGAATAATTCATTTGGTGTAATTGACGGGTCACCTACACTAATCCAAAAGCCTTATATAAATTTAGGAATTGCAGTTGATTCCGTTCGAAAAGATGGCAGCCGCTCATTAATAGTGCCTAATATTAAAAAAGCGGGCAAAATGAATTTCAAACAATTTTTTGATGCCTACAATGATTTAATATTGCGAGTAAAACAAGGGAAAATAGAGCCATCCGATTTTCAGGGAACTACAATAACTCTTACTAATCCGGGTGGAATGGGTACTGTTTCGTCAACACCCCGTCTTATGTTGGGACAAGGCTGTATAATTGCTATTGGTTCCATTGATTACCCTTCCGAATTTATGGCGATGCATCCAAGTTCTTTGGCAGAACTGGGCGTAGGTAAAATTATGAACATTACAAGCACTTATGATCATAGAATAATTCAGGGTGCTGAGTCTGGGAATTTTTTAAAGCAAGTGGATTTACTGCTTTTGGGCCAAGAGAATTTTTATGAAAGCATATTTAATGATTTAAATATCCCCCAAAATCCGGTTAGTTGGGGCATGGACACAACCTTTAAAGGTTATGGATTTAATGAAGACCGGAGCAATGTAGAAAAACAAGCACAGATATTAGCATTGATAAATATGTACAGAGTGCGCGGGCATCTTATAGCGAACCTTAATCCGCTTTCTTCCAAAATAGAATTTCAAGAGGAATTGGATCCTTCTTTTTACGGATTTACAATATGGGATTATGACAGGAGTTATGTTACCGCGAATCTTAAAGGATTGGAAGCCGGAACTCTAAGACAAATTTTGGACGTTTTACACGCCACCTATTGTGAAAAAATTGGCGCCGAGTTCATGCATATTCAGAATCCAAAAGAAAAAGCATGGCTGCAAGAAAAAATGGAGCCTATTAAAAACAAACCACAATTGAGCAATGAGATTAAACAAAGAATTATGCAAAAACTAATAATTGCCGAAGCATTCGAGCATTTTTTGCATACAAAATTTATCGGACATAAAAGATTTTCCTTAGAAGGTAATGAAACTCTTATTCCTGTATTGGATAAGCTCTTAGGAGATGCCGCAGAAGATGATGTTCAGGAAGTTATTCTTGGAATGGCGCATAGAGGCAGACTAAATGTATTATCCAATATAATGGGTAAATCATACGAGAAAATCTTTTCCGAGTTTGAGGATAATATAGATCCTACGTCTTCACAGGGCACTGGTGATGTTAAATATCACCTTGGAGCTACCGGTCAGTATTTAACACGAAACGGTAAAAAAATTGATGTCTCAATTTCATCGAATCCTAGTCATCTGGAATGGGTTAATCCAGTAGTTGAAGGAATTGTACGAGCTAAACAAAGTAGATTAGAAGATAAAAATCGAAGTAAAGTAATTCCGATACTGATTCATGGGGACGCAGCGTTCGCAGGGCAAGGTATAGTTGCCGAAACTTTGAATTTATCACAACTTACTGGTTATAGAACTGGCGGAACTGTGCATATAATTATAAATAACCAGATAGGATTTACAACTACTCCTGAAGACGCCAGGTCATCGGCTTATGCCACGGACGTAGCAAAAATGGTGCAGGCTCCGATATTTCATGTTAACGGCGATGACCCCGAAGCCTCTATATGGGTAACTCAACTCGCATTCGAATATCGGCAAAAATTTCACAAAGATGTAGTTATTGATTTGATGGGCTACAGAAGACATGGGCATAACGAGGGTGACGACCCCGTTTATACTCAACCACTAATGTACAAAAAGATCAAAGAACATCCGTCGGTTAAACAGATATACCAGGAAAAGTTAATATCCTCAAGTGTATTAAGCGAAAAAGAAATTGCCAAAATGGATACCGAATTATATACCACTTTGGAAAAGGGATTAAAAGAATCTAAAAAAAATAAAGTAGAATTTGTCCCCGATAGATCTCTTGCAATTAGCATTGAGCAGTATAACAGCAGACCAAGACACGGGGTTACCAAAGTTAGTTTCGATCAGCTTGCCAAAGTTGTGAAGGCTATTACTTCTTTCCCGGATAATTTTATATTGAATCCCAAACTTAAAAAACACATCGCAAAAAGAAAGGAATTTTTAACCGGCAATACACATATAGATTGGGCGTTCGCCGAAGCACTTTCTTTTGGATCTTTATTATTGGAAGGATTTCCGGTCCGTTTAAGTGGCCAGGACAGCGCTCGTGGAACTTTTAGTCAACGTCATCTGATCTTCACAGATATGAACAACGAAAAAGAGATCATACCTCATAATCATATTGAAGAAAATCAGGCCTTAATTGAACCGCTCGATAGTTTCCTTTCAGAGGCGGCTGTTCTAGGCTTCGAATATGGCTACAGCATTGCAGACCCATTAACTCTTGTAATTTGGGAAGCTCAATTTGGTGATTTTGCCAACGGTGCACAAATCATAATCGATAACTTTATAAGCTGTTCGGAGAAAAAATGGAAACTCCCTAACAATGTAGTTCTTCTTCTTCCACATGGACAGGAGGGACAAGGTCCCGAGCATAGCAGCGCAAGACTGGAAAGATTTTTAACCCTCTCGGCCGAAGATAATATGAGAGTGTGCAATCCAACAACCCCCGCCCAATATTTCCATGTGCTCAGAAGACAGCTGCATTCTGATCTTGAAAAACCTTTAATAGTAATGACACCTAAAAGTTTGCTTCGTTTACCGGCCGCCAGATCTGTAATTAAGGAGTTTACTGAAAGTGAATTTATGGAAGTTATTGATGACGATTCTGTAAAAGATAATAACGATATAAAGCGGGTTATTTTAACTAGTGGTAAGGTATATTACGATTTGATTCGTTATAGGGAAATCAATGAAATTAATGATACGGCTATAGTAAGGGTAGAACAATATTATCCTTATCCTGAAAATAGATTGAATGAAATATTACAATCATATGATAAGGCAAAAATAATAAATTGGGTCCAGGAAGAACCCAAAAACATGGGCGCCTGGGGATTTATGTATCCGCGTTTGGTCGAGAAGAATATTAAGAGCTATCAGAAACTAACTTATGTTGGCAGAACTGAAAGTCCCAGCCCAGCATCGGGATCAATGAAAATTCATAACAAACATCAGGATGATTTACTAAAAGCGGCTTTCAAATAATTGTTTTAAAAAATTATTTAGTACCGGATGTTAGAGCAGATGACGTTGGAGGATTCACATTAATGGCGTCTATTTTTATTTTTATTGAATCTTTAAAGGCTGTGAAAGCTAATTGGTCTTTTTTATCTATCGGACGAGACGATGGGAACTCTTGCGTTAAATAATTAACCAGTTCATTGTTTTTCCAGAATCTAAAATCAAGGTGCGGACCGGTTGCCAGACCCGAGGAACCTACATATCCAATTACGTCTCCCTGCCTAATTCTCTTTCCGACTTTTATTCCTTTAGCATATGCCTGTAGGTGCATATACCCGCTAGAATATGTACTATTGTGTTTAATTTTAACGAAACGTCCGCCTTGATTTGTCCACCTAACATCTGTGATAAGTCCATCGCCAACCGATTGAATGTGAGTACCTGCGGGCGCGGCGTAATCAATACCCCGATGAGGGCGATAATATTTAAGAACCGGGTGAAATCTTTTATTTGTATAACGTGAACTTATTCTTGAAAATTTTAGCGGAGCTTTAAGAAACGCCTTTCTTAAACTATTTCCATGCTCATCAAAGTACTCGTCCTGTCCCTCTTGTTCAAACCTAAACGCATAATAATCTTTACTGCGATGATTAAATAAAGCCGCATTAATTTTTCCAATACCAACAAGTTTATCCTGAACATAATTTTCTTCAAAAATAATTTTGAAGAAATCGCCTTTCTGAATTCCATAAAAATCTATCTGCCATGCGAAAGCGTCAGCCATTTTAAGCGCAAGTAGATCACTGGCATTTATTCCGCTTAATGTTGAGTATAAGGAATATTCAATTATACCAGAAATTTCTCTTATTTTTGTAACAACTTCTCTGCTTTCCAGATGAATATAAATTGAGTCCCTTAAATCACAAATTATATAATTTATAGGATCAATTTCATAGACGAAATATTTAACTGATTCAACCGAGTCTATATCGGAAAATATTGTATAAGCATTTCCAACATTTATTTTCTTTAAATCGAAGACAGATTGCGATGCTGCGGCTATATCGTGTATAGTTTGAAAGGAAACATTGTGCGGTATTAACAAATCGGACAAAGTCTGATTTTTTTGCACTTTCTCTCGATATTCTTTTAATGAATCCGAAACAAACCCAAATTCATTTATGTTAACTACAACTGAATCGGATCCAAGCGCATCATCGGATGAATGTGAGCACTTAGAAATTGAAACAATCAGATAAATAATTACAACAGGTACAACAAATGCAAGCAGTACTAATTCTTTTATATTCTTTTTAACAGTCAATTTTTCTCTACTAATATTTTTTTAATAATTTCCACGGAAGTCATTCCTTCAGCTTCAGCGTTAAAAGTGGGTATTATTCTATGACGCAACACGGGCAAAAGGTATGCGTTAACGTCGTCTATTTGAGGAGTATAACGACCTTCCATTATAGCCTTGGTTTTGGCTGCCAATATAAGATACTGCGATGCCCTTGGACCTGCACCCCAGCTTATAAATTTATCGGCAATATTAGTCTCTCCATCAAGACTTGGACGAGTAGCTTTTACAATTTTAACGGCATGTTCAATAACGTTATCTGCAACAGGAACCCGTCGAACTAATTCCTGATACATTAACAAATCCTGACCAGTGATTACTTTATTCAACTTAGGTTGGAAATTGCTTGTCGTTGATTTAATAATTTCAATCTCTTCAGCATAACTGGGATATTCTAACCATAGACTAAACATAAATCTGTCCAGCTGCGCTTCAGGAAGCGGATATGTTCCCTCCTGCTCAATAGGGTTTTGCGTGGCTAATACAAAAAAAGGTGTTTCAAGTGAATACGTAACTCCAGCTGCAGTTACCCTGTGCTCTTGCATTGCTTCAAGCAGAGCAGCCTGTGTTTTAGGTGGAGTTCGATTTATTTCATCTGCAAGAATTATATTAGCGAATATCGGTCCTCTTATAAATCGAAAAGATCTTTTTTTTGTGACGTTATCTTCCTCAATTATTTCAGTCCCTGTAATATCGCTGGGCATTAAATCGGGAGTAAACTGTATTCTGTTAAATTTAAGGTCTAATACTTCTGCGAGAGTTTTTATTAGAAGTGTTTTCGCTAATCCCGGTACACCAACAAGCAGACAGTTCCCTTTAGCAAATAAGCTAACGAGCAAATTATTTATAATCTCATCCTGCCCAATTATTACTTTACCTATTTCATTTTTAATTTCGCTTACAGTTTTCTTTAATTTCTCTACAAGCTCAATATCATTAAGGTTTGGTTCTTTATTCAACTGCATTCCTTATATCTTCTCTTCCCAATAAATTTTGTCTTTTAATTCAGTTACCCATTTAAGGTAGAGTTCTTCCCTTTTTTTATACTGAGCCAGTCTTTGTATATCCTCAAAATCCTGTTCCATATTGGCAATATGTTCGGGAGTTCTTTTTACGAGTTTAACAATATGAAATCCGTAAGTATTAGCGTTTACATCTAGTCTTTTGGGAAAACTAATTTCACCGACTTTTAATTTAAAAACCTGATCTAAAAGAGATTTATCCAACTGCCCTGATTCAAAAGTACCAAGTTCGCCGCCAAACCGCGAAGTTTCTTTGTCGTCGCTGTATTTTTTTGCGTAATAAGCAAAATCCTTATTCCCTGATAAAATACTGTCCCGAATGGCCTGCAAAAATTCAATTGATTTCAGATCAGCGTCATCATCATTTTTTATTTTCACTAAAATATGGCGTGCATGAATAGCATCACCTTTTCTTTCAAGAAGTTGAATTATATGAAATCCAACAGGTGATTCAATAATTGGCGAAATTTCGTTGCTAGTTAAAGAATAAGCTGCTGCTTCAAATTGTGGATAAAAGACACCGCGTTTAACTGTTCCTAAGTCCCCACCTTGAGATGCGCTACCGGGATCATCAGAAAACTTTTTAGCCAGATCAGCAAAATCGCCACCACGTTTAAGTGAATCCAACAATTTTTCCGCTAACTTGTAAGCTTTGTTTTTTACCTTGTCTGTTGCTTTAGGATTTAGGAAAATGTGCGAAAGCGTAAATTTTTCAGGAATAAGTCCGAGAGAATCCTTATAACTATTATAAAAATCGTCAACATCTTTTCTCGATATTTCTACCGCGCCAAATTTTTTCTGTTTAACTCTTTCAGCCATCATGTTTTTACGAGTGTCTTCCTTAAACTCCCGCTTAATTCTTTCAATACTCATTCCATATGTTTGTTCAACTTTTTCACGTGATCCATACTGCTGAATGAAAAAATTCATTTGATAATCAAGTTGCTGATTTACTTCTTCGTCGGAAACCTCTATCGAATCGAGTTGAGCTTGAGCATATAATAACTTTTGACTGATCATACCATCTAGAACGCGCGCGCGCAAAGCTTTATCTTTGGGGTCAAGTCTTCTCTGAGCTGATTCCAGATTTACCTGTAAATCCAATTCAGATTGAAGAATAATTTCTTTATCGACTACTGCAACAATTTTATCTATCACTTCTTGCGCAATAACGGCGGTTGAAAGAAGAAAAACAAACAGCACTATTTTCAAAAATCTCATTTTTAATTCAATCCTTATTTAATTTCAATTTCAAAATCAGAATACAGACTTTCAACTAAGTCGTCAATCATTTTTTGTCTCTTACTGGCAATATATGCAGTTCTAACCAAATTCTTTACAACGTTATATTCAGCAAAACTTCCCGTCTCATATTTTTTGATTAGTTGAACAACGATGAACTTATTCTGTTCCGAATAAATAATATTACTATATTCATTGGGATTAAGATATTTTATGCCGTCATAAAATTTTTTTGATGGCAATTCATATTCATACAGGAGTAAATCTTTAATCTCTTCTGCAACAATATTATTATCAATAAGATATTCAAATTTTTTTCGCCAGGAATTATTTTTTGTAGCCAAAAACTCCTCGGCCTCAAAATCATAATTGAACTGCACAATATTCATCAAATAAAGATCACTACCAAGAATAAACTGCTCGTGATGATCAAAGTAAAATTGTTTAATTGAATCCTCTGGCAATGATTCTTTCAATTGATTGGTGTGTTTTTCAATAAACAAATTTATTAGAATATCGTTATTAGCTTTTTCAACTAACTGCAAATATTCGTTATCAACTGAAATACCTTCTGCTCTGGCACCTTGTAAAAGTATCTGTTTACGTATCCAGCCGCGTATAAATTCATTTTTTAAATCGGCATTTCCATGCCGCTGATTTATGAACTGCTGAACATCGGCTTCCATCAAATACTTATCGCCAACTCTGGCCGAGTAATTTCTCGGAGCAATTTTCTCTTCCTGACAAGCAATAAAAATAAGGCTAATAAGAATTAGCCCACTACTTATTCGAATTTTCTTTAAATGCGTTTTGTAAAACCTCATAATTAACTATTGGATTATAAAGAGTTTGTAATCTTTGTATATATTCTTCCTCAAGCTTTTTACTCATCATTTCCTGATAGGAGCTGGCTGCTTCTGGTTGTGCCTCCTCAAATATTTTTAACCTTGAAGGCATTTTCTCGTTAAGTAATACAATAGACCATCCAATTTTTGATTTGAATGGTTCCGAAAAATCACCAGGGTTATTTAGTGAATAAGCTTTTTCTGCTAATTCGTTGCCCGCAACTTCCTGTATTCCAAATTTGCCTTCTTTATTTTTATAGCCCGCACGGATAGTATTTTCTTTGGCAAGCATTGCAAATTCTTTTCCCTCTTTAAGCTGTTTGTAAATTTCATTTGCTAAAGAATCGGTCTTTACAACAATTTCACTGAAGTCAACTCTGTCTGGAAATTTATAATCTGTTTTATGCAGTTCGTAATAGTTTTTAACTTCATTTGTATCTACAGTTAATTTATTCCAGACTTCCTCTTCTTGCAGGCGGAAAATATAAATACCGTTTTTGTAATCTTCCATGAGGGAAATAAATTCAGGATTAACTTTAGCCATTATCATGGATTTTTCTTCAAGCAAATTTTGTTCGGAGAATTTTTCAGCGGCTAAAAGTAGATTATTGTTTTTATTAATTACTTTACCTGCAAAGGATTTTTCAGCGATACCAAAAGCAAATAAGCTATCAATTATAGTAGGTTTATTATTTATAACAAATGCAGGTTTATTACCAAATTGTTTTTGTAATCCGCTATCCCAGTAACTTGCATCGAATTTAACTGTATCTGAAGTTCCAATTATATCGGCAATATTCTTTGCTTCCATCTTGTAACCATATTTGGTTTTAAGTGAGTCGATGAAAGCCCGGTATTCGTTATCGTATCGAATTTTTTTATACTGTTCTCTTAAAGCTTCTTTTTCAGATTCAAAACTTGGATAAGGTTCTTCGCCGGTTACCTGAATTATATGATAACCAAACTGAGTTTTAACGATATCTGAAATTTCCCCAACTTTCATTTTGAAAGCTGCTTCGTCAAATGGTTTGACCATTCGTCTACGGGAAAAAAATCCAAGATCGCCGCCGTTAGCGCCGCTTCCTTTATCATCCGAATATTGTCTCGCTAATTCTGCAAAATCTTCACCTTTAGACAATCTATTTTTGATTTCTGTAATTCTTTCTAAAGCGCTAACAGTATCTTTTACTGTGGAATCGGCTTCAGTGGGTTCTTTTATTAAAATATGTCTGGCACTTATTTTATTTCTATTTGCCTGTCGACCGGTAACTTTTATAATATGGAAGCCATAACGTGTTTTAACAAGTTCCGGGTAAATTTGGTTAACTTTACAATTATATGCGGCTTTCTCAAATTCCGGTATCACCTGTCCGGCTGTTATCCAATAAATATCTCCACCGTCATTTTTCGAGAAATTGTCTGCGGAGTATTTTTTTGCAAACGTCTCAAAATTTCCCCCAGCTTTTAACGAGTCAAGAATTGATTGAGCTAATTGTTGAGGATCGCCCTGAGCATTCTCAGTTAGAATCATAATATGACTGATTCTTATCTCATCTTTTTTATCATTGTACAATTTCTTTAAACCTGGTTCAATAATTTCTCTTTCTATAACAAAGGAAGCGCCTACAGTTTTTTTATAATTCTCTAATTCATTTTGTAAATCAGAATCATTATCATAATTTCTGACTTCGGCGTCGCGTAATTTCATCCGGAAATTCAAATAAAGGTCCATAAATTTCTTATATTCGCTTGCCGAATCATTTACTGCGTTTTCCCATCCTCCAACATTTTTTGCATAAGCTTCTTCAAATTCTCCTAATTGTATATTATAATCACCATATTTAGCAACAATTAGTTCTGAGTTTTTGGGCGAGCATGATATTAACATTATCGAAATGAGCCCTAAAGCGATTAAGAATAAACGGGTTTTCATCAAAACTGATCCTCCTTAGTCATTTTAAATTCAAGTTTTAATCTTACTTATAGATTGATAGAAAATCAAGAAAACATGACTATCAATAAATTTAATTCCACTTAGACACGCCTTTTGGGGTTTGAGTTCCTTTCCCAGAACACTCCTTCATAAAAACCTTGTATCGAACCATCATTTTCAGCAAGTTCCAATCTTTTTTCAGTTATACAGGCATATGATTTATCTAATTCTACACCAACAAATCTCCGTCCTAATTTTTTAGCGACTACCGATGTAGTTCCTGAACCCAGAAAAGGATCGAAAACAATATCGCCATTATTAGAACTCGCTAAAATAATTTTTGCGAGAAGTTTTTCAGGTTTCTGAGTAGGATGGTCAGTATTTTCGGGCATAGACCAGAATGGAATTGAAATATCGTTCCAAATATTTGAGGCATGTGTTAATCTGAATGCCCCGTTTTCTGAGTTTTTCCAGTCTTTCGGCTCACCGTTATTATCGCGATAAGGGGCTAGGACTTTCCGCTTTAGCTTAACAGATTCGGGATTAAACGTATAATCTCTATTCCTTGTACAAAACCAGATATCTTCAGTATTGTTTTTCCAGTTGGTATGTGACCCCCGCCCTTTATCTCTTTCCCAAGTAATTCTATTCTTAACAATAAAATATTTAGATAGAACGAGATGCAAAGATGTTGAAGATTTCCAATCACCACATACATATACTGACGCGTTCGGTTTCAAACATCTTAACATAGGTTCAATAAATGACTCAATCCATTCTGCATATTCATTAATCGATTTTTCGCGAAATAATTTGTTATTAAAATTCTTTCTAAGATTATACGGCGGATCTATAAACAACAAATCAATAAAATTATCAGGAAGAAGAGGAATTACTTGGAATAGATCCTGATTGATAGTTTTATCAATAATTTCTATTACAACAGCTTTTTTCTTTAATACAATAAGCCGCTCGGCATATTTTAATGTATCACCCTTAATTAGTGATAACGATCTATTCATTGGGGCTTTTTTCTTCGGCATATTATCTGGGCATTTCACCTTACATTGGTCCCGGGTTTTGAAGCGTCACTAACCTGAACAACATTTAGCTTACCGTCTGAATCTTCCACAGCCAACACCATTCCCTGTGATTCGTTACCCATAAGTTTTGCGGGTTTAAGATTTGCGACTATTATTACATTTTTACCAATAAGCTCTTCGGGTTTATAATGTTTGGCAATACCCGCAATTATTTGGCGTTGACCGCCGGCAGTTTTAACCCGCAGTTTTAAAAGTTTATCACTTTTCTTAATATTTTCCGCACTCAATATTTTAGCCGTTCTTAAATCAATTTTCGAAAAATCTTCGTAAGATATCAAAGGAACATCGTAAGTTTCCGCTTCTTCAACTTTACCAAGTTTATTGATCTGCGCATCCATAACTTCGTCTTCAATTTTTATAAATAGAATTTCCGATTTGCCCAATTTATGACCGGAGTTTAAAGTAGATTCCGATATGTCGTTCCACATGCCAGGACTTACATTCAACATACCAAATATTTTTTCAGACGAAAAAGGTATAACAGGGGCAAATACCTCCGCTAGTGTATAAATTGTTTGCAGACAAATATTAATGGTTGTTGAACATTGTTCTTTATTACTTTTTATGCTAACCCAAGGTTCTGAATCATTAAAATATTTGTTACCTGCACGAGCAAGATTCATCATTTCAAAAACGGCGTCTCTTATTTTATAATTTTCGATCAGTTTTGCAATTTTTTCAGGATACGATTTAATGTTAGCAATCATCTCTGTATCTATTTGAATCAATTCATTCCTTTCGGGGACTTCTCCTTCAAAATGTTTATGAGCGAATATAAATGTTCTGTTCACAAAATTTCCCAATATATCGGCAAGCTCCGAATTATTTTTTGCTTGAAATTCTTTCCAGTAAAAATCTGTATCTTTATTTTCGGGAAGATTCGAAGCGAGTGTATAACGCAGAGAATCTGCTGGGAATAAATCAAGAAATTCACCTACATCAATTCCCCAACCGCGGGATTTAGAAAACTTTTTTCCCTCAAAATTAAGGAATTCATTAGCGGGAACGTTTTCGGGTAAAAGATATTTGTCAGCATTGCCATCGTTCCACGCCATCAACATAGATGGGAAAATAATTGTATGAAAAACCACATTATCTTTACCGATAAAAGCAATGTATCTAGTAGATAAATCCTGCCAATAATCGCGCCAGCCTTCCAGATCTCCTTTGCTTTTAAATAATTCTTTAGTGGCTGATATATACCCAAGAACCGCTTCGAACCAGACATATAAAACTTTGCCAGTGGCGTTATCTATAGGAACTTTTATACCCCAATCAAGATCCCGTGTAACTGCACGATCTTTAAGTCCGTCTTTAAACCAGCCTCGGCAGTACTGCAGAACGTTTTCTTTCCATTTGTATTTTTCATCACTTTCAATAACATACTTTTCAAGTCTCTCCTGATACTTGCCCAGTGGAAAATACCAATGAGATGTTTCTTTTAGAAATGGAGATTGTCCCGTAATTTTACTTTTGGGATTTATCAATTCACTTGGGTCATACAATGCGCCGCATTTTTCACACTCGTCGCTGCGGGCCTCTTCGAAACCGCAATT
>PGYT01000060.1 GCA_002839805.1 Ignavibacteriae bacterium HGW-Ignavibacteriae-2
AGTGTTTTTGATTTGTTTTGCTTTTTAATACGTAGACGTAAAACATATGTTTGAGATGTTGTAAATCTTGTGGAGCTAAGCGGGATCGAACCGCTGACCTCTTGAATGCCATTCAAGCGCTCTCCCAGCTGAGCTATAGCCCCGTTAAAAATCTTATAATTTATTATTAAGAACTGAAAAACTAAAATAAACAGTTTCAAACGAACACGGAAAATACTACCTTAAATTATAACACATAAATTGAATACGAATTATAATTATTCACTTGCAAAAGTAATCAACTAATATACTTTTGTCAATTTATCATTTCAATTCATTGGCATTAATTACAAGTTTATAATGTTCTTTTCCATCTTTATTTAAAATCGTGAGTCTGAGCTCCCTGTTCTTTAGCGGTCCAGTAACTTCAATAGTGCCAAAATTTCTTTCCATTAATAAACTTTCTTCTATCCTTCCCTCATTTTTATAAGCTTTCGAAGAAGGACCAGCAGTAATTGGCGATAATGTAAAATCGTACAGTGGATAAGTACCATTTCGTTCAATTTTTGTTATTTCGGCTCTATGCACATCACCGGTTAGAAAAATTACTCCATTTATATTTTCAGATTTTATTCTATCAAGGATTTTCTTTCGTTCTTCAGGGCAAGTGGAATGATTTTCACCTCCCGGATTTGGATTAAGGAATTGAGTACCTATAACAACAAACTTAAATGATGCTGAACTTGAACTCAATGCATCTATCAACCATTCAATCTGATCATTACCAATTATTTCCTTTTCAATGTTTTTTCGGTTTTCAGGTGTTCGGAATGATCGGTCATCAAGAAGAAAAAAATCCAGATCAGCCCATTGGAAAAAGGATGTTATTCCATTTGATCCATCAATTCCATAAGAAGGATTAGCCCAAAATAATTTGAATGCTTCCCTAGTATTTTCTTTGTTCCAAAAACTTCTGTCGCTGTTGTTGGGGCCATAGTCATGATCATCCCAAGTGGCATATTGATGCACAGATCCTAGTAGTGGCTGTAATAAACTAGCGCTTCTGGTGTGTGTGTATCGTTTTAGAATAGAAGTCCAGGCTGACCAATCTGCTTCTCTCAGGTAAACATTGTCCCCCATCCACAACATAAACTCGGGTTTACTTTTGTAAATATGATTTAATATTTCGTAATCACCTCCATATGGTGTTCCCGGTCTGTCATATTCTGCTTCATTAATATAAAGACAACTTCCAAAAGCAAATTTTACATCGGGAGGATCATTACGCCACTGCCATAACTGCTGAGTTTTAAATTGAAGAGGATATTCAAAACTAACAATTTTATTGTTTATCAATAACTCATATTCATATGTATTACCGGGTTCCAGTTCATCAGCTATTAAATGAGCCGTAAAAGCATTTCCCTTTTTAGTATCAATTATGTTAGTTGAATATTTTTCCTCGCTATTACCCTTCCTCCAGTAATTGAAATATACCTTTGCTTCACTATTAGTTTGTACCCAAAGCATAACTTCCCGCATTGTTGAATATCCAACCATAGGCCCGCTTTGAAGCAATTTTTTTTGACAATAAACGGAAGTTGAAAGCAAAACTATTAATAGAAAAATATTCAGTTTAAGTATTCTCATTTTTTGCCTCCCCGCAATTATATAATAATTGAAAATAATCATTAGATTAATGAACAAAAATATTTTTTTTGTGAAAGGACAAATCTAAATGAATGGTCTAAAAATATTTTATATAATGTTATTGTTTGCGATTCCGGCAATGGTTTCTATAAACTCATGTGATGACACAGTTACCGGCGATGAAATAGATAGTATAATAATTCCTGAGCAGGATGTGAGTTTTTCTAAACATCTATATCCAATTTTTAATGTTAAGTGCGCACATGCCTGTCATAATGAAGAAAATTTTGACGGGAGCTATAGTATGACAACATGGAGCAATGTTCTTCAAGCAGGTGTAGTAAATCCCTTCAGCCCGGAAACCAGTAGATTAATTTGGCGTATTGATTCCGAAAAATACGGCTATGAACCTATGCCACCATATAATTCTAATGTTAAACCACTCACGGAGAACCAAAGAATAGGTGTTTTTACTTGGATAAAAGAGGGGGCTAAAAACAACTAATGCTTTCAAGATGTGAAAAAATTCCCGACACAAAACTTGAAACACTTAGGAATACACCCTCAGGTATTTATCTTTTAGAATTGTACACGAAAAAAAAGTTTTCACCAAAGAATAACAAATTTTCAGATATTGTTTTAGAAAAAGGATTCTACTATTACGTAGGTTCAGCTCAAAAAAATTTGAGCAGCCGAATCTTGAGGCATTTTAAAAGAGAAAAAACTTTGCATTGGCATATTGATTATATCACTTCTAATGACTCCGTTGAAATTATTTCAGCATTAATAATTCCTGGAGCCGAAAAATCCGTAGAATGGGAGATTGCAAAAGATTTGGAAAATTATTTTGATCTGAGCATCCCTATAAAACAATTTGGTAACTCGGATACCAATCTTACAAATTCTCATTTATTTTATTCGAAAGAGAAAATACTTTACAGCCATTTCATTTTACGATACCAATCTATCGTACGTTTTAAACCATCTTCCAAAGAGATTTTCGGAACATAGCCAAGTTCTTTTTCCGCCTTCGATATATCGCACGTCCAGTATGTCTGAACAAAATCCCTGGCTTTTTCCAAATTAAATGTGGCGGCCTTTTTACTGAATAAGGCGAAAAATTGAGCTATGGCGGCCACAATGTAAACTAGAAAGTGAGGTATCCTTAGGTTAATAGCTTTCTTTCCCATCGCTTTTGCTATTACGCCGCTTACCTGAGGCCAAGTATAATATTCTTTAGAACTTATAAAATATATTTGATTTTTAGAATTCTCATTTGTTGCAGCAAGGTAAATGCCATTAACAAGATCATTGACATGAACTAAACTCACTTTTTTTTCGTTGAAGCCAACTAATGTCATTAAACCTTGATGATATGTCTTGAATATAAGATATATTTCCGTGTCTCTTTCACCATATACTGCTGAGGCGCGTACTATGGTGATTGGCAATTTATCGGAAAAATCTAAGGCAACTTTTTCCTGCTCAAGTTTTGATCTGCCATAAGTGGTGATTGGACTGGGTTTAACGTCCTCAGTAATTGCTTTTTCAGTTCCACTTGGACCGGCAGCTGTTTGACTGCTAACAATCAAAATACGTTTTATTTTTGAGTTTAATTCTAAAAGTGTTTCAAGCAAGGTTCTCGTGGTTTCAACATTTCCCGAAAAATAACCTTCCTCATATTTTGATTTTACTACGCCAGCTACATGATATAGATAATCCGCATCGATCAATACTTCTTTAAGAGCAGTTTTGTCAAACAAACCGCACTTAATAATCTCAACAGGCTTGTCATTCAACCATTTTAAATCGCTCGATTCGCGGACAATACATTTTACTTTATGCCCTTTTTCTATTAACAGATCTACTAGATGGCTACCGACAAAACCGGAACCCCCTGTTACTACGGAAATGATACTACTATTTTCTGTCGACATATAAATTATTATGTTAATTGATTTTATAGAGATTTAATAATAAGTTTGCTTTAATATATATTTTCTAGATATAATAATAATAAAAATACCTCACTTAATTTAATTTTCAGGAGGAGTAATTTGGATTTATTCAAAAAATGTGCAGACTTTACGCGTGCAGACGAAATTAAGGCATTAGGTGTTTATCCTTATTTCAGGGCTATAGAAGAAAATGAAGGCCCAGTTGTACAGATTGAAGGTAAAAAAATGGTAATGGCAGGATCGAATAATTATTTGGGTTTAACTGCGCATCCAAAAGTAAAAGAAGCTGCGATTCATGCAATAGAAAAATACGGTACCGGTTGTTCAGGTTCTCGGTATCTAACAGGCACACTCGATCTTCATATTGAGTTAGAACATCGTATGGCAAAATTTTTCGGTAAAGAAGCTGTGATGCTTTATAGTACAGGGTATCAAACTGCTCAGGGTATTATTCCTACATTAGTTCAGCGTGGTGAATTCGTTGTATCTGATAAAGATAACCATGCATGTATTGTTGCCGGCAATTTAATGGCCCGGGGGTCCACAGCCGAATTATTGCGTTATAAACATAACGACATGAATGACCTTGAAAGAATTTTAAATAAAATTCCAAAAGAAACTCCTAAATTGATTGTAAGTGACGGCGTATTCAGTACCGGTGGAGAAATTGTTGATCTTCCGCAACTCGTTCAGCTTGCAAAAACCAATAACGCTCGTGTGCTTATAGACGATGCACATTCTGTTGGTGTTATTGGTAAAGGCGGTCGCGGAACGGCAAGTGAATTCGATTTGGTTGATGATGTTGATTTAACAATGGGTACTTTTAGTAAAACTTTTGCCTCACTAGGTGGATTTGTTGCCGGAGACGCAAAAGTTATAGATTATCTAAAACATCACTCCGCCGCTTTAATATTCAGTGCATCCCCTACTCCCGCATCTGTGGCGGCCGCAATGGCGGCTTTGGAAATACTTGAAGCTGAACCGGAAAGAGTTGAAAAGTTAATAAGTAACTCAAACAGAGTTCGCAAAGGATTAACAGAAGCTGGCTTTACAATAATTGAAGGCAGAACCGGTATTGTACCAGTTATTGTTGGTAACGATGAATTAGCTTTTAAAATGTGGCGCAGACTTTTTGACGAAGGTGTTTTTGTGAATGTATTTATTTCGCCAGGAGTTCCTCAGGGACGACAAATGATGCGTACAAGTTATATGGCCACGCATGAAATTGAACATCTTGATTTTATTATTGATACATTTATAAAAGTTGGAAAAGAATTAGGACTTATCTAATTTTTTATTTTAATGATTTTATAAAGGCATACTGTTTTTAAGTATGCTTTTTTTTTGCGAGGAGTAAATTATGAGTGAAATAGTAGTTAAACTATTGCAACAATCCGATATTAAAACTTTCCTTAAATTTGCTTTTAAAATTTATAAAAACGACCCCAATTGGGTGCCTCCACTTTATATCGATAAAAAGAAAATCCTTAACAAAAAAAAGAATCCTTTTTTTAATGATGCTGAGCTCGATATGTTTATGGCTTATAGAGACGGAGAACCTGTTGGTAGAATCGCGGCCATTAAAAATAATGCTCACAACAGAATCCATAATGAAAATATAGGTTTTTTCGGATTCTTTGAATGTATAAATGATCAGGAAGTTGCGAATAAATTATTTGATACCGCTAAGGAGTGGATAAAACAAAGAGGTTTGGATACAATGCGCGGACCGGCGAGTCCATCCAGTAACGACGAATATGCTCTGTTGATTGAAGGATTTGATGAGCCCCCCAAATTTATGATGCCTTATAATCCAACGTATTATATAGACTTGATTGAAAACTACGGTATGAAAAAAGCTAAAGATCTTTATGCTTATATAATCAGTCAAACAAAAATGCGACAATCCGAAAAACTTATTAGGGTTCAAGAAATAGCCAGAAAACGCTCCGGAATTAAAATACGTTCCATTAATATGAAGGAATTTAAGAAAGAGCTGGAGCTGGTTAAATACGTTTATAATAAAGCCTGGGCTCCCAATTGGGGATTTGTGCCAATGACTGACGCTGAAATTGACGCTCTAGCTAAAGATCTGAAACCCATAGTTGAACCATCACTAGTTCTTTTTGGCGAAATAGAAGGTCAAACAGTTGGTTTTGCCTTAGTTATGCCAGATTATAATAAACTCTTCAGAACATTTAAAGGGAGATTATTTCCTTTTAATTTTATCAAATTATTCACACAAAAAAGAACAATTGATTGCGCAAGAGTAATTACACTTGGTATGATACCTGAGTTTCAGAAAAAAGGATTGGATGGAGTTTTTTACGCTGAAATAATGGATCGCGCAAGAGAAATTGGAATCGAATATGGTGAAGCCAGCTGGATTTTGGAAGATAATGAAATGATGAAACGTGGCGCCGAAGTTATGCGGGGTGAGCTTTATAAGAAGTATAGAGTATACGACTTTAAAATATAAACCAGGACTTGCTATGGGAAAGATTTTATTTATTTGTTTATTATTAACTTCTTTTCTTAATGCTCAATATACATCGAAAGATAAAGATCTTATACGAACCACTTCCTCAAGAACATTCGATACAACTATCGTCAATAACTATCTAGTCTCTGAGATTGTCGAAAAAGTGAATGCAGGTTTACTGTCAGCTGCAAATAGTAAGGATTCTCGTTTTATACCCAATATTCTAAACACAAACTTCGAGGAACATCATAACTTCAAATTATTTGCTTTGTCGCAAATTGGTGAATCGAGTTTGTCTACAAATTATATTCTGAATCTTCTCTCGAACTCGGATACCGAGGATGTACATAGACAAGAGTTATTCTCAGCACTCGGCTTTGTTGCTGACTCCATTACGTTGATGTCGTTAATAAATAACTTTCCAATCGAACGTGGCATTCCAACCGCAATAATTAATTTTAATTCACGCAAAATATCATCTCCGCAAAAGGGTCGATTACCTTATTGAATCCCTTGATGTTGTAAACGATGACGATTTAGTGATTGAAATTCTATATGCGTTAAGCAGACTTAATCCTCTAACTAATTATTATTCTAGGCTTGTTGATTTTATTCGGCAGGATGACAATATCGTGCCTGTTCAGGGGAAACTATACACCTTAAACTGCATTCGTAAATTAAAATATTTTGATGAATTCGAGTTGTTTGACGGTCTTATAAATCATGAAGATTGGCGTATTAGAGCTGAGGCGGCAAGAACTTTGTGCTACTATAATTTTAATTCTGAAGCAGAGGTTTTAAGTTATCTTCGGTTATTAAAAGATAAGAATCCTAATGTTAGCCGAGTTGCCGGAGCATCGGTGAAAGATATGAAAATAGCTTCCACCTTAAGATCAGTTCTTGAAAAAGAAATTCTACAAGGTATTGATAACCGTTTGTTTACAGACAATACCTCGGGGGAAACTTTCATCTCTTTATGCTCCTTCTTCCCAAATAAAATTCCGCAACTGATTGAGCGAGTGGATTCTAAAATTCAGAAGTCTTTTATCAATTCTGCATTAAAATACAGCCTCTCCGATGCCAAATGGATTTTTACTTATTTGCTCAACCAGCTTAGCACTGCGGGTGAAATGGAATTATTGCACATAGTTCCTGCAATGTTAGATATTCAGGATTCTCTGAAAACCGATAAAGATTATAATAAGCTTATAATTTCATTTCTCCAATCGGAGTATGCGTCAACAATTTCTATAACCGCTGATGAACTTGATTCAATTTTTATTGCCGATAATAAAAGCATACTTCAACAAATTATAATAGAACAAATTTTTAAATTTCAGAATAATCCAGAATATATTGAAAGTATACTCTCATTAGTAAATATGTCAAAAAAAATTTCCAGTAGTTTATTTACCACTACGTTAGAATATTTGAAACTCTCTAACCTTTCATCTCTTAAAAATTATGCTAATTACAATCTTGGTCTAATTGTTAAAGAGGAAAAAACTATAGAGCGTTTGGATACAATTATTGATGCCGCCTTTAATTATAAAGGAGCAAAAGTGCTTACCAATAAAGGTAATTTCGAATTAATTTTTCTGCCTTCGATGGCGCCTGTTTCAGTAGGCAATTTTGTAATATTAAGCCTTCAGCAATATTTTGCTAATGTACTTTTTCACAGAGTAGTTCCGAATTTTGTAATACAAACCGGTGACAGAAGCGGCACAGGTTGGGGCGGACCTGGTTATGAAATAATTTCAGAATATTCACCATTGGAATTTAGGAGAGGTTTTGTTGGTATGGCAAGCGCTGGAAAAGATACAGAGGGATCCCAATGGTTTGTAATGCATAGTTACTTTCCGCATTTAAATGGGAGATATACGGTATTTGGCGAAATTATTAATGGAATGGAAGTAGTTGATAAAATAGATCAAGGGGATATAATTTTATCGATAGAGTTGCGATAACCGCTATGCAATTACTACGGTGATCCATATATCGTAATAAGGCTAATCGAATCTTAACCTCTCAATTACAAATTGATATTTAAGAATTTGCGCTAAAGCTATTGAGTGTTACTTTTCCATTGCTTCAAGGTATTTAGTTGTATGCCCTACGTCAATTTTTTGTAAAATATTAAAAATAGATTTATCCTCGTAATTCTTGAGATAGTCAACGAATTCACCGTTTTTTGCGTCAAAAAATACTGTTAACAATACGCTTCTTTTATTAATACGTTTTTGGAGCTTTTCTAAATTGTGTATCATTTTAACCATACTTTCGTATGTTTTTTCTTTATTCTGATAATAAAGGTCAATGCCATTGTAATGGTAGTCGGTAAAATCATGTCTGAACTGCATAAAACTTGCGTTCAATAAATCATCTACTAAAGCGCGTTTATTAAATCCTGAACTTTTATTTAACCAAGGATCAGGACTGGAACTGGAACTCCCCTTAACCGCTATGTTTAAAGCTTTATCAAAAGAGGCCGTTCCTCCTTCCCTTTCATAAGATTCGTTTTCAAAGCCTATTATTATATACGCATAATAATCCAGGAAACTTGTCAAAGGATCAAAATCAGTTTGATTAAAATACATAGATTGATTCGGTTCATAATTAAATGACCAAGAATTATCCATTATGGAAAGAATAAGTGTGCTTTTTTGCTGACCTTCTATAGGACGTTGACTTGTAACAACAACCTGAGCGTTATAATTAACCTCGTTACTACCGCCTGTAAAAAAAACATTGAAATTGCACTTAATCTTCTGCCATTCCCACTTTTCTCCAGTAAATTGATTGTTGTTAAGATAATCTTGAATTTGTTGTCTAAATCCAACCATCTTATCTTTGTAAGCTGTGGTTAATTGTTCGTAATTTACAGTAACTGTGGCTTCAAGTTCCTGCCCAAATGTAAAAACAAACGGTATAAAAATAATAAGAAATAATTTTTTCATTTTTAGCCCGACTCTTGATAAACTTAATAAGATTGTTAAATTGAATTATACAATAGCAATCTACAAATAAAATCATGAAAACGCTTTATTTTACAATCATTTTACTTTTACTACATCTGCAAAATAATAGTTCCGCACAAATAATGCCAGGTGCAAAACAAATCGCCATTTCTAATTCTTCACTTGCTCTGAGCAATGATGTGTTTTCTCATTTTACAAATCCCGCCGGATTAGCTCAAATAAACTGGAGTGAAATAGGAATTTATTACTCGCCCGCCCCATTCGGAATGACGGAATTATCAAACGCATTTGCGGCTTACCTGCAACCAACCGAATTTGGATCGATAGCTGCGGGATTTATGACTTATGGATTTGATTTATACAGGGAAAATAATTTGTCTATATCTTACAGTAGTAGATTTTATGATAGAATTTTTCTAGGAGCTACATTAAAATATCATTCAATCTCCATTAAAAACTATGGGAATAGTAATTCGTTTAGTCTGCTTTTAGGTTTATTGTACTACATCTCCCCCATTACTCGTATTGCTTTTGCTACGGATAATATCACCCGATCGAGCTACGGTGATTACAATGATCAAATCCCCACAATTTTTTCAATAGGAGTTTCTCAGGATTTTTTAGAAAATATAATAATTAACGGATCCTTTAGTAAAGAACTGAGATCCGAGTATTCATTGCATTTCGGAATCGATTATTTACCGATACAATTTGTCAGTCTCAGATTTGGATTTTCTACAGAACCGGCGTCTTTTTCCGGTGGTGTTGGAATAAACTATTCGAAATTCGAATTTGATTATGCATCATTTAATCATCAGGATTTAGGTTTTACACATCAATTTTCCATAATACTCCATTTTTCAGAAGATAAACCAAGGAATAAAAAGATAAAAGATTATTTAGAAATCAAATAATTTTTATGAAAAAAAATCTAATGGTGATAATTTTAATCGTTTTAACGGTTAAACCCATATTTACCCAGCAGGATTCCTCTGTCACCATTGAAGACTACCTTGATCTATACGCAGGTACGATTGCCGAGGATAATGAAAATTCAGATCTCATTGAAGTAATTGAGTCGATGATTATTTCCCCAATTGATTTGAATCATGCAACCGAAAGCGATTTACTCAAAATACCGTTTATTGATATTTACACCGCACAAAATATAATTGAATACAGAAATAAAAATGGAAGTTTCTTCGCTTTAAAAGAAATGTATATGATTGATGGAATCGACAAGGAAAAAATTAAATTGATTATTCCATTATTATCAATTGCTAAGTCAAATTTGATTAGTCCTAAACATGGTGAGGATTTTTTTTCACAAATATCATTTCGTAGTAGAATAATTTCTGATTTACAAACGCGTCGAGGATTTACAGAAAATATATTTCAGGGAAATAATCTTAAAACATACAGTAGACTCAGTTTATCACGCGGGGAAGATTATAAGGCTGGAATTCTTATTGAAAAAGATCCCGGGGAAAAATCCTATATGGATTTTACCTCGTTCTTTTTAAGTATTAATTCTTTATTTAACAGTAGAATAATTTTTGGCGATTACCTGGCCCAATTCGGTCAAGGTTTAATTCTTTGGAGTCCATACGCATTTTCAAAAGGTTCTGATGCAGTTTCTACAATAATACGCAGAAACCGATCTTTCGTTCCTTATGCAGGAACTGATGAAAACCAATTTTTTAGAGGCGCTGCCTTAACATCATCAATTAACGATTTCGATTTATCGGTATTTTATTCATTTAACATTATTGACGCAAACATTGAGAGTGAAATAAATGGCATCAGTTCATTATATCTTACGGGATTACATAGAACCACCAACGACTTACAAAAGAAAGATAAAATTAAAAACAGGACTTACGGAGCGAGAGTAGATTATTTTCCGACTTCAAATTTTAACCTGTCCCTAATTTATTATAATGTCGATTTAAATCTGCCTTTAATAGAAAATACTTCAAACGACCTGTCTGGAAAACAATTCGGATTTTCATCTATTGGTTACGACTATATAATTAACAAACTGCGTTTTTCGGGGGAAATTGGTTATAATAATATATCTGTCGCCACTATAAACAATATGGCTCTTATAATTTCACGCGAACTTTCAGCAATTTTTTCGATTCGTGGTTATCCAAGAAATTTTGGAAACCTATACGCAAATGGAATGGCTGAAAAAACCGGCACACAAAACGAATTCGGGATTTATACAGGAATAAAATTGAGATCGAAATTAGGAGTCTTTGATTTATATTTCGATCAATTTAAATTTCCATATCCTACCGCTAGTTTACCAATGCCCTCTAAAGGAAACGAACTAATGTTTAATTTTACAGGAAGATTATCAAATAAAATACTCCTTAATTTGAGATATTTCACCGAAATTAAGGATATTCCGGGAACAACGGAAAACATTAAAGAGATTCTTAATAGAAATATTAAAAAGTACAGAACAGAAATTGTTTTCACACCAAACAAAAACCTTCGATTAAAATCCAGATATGAATTAATCACCTATAATGTAGATAAGATTAAAGTTGATGAAACAGGTTATATAATCTTTCAGGATGCAAGAGTTGATTTCAGTGACAATTTCCGTTGTTACGCCAGAATTATTTTATTTAACACTCAAAGTTACAACACAAGGTTATACTCTTTTGAAAACGACTTAAGCGGTGTGCTTTCAAATCCGGCGTTATATGGTGAAGGTATTAAATGGTATTTACTTATAAATTATAAACTAACAAATAACTTTCTCATTTCTTTAAAATATTCGGAATTATACAAACCGTATGACAAAACATTAGGATCAGGGTTATCCGAAATTCCCGGTAATTTGTATAACTATGTAAGTTTTCAATTAGATTATAAATTATAATTCCGATTTTAGACCAACATAGGCCTGATTTCCTTGCTAAATATTACTTCCCTATCTATTTTAGAGACCATAAAATTTCACAAAACTAATAAAGGATACAGAACATGCGAACTATCGTTTCAATGCCTGGAGATGGAATCGGTAAAGTTGTATTGCCGGAAGCAATTAGAGTAATGGAAGCTGCAGGTTTTAATGCCAACTATGTTCATGGAGATATTGGCTGGGAATATTGGATGAAAGAAGGTAACGCCCTACCAGAAAGAACAATCAAATTATTGGAAGAACACAAAACAGGGTTGTTTGGAGCTATTACAAGTAAACCAAAAACAGACGCCGAGAATGAATTAGCTCCTGAATTGAAAGGTAAGGGCTATGTCTACTTTTCTCCAATTGTTGGTTTACGTCAAAGGTTTAATCTTGATATCTGCACTCGACCTTGTAAAGCTTTTAAAGGAAATCCGCTTAACTTCATAAGAAAAAATGCTACCGGCGGATTTGAAGAACCGCTTGTAGACGCGGTAATTTTCAGACAAAATACCGAAGGTATGTACGGCGGAATAGAATGGACAAATCCTCCAGCGAATGTAAGAGCCGCTTTAGAAACACACCCGAAAATGAAAGGATTTGCGCATGTAAAAAGTGAAGATATGGCAATTTCCACTAGAATAGTTACACGCGGCGCTACTGAACGTATAATAAGAGCGGCTTTTGAATACGCAAAAAAATTCGGTTACAAAAATGTTACTGTTTGCGAAAAACCAAATGTTCTTAGAGAAACATCCGGAATGTATTTAACTATAGCCAAATCAATCGCTAAAGAATATCCCGGTATTGAATTGTGGGATACTAATATAGACGCGCAAATGATGTGGCTTACTAAAAATCCGGAAATTTATGGAGTTTTAGTATCAGAGAATATGTTCGGCGATATTATTAGCGACGGTTTTGCCGGATTAGTAGGCGGTCTTGGTTTTGCTTGTAGCGCCAATGTTGGCGAGGAAGTAGCTGTTTTTGAACCTACTCACGGCTCAGCTCCTAAATATGAGCAACTTAATCCATCTATTGTTAATCCAATAGCTATGATTTTAAGTGCCTGTATGATGCTCGATCATATCGGTGAAACCGAAAAATCGGATAAAATTCGTGCCGCAATTGCAAAAATGATTGAAGAAGGAAAAGTTAGAAGTTATGATATGATGAAATTACGAGGCGGTCCAAAAGCTATTGAACAAGGCGCAGCAACAACTCAACAGATTACTGACGAGATTATTAAGAATTTATAAAAAATCTTAAATTGTGCTATAATCTAATTTAGTTAGTGAATAATTTATTGCGGGATTTTATCCCGCTTTTATATTCTATTTATATCGGAGAGTACTAATGCGTGAACAGATCAAAAAAATTTGGCCTGAAATTGAATTAATTAAGGACGAAGAAATAAAAGAAAAAACCTATAAATGCTGGGAGTACGCAGTTGAAAATAGTGTTCTTTCTGCTGATGACCTTGAAAAAATACCTTTCTCACTGCTAATTGACGACTGTAATATAACTTTCATGAATCACAAACGTACTGCAGTACAATTATCAGTTGAAATAGCCAAAATAATGGAGAAAAATTTTAATACGGTCATAAATTGGGATTATCTGATTTCAGGAACTATACTTATTGATGTTGGTAAACTATTGGAATATCAGATTACAGATGGAAAATTGGGTACTAGTCGGGAAGGGCATTTGCTTCGCCACCCTTTCAGCGGAGTTTCTATTGCCGATAGATTTGGATTACCTGCGGATGTTCAGCATATAATAGCTTATCATTCTAAAGAAGGCGACCTTGGCAAAAGAACTGTAGAGTCAATTATTGTTCATCATGCAGATTTTGTGAGCTTCGAACCATTTCAGAATGCGAAAACATTAAAAGTATAAATTAGTTTATGATGTTTCTAGGAAAGAATTATTTGATTCTAAATTTCGTTTTTTCGTTGAGCATCAAGTTTTAATTATTCGAGTAAATTTCTTGGATAATTTTATTAGTTCAAAATTTGGAACGATTCAACTTTCTATTTTGAGGAGAAGTTATGGGTCAAAATTTAATTGAAAAAATCGCACAAAAATTTGCCGTTGGTTTAGAAGCCGGTCAAGTTGTTCAAAGCGGAGATATATTATCCATTAAACCAGCTTATGTTATGACACATGATAATACAGGAGCGGTTATTCCTAAGTTTAAAAGCATCGGTGCAACAAAATTCGCCAATCCAAGACAAGTTGTTCATACGCTTGATCATAATATCCAGGACAAATCAGAGAAAAATTTAGAGAAATACAAAAAAATTGAAGATTTCTCAAAATCTATGGGAGCTGATTTTTATCCTGCCGGACGTGGTATTGGACATCAAATAATGTGCGAAGAGGGTTATGTTTGGCCAGGCACAGTTGTAGTTGCTTCTGACAGTCATTCAAACATGTATGGTGGTTTGGGCTGTTTAGGTACACCTATAGTTCGTACTGACGCCGCAGCCATTTGGGCGACGGGAAGAACATGGTGGCAAATACCTTCTGTTGCAAAAGTTGAATTAAAAGGAAAATTGCAAAAAGGTGTTGTGGGTAAGGATGTAATTATTGGACTATGCGGATATTTTAATAACGACGAAGTTCTTAACTACGTTATTGAGTTTTCCGGAGAAGGTATTAAAGAATTAAATATAGACCAACGTTTAACTATCGCTAACATGACCACAGAATGGGGCGCTTTAGGAGGTGTATTTCCAATTGATGATGTAACAATAGATTGGCTAAAAAACAGAGCCGATTTTATCGCTAAAAGAGGTTTAGCCGGCGTTCCATCGGATTCCGACGGTAAAGGCTCACACCCACGCTTAAATTCAACGAGGATCGCTCAACTAGAATCTATTTTAGCTGAGCTTACTCCCGATGCCGATGCATATTATGCTAAAGAACTTGTTATTGACTTAAGCACCATAGAGCCCTATGTTTCAGGTCCTAACACTGTAAAAGTTATGACTTCAGTATCTTCAATCAAAGAAAAAAATGTAAAAATTAACAAAGCATATCTGGTTTCCTGTGTTAACAGCAGGGTTGAAGATATAACTGAAGCCGCGGAAGTTTTGCGTGGAAAAATAATAGCAGAAGGTGTACAATTTTATGTTGCGGCGGCATCTAGTGAAGTTCAAGCGGAAAGTGAAAAACGGGGCGACTGGAAAGTTTTATTGGATGCGGGAGCAATTGTTTTACCTCCGGGATGTGGTCCCTGCATCGGTTTGGGTACAGGTTTGTTGGAGGATGGTGAAATAGGTATTTCAGCGACCAATAGAAATTTTAAAGGACGTATGGGATCTGCGAACGCTCAAGCTTACCTAGCCTCTCCGGCCGTTGTTGCTTACTCGGCTCTATCGGGTAAAATAGATTTTAATTGGGAAGGTAAGACTGTAGAAATTAATGGAAATATTAAAATCAATCCACGACCTAAACGCCAAGCGGGTGTAACGAAAATTATTGAAGGTTTTCCTGAAGTATTAGAAGGTGATTTAGTATTCTGTAATCAGGATAATATGAATACAGATGGTATTTACCCCGGCAAATATACTTATAACGATGATTTTAAACCCGAAGATCAGGCACGAGTTGTTATGGAAAATTATGACCCTAACTTCGGGCAGATTGTTAAAGAAGGAGATATTCTTGTAGGCGGTTATAACTTTGGAACTGGCAGTTCGCGTGAACAAGCCGCTACCGCACTTAAATATCGTGGTATTCAGATGGTTATAACAGGATCCGCGAGTCAAACTTACACTCGTAACGCTCTTAATAATGGTTATCTAGTAATAGAATTACCTGAATTAGTTGACGATCTTAAAATTAAATTCGGTAAAGATAAACTTACTGTTCTTACCGGCATAAAAGCTAAAATAGATTTTAAAAACTCTGTGATTATTACACCCGATAAAGAGTATACTATTTCTCCTGTTGGAGCCGCAGCTCAGGAATTAGTTGTTGTTGGAGGATTGGAGAATTGGGTTTCTAAAAATCTTTAATAACCTTATGGCGGAATTTAAATTAAATATTGCCGAATCAATCCCGGGAATAATAAAACCGAATAAGAGGTTCTCATTAATCCTGGGAGTTTTTTACATAGTATTTGGATTTGTGTATTTCTGGCAAGAGAATATATTATTTGCTTTTGTATGGCTCGCTTTAGGTATTTCGGGAATAACATTTTCAATTATCAATGAAAACAATCTTAAGAAATTTCATATTACAATGAATGATATTTCTATAAGCTATAAATTAAGTTACTTTAAAAATGTTGATATTCCCTGGAATTCTATCGCACTAATCCAAGTGCTTCCTATTGCTGTTTTATTCACATTAAATGATACAAAAAAAGAGAAGCTTGATCTTTCTAAAATTTCTTACAGAGATATTAAAGATGTTAAAAGCCAGATTTTATCAGCGGCTGAGGAAAATAATATCAACATAGGAAAATGAATTCGATTTATTACTTTAGTAAACAAATTATCAGTGATTTATCAAAATAATATTGACAAATAAAAAAAATTATGGCTAATTGTTATAGTAACTATAACATTTTATGCGAAACCAATAAAAAACTTTGTTTAAGGATATAATATGAACAAATCAATTTCAAGAACTATAGCTGAATTTGCTTTAAATCTTAAATTCGAACAACTTCCAAAAGAAGTTGTCAATGAAGTAAAAAGATATTTATACGATTCAATCGGCTGCGCATATGGCGGTTATCACACCAAAGATGTTAATATGTTAAAAGAGATATATGATAACATAGGTGGTAAAGAAGAGGCGACATTAATTGGATTTGGAGCTAAAATGCCGGCTGTAAATGCCACTCTTGTAAATTCACTTATGATCCGCGCCTTGGATTTTAATGATATTTATTGGAAAGAAGATCCGTCACATCCATCTGATATTATACCTGCGGCTCTAGCAGTTGGTGAAATTACAGGCGCTTCCATGAAAGAAGTGATTACAGCCATTGTTTTAGCCTACGAATTTGAACAACGTTTATGTTTATTTGCCAAACCTGGTATCCGTGAACGTAAATGGCATCACGCAACGCTTACTCAATTTGTATCACCAATTGTAGCAGGATATTTATTGGGCTTAACTGTAGATCAGATGGTGAACGCGATTGGAATCAGCGGATCGCACAGCCACACAATTGGATGCCCCACTGCTGGCAAATTAACTATGATGAAAAATACAGTCGATCCAATGGCCACTCAGGCAGGTGTATTTGCAGCTTTAATGGCTCAAAAAGGATTTAGCGGTACAGAAAAAGTTTTTGAAGGTAAAGAAGGATTTATGGATTGTTTCGGTGGATGGGATTTTAAGGATGAAAAGATAAAACCGGTTAAAATGGAAGGACGCGAGGGAATTTCAGAGTGGTCGTGGGATGTAGATGCTCTTATAGGTGGTTTGGGCGAAAGCTATAAAATACTTGAATGCAGTATGAAAGCTTTTCCAACAGAGGCATTAACTCATACACATATCTCCGCGACTCTTAAAGTCGTTACAGGACATAAAATTTCATACGATCAAATTGAGGAAGTACAAATTACTACAATTGCCCGTGCCTGCGATATTTTATTCGATCCTCATAAATACAGACCGGAATCCAGAGAAACAGCGGATCATTCACTTCCATATTGCATAGCGGCGGCTTTGGTAGATCATAAAATTACAACTCAATCTTTTTCTGATGAAAAAATGAATGATCCAAGAATATGGGAAGTTATTGATAGAATAAAAGGTATTGCGTCTCAAGAATTTGAAGCCATGTTCCCTGCTAAACAACCATCAAAAGTTGTAGTTAAAACTAAAGATGGAAAAGAATATTCGGAATATCTTGAATTCCCCAAAGGCGATCCTCGAGAACCAATGACTGAAGAGGATTTGGATAATAAATTTACCGGATTAGCAGATGGACTATTATCATCTGAGAGACAAAAAGAGATTAAAAAGATGATTTTCAACTGCGAAAATATGACTGTAAATCAGTTTATGAATAATTTAATAGTTTAATTTTGGTAGAATAAGGATAGTTTAGAGATTACTATGAACACAAAAACTAAAGCTTCTGGCGGTCAACGCGGCGACAAGGTCAGATCGGATTGTTATTTTGAAATTGAACTGACTGATACCGGCGGCGTTATCCTGGATTTAAAGAGTAAAGTACATGTGATGTACGGAGAATCAATTAAGAATTTAATCGTAGATATGTGCGGTTTCTTTTCGTTAACCAACGCGAATATTTTTTGTGAAGATAATGGAGCTTTACCTTCTACTATAATGGCTCGTTTCGAATTAGTTATAAAGAGACTTGGAATTGATAACGGTAAACAATACCTGCCTGCGTTTAATAAAACTAATAACTACGGCACAACAAAAGATAAATTGAGAAGAAGCAGATTATATTTGCCTGGCAATGAACCTAAATTTTATCCAAACGCAGGGCTGCATCAACCCGATGGAATAATTCTTGATCTCGAGGATAGTGTTTCACCTTCAGAAAAAGACGCTGCGCAATTACTCGTTAGAAATTCTTTGCGTTCAATAAATTTTTATGGCGCAGAGAGGATGGTACGAATTAATCAATTGCCTCTGGGCTTGAACGATTTACAATACGTTATTCCGAATAATGTAAACGTTGTTTTAATTCCAAAATGTGAATCAGCTGAACAAATTATTTCAGCTTCTAATGCAGTGCAAAAGATTAAAGAGGAATTAAAACTAAAGAACGAAATCTACTTTATGCCAATTATCGAAAGCGCTTTGGGAGTCGAAAAATCGTATGAGATAGCATCGGCTTCTGATAAAATTTGCGCTTTGGCGGTTGGGCTAGAAGATTACACTGCCGATATTGGAGTGGAAAGAACTAATAAAGGAAATGAAAGTTTCGTCGCCCGCTCTAAAATTGTAAATGCCGCAAAAGCCGCAGGAATTCAGGCCATTGATACGGTATTTTCCGATGTTAATGATATGGACGCATTACGCGAGAGCGTTTATGAGGCTAAATCGATGGGGTTCGAAGGCAAAGGATGTATACATCCGCGTCAAATTAAAGTTGTACACGAGGCTTTAGCTCCTACGAGTCAGGAAATTGAAAAAGCTAAAAAAATTGTTGCAGCTTACGAAGATGCAAAATCCAGAGGTCTGGGCGTTGTTTCCATTGGGAGTAAAATGATTGACGCTCCCGTTGTTAAAAGAGCTCATAGAGTAATAAAACTTGCAATACTGAATAAACAAATACAAGAAAATTGGAATGAGATATAGAACCGATTACTTGATTACTGATTGACTATAGCAAACTTTTATTTTGCGATACAAGTATGTCAGTTCTATAATTTTTAGAGGATTATATGAAATTAGTTAAAAATGCTTTAGGCAGATTAGTTCCTACCGAAATAAACGGCGAAAAACAAATTCCTTACAAGGGCATTGCTCAACATAGGCCGACAGGTAACAAAGCACAAAGTAAAATAAAATCTTGTGCTGATTATCCTGAAGACGGTAATAAAATTGTTAAAACTTTGAAGGAAGCACTAAAAAAAGCCGGATTAAAGGATGGCATGACAATCTCTACTCACCATCATTTGCGTAATGGAGATGTGTTAACAAATTATCTATTCGATACTATCAAGTCCATGGGAATAAAAAACATTCGATGGTTTCCAAGCGCTTCTTTCCCCTGCCATAATCATCTTATCCAATACCTGGATGACGGTACTATTCATCATATAGAAGGAAGTATGAACGGCCCCTTAGGCAGATATACCTCCGAGGGGAAAATGAAAGGTGTTGGGGTACTTCGTTCTCACGGCGGCAGATATCAGTCAATACAAGATGGAGAGGTTCATGTTGATATAACCGTTATAGCCGCTCCAACGGCTGATAGCTTTGGTAACGCTACTGGAGACCGGGGACCTTCGGCTTGTGGACTGATTGGTTTTGCGCTTGCTGATTCTGAGTATGCCGATAACGTAATTGTAGTTACCGATAATCTTGTTCCTTTCCCCTGTTACCCGTGGCAAATACAAGGGAATAATGTAGATTACGTTGTTCAGATTGATAGTCTAGGCGATCCAAGTAAAATTGTTTCTGGCACAACTGAAGTTACAAAAAGCCCTGACAGACTTCTCATCGCCGAATATGTCGCACAATTCCTTGAAGTAGCCGGAATAATGAAAGATGGTTTTTCATTTCAAGCAGGCGCCGGTGGAACCAACCTGGCGTTCGCTTTATTTCTTAAAGAAAAAATGAAAAAGAATAATATAAAAGCTCGTTTTATACGCGGCGGTTCCACAAAATATTTGGTTGAAATGCTCGAAGAAGGTCTGGCGGATTATATACTCGACGGACAAACTTTCGATCTTGAGGGCGTACGCTCAATGCGCGAAAATCCAAATCACGTAAACACATCACCATTTACAAGTTATAATTATCATGGAAAAGGAAATTTTGCTTCAATTATAGATGCTGTTGTTTTAGGCGCTACTGAAGTCGACTTGAATTTTAATGCGAATGTTGTAACACATTCCGATGGATATCTTTTACACGGCATTGGCGGCTGGCAAAATTGTATGTTCAGTAAATGCACAATACTCGCTATACCTTCATTTAGAGATAGAATTCCTGTAATTGTTGATGAAGTAACTACTTTAGTTGCGCCCGGCGAATTAGTGGACGTTATAGTTACGGAGCGTGGAATTGCGATTAATCCGAAAAGAAAGGATTTATTGAAAGCAGTTAAAGGTTCTTCTCTGCCAATCAAAACAATTAAACAAATTT
>PGYT01000061.1 GCA_002839805.1 Ignavibacteriae bacterium HGW-Ignavibacteriae-2
CCATTATCAACAGTGCCATTATCAAAGTTCTCGTTAATTGCGGTTGCGGCATCGTTTATTTGGCTGAATGTAAATCCACTTAAACTTCCTCCACCAATTGCTGTTTCGGCAAGAGCTAAGAATTGGTTAACTGTATAAGATACAAACGGGCCTGAAGCAATTTGTAAATCTCCAAGTTTTGTTGTATTAGAACCTAATTTGCCTGCAGCATCATAACCGACATTCATTTTTAGAGCAACTAATTGCCCGGCTAATACGCCGGCGCTGGTTGAAGTTACATTTGAATAATTTTGAGTGAATGCGCCTGCTGTGCTTCCCTGTGGAAGAAAATTCTTTACCGCTGTAGCAGTCGTTAACGTAAGTTTATAGTTACCGCCAATTACTAAACCAGATGGGAAAACCAGACTAAAATTGGCCTCTCTAATTTTACCAGGGCCGCTGTTCGAAGGACTGCCCCATCCGCCTTGTGTAAATGTAGTATAACCTTTGGTGTCGCAATCTATAGGTTTATTATACCACTCTACTGTTGCACTTACTTCCTTCAAATCGGCTGAAGGTGTCGCTAGAACTAATTTTTGTTTTCCGTCGGGAGAAGTTTTGTGAACGTATCTTGTTCCTTGTGGAATTTGAACGGTAGTTTTGGCTTTTATAGTTGCAATACCTACACCACTATAAGTAAGTGTAATTGGTCCGGCCTGTCCGTTCACATTGGTGGTTATTGTAGTAGTACTTAATGTGCCCAAATTAGTAGAAAGTTGAACTTGCGCGTTTTGGACAGGATTTCCATTTAAATCCAATGCGTAAACTTCAAATGTTGCGGGAGTACCAGTAGTGTAAGATTTAGCGGGTGGAATTATCAATAAAGTCTCTAAAGGTACAACATTATTATGATTTGATGTGGCGTCAGCTATTATTGCTAATGCTCTATTTTTTACATCATTGTTATTTGAAATCGTGTTTGCAAGCACATCGTCACTAAAATACCATATTGCAAACTGAATAGCGGCTGCTTCTTTGTTATTATCGGAAAGTTTTCCCGTATAACTTGTTTTGTAAGGGAAGTAATTATTGAGAATGTATGTAATTTGCGAAGGAGTGCTGTTTTCATCCCAATAATCTTTATTAAATTCCAATGAGTTTCGAAGATCTATACAATAAAATTTTACAGCATTAGAATTTAAGGTACCGTTAAATGTACCCGCAAAGTTTGAGGCACTACTATTCGTATAAGGATTTGTATACGAAATATTAGTTCCATCAGCAGTATTGCTTACTTTTGCAATACTAGTGTAGTTCTTAATATATGAACCTCCGCTTTTTACAGTCTGTGCTAAAAAAGCAGTGTTCATTAAAAAAGAAATTGTTAATAATGCGGTGAAAATTTTTAGAAATCTCATGATATATTTTTGCCCTCTTTTTTTTCTACTTTTAGAACACATGCCAATATCAATGCCATTTATAAAATTGCGTTTTTAGGCTAAATTCAGGGCAAATCTTAATATCATTTATTTTGTAGTTGTTTTATTTTGATACACAAGGCGGTTTTGGGTCAAAAATTTTGGGTCAGATTGAATAGTTTACGGTTATAACAAGTTCATATTTGATAATCTAAAGGCGAGCTTCAGCTGATGAGCGTGAACTCAATTAAACTTCAAGGAAAATGCACCCGATGCATGATAGGACCTCTAAATCGATGATTTATATTATTATATGAATAATCACCTTGTTTATATTTTTTAATAAGTTATTGATTAAATAATATCAATAAACATATTTATGTAAAAATTACCGTCTTTGTATTGTTAGAATAATTTAAAAGCCCAAATTAGACTATAAAATGCATGATTTTTTGGAACAGGATTTGATGATGTAATAATATTATAATAGGGTTTTTTAATGAATTCAGGTCAAATGCTTTTAACTTTAGGGGGAATGTTTCTTCTTGCCCTTCTAATTTTAAGAATGAATAATAGTTTTCTTACTACAAGTGATGTGCTTTTGGGCTCAAAAAGTAACGTAATTGCTATATCCCTTGCTTCCTCATTTATTGAAGAGGCCAGCAGCAAAGCTTTTGACAGTAAAACTATCAGCAAAGGAGTTACAAGTTTAACGCAGCTTTCTCAAGTAGATTCTTTAGGACCCGAATTATACGAAGTTAGAAAGTTTTTTAATGATTTCGACGATTATAATAATTTCACTCTCGTTGATACCTTCGTTGTAGATTCTATGATACTTGGTATCTATAATATTTCGTGCAACGTCGATTATGTTCTACCATCGGCTCCGGATGTTGCTGTTTCAACCCCGACCTGGAATAAACGTTTACGAGTTCGGGTTTATGGCGAAGGACTCAACGACACAATTAAGATGTCAACAATTTATAGTTATTGGTATTTTAGATAATGGGATTCAGTACATTAATAGACATACTCGGCTCAACAATTATAGGCGGAATTTTATTCATGATTCTGTTGAGGATGAATGATGCCGCGGTACAAAATACATATAATAATGGCGGCGAATATATAATTCAACAAAATTTAGTTGAAGTCGTTCAATTATTAGAATATGATTTCAGAAAAATTGGATATTGTAAAGTGTGGAGTAGAATCCCGAATCCTTCAAAAGCAATAATACTTGCGGATTCCACATCAATAAAATTTTTAACTGACCTTGATAATAACGGCTATGTAGATACCTTACATTATTATCTTGGGCCAAGCAGCGAATTAAGTGCCACCCCTAATCCGAACGATAGATTATTATATAGGGTTGTAAATTCAGAATCCGCGATTGGCGCAAACCTCGGTGTTACACAATTCAGATTGACATATTTTAACGCTTTAGGAAACACAATAAATTTCCCAATTACAGTTCCCGGAGAAATTCACACAATGCAAATTGACTTAAAAGTAGAAAACACATCAGGCTATAATAGAGAATACTCCGGCGCGTTTTGGAGACAAATAAGATTAGCAGCTAGAAACTTAATGAATAGATAATTATGGGCGGAAAAGCATCAATATTAATAATACTTGGATTTAGCGCAATATTTTTAGTTGTTGGGCAAAATTTCAATAACCTCTCGGTTAATTCCGTAGACAACTTTTCCAAATATTATGGAAAAACGGTAGCTCATAATATTGCTGTAAGCGGCGCGAACATGGCCGCCAGTCAGATATTTTTTTCCAACGAATGGTCTACAGGGTTTAGCAACGTTCCATTTTCCGGCGGAATGCTAACTACTGTTGTTGAAGTCATTGATTCTTTTCAGAATATAAAAAAATTAACCACTTACAGCCGATATACCGGTTATAACGAGGTGTATCTAGATACGGTAAGCGTAACATTTCAGCCAAGTAAATTTTCGAGATTCGCATACTATTCCGCTTACGAGCCCTCTAACATTTGGTGGACTACAGGCGACACTGTTTGGGGTCCAATGCATGTACAGGGACAATTATGGGTGAACGCAAGTCCGGTGTTTTTTGGAAAAGTTACAACTGAAAATGGTTTATACACACAAGGATATTATCAGACAGTTGAGGTGGGCGGTCATTGGGAAACTGAATGGGTTAAAAAGAAAGGCAAATGGGTTCAGGAAGCCATATGGGTTCCTGAATATCAGCAAGTTTGGGTTTCAACTGCAAATCCAAAATTTTATGGTGGTTACGAGCAGGGTGTGGATCTTGATCTTCCAGTAAATGGTGTTTCAAACGTTCAAACCGCCGCTCTGGCTGGTGGGAGAACTTTCAGCAGCAAAGATACCGTTTATCTTACTTTTGCGCAGGATAGTCTAAGATACAGGTTTTCGAAAAACAAAAAAGATACAACTGTTCTTGGCGCCACTTTCGCTCCAAACGGCGTTATAATGGCAAATAACAGTGTTTTAAGAGTCAAAGGTAAAGTTAAAGGACAATATACAATTGGAGTCTCCGGTACAAGCAGCAAAGGTAAAGTTTTTATTGACGATGACCTTATTTATAACAGCGATCCAAGACTGAACCCAAATTCTCAGGATTTACTGGGGATGGTAGCTCAAAACGACATAATGATTACAGATAACACCGCAAACAACAACAATATTAACATACACGCTTCTATGTATTCTCAGGAAGGCGGATTCGGTTCTGAAAACTACAGCACCCGTCCGCCCAGCGGTTCAATAAACCTCCTTGGGGGTATTATACAAAGCACAAGACGCGCCGTCGGTACGTTCAGCGGTTCATATATCAATCATGGTTTCAACAAGAAATACAGATACGACGATCGTTTAATGGTGGCTTCTCCACCAAGTTTCCCTGGTACCGGATCTTTCGAAATTGTTTCGTGGTACGAATAATCACTATTTTTTTAGTCTAAGCGACGCGACATTTTCAATATGAAATGTGTGTGGAAACATATCCACCGGTTTAATTTTTATCAACTCATATTCATTTTCGCACAATAACTGAATATCCCTGGCTTGTGTTGCCGGATTACAACTTACATAAACTATTTTTTCGGGTTTTAGACTTAACAAATCCTTTACAGTTTTGGGATTCATCCCGCTGCGTGGTGGATCCAGTATAATAATGTTTGGTTTTGGTATTTTAAAATGACTAAGTATTGGCAAAAATGATTTATTAAGATCCGCTAAAAAATAAGAAACATTTTTTACACTGTTTAATTCGTTGTTTTTCTGAGCGTCTCGTACAGCAGGTTCAACACTTTCGAATGCGTAAACGTGTTTCGCTTTATCAGACATATAAATTGAGATTGTTCCGGCTCCAGCGTATAAATCATAAACAATATCATTTTCTTTTATTTCAGCATATTCCAAGGCGGTATTGTATAAATTTTCTGCTTGTACCGTATTAGTCTGGAAAAAAGAATTCGCGCTGATTTGAAATTTATACTTTCCAATATGATCGTTAATTAAACCGCTTCCAAAAAATATGCCACTTGAGATTTTTTTTGATTGATATTATTGATAATAGTGGAAATCTCGGGAAATCTGTTCCGTAATTCGGAAGAATACTGCTTCATTAAATCATCGTTTTCATCTGAGGTAACGAGATTAACCATAAGATCGTTAGCATGCTGCGACTGTTTAATAACAAGATTTCTTAGATAACCCTCATGTGTTTTTGTGGAATAAATTGGTGTTTCTCGATTCTTAAAAAACTCCCTCGTAAAATTCAAAATATCATTACTTATTTTGGATTGCAGAAAACATTCGTGAATATCTAAAACTTTGTCGAAAATTCTTGGTATATGAAATCCTAAAGCAAAATTTCTGTCATTTATGGATGCATCATCTCCTATTTCCGCTTTTGTTAACCATCTTCTGTCGGCAAACGAAAATTCCAGTTTATTTCTGTAGTATATAATGTTTTCGGAAGCAACTATTGGTTCCATAACTAAATGCTGAAATCCGCCTATCCTTTGAAAAATATCTTTAACCTGCTCCTGTTTATAAAAAAGCTGCTCGCTGTATTTAAGATCCTGCTGTTTACAACCCCCGCAAGTGCCAAAATAGCTGCAAACCGGTTCTGTTCTTTTATCAGATTTTGTGATTACATTTAAAGTTTTTGCGTCGGCATAAGATTTTTTCTTTTTAATAATTTGAGCTTCTACTGTATCTCCAGGATATGATCCATTGACAAATACAACAAACTTTTTTTCAGTGTTTTCTTCGTCCGATATTTTAGAAATTCCTTTTCCTTCGTATGCGTAACCCTCTATTTCAAATTTACGAATGTCGCCTTTTTTCATTTATTATCTCTCATTTTTAATCAATATTCTGTCTTAAATTATTAAACTGATTTCTTATATTCAGTATGCGCAAACAACTTATTTATTTTAATTGGTTTTTAACCCGGGTATAATTTCCAAAAATTAAAAGTGGTTTTTCTGTCTTTTACACTTTCGACCAAAAAGAAATAATCTGGCGTTCTGGTCAGAATTTTGGATGCAATTTTTAAATATATGCCAAAAGTGTTTTATACTCTTTTGAAGAGAAATGCGGCAAATCCCATAAATTTGTCACCGCCTTGTTTAAGATATACTTTTGATTCATGACTAATTTGATTTATGAGTTTTTTATAATACGACTTTTCACTCCCGCTTAATTCATCCACATGCTCGTTAAGCAGTCTAAGATTGGTCGAATAATAAATTTTTAATGTCGAATTAAGGTTTTGTTTTATTGCAAGGTTAAAGTTGCGCTCAGTGTAAAATTTTATTATTTCTTCCTCTGTTTGTGGATCCAGATTCGCGGAATCAAAAATGTCAGTAATAAATTGCGGGCATTGTTTTTGTAATTTTATTATTTCGCCAATACAAATCACGCCATCTTTTTTTAAAATACGTTTAAACTCTTTAATTATACCTTTTCTGCGTTTATTTGAAAGGGATGCCTGCGCATATATTACATCAAATTGTTCACTACTATAGTCAGTTGTTTCAAAATCCATCATTTTCACATTCACATTTTCGGAGTCATCCAGTAAAACCCTGGAATTAATCAAAGAATCATAATCTTCAACAATCACTTCCACAGGAGTATTAGAAAGTAAGTATATTTTTTTCGCGATCTCTTCACTTGCTGAACCGGCAACAAGCACTTTTTTATTAACTACATTAAAATTGTTTACAAGAATATTCAATTGTTTATCTTCGCCGGGTAATAATATTAATCCATTTTTCATTTTAATCCCTATTTACAGCATAAATATAGTTTTCGCCTATTTTAATCCGCTTAACTTTTCCGTTATCTCCAATTTCAAATACAACTTTATTTCCATTTCCGTCCTTCATTCTAAAAGTGTTTTCGGACTCATAATATAACAATGTAAGATTGGATTCCGGGTTTTGATTTGGAGGATAACTATAATCATAAGTGTATAGTTTATCATTTAAAACAATTACATCAGTATACCAGTAAGTAGAGTCAACATATTTGCCTGTATAATCATACCATTTTTCTTCAAACTTATATTCCTGCTCTTTCTCCGCAAATGCTTTAATCAGTGGATTGGCTACCATTTTATAAACTCTATCTGTTATAATAGACGGACTAAAATCCTCAGCATTCATTAATACAATAACCCCAACTTTATCATCTGTATTAAAAAGAATTTGTGATCTATAACCGGATATCCAGCCACCATGACCAACATAAAGCTGATTGTCGTTATAAAATGTAGAGAAAGTTAATCCCCATCCATTTTTCCAGCCCGGCTGCATCCAGTTAGGCCTGTGCATTTCACGAATGGTAGATAATTTTAATACTGAATTATCTTTGCTGCTTAACTGCATGGAAACAAATTTTGCCAAGTCCTTAATATTAGTAGAAATATTTGCAGCCGAGGTAATACCTTTGGAATCGGTAAATTTTGCGATAACGCGTTGACCTTTATCAACCGGATGAAGATAACCAACCGCTAGATCAGTATTATCCTCTTTAATCTGAACCAAAGTAGAATTCATTCCAAGCGGGGTTAATATATTCTGTGATATATAATCATCGTATTTAATTCCGCTTACTACAGTTATTATTTCGCCGAGTAGAGAAATTCCCAGATTCGAATAATTAAATTTTGTCCCCGGTTCCCAAAACATTTCCTGATTTTCAACGGTTTCTTTAATTTGTTCCATTGTCGGGAAATTTCTGTCAGTCCAATACGGGAAAGCCGCTTCTTTTGGAATACCTGAAGTATGAGTCATCAATTGCCGAATAGTTATGTCCTCAGAATTTTTAAATGGATTCTTAAATTTAATCCATGGAATATATTTCTTAACGGGATCATCAAGCTGAATTTTTCCTTCATCTCTCAATTTCATTATTGCGGTACCCGTAAATAATTTGGTGATGGAGGCTATTCTGAAAAGGGTTTGATCTGTAACAGGAATATTATTTTTGATATCCGCATTTCCATATCCACGCGAATAAACAAGTTCCTGATCATAAATAATTCCAAGAGCAAGTCCGGGTATTTTGTAATAGTCCATCAATTCATTTACCCAAAGATCCACAAGCCTTATTTTTGATTCAATTTCTTTATGTCCAATAGTTTTATTCACCTGGGCAAAAAGCAAAGAACTGCAGATAAATGACATTACAATAAATTTTTTCATTTTCGGCTCTTTTTTTTCAAAATTATCCCTAGAAATATACTTATAAATGTTTTCTGATTCGTAAAACTTTGGTGCGGTAAAATTTTCAATTAAGTTATCGCGCTTACGTCTGTTTATTGATATTTAATATTTTAAAAACAGATATTTTCCTCGAACAGGGAAAAGAATTTTTATAAGGAGGATTTTAGAGATTTGAATCCAATAAGATGGCGGACAACAGTATCGCCCATACGGAATGGTTCTTCCTGTAAGAATTTGAATCCCAACTTTATATACCAATTAAGGGCCCGCTCATTCTTTTTTATTACACCAAGCCAAACTTCTTTATATCCAAATGAGAGGCATTGTTCTTCCGCAAAAGAGATTAATTGTTTACCAATGCCAAGACCATTAAATTCCGGGTGAACATATAAAGAGTTGATATAAAATTTTGTTTTATCCGCAGACTGACTCAATCTAAGAAGCGCGCAGGGTTTTTCTTCCACCGATACGATAAAAACCTGCGTTGAGTTATCGATGAACATTTTTTCAAGTTCCAGATCGTTATATACCTCATTTAAATAGGTTGTTTGATCCTTAACCGGGAAAAACTCTGAATAAGCATCCCGCCAGGAATCCCTAAGAATTAAACGAAAACTTTTGAAATCCGCTTTTGTCCAAGGTCTTATAAGTATTTTCATAATTGATGAGTTACAAAAAAAAAGCCTTTGGCAACCAAAGGCAAAAATAATTTATTAACAAACCAATCCTACAAATAATTAAAATCTGTCGTCATCGAAATCATCCTTAAATGATGAATCTTCGCTATATTTATCGAAATCGTCTTCACTAAAGCTGAAGTCGTCATCTTCGTCATCGTCAAATTTCTTTTTTTGCTTTTTTGCGGGAGCAAAATAATCGTCATCTTCCGAGGATTCATCCAACATATCCAACAATTTATTCGTTAATTCCTCGCTTAATTCGTCTTTAATTTTATCAGCATCAACATCATCCTTATCATATGAATCTATGGATGCATCGCTTTGATCCCAAAGATCTTTGAGTTTTTTATCTGTGAGAGCTGATAAGAAACTTAATATTTCTTCTTTTAGATTACTTAAAATATCTTCATCCCACTTCCCTTGTCTGCCCGCCTGATCAGCCAATACATCCCAGTAAGATTTTTTCCCTTTCCCTGGATATCCTGTTTTTTTGAGTTTAACTTGTAAATCGGAAATCGTTTTAGTCATTGAAACTGCCATATCAGAACCTCAAAAAATTTTTTATACTTTTTCGTTAAATGTAGTGCCAAAAATAATTTCTTTCGTTATAAAAATTCAACTCTAATTTTATAATCGGCAAAACTAATTAAAAATTGACCCATAAAAATAAAATTTTAAAATAATTTTTACTCAATAGTTTTTGCACTAAATTATTGGAAGATTTGTTCCAATTCAAATCAAAACTATTTAAGTTAATTTGAAGGAAAATCTGGCAGAAAAAATCAGCGGTTATAATTATTCGAAAATATTTGCAAATCAATTTATAAAAAAAGAGACGGCATTTTAAGCCGTCTCTATCTCAATTAAACTGATTGATGGATAATTAAATTGGTCTAATTATTTTATACATCAAAGTACATAGCAAATTCCATTGGGTGCACTTGTAAGCGCATAGGTTTAATTTCTTTTTCCATTTTATATTTTATCCAGGTATGAATAACATCTTCAGTAAAAACGTCCCCTTTCAAAAGAAATTCATGATCGTCAGCTAAAGCTTGCAAAGCTGCATCCAGAGAAGGGGGCGCAGAAGGTACAAATGCAAGCTCTTCAGGAGCCATATCGTAAATATCTTTGTCCAAAGGTTCACCCGGTTCAATTCTGTTAATAATACCGTCGAGACCGGCCATCATAATTGCGGAGAATGCTAAGTACGGGTTTGCGGCTGCATCCGGACATCTAAACTCAACTCGTTTAGCTTTTGGACTGGCTGAGTACATCGGAATTCTTATAGCTGCGGAACGATTTCGTTGTGAATAAGCCAAATTTACAGGCGCTTCAAAACCTGGGACCAATCGTTTATAGGAGTTTGTAGTAGGATTAGTGAATGCCAACAGAGCAGGTGCATGTTTTAGAATTCCACCAATATAATAAAGTGCCATTTCACTTAGCCCCGCGTAGCCGCCGCCAGCAAATAACGGTTTGCCGTTTTTCCACAAAGAACTGTGAACGTGCATTCCTGATCCATTATCGCCGGTAATTGGTTTCGGCATATATGTCACGGTTTTACCGTGTTTTTTAGCTGTGTTTTTTACAACATATTTAAACATTAATAATTGATCGGCAGCAGTTAGTAAAGGTTGAAACCGCAGATCAATTTCACATTGACCTCCGCTGGCAACTTCATGATGCTGAGCTTCTACAGGAATTCCCAAATCTATTAATGTTTGAGACATCTCGTTTCTAAGATCCATTAGTTGATCTGTGGGTGGCACAGGAAAATATCCCTCTTTAAATCGTGGTTTATATTGTAAATTTGGTCCTTCGTCCGTGCCGGTGTTCCATCTTCCTTCAATGGAATCGATAAAATAAAATGTGCTGTTAGGCGTAGTGTCGAATCTTACGTCGTCAAACACAAAAAATTCCGCTTCGGGTCCAAAATAAACCGTATCTGCAAGACCCGTGGATTTCAAATACGCGTTTGCTTTTTGAGCAATATTACGTGGGCAACGGCTGTATTTTTCTTTTGTTGCAGGTTCATACACATCACAAATTAAACTTATTGTAGGTGCTTGAACAAAAGGATCCAAAAACATAGTATCGGGATCTGGAATAATTAACATATCGCTTTCGTTAATTGGTTTCCATCCGCGTATAGAAGAACCATCGAACCCGAAACCATCTTTGAAACTATCGGCATCCAGTTGATAAACAGGTACTGTAGTATGCTGCCATTGACCTGGAAAATCCATAAATTTTAAGTCCACAAACTTAATTTTGTTCGTTTTGATAAAGCTCAACACTTTATCAACCGAAGAGGTTGACTTTAACTTAGCTTTCGCCATTTTTTTACTCCTTAATTTATATTAAGCTTATTAGTTTCTTTAATAGTTGAAAGTACAAAACTTGTAACGGTTCTTGTAACTCCGGGCCAAGATTGAATTTTAGTCAATAATTTTTCAAGTGCTTCTGTATCTTTCACTATAGCTTTCATAATATGAGATCCTTCTCCCAGTACAGAATAACATTCGAGTATTTCAGTTGTTTTTTTAACGTGTCCGGAAAGCGACGCGAAACTTTTAGAAGAGTCCATCACAACAGTTATGAAAGCCATAATATCGTAACCGAATATTTTCTTATCCAGCTTGGCATAATAACCTTCAATAATTCCGTGTTCTTCAAGTTTTTTTAATCGTTCGCTTAATGAGGGAAGCGAAAGTCCTACAGCTTCGGCAAGAACATTCCGTTTTGTTCTGCCTTGCTCCTGAAGCATATTTAATATTTTGATGTCAATTTTGTCTAACATGGCTTATTTATTTAGGTTTATTTTAAAATATGACTCAAAATATAAGGCATCTGCACCGATAATGCAAATTTATTCTAGCTCTAATTCCCAATATTTTAAAAAATTGAGGTTTTCTATAAGAGGAATTTAGTTGGGAAGTTTATTAATGTTATCATTTATAAAAATGATATTTTCTATAATCAATTTAGCTATAGTGTTCACCGGCACAAAGAAAGTTTTATTTGAATTTATTCGATGGCAATGGGGAAAGGCGCTTTTGCAGTAAAGAAATTTTGTTCTCACAAAGTATTTTTATAATACTTAAAATAGATGGTGGCTTTGTTAACATGAACATAACTTTCAAAGGAAAAATTTCAAATGAGAAATATTAAGTGTTTGTTTGTCGCATTTTTATTTTTTATTAATACGAATGCCCAAGAAATTGGAATTGCTCCTGTAAAAATTTGGACCGACAATAAAGAAATCAAAAATCCTTACGGTTTGGGTGTCTATATTTTTCAATCAATTGGCAGGTTTGGGATTAAGGCTGAATATGTTGCAGCTAAAAATTCAAGAACTTATTACGGACTTCTAAATGGAGGATTTTTAATAGCTCCAGAAGATTTTTTACAAGATTCTATTTCAAGCAAGTCAACGTTTCGCGCAATTGAGCTTAGTGTTTATCTTACAAAGTTATTGGAAATTTTTGAGAACCATTTAAATATTGGAGCGGGGATATCATTTGATAAATTTACAAGAGTTAAAACAGGCCTAACTTCTCGTAAAAGATTCGAAACATATGAAAACAAATTTGGGATCTTTTATGCTATTTCAGTTTCACGTCATAACATTTTTAATTCACCTCTAAAACTTGAGCTTCTCTTCAAACATAAAGGATTGATGAGCGGAAATTATGCAACTGATACTGAACAGCCATTTACTGGTACAATTGGAATAAAAGAGCTACAACTTAATTTTGCATTTATGTTTTAGTGTTAGCGAACAGTAGATCAGTCCCGGAAATATTATTACTTTTAAATGTTTATGTAATTCCCGAGAAACTTAGCAAAGAATTATTTCTATAGCGGAAATTGTCAGTTTTAAGCGGTAAAATCATTGTTAATTTATTGTAAGTCTGTTGAAAATTTCTCAAATTGACAAGGACATATTTTGTTCAAGTATTTAGATAAGTATTTAACCATCCTGTTAATGATGTAACTTTAGGTCTTGGAATTATAGTACTATTTAGTTTGGGAAATTTTTGGGAATGAATATTAAAATTAATTTTTCCGCAAATTATAATTTGTCCAAATTTCTCCTTTTCTTAACTTTTTTAATCAGCACATTCTCCTGTTCCAGTTCAAGCCACATTTCAAAAACTGATGTTAATTTAATTTTAGCCAAAAATTCAATTGAATGGACTCTTGAAGAATGTAAGACTATAATAAATTTTAATACAGTCTCAAATTATGATCAGTATTTTTCGAAATCATTGGCTATTGAATCCAAATCAGCTTCTGTTTTCGTAACAGCCATTCCGTTAACTGAAAATGTAATTAAAGCCCACGCGCGAAAAGAAACCATTCAAAAAAGATTATCCCAGGAAGATTATCTATCGGTTCTAAGAGAATACTATGATAGATATACCAATTATGAATATTTAAATAACACAGATAAAAAATTCTTAAAAACCCTGTCATCCGATTCTGTTAAGGGTTTATCGTTCAATGTAATATTCGAAAACCAGACTTCCCCTTATCGCCCTATAGAAATTAAAGACGGCTACGAATATTTTTTTCTCGAAAACCTATCGGGTCAATTTGCGCGTGTAATTGAAATAAGCGGACGATATGCTGAAACCGATTTTTACTTAACGGATTTTCTTAATGTAGTTATTACTTTTAACGGGAAAACTGATGAGGGTATATTGCTCTTCGATCCGACAAAGGAGATTGAGAATTATAAATTGATTTTAAATGGCATTGACGAAAAGCCGATAATATTAAATTGGCAAGAATAATTAAGCGGCATTAATAATAAACCGGCGGATAAAATGGAAAAACATATCACATTAGTAGCTGTAATTCAAATTACCCTAAGTATTATTGGGATTATTATAGGAATGGTTTTGTTTATTTTGTTGTCAGGTATTGGAATTTTTATTGGAGAGGATGAAGCATCTTTTATATTGCCCATTATAGGTATAATTATTGGAGGATTTTTAATTTTATCTTCTATAGTAAGTATCATTGGTGCTATCGGTCTTCTTAAAAAGAAAGCCTGGTCCAGAATTATACTATTAGTTGTTTCAGTGCTGGATTTGTTGAATATTCCTATTGGTACCGCTGTCGGCGTTTACACGATTTGGGTTTTAATGCAGGATGAAACTGTGGCTTTACTTCAATCCTAAAAAAAAGAAAGCTGCGCATTTAAATTTATTTGTGATAGAATGTTTTTGTACAACAACGATATGTACAAACAACTGAAGGGCTAATTGAAATGACTAAAATTTTCGTGTTCATATTAATGTTTCCACTGACGAACATTTGTGCCCAGTCGAATTTGCCCGCGGGTGTTTGGATTAAATTTGTTGACGAAGGAATTTCACATAATTTGATAGATTATACAAAAACCTTAAATGATGATACGTTAATTCAAGAGTCATCTATCGGGAGCAAATTTAATAACGGTGTTTTATATTATTGGAACGGCGCGTCCTGGCAAACCGAAAGTAATAATTCAGAGCCATTGAGCTTTTATATATCTCTCAAAATTGACGATAAAGCGGTTATGTTTTTAGGTATAAGCGGCGAAAGTGCCGCTGAAGATTATAATGTATTTACTGACGAAGGATGGGTGCATGTTAAGTCAAAAATTAAATTGATTCCGGGACGTGATAAAATATTTTTTGACGAAAACAACAAACGTTTTATACTAATCAAAGAAAATGTTCCATGGATATTTAACTTAGAATAAATGCCAAAATCATATTTTCAACCAGATACTTCTTTAGCCGATAATTTTTTTAATATACTTCGGCGCAACAAATATGTTTGGGAAATAATATCAACAGCTGAAAAATTAAATCTACCTAATTGGTATGTCGGCGCGGGATGCCTGGCTCAAACTGTGTGGAATTATTTTCATGGTTTTGAGCCCGATAAATTTATTAGTGATATAGATTTAGTTTACTTTGACGATACAAATATGTCATATGAGTCCGAGAATGAAATAATTAATCGAGTTAAAAATCATTACTCTCGCTTTCCCATTCCCTTAGATATTAAAAATCAGGCGAGAATTCATTTGTGGTACCCGGAGCATTTTGGTTATCCCATTGAGCCTTACCTTTCTGTTGAAGAAGCTATTGATACGTTTCCGACCACCTCGACAAGTATTGGTATAAAAACCTTTAGAGGACAACTTAATTTATATGCCCCTTATGGTCTGGAAGATTTATTTAAACTTGTTGTTAAACCGAATAAAAAGCAGATCACTGAAGAAATTTATAAAACAAAAGTTATTAAGTGGAAGAAGTACTGGCCAAAACTTATTTTTTATGACTGGTAAAAATAAATTTGAATAACCCGAATCTTTTAATTAATCAATTCATCATACATTATTAAAACGAGGTTAAAAATGAACAAAAACGTTGGTGGTATGGATAAAACATTAAGAATTATTTTAGGTGTTGCTATTATGGCAATAGGATTATTTACAGGCAGCTGGTGGGGACTTATCGGGATTATACCTCTTGTAACGGCTTTAGTTAATCGCTGCCCGATATATTTGCCCTTTGGCCTTTCTACATGTAAAACTAAAACTAGTACAGAAAAAAACTAACTCAATATTTATAACTGCCGGACTAAAAAAGCGATAATTTTTTTATTATTATTTTTTTAGTCCGGTATTTTTCCGCTTCAATCACTACATTTCAATATTAATAATTCCGTGAAATTTTACCTGATCTTTTCAAGTTATTGAATAGACGCTAAACTTTTGTGTATCAAAGAAAATTTGCACAAGGAAGAATAATTCTAAACTAGAATTAAGACTATTCCAAAATTCATTCGTCAAATATCTGACAATGTCTGAAGTTTTATTATTAAAATAAATTTTGAACTTAATGAGGGATAATTCATGTATGCTTTGGAGGTAAAAAATCTTTGTAAAAGCTTCGGTAAATTAAAAGCTGTTGACAACGCATCTTTCAACGTGCCCGAAGGATCTGTTTTTGGACTTATAGGCCGGAATGGGGCGGGAAAAACAACAACTATAAGAATGATGATGAATATTTATATGCCCGACTCAGGCGAAGTGATTCTAAGGGGATCAACCGTCGGTCAGGAATTTAAGAACAGTGTTGGTTATCTGCCGGAAGAAAGGGGACTTTACAAAAAAATGCGGGTACTCGAAACTCTTCTGTACTTTGCTGAATTAAAAGGAAAAGCCGGCAAAAATTTAACTAAAAAAGCCAAAGAATATCTTGAACGATTCGACCTCACCGACAGAATCAATTCAAAAGTAGAAGAGTTATCTAAAGGTAATCAGCAGAAAATTCAATTTATCGCCACAATTTTGCACGATCCCGAATTTGTAATCCTTGATGAACCTTTCTCCGGACTTGATCCAATAAATACAAATCTGCTCAGAGAAATAATTCTTGAAAAGAAAAACGAAGGAAAAATTATAATATTCTCAACACATCTTATGGATTTTGCCGAAAAGATGTGCGATCACATAGCTATGATAGATCACGGTAAAATTATTTTGAACGGGTCTCTAAGTCAACTTAAATCAAAATATGCGCAAAGAAACATCAGCTTAAATTACGAGGGTGATATTTCATTCCTTAACAACCATCAAATGGTCGAAAAAATTTCTGACTTCGGCAACACAACGGGAATAAAAGTTAAACTGCCCGAACATACTCAGCAGCTTCTGAAACTGCTTATAGACAACAATGTAACTGTAAAAAAATTCGACGCCAACGATATTTCTTTACAAGAGATATTTGTACAGCTAGCCGGTAAAGAAGAAGATGTTATGGAGGTGCCTTATGTTTAATCACAGAGTTTTGGCTGTTCTTAAACGTGAATTACGCGAAAAATTAATGTCAAAGTCATTTATATTGATGACTATACTTATCCCTGTATTTATGTTCGGCATAATTGGTGTCCAAACTTTAGTTATGTCTTATGAGGGAGATTCTAACACTAAAGTTGAAGTTATAACCGAATCTGCTCAATTAACTCAGAAATGCCAGTTATATTTTGATGATTTGGATTTTGTTAAAGACGGTACATATAAAATTACATACAACACAGTTGCAGCTTCGGATATAAGAAATTATATCGATAATAAAAAACAGGATTTAATGGGCGATAAATTGACAGGGATTATTTTTATTCCGGAAAAGGCCCTCGAAAATAAAAAACTAGAATACTATTCTAACACTCCAAGTAACAGAACTATTCCCCAAAAAATTGATGGACCGGTCAATAAGGTATTGCTCGATGAGTATTTCAGTAATAAGAATTTAAGTGAAGACGAGTTACAGTTTGCCCGAATGGGCATTGATTTCAGTAGCTTTAAAGTTTCAGAAAAAAATGAAATTGAAGAGCAGGGATTCGGTAATACTATTTTAGCTTATCTTTTCTCATTTATGCTTTATATAAGTCTATTGTTCAGCGGACAGATGACTATGCAGTCCGTTCAGGAAGAAAAAAACAGTAAAATTGTTGAAGTGCTCCTTTCAAGTGTAAGCAGTAAAGAATTAATGACAGGTAAAATTTTCGGCTCAACAATTACGTCAACATTTCAGATGGCAATTTGGCTTTTACCTGTACTGGCTATAATATCCACTACGTGGTTTGTACTGCCTCCCGAATTTGTAGTTGATATTACTGTAGGCCATCTTATTTACTTTCTTATTAACTTCTTCTTGGCGGTTATAATATTTCATGGATTGTTTGCCACTGTTGGAGCAATATTCGAGAACTCGCAGGAAGCACAATCCGGTATGTGGCCGGTAATGCTGCTTATTATGATTCCCTTTTTTATATCATTTTCAATTTTACGTAATCCTAACAATCCTATGGCAGTCGTTTCATCATACCTCCCTTTCGCTACATTAATGGTAATGCCCGGAAGATATACCGTAGTGGATTTACCTCTATGGCAGCTGTTTGTATCGGGACTTGTAAATGTGGCTACCATTGCGGCTATATTTCCTTTGGCTGGTAAAATTTATCGTGTGGGCATTTTGCGAACGGGTAAAAAACCGTCCTGGAGCGAAGTTATTAAGTGGATGAAATATAAATATTGATTAAAAATGATCTAAATTAAAATCTTAGTCCGGTTCGTCTTATGATTAGGATTAATATAAATAATTGTATACAGATTTTTCTGGTTATAAAAATGTTCATTCCGATCTCAGATAATTAAATCTGGGATCGGGATTTCTGAATACTCTTCAAATAATACAATCACCGATTAAAAAATTCCTTTTTCCCTATAAAAGCTGTAAAGAATGACTTTATTTTTATTTGCAAATCAGAATTATTAATCCTATTTTTTAATCGGAATTTTAATTCTGTTTTTAATTTTGGAGAAAACGAATGCTTAGAAAAATAATTAATATAGATGAAGATAAATGTGACGGCTGTGGAAATTGCGTCCCTGCCTGCGCGGAAGGAGCTTTACAAATTATTGATGGTAAAGCCCGTTTGATAAGCGATTTATTTTGCGATGGACTTGGGGCTTGTATCGGTGATTGCCCGACAGGAGCTATTTCAATAGTAGAACGTGAAGCGGAGCCTTACGACGAGCGGAAAGTAATGGATTATATTGTTAAAGGCGGATCAAATGTTATTAAAGCTCATCTGGAACATCTTCGTGACCACGAGGAATTTGACTATGTCGTTATCGCTCTTGAATATTTGCAGGAAAATGGTATTCCGAATCCTATTACATCTCAAGAAACTGAAAAACCTGAACATAATCATCATCACGCAGGCGGATGCCCGGGCTCCAAAACTATGTCTTTTGAAGCACCACTTGATTCCGAAAATGAATCGGGAAAACGTATCTCACATCTTCAGCAGTGGCCTGTTCAACTGCACCTTGTTCCTCCGACAGCGCCCTATTATAAAAACTCTCATTTACTTCTTGCGGCTGATTGCTGCGGCTTTACAATACCGGACTTTCATAAAGACTTTCTTCAGGGGAAAAGCCTGGCAATTGCTTGTCCGAAATTAGATTCCAATCAGGAAGTTTATATCGGAAAACTTGCAAGCATGATAAATGATTCCAATCTGAGAGCCATTACTGTATTAATTATGCAAGTTCCCTGCTGCCGCGGATTGGTACAACTTGTTCAAAAAGCCGTAGATACAGCCGGAAAGGAGATAGCAATCGATATTGTTGTTGTTGGGATGACGGGTGAAATTTTACAAGAAGTTACATTAGCATAGGATAATTTATGAGTGAATTTATAAATAACAGCAAAATTCGTGTGGGGCAACTAAAAGAACTCATCAAAAAATTGCACGACGGCCAGGATATTGGCGAAACACGAAAAGCTTTAACGGATTTAATGGGCAGCGTACCTTACGGCGAAGTCATTCAAGCTGAGGAGGAATTGATACGTGACGGAATGCCGCGTGAAGAAATCCTGAAATTTTGCGATCTACATACTGAAGCTTTAAAAGGAACCCTTCAATCAAAATTTTCGAGCGACATTCCTGAGGGTCATCCAGTGGATGTTTTCCTAAAAGAGAATAAAGAAATCCAAAAAGTTATAACCGACTTAAAAAATATTTTTGAAGAGATCAAAGGCAGACATCCCGAAGAGGAATGCAGAGACCTTCTTACACAAATCAATATTCAGTTTAACTCTTTAATGGATTTAGAAAAACATTACCAGAAAAAAGAAAACCTGCTTTTTCCTTATCTCGAGAAATACGATATCACCGGACCGCCGATGGTTATGTGGGGTAAGGACGATGAAGTACGAGAGCTATTAAAATCATCTCAGCATTTGTTTTCTACTAAAGAAGTTGTTACCACCGAAGTTTTACAGGGATTTATTGAAATGATGTTCGGTCCCGCAATTAAATCTATTGAAGAAATGATTTATAAAGAGGAAAAAATTCTTTTTCCAATGAGTCTCGATACATTAACTGAAATCGACTGGCATACAATTTCCGAACAAAGTGATGATATGGGATACTGTCTTTATTATCCCAATAAAAAGTGGAACCCAGATACATTAAGCAAAAACAACACTATAAATGAAGAATCCGATAAAATTAAACTGAGTACCGGCTCATTTACTAAGGAAGAATTGGAAGCGATGATAAACAGTCTTCCAATTGACTTAACGTTTGTCGATAAGAATGATAGAGTAAAATATTTCTCGCACGGCAAAGAGAGAATTTTTCAGCGTCCAAAAACTATTCTCGGCCGCCAGGTTCAATATTGTCACCCGCCTTCCAGTGTTCATATTGTTAATCAAATTGTTGAAGATTTTAAAAGCGGCAAACAGGATTCTGCAAAATTTTGGATTAATTTTCAGGAAAAATTTGTTCACATCGCCTACTACCCCGTTCATAACGAAAAAGGTGAATACCTGGGAACAGTTGAAATGAGTCAGAATTTGAATGAATACCGCGCCATTGAAGGCGAAAGAAGAATTTTAGAATATGACACAAAAGATGATGAAAAAAAATGAAGCATGAGTTTAATGATATAACCCCGAAATCTCTTTTAAACGATCTACTTACAAGGTTTCCTAATTTGATAGATTCTATTGTAGAAATCTCTCCCCTTTTTCAGAAACTAAAAAATCCTGCTGTCCTTAGGGCTGTTGGCAATGTTACAACATTGCAACAAATCGCAGCGATTGGGGGTGTTCAAGTGAGTGTATTGATTAACAATCTAAGAAAAGCCGCCGGCTTGGAGAAAATTGAAGTGCAAGAAATTGAGAATAATAGTACCGATAGACCCAATTGGGTTAGAGATGAGCATATTAAAATAACATACGACGCTTCCATAGATTTGGAAAATGGGGTTCACCCCGCGGCAAAAGTAACAAAAGAAATTTTACAATTAAATGGCAATGATTTATATTTACTAATTACTCCTTTCCTTCCGGTTCCATTGATAAAGATTGTTGATGAACAAGGTTTTAGAGTTTATTCCCAAAAAATTAGCGAACAAGTATATCATAATTATATAACAAATAAATCGGTTTGATTATTCCTTTTCTCTTTTACATAAATCAAAAATAAACCGGAGACAAAAATGAGAACTATATTTTCATTTTTTCTATTATTTGGTTTGCTTAATTCCACCGTTTTTTCGCAAGATTGTATTACTTGTCACAAAAATGTTACGCCCAATGCGGTTTCGGACTGGCAGCTAAGCAAACACTCACAAAACGATGTGGGGTGTTCTGATTGTCACGGGGTTGCGCACACAAACGCCAATGATTATGGTTATGTTCAACTCCCCACATATCAAACTTGCGCGCAATGCCACGACACTCAAGCTGAACAATTTAAAAAAGGCAAACATGCATTGGCTTGGGCAGCAATGAAAGCAATGCCTTCAATTCACGCTCAACCAATTGCGCTAACAGATGGCATGAAAGGATGCGGAGGCTGTCACAAACAGGGCATTAAAACTGAAGAAGAAATTAAAATGCTTAAAGCCGAAGGCTCCGTATTCGGTCATGCTTCTTGCGATGCCTGTCACACAAGACATACTTTTTCTGTTGAAGAAGCTCGTCAGCCACAGGCTTGCCAAACATGCCATCAGGGTTTCGATCATCCACAATGGGAAATGTACTCAGCTTCCAAACATGGTGTAAGGTATTTACTAAAACAAAATGGCATTCTCCCGGCGGACGCATCCGCTCCTACCTGCCAAACATGTCATATGTCAGAAGGCAATCACGAAGTTAGAACTGCATGGGGATTTTTGGCTGTCCGTCTGCCAATGCCAGAAGACGAGCAATGGGCCAAAGACCGTACAGTTGTGCTTCAGGGATTGGGCGTCCTTGATCCAGAAGGAAAACCAACATCGCTGCTGGAGGTTGTAAAAGCTGCTGACGTTGCTCGCTTAAATGAAGAATCCTGGCAAATTGAGCGCGATAAAATGCTTAAAGTTTGTGGCGATTGTCACAGTGAAAACTTCGCAAAAGCAGAATTAGCTAAAGGTGACAATATGATAAAAGAGGCTGATCGTTTGATGGCAGAGGCTATAACTACTGTGGCGGATTTATATAAAGATGGTACTTTAAAAAAACCAGAGTCCTACCCGCATGCTTTTCCATTTTTATTAACCTTCCACGACGCGCCTACCGTGATTGAACAAAAATTGTTTGAAATGTTTTTGGAACATAGAATGAGAACTTTCCAGGGAACATTCCACAACAATCCCGATTACGCCCTTTGGTACGGCTGGAGCGCAATGAAACGAACTTTGTCGGAGGTTAAAGAGCTAGCAGTGGAAATGCGAAGGTCGCACAAATAAAATAATTATTAGAGGCGGTTTTAGAGAACCGCCTTTTTTATAACTTACGTTCTAATTTGAACTCTATCTCCCCAGTTGATTTGTAAAATAAACGGCAAATTAATTTCTTGACAACAAGTCTTTTTATTCATACCTTTAATCAGAATAAATATTCTGCTTATATGATAATCACAACAAAAATAAAATATGCCATTAATGCTCTCGTTTACTTGGCTGAAAATCACGGCACGGTAATTTCCGCGAGAGAAATATCGGAAAAGCTTAATATTCCAAAAGAGTTCATTTCCAAAATTCTTCAGTCACTTGTATCCGAAGGTTTTGTCTGTTCAAAAAAGGGTAAAAATGGTGGTTTTGTTATCCTGGCAAATCTTTCCGATATAACTGTCAAGTCCATATATGTCGCATTGGGCTATACCCAAATTGAAAAAGTTTGCTGGCTTGGCTTACAGGGCAACTGTATTGATAAGATATGTGATCTTTGTACATTATGGGAAAAAATGTCCATTGAATTTGAGGTATCAATTAAACGAGTGAACTTACAAATTCTCGCAGAATCAAAATTTGTAAATAATTAAAATTTTTTATGATAAAATCAGATAAAATATTCTGCTTTTTATGCAAATTGTAAGAAACTAAACTACAGGAGAAAACATGAAAAAACTCGTAATAACAATTCCTATCTTCTTAATCATTTTTTGGGCTTGTGGAGGTGGGGAGGAAAAATCTTCGGATAATGGCAACGACGCTTTTAAACAAAAAGTTGCAGATAAATTCGGATTAACTCTATTTGAATTGGATAACGGCATTGGACCCATAAAGGAAAAAATGACAATGCCCGACCAAATTGATCTTATCAAAGCTAAATCCGGAGAAGAAATATTTACAATAAAATGCTCACAATGCCATAAATTGGACGAGCGCTATACTGGTCCCGCTTTAGGAGATGTTACTTCCGTCCGTTCTCACGAGTACATAATGAATATGATACTGAATCCCGAGGAAATGACAAAAAAACATCCGGAAGCAAAAAAAATGCTTGCGACTTATGCAAATCAAATGACATTTCAGAATGTAACACAGGATGATGCTCTAAACATTTTAGAATATTTGAGATCAGTCAACAAATAATCCGAAAGAGAGAAAAAATGAAAAAGCAAAATTTTTATATAATGTTGATTTCATCCATTGTCTTAGCCTTTGGATTTATAAACTGCGGAGGCGATTCAGGAAGCGGAGCCGGTGACAGTGATGCGGCACAAAAAGTTTATGTGGCTCCTGGACATTACGATGAGTTTTACGCGTTTATGTCCGGTGGTTTCAGCGGTCAGGTTTCTGTTTACGGTTTACCTTCCGGAAGATTATTCAAAGTAATTCCCGTTTTCTCACAGAATCCTGAAACTGGCTATGGATACACCCAGGAAACGCGCCCTATGTTAAACACGTCTTTTGGGGAAATTCCGTGGGATGACGCTCACCACCCCGAACTCTCTCAAACAGACGGTGTACCGGATGGCAGATGGTTGTTTATAAACGGCAACAATACACCAAGGGTAGCCCGTTTGGATTTAAGCACGTTCGAAACAGTTGAGATACTTGAAATCCCTAATTCGGCAGGTAATCACGGCTCTCCTTTTGTAACCGAAAATAACGAATATGTGGTCGCTTCTACAAGATTCAGCATTCCTATTCCGCAGAAAGATGTAAGTATTTCTTCCTATAAAGAAAATTTTAAGGGTACTTTGTCCTTCATAAAAGTTAATCCAGAATCTGGAGAAATGGCAATTGCGTTTCAAATTTTAGTCCCTGGATTTAACTATGATTTAGCTCATTCCGGTAAAAACGTTTCTCATGGGTGGGCGTTTTTTACTTCATACAACAGCGAACAGGCCAATTCTTTGCTCGAAATAAATGCTTCGAGAAATGATAAAGATTTTATCGCAGCTGTTAACTGGAAAGCGGCCGAAAAATTTATTGCTGAAGGCAAAGGCAATTCTGTACCCGCAGAATATATGCACAACATTTTTAACGAAGAGACACACCTTGCAACATCGGAAAAAAAGAATTCTGTGTTGATATTAAACCCCGAAGATTGCCCCGGCTTAATTTATTATCTGCCTACTCCCAAATCCCCTCACGGGGTAGATGTAGACCCAAGTGGGGAGTACATAGTTGCCGGCGGTAAATTGGCAACTGTGATTCCAGTGCATTCCTTCAGCAAAATGTTAAAAGCAATTGAGAATAAAGATTTTATCGGTGAGGTAAATACTATTCCTATTCTTAAGTACGAAGCCGTAAACGCAGGCGAAGTTGAAAATCCAGGGTTAGGCCCTTTACATACTGAATTCGACGGAAATGGATATGCATATACATCCGCGTTTATCTCGTCGGAAATTGTTAAATGGAAACTGGGCACATGGGAAGTTGTAGATAGAATTCCAACCTATTATTCTATTGGTCATCTTATGATTCCAGGAGGGGACAGTAAAAAACCCTGGGGTAAATATGTTGTGGCTTTAAATAAAATTACAAAAGACCGTTATCTGCCAACTGGTCCAGAACTTTGTCAGTCCGCACAGCTTATTGATATCAGCGGTGAAAAAATGAAATTGTTGCTCGATTTTCCAACAATCGGAGAACCTCATTATGCTCAAGCTATTCCCGCAGAACTGCTAATAAAAAAACAAAAAAAGATATATGAACTTGAGCACAATAAAAACCCTTATGGAATTAAAAGTGAAAATGAAACGAGGGTTGAAAGAAAAGGTAACGTTGTTCATATTTATATGAGCGCGACTCGAACACATTTTAAACCTGATAACATCGAAGGAATAAAGGTGGGTGACATTGTACATTTCCATGTAACAAATCTGGAACAGGACTGGGATATACCGCATGGATTTGCCGTAAAAGGCGCTCAAACTTCAGAACTGCTAATAATGCCGGGTAGAACTATGACCTTAACATGGCAGCCCAAAAAGATTGGAGTTTATCCTTTTTATTGCACCGATTTCTGTTCAGCGCTTCATCAGGAAATGCAGGGATATGCGAGAGTATCTGAAAAAAATTCGAAAATAGAAATATCATATAATTAGGTTCTGTGTCCGCCTAAATAAACATGGAAAAAACATAAAATTGTTTTGTTAAGTGCTTTGTTTTTAGGCGGGCTCGAACAAATCTTTATTAAAACCGGATTTTGGTTAAAAATGAAAGATATGAATATTAAGGAAAGAGCTCTTATAATATTTGCTTCAATTTTATTGATAGGGGTATTTTTTTTCCCCATATGGCGCATCGATCTGAACGCACCTCAATATCCGGAAGGAATAGGATTAAGAATTTGGGTGAATAAAATTACAGGAGCCAATGATTTCGATTTACAAAACATAAATAAATTGAATCACTACATAGGCATGAAGAAAATAA
>PGYT01000062.1 GCA_002839805.1 Ignavibacteriae bacterium HGW-Ignavibacteriae-2
TAATTAATTCCGATACCCTTAGTCCTGACGAATAACATAATTCAAGCATAGCCCGATCTCTTACTCCTAAAATATTATTTGTATCAGGGCAGTCCAAAATATTATTAATTTCCCTAACAGAAAGCACTGTAGGTAAAGATCTACGCCTTCGGCTTGAAGTTAGAATATCTGTAGGATCTTTTTGAATATAGCTTTGGTCGTATAGGTAAGAAAAAAAACCTTTGAAAGAGGACAAATATCGAGCGGATGTACTGCCGCTTAACTCCTCTTTACGCATCTTTACAAAATATTCTCCAATCAATGTTGTATTAACATCGTTGAAATCTTCTATACCTGCTTTTTTTAAATAGAGTATAAACTTAGATAGGTCGTTTTTATAAGACTGAACAGAATTTTCGGATAAGTTTTTTTCCAACCGGACATAAGTTAAATATTCTTTAAGAAACTGTTCCATCAGTTTTCACTATCACCGCTCTTATTTTCCATCTCCTCCTGTTTAGGGTAACGGATGCGTTTGTGATGATGGCTGATAAGAATTTTAACGAATTCTTCTTTTATAACGGTAATATCATGAAATGTTATTGGAGTCTCGTTCAACTGCCCGTCGTCGATCCTAATTTTAAATAGATTGTTAATCATATTTTCAATTTTATTCGGATCGGGTTCGGTCATAGAACGGACAGCAGATTCGCAAGCATCCGCAAGCATTAGCAATGCAGTTTCCTTGGAATTAGGTTTCGGACCCGGATATCTATAATCATCTTTATTTACATTTTCTTCACCGTACATCTCCTTTGCTTTCTCATAAAAATAAATTACTGCAAGGGTTCCGTGATGCATTGGTATAAAATCAATTATCTCTTTTGGTAGTTTGTGTTCTTTGGCTAATTCAATACCTTTTGCTACATGATTTATTATAAGTTCAGCACTTTTTTTTGCATCTAATTCTTCATGTAAATTTTCATTAGTCATCTGATTTTCAACAAACCCGTCCGGATTTGCGAGTTTACCAATGTCGTGATAATATGCACCGACGCGTGCTAAAATCGGATTCGCATTTATTGCTTCTGCTGCGCTTTCCACCATAGAACCGATAGTCATAGAATGATTAAATGTGCCAGGCGCATTTCGCGCCAATTCCCTCAACACAGGAGTATTAAAATCCGATAACTCAAGTAAGGTTAGTTCCGTAGTTATTCTGAATATTTTCTCAAAGAAAATGATAAGACCGAATGTTAACGCAGGGCTTAAAATTGCGTTGGAAGCCGCGAAAGCAGAGTGAATCAGCAACTGATCGGGTGATTCAAACCGTTCGAGCCCAAAAGCCAAAATACTGGCGACATATCCTAAAAGTATGAACATGAATGATCGGAATATCTGATTTCTGTTTTTAATATCTCTAACAGTGTATGCGGCGAATCCACCTGCAACAATATTCATAACAGTTATCACATAATCGTTGCCACGCAATCCTCCGACAATCAATGCACAAACAACAGTACCGTAAAATCCAATACGCGAATCAAACAAAATCGTAAGAAGCATTGAGGCAACTGGCAAAAGAATAAGTAACTCAACTGGTCCTTTTACGTTCATTTGTGATACAAGAAATGCCATAAAACTTATCAGTAAGATAATAATGGCGATCAATAATACCTTAAAATTATCCTTGTAAATATTTTTTCGAAATAGATATATGTAAATAATAAAAAGCATAAAAACTATTATAACATGAACAAGTTTGCCCAAATTCTGTGCAAATCTTTGCCAAAAACCGCTGTCTGCTCCTTTAGCTATTCTATATGAGTCGATTTTTGATTTAATGTCCTGCGTAATTCTATCATGTTTCGCAACTATACGTTCGTTTTCGTTAACAATGCCTCTGTTAGCGGAAATTTTTCCAATTGCAATCATTTTTGCGTCTTCGGTGAGTTTAGTATCCAAAACAATATTGGGTTTCAAAAAATTAAGAAGATACTCTTCGAAGGCAGAAAGCACTTCATCTTTAACTCGAAAAGAAGACTGTAAACGTGAAGAAATTAACTGAGAAATTGATAAAGGATCATAAAAATTATTTTTTGGAAATGCCTTCTGATATTTTCCTTCACGTATAGCAATACTATCTTTCGATATTTCCTTATTTGTTTTGTTTATAAAACCTCTGCGGTAGGTCCTGCTTACAATGTCGTCCATCAATTTAAAAAGGGAATTCATAGAAAGGACTTTGCCGCCGGATACTAAATTTTCCTGTTTTCTGATTTCGCGAAAGGTTGAGTAAGAATCGGAAGAAAGAAATGTTTTGTTTGAGGACTTATTGTTTTTTAGATAAATGTCGGAATCTAGTATGGATAAAAAATAATTGTTAAAAGACTTTAAAGAATCCTGAACCTGTTGAGGTAGATGAATTTTTTTAACAAAAATTTCATCTACAAATTCCATTGCAGCAGTTTTTTCTCTTTCGTACTCTAAAGGATCTTTTAAAATTTCGAAAGACATACTGGCAATTAAATCATCCTCAATCCATATCGAATTTACCGCAATTTCCGATTCCAGGGATTCCCCTTTTGGAAACATAAGCACAATAAGAATAATAGTCGCAATTACCATAAGTAATTTTATTCTTCTGCTTTTTTGTATTTTTTCGTAAGCTCCAGCCATATTAACTTGTTTTTTTTGCTTTATAAACCATTTCTAAAAACTCAGCCGCGGCATCTTCGTTATTTGTTCTTTTTGTAATAAAACTGCTGTGGTACTTAATCTCGCTGACTGCATTTTGTACGGCAACTGCCAAAGCACCAGTGCTGAATAAATGCCTATCATTATACCAATCGCCCATTACGGCAGTTTCATTTATATTTATTTTCAAATATTTTGCCAGCCGTTTAAGTCCAGTTCCTTTATTAGTTCCTGCTTTACGAGCCTCAACATAATAAAGATCTCCTCTGCTATGAGACTTGTAATAGGATGTATTCAGTCCGAATGAATAAGGAAACATCATTCTAGAATGAAATAATCGGACTGCCTTTTTCATATCGCCTGCAACTACAACTTCCAAAGTTCTATTTACTAAATTTTCATAAGAATTGACATGAATATATTTGGCACCGAATTTATCTAATAGAGAAGGAATAGATGAATTTGTTTCGGTATAATATATTGCCTCGGGATGACAAAGAGCAATTTTGAGAAGAAGATCGTCCGCATATTTGATCGCTTTTTTAATGTAACGAGCCGGGACATACGACTCAAAAATTATTTTCGCTTCAGGATGAGTTTTAATTAAAGATCCATCCAGGGAAATAAGAGGAGTATGCAAATTTAATGTATCCGCATGTTCAGTAATCGCAGAATGAATTCGTCCGGTAGCGAAAGAAAACTTTACACCCATTACGCCAAGCTCTTTAATCAACTGAACAGATTCTTTTCCGATTTGATTATTATCGGATAGAAGAGTGCCATCAAGATCAAAAACTATCAGTTTTAATTTTTTTAATTTACTTTTATCTAACATCGGGGAAATTTTTATCCATTAAAAAAAATTATAAGTTTTCAGATTTATTAAATTATAAATTAATAAAATTTCTGCGAGTGACTATAAAACAATTTTCTCAGACTGAAACTTTTTTATTTATGGAACTTAATAATTTTCCGATTAAAAGAGTTGCGGCTACACCAATGACGGTAAACCAGGTCCAGGCAACAAGTTTAAGTGAAACAACAGTTACCATAATTAAAATTCCACCTGTAAAACCAGCTAATGCATCCTCTTGTTTTGCATCTTTAACAAATAAGCCAAGCATAAATGTCCCCAGAAGTCCGCCATATGTAAACGAAGCTATACTTAGTGCAAGTTCAACCACTGCGTCGGGAGAGTTCATAAACAGAATCGCGGAAACTATAAGCAATCCTGCCCACATAATAGTAAACATTCTGGAAATACGGAGTTCCTCTGCTTCGGATTTAATTTTTCTGAAAGGTTTGTATAAATCCAGCATAGTTGATGAAGATAAAGAAGACATTGAACCTGCAAGTGTTGATAAAGCGGCTGCAAATAATCCGGCAATAATTAATCCGGATAACCCAACCGGTAGAGATGTGATAATAAATAAGGGGAAAATTTCATCTGCTTTTAACAATCCTAAAGAGGCTAGATCGTACGTACCGTAATGAGCATACAAAGCGACACCTACAAATAAAAAAATCACAAATTGAAAAATCACAATAATCCCGCTTCCAACAATTGCCTTTCTGCTATTTTTAAGATCTTTAATTGTCAGCAATCGTTGAACAATCAATTGATCAGTTCCGTGAGATGCCATTGACAAAAACGCACCCCCGATAAGTCCACCAAATAGCGTATAAGGAGTACTGAAGAAATTTTTAAGTCCTCCGTCAAAACCAAGATTAATAACATTTAATTTATCGGCAATTTGATCCGAATTAAACAAACCCCAAAAACCTTCGGGCAATAAATTTGACGATAGGAATATAATTGCGGCCAATGCTCCGCCTATATATATAAACATTTGAATAACATCAACCCAAATAACTCCTCTAACACCACCGATATAAGTATAAACCAAAGCAACTGCTGCTATAATAATAATTGCAACAGGATAACTTATATCCAGCATTAACTTTAAAGGAATTGCTGTCGCAAATAATCTTACACCGTCTGCAGCTGTTCGTGTAATTAAAAACACTATTGAGGCGAATGAACGTGTTTTACTTCCAAAACGGTTTTCTAAATAAGCATAAGCTGTATTTAATTCACCTTTATAATAGGCAGGAAGAAAATAAATTGAAATTATAATTCTGCCTAACAGATATCCGACCGTAACTTGTAAAAAGTTAAAGTTTGTTAAATATGCAAGTCCGGGAATCGAAATAAATGTAAGTGTACTTGTTTCAGCAGCTACAATTGAAAAACATACAGCCCACCAGGGAACTGATTTGGCGCCTAAAAAATAATCGTTTACGGATTTTTGTTTACCGCCTTTAAATATTCCTATTAACGCAATGCCTATTAAATAGGCGGCAATAATTACATAGTCGAGTGTACGATCCACAATATGGAAACCCTTTAATTAGAAAAATCTGCAATAGCCTCTTCAAGTGTTTCACATATTGGTAAGATACGATCGAGTTGAGAAATTTCAATCAACTTCCTGACGTTCCTTGTGGGCGACGCTAATCTTATCTGCCCTTCTTCGGACTGTAAAATTCTGTAGGCTAAAAGAATGGCGCTTAAACCGGAACTATCACAATACTCAACATCAGAAAGATTAATAATAAGCTTTCTGCAGTCATCTGTATGCAGCAAAATTGTTAATTCACCTTTAACCAATCCTGCAATCTGCGAATCGAATCTTTTCTCATTCAATTTAAATATTGAGATATCACCAATTTTTTTCAATTCAAAATTTATGTTTTCACTCATGGCTTCAACAATATTAGTGCTATAAAAATTAATAAAATATTTAAAACATCTTTAATGAATTTAACAAATTTCTATATGAATTTTCAGCATTTATTTGACTTGGCACCTGAAAATTGTAATATTTATCCGATCTATCCTTTTTAAAACCAATTTTGAATTTAGACGTAACATAATTGGTAATGGCACTAAAAAATAAATTATCCGATATATTTAAATCGATCACAACGTCAAAATTCTCATTTTCTAGTAATTTGGATAAATTATGAGATGGTAAATTTAATCTAGTTTTATCTTTTAACGAAAATGTGAGCACACGTGCTTTCCATTTTTGATTCAGAGTGCTTACTTTCTGTTCAGGCACAAATAATGTTAAATTCTTTTTCGTTCCCCACAAATACTCAGGGACTATTCCTGCAGAATCAAATTCCGTATCAGATTCGGGGTAAATAAGTAAAATATTTTTCGAATCTGAAAAAAAATTATTATAAACTGTACTTTCAGTATGTTTATGCCTAATAAATCTGTTTATTATAAATTGGGCTATAAAATTTATAATTCGTTCATACATGTTCTAATCTGATATTAGTTTTAAAAATTCTTCTTCAGTAATAACATTAAGTCCAATTTTTATGGCTTTTTCGTATTTGGAACCTGGATTTTCTCCTACAACAACATAATCTATTTTACTGCTAATACTTGAAACAAATTTTCCGCCCCGGGCTAAAATTTTTTCTTTTGCGGAATCTCGCGTTATTGTGGCTAAAATACCAGTTAATACAAAAGATTTTCCTGAAAGCGAGTCGGAAAGTTTCTGTTTACCTGAAGAAATAAAGTTTAAACCCGACTCTCTAAGACGGTTTATTAAACCACGATTATGATCATCCGTGAAAAAATTAATTATGCTCGTACTTATACTGGGCCCAATTTCGTGAATGTTTTCAATCTCTTCCTTACTTGCAGCAATAATACTATCTATATTTTTAAAATGTTCCGCTATTTTTTCAGCGGCGCCTGAACCAACATATCTTATTCCTAAAGAAAAAAGAACTTTATCGAAAGATTTATTTTTACTTTCTTCAATTGCCAACAATAGATTATCTACTTTTTTATCTCCAAACCGATCAAGTTCTATTAATTGTTGTCTTTTATGTTTAAGATCGTAAATATCAGCGTAGGATTTTAACATTCCCAAATCGACAAATTGATTTACAATAGCTTCTCCCAGGCCTTCAATATCCATAGCCCCACGCGAAGCAAAATGCAGAATACGTCCCTTTAATTGTTCGAGACATTCTGAATTCTCGCAATAAATAGCGACTTCGTTTTCGGATCTAAAAAGTTTACTTCCACAAGCAGGACAAACTTCGGGAACCTTAATAGGTTCAGAATTTTTCGGACGTGAATTAAGCTGTACCGAAACAATTTTAGGAATTACATCACCCCCTTTTTCAACAACGACAGTATCTCCTTCACGGATATCTTTTTTTGTAATCTCGTCGATGTTATGAAGTGTTGCTCTACTAATAGTTGACCCGGCAAGGAAAACAGGCTCTAATTCGGCTACAGGTGTCAGGGCACCCGTTCTACCAACCTGCCAGGTAATTTTATTTAATAGTGTGACCGCCTGCTCGGCTTTAAATTTATAAGCAACCGCCCATCTTGGAGATTTTGCAATACTGCCAAGTTTATCCTGTATTTGAATGCTGTTTACTTTTATTACAACACCATCAATTTCATAGGGCAAATCTTTTCTTTTCTTTTCCCATTCAGAACAATAACTAAGTACTTCTCTAATATTGTTGCATATACTATAGTTTAAGTTAACTTTAAAACCGAGTTTTTTTAGCAAACCCAAATTTTCGGACTGTGTGGAAAACTTCAAATTCGGTGACAGAAGATAATAAGTAAAAATATCCAAGGGTCGTGATGCCACAATTTTTGCATCCTGCAGTTTAATGGTTCCTGCAGTGGAATTTCGTGGATTTTTAAATTGAGCCTCTCCACGAGTCACTCTATCTTCGTTTAATGTGTTGAAGCCGGAAATGCTCATGAATATTTCTCCACGTACTTCAAACTCATTTACCTTTGAGGAATTTAGTTCAACATCCTCAACCGAAAGCGGAATGCTTTTTATAGTTTTAACATTATTGGTAATATCTTCACCGACCGTGCCGTCTCCTCTCGTTGCGGCAGATATAAGTTTTCCTTCGGAATAAGTTATGCTAACAGAAACACCGTCAATTTTAAGTTCGCACACATACTCTAGAGACTCAATTTCTTTATCAGTAAGTGAATCCTTAACTCTTTTATCGAATGCGAATAATTCTTCTTCGTTATATGTATTTGACAGACTGAGCATCGGTACACGGTGTTGCACAGAAGCAAATTCTTTAGTTAAATCCGAACTAACGCGCTGAGTTGGTGATTGGGGAGAAAAAAAACGGGGGTTTTCCTGCTCAAGTTTTTCCAATTCCTTAAGTAGTTTATCATATTCGAAGTCTGATATTTTCGGTTCTGCGAGTACGTAATAATTATAATCATGCTGACGAATTTTTTTACGTAATTCGATTATACGAATTTCAATATCACTCATTTCTTTTCAGGATTAATCTTCAAATATTTGATACCAGAAGAATTTATATGGATACTTTTTATTTCTCCCGATTTGCCCACTAAGTCCAGTGGTTTATTATTTAATTCCAGCTTAATTCCACCTGCATTGCCGATAAGAAGATTAAAGAGAGAATCGGCAGTTATAACTCTGGATTCGTTAATCTGCAAAGTAAATTCTGATTGTTGATCCTTGTCGGTAGTAACTCTTATCCAGGTGCGGGACAAACCAGTAATTTTTAAAAATAAACTATCGGTGCCAGAAGAAATTGAGTCAGCTCTGGATGAGTCAGGCGAAATAAGTTCAAATCTGTCAACCTTATTTTCTACTCGATTATAATCTCCTAAGGAAGGTTCTTTAATTATTTGAGATGAATTATTGTGTATAAAAACAAAATAAAGTACGGCAAAAAGTGCGATTATAAAACCGACAAATATAAAAATCCTGGGATCAAGTTTACTTTTTACTTGGGGATTATAATGCGGACCCGAGACATGTTCTGAGGTATACACTATTTTCTTTTTAGAATCTTCTGGCTTTTTTTTCTTTTCTACTTCCTGCTCATTCTCTTCATCCAAATTCGGCAGCCTGCCAGATTGGGCCAAATCATATTTTTTAATAATTTGTTTTTCATCCAATCCAACATTTTTAGCAAACCCTTTAATAAAAGCTCTCAAAAAAACTTCGTCAATAACATCGAACTCACCATTTTCGATAGCTTCTAAATATTTAATATCAATCCTGGTGCGTTGATATAACATCTGTAGAGTTATATTAGCATCTTCACGCGCTTTTTTAAGCTCTTCGGCAAATTGGTTTAACTGTTCTGAACTCATAAATATTTATTTTTTTTAATTGATTCTTCTCAATCTTGCAGCAAATGCGCCATCGATTTTATGTTTATTAGGATAAGTTTGAATACACCCATTTTCGTCCACAAGATTCTCACCAAAATCTTCTTTGGCTGAAACCAACTCAAAATTAGGATTATTATCCAAAAATTTCTTTATAATTAAGAAATTCTCTTCCGGCTCAATTGTACAGGTACTATATACAAGAAAACCCCCAGCTTTTAAAAGCTTCGCCCCGTTTACCAACAAATCATACTGTGTATCATTTAAATTTCTAATATCTCCTAAATCTCTTTTCCATTTGATATCTGGTTTTTTAGTTAATGTACCTAAACCTGAACAGGGAGCGTCAATTAAAATACGATCGAAAGGTTCATCTTTATATTCGGATGAATCTTCTTCTTTAAAAATAATATTAGTTACTCCAAGTCTTTCCATATTTTTTTTCAAAATATTTAATCGACTCTCATATTTATCAAGGGCAATAAGTTCGCCAGAACCTTTCATCAAATCCGCCAGTAAACCTGTTTTACCGCCAGGCGCTGCACATAAGTCCAAGACTCTATGTCCTGGTTTAACATCTAAAAGGTAACATGAAAATCCAGTGGATTCATCTTGAATAGAGAAATAACCTTTTGCAAAATACTCCCAATCAGCAATATTTGTTAAGTTGTGCAGTTGAATAAAATCAGGAAGATATTGGCCAATGTTAAATTTTAGTTGAACCTTGGATAAAAGGGTTTTCATTTCGTCTAAGGAAGTTTTTAAAGTATTTACACGAAGGTTTAGTGATGGTTTATTATTATTTGCGATGAGCAATTCTTCAGTAAAATTCTCGCCATATCTATTTGTCCAACGTTTTACAAGCCAACTAGGATGCGAATAATAAGCGCTCAAATATGCGACTATATCATCCTCCTTGTTAGGATAACGAATACCATCTTTACTTCTTATAATATTGCGTAAAACCGCATTTGTTAGATCGGCGGGTTTTTTACCCTGCAATTTTTTTACAAAATCTACAGCTTCATTAACGGCAGCATAATCGGGAACACGATCCAAAAAAAGGATTTGGTATAAGGCTACACGCATCGCATTTTTAATGTTAGGAATACATTTTGAAAACTGACCCTTGTAAAAACCATTTAAAATCCAGTCAATTCTTCCCAAATAGCGAACAACCCCGTGAACAATTTCAAAAAGCAAAGCTTTATCATGACCCTTCAAATCTGAGTTTTTTATTTCTATTTCTAAAATTTTATCAAGATAAGCGTCTGTTCTATCGATTCGGTTTAAGATTTTTACCGCCAAACCGCGAACACCTTCGTATAAATTCATACCTGTAAAATTATTGGTTTCGTCCATTATATCTTTTAGACCTTTCTAAAACTATATACATCATTTTCAAAAATTAAATTCTAAAATACTGAGTAAATGAATCAATTTCCAAATTACGGGAAAATATTTTGGTGGGGTTTAAAACAACAAAAAAGCCGCAATTTTTAGCGGCTTTATGGTAAAAAATATTACTTGTTTTTAAGACCGTATTTTTTGTTAAATCTATCAACACGACCAGTGGAGTCAAGCATAACTTGTTTCCCAGTAAAAAACGGATGAGATTTATCTGAAATTTCCAATTTTACTAACGGGTATGTATTGCCGTCTTCCCACTCTATAGTGTCTTGTGTTTGAACAGAGGATCGTGTTAAAAATTTGTAGTCGGCAGAAATATCCATAAAAACAACTGGTCGATAATTTGTAGGATGAATACCTTTTTTCATTTTCTTTTCCCGATTATTAAAATTTTAGCTGATAAATATAGGGAATTACAGACAAAAGTTCAATATATTAGCTTATTTTTTCAAAGAATCAGGAATACCTTTTTTTGCCTGAGAAATAGAATCCAAGCCTCTTAAAGAATCAATAATTCTTTTATTTGTAGGAATGCCCGGGAAAAATCCTTCGAACTGTACCCTGTTATTATTCGTTCCGGCTAAAACCCTGGATTGATTGCCAGTTCCAGTTCTGTTAGAACGCAGTTTCGAATCTAAATCAAATGATTTATCAGGGAAAGGGAAATTTCCTTTCTGCTCCGATACTACGTCATTATCTTTAACAACAACTACAAGATTGGTAGGTTTTGATTTTAATTTATTTGATTGGACAGCACCTGCATTTTCTTGCAAAATAAATTCCTTTTCATAACTATTCTCAAGCTGGTTTGGTGAATCTGTATTTCTAACCTGAGGATCGGAGATTAATGGATTTTCGAAATTATTAGTTTGTTGATCCATAACGAAAAATACTATTATTACGGAAGAGACAACAGCTATAGCCGGTTTAAGAAAAGAGAAAAGCGTGTATTTTTTAATTTCCTTTTCAGTTCCGAAATTTTTGTTTTCTATTCGAGTCATTAAATTGAATTCGAAATTTTCCGGCGCATTAATTTGGGGCAGTTTTTGTAATTGTTTTGAAATATCCTCAAACTTCTTTTCTTCTTTATTGTAAAATTTCTTTTTCATAGGCTATTCTCGGTAAATATTCTTTAATAATTTTTGAAGCTGGCTTCTGCCTCTATTTATTCTCGATTTAACGGTGCCAATAGATAACTCGGTAATATCAGCTATTTCTTCATATGAGAAACCCTGTATATCCCTTAAAATTACAACCTCTCTGTACACCGGCTTAACTTTTAGTAATGCTTTTTGTATAATCTCATTTTTAATGTTGCCATCAGCCGACACGTCTGGTGCGAAGAACTTCTTATCCTCAACCTGAATAGTTCTTTCTTCGTCATCATTATTCAATGAAAATATGGTTCGTCTTTTACGCCTCTTAAGCTCATTCTTAGCAAGATTTCCAGCAATTGTATAAATCCATGTGGAAAATTTAGCAAAAGATTTATAAGAATCTTTGTGCAGATAAAATTTGATCATAGTGTCTTGAACAATATCTGTACAAACATCTTTGTTGCCTAAAAATCGGTAAACAAAATTTGTCAACGGATCTTTATATCGTTTAACAAGAATTTCAAATGCCTCAATGGTATTATGATCTTGAAATTCTTTTATCAATTCTTCGTCTGTTAATGCGAATAATTTTTCTTTCAATGGAGTTTATACTTTATTGGTAATAAATTTGTTTCAGTAAAACGATTTTTTTATTAAAAAAAATCTATAGTGCCAAAATTACAACAAAAATGATAAATTATCCCAACATTTGAGTAATTAGAATTGTAACAATAGATTTATCATCAGCGGAAGTGGTTTTTATCGCCTTATCGGCCTCAAGTAGAGCTTCGGAGGCACGATATAATCGAGGCAAAGATTTTAGATACCCTGCTTTAGCACAATTTTTATAATAATAATAAGAAAGACCCAACTGTTTAGCCGCTTGATTTTCATTAAGATTCAATGAACTTAATTCTATTGACCGAGCCACAGTGTTGATATATTTAGTAAGCATTGTTACAATGTAGATTGCTTCATTTCCATTATCTATTAAATTATATGCAATTTTAAGAGCTTCGGCTTTGTTTCCAATTCCAATTGAATCCTGTAGATTAAAAACGTTGTATTCTTTTGTAAGCGATGTTAATTTATCTATAGTTTCAGGGGTTATTTCTGCATTTTTTTCAATGTAATTTGTAAATTTCAATAAATTCATTTCAACAAGGGCTTTATTTTCCCCTATTAAATCAACAAGTACCGCCGCATTCTCTTGAGAAATTTTCATATTCAATCGTTTGGCCTCTCTAACAATCCATTGTTGTAACTCTACGCCTTTAAGTTCCTGAGCTTCAAAAATATATTGGTTATCGTACATGGAGGAATATGGCTCTCTTGAAAGATCAATCTTTTTTCCATATTGTGTAAGAACTAACACTGTGAAATCAGCCGGATTATTAACGTAATCGATAAATGTTTTTTTTTCGTTCACAAGCTCAAAATTTTTAACTACCACCATTTTTTTTGATCCGCCGAATGGAAACGCACTTGCCTCGTCAATTATTTGGTGAATTTTGGTTTCCTTTGTACAGTCAATAACTTGTTTATCAAATTCGCTCACAATCAAATTGTCAATTAATTTTGTAACCATTTTGACCGCGTTAGTAATAGTAAATGTATCTTCACCAAAAAACAGATAGATTGGTAATATTTTATCTTCTTTTAGATAATTTGACAAATTATAAATTGATTCAGCTTTTTTTTCGTTTCTAGCCATGATAATTTTTTCTTTTTTCTTTATGAATAGAGAGGATTAAGAAATAAATTAACCCACCCCATACAATTCCTGGAATTATTAACATACAAATTATTGTAATCACGCTCATTTTTTCTGTAAAGTTTTGTTCACTAAAAATTTATTCAGATAAAATAAAACCCCAATAACTAATGCCCACTGAACCAAACAAGTACCTGCATTTTCAGCGTGTAATGGATTCCACCATTCGGGATCCCAAGTGGCTGAAGAAATGAGCCACCAGCCTAATAAAATTATAACTTGCATAGGTATCAAATATTTAATTATGAATGTATACCATTTCCCAATTTTAATATCGCTGCTTTGCGAATTAATTATTTCCACTCTGAATTTCTCGGCACCGTATTTATTTACAGCGAATGCTATAAAACCTCCGCTAACAATTAATCCAACACCCCACACCCAATCCTGATTAGTAAAAATATTAAGATTTAACGCTGAAGGCGTACCAAAAATAAAAGCGAGAATGCCTACAATTATTATTGCTTTTTTACGAGTTAATCCGAAATCTATAAATGTCCGTGTCGTCAGTTCCACGAGTGAAATTAACGATGACATTGCCGCGAAAGACAAAGCTAAAAAAAACAATGCGGCAAATAATGAATTCAAAATAAAACTTTGTGACATTTGAGAAAACAGCAATGGCAAATATATAAAAGTTAATCCTGTGTTAGCCGGTCCGGACTGACTTATCTGAGTCATTGCATCAATATCACTAAGCGCAAAAACTGTTGAAAATATAATAATACCAGCAAGTAAGGACACGGAGTTATTGCCGAATCCTATTAAAGCTGAATTAAGCGGAACATCATCATATTTTCGCATATAAATTGCATAAGTTAAAATTAAACCCCAGCCGGCACCTGTATCCCATGCGTTTTGTGTTAATGCATTTAACCATACTTTATAATTAAAAACAAATTCCGCTTTGGGAGTAAAAAAATATTTAATGCCTTCAAGAGCATTGGGCAGGGTAACCGCTCTAATAAAGAGAATTAAAAGTATTAGCATCAGAGACGATACTAAAACTTTGTTTACTTTTTCAATACCTTTTACTATGCCTCTATAAACAACTACTCCCGCAATTAGAATTGCTATCAAATGAAAATACATCGGTGAAAATCCTGTTGAAAATTGTTCCCAATAATCTAACGGATTTACAGCTGTGAGCAAATCGCCTGATACGGCTGATATGAAGTATTTAATACACCAACCGGTAACGACAGAATAGTAGAACATAATTGCGGTAGACACTACTACGATAAATGCTCCCATCCAGGCATATTGCTTTCCTGCGGTTTTCGATATGGCCCCTATGGGACCATAACGCGTGGATTTACCGATTGCAAATTCAGTGATTATAAGAGGAATTGACCAGAAGAAAAGAAAGACCACCCAGGGAATTAAGAACGAACCACCTCCATTTTGAGCAACAACTCTTGAAAAACGCCAAATATTGCCTGTGCCAATGGCTATTCCAAGTGTCGCTAAAATCAATCCCCAGCGGGAAGTAAAAAATTCTTTCTCTTTCATCGCTCCTTTTTATAATGCTCTTTTTTCAACCCATACCTTTTCCATAACAATATCTTCAAGTGGTTTATCAAAAGGTTTTGCAACGGGAACCTGCCCTATAGCATCAACTACGTCTTGTCCAGAGACTACTTTACCGAAAACTGAATGTTTTCCGTCCAACCATGGGGTCGGCACAAGTGTAATAAAAAACTGACTGCCGTTCGTATTGGGACCTGCGTTAGCCATTGACAGCATCCCAGGTGTATCGTGTTTAAGATGCATTTTAAACTCATCAGCAAAAGGTTCGCCAAAATAACTTTCTCCGCCGCGCCCGGTGCCAGTTGGGTCACCGCCTTGAATCATAAAATTAGCTATAACTCTGTGGAAAATAACGCCATCATAATAATTTTTTATTGTAAGTCCAACAAAGTTTTCAACAGTTTTAGGAACGTCTTTTGCGAATAACTCTATTTCTATTTCACCCATATTTGTTTTTAAGTGGGCAATCAGTTTTTCGTTTTCACTTAGTGTCATTAATTCTTTCACTATTTCCGCCTCTTTATTATTTTCTATAAATTTTTCATTTACTTTTTGATCTGTACTTTTACAGCTAAATAAAAATCCAATAATAAAAACAATTAAAATTTTTTTAATCATATTTATTCCTTATACACTAATTATATTAAAACCGAGCAAAATGATTATTATTAAACCGACAGTTATTCTATATATAACAAAAACATATGTAGAATGTTTTTTAAGGTAATTAAGAAGGAAAGCTATAGTAAGGTAACCGCTTACGGCGGATACTATTGTAGCAATTAGAAGAATAAGTAAACCGTCCTTATCCAGATAATGGAGTGCATGATAAAACTCCAGCAGGCCGCTGCCAAGAATTGCAGGAACGCTCAGCAAAAACGAGAATCTCGCGGCAGTTTCTCTTTTAAAACCAAGAAACATTGCGGCTGTTATGGTAGTTCCGGACCGTGATGAACCAGGAATTAGAGCAAGCGATTGAGCGAATCCTACAATCAATGCTGATTTCCAGGTAACCATCGTTAAATCTTTTTTGAAGGTTCCTTTCTTTTCAGCGAGTGCTAATATTAGTGCCAGTGCAATTAAACTCCCGGAAATTACATAGAGGTTTTTTGTAAAAACTCCCTCAATAATATCTTTAAAACCGAGTCCGATAATAACTACGGGAATTGAACCAAGAATTATATACCATCCCATTTTCGAATTGGATGTTTGTTTGCTAAACCTTTTTGGATTTAATACGTTGTCACTTAAAAAATCAAGAAGAATTTTCCAAAGATCGTTCCAGAAATAGACTATAATGGCGAGTAAAGTCCCAAGTTGTATAACCGCAATAAATGCCGTCCATTGCTCCGGTTTATTGAGATCAATTAAACCCATAATTTTTCCGGCCAATGTTAAATGTCCAGTACTGCTGACAGGTAAAAATTCTGTAAGACCCTGAATTATACCAAGGATGATTGATTCTATGAAGGTCAAATTATTTTCCTATAAAATAAGATACACCGATATTTACGCTGACAGATAAAGCATTAATATTAACATCTTCTTTTACAAAATTGTCATGTAATTTGCGAGTATTGTTTTCTGGAACTCCTCCGTGATCATACCGTAATGTGGAGCCGATATTCGCGTAAAAATTATCCCCAAGTTTTGTATGCGCTTGAATCCTGCCAAGCAGTCCGAAACCGGAAGATTTGTAATTGGTGGTTGACAGAATTTTTTCATCCAGATTTACGAAACGAGGACCAGCTCCGCCACCGAATTTAATTTTAAATCCATTGCCCGAAATTACATAATAGGCAAGCAGAGAAGGTTTATGCTGAACATATGTTAAATCGTATTGACCAAGCCCTGCATAAGGGGAATTGAAAGAAAAGATCTGGAAAACATATTCAACACCCAGCTGAAATTTGGGACCGATGGAATAATCACCTTCCAAATAAGTTTCGAAACTGCTATTAAAAGTTTCAAGCTTATCGTTAAGGGGAAACGAATTTATATAATCCTGAAGTGAGGAATTATTTACAAAACTGATTCCCATACCTGTGGTAATGTCCACCTGTGCTAATAGTTCAATTGAGAAAAGGAACAAAACAATAAGAAATATTTTTTTCATCATTCACCGTAATTGGTTTTAAAAACACTGAAAAAATTTTCTTTGGGAAACCCAAGTTTTTGCCGCCGAATATTTATGGCATTAATCAGAATTAACATTGAGGAAATAAACACAATATAAGAGATTGTATGTGTAACTATAGCATACGCAAAACCCATTTCTTCAGAAAATCCGTACAATGTAACCAGTGCTGTTTTAACTATTAAATGGTAGGAGCCTGTTCCTCCGGGAGTGGGAATAATAATCCCGAAAGCAGCTACCGTCATAACAACCCAAGCCATTCCGTAATTTACATTTGTAATTTGATCCATACCTATCATTAGCATAGCCAGATATGCATTCAGCCCATAAAGCAGCATAATTAGTATAGAATAAAAAATTGTATAGAAGTAATTTTTAACTCCCTTTAAGCTGTTAAATCCCTCAATAAGAGTATGGAGTACATATTCGACTTTATCTGCCAGTTTATGTGAAAATTTATTAAATAATTTTACAATTACATTAACAAATTTTTCGCGCAAACGAATTAATAAAAAAAGCATTAAAATAATTAATGTAATGCCTGAAAAGCCAATTACTAAAGTTGATTTTAACCAAATAACATCGCTAAACAGATCACCGGAATAAATAATAATACTCGCTAAAACAGAAAATCCCAATACCAATAAATCTATAACACGTTCAATAATAACAGTACCAACCATAGAGGTTCTTGAAAGTCCTTCCCACCTGCCGGCAAAAAAAGGTCTGTACAATTCACCTAAACGAGGAACCACACAGTTGACTCCGTATCCCACCATCGTTGCACCGAACAAATTAATTTTTGAGGTATCGGGTTTAACGGAATTAAGAATTACTTTCCATCTTATAGCGCGCACATAGTGTGAAAGCAAAAAAACAATAAGGTATATAACAAGCCAAAATATTGATAAATTCGCTGCATGGTTCAATGATTCTCTGAAATTTACATCGATCACTGTAACATAAAGCAGAATAACGGTCAACAGAAAAGGCAAAGTATAACCGAAAACTGATCTGATTTTTCCAAAAAGTTTATTATCTGAGGTCAATAATTTCAATCCCTTTTGGCGCAACGTAGTTAAATGAATCTTTAGACATTGTTGTATTGGTTTTTACATTCGATAAACCAAACGAAATTGTATTTCCAGAAAGATCGGTAATTACAGCAATATTTATTATCAAGGATTTATCAACTGTAATTTTAGCGTTCTTAAAGCCTAAATTTCCTTGCGGCGTAAAAACAATTGAGGTTGAATTTAACTCATTTTCAACAAGTTCCGCATCACACTCGTCAGGAATCTCGAAAATAAATTTTTCCAGTGAAAATGTGTTTGTTTTATTATCCACATTCGATATTATAACTCTCTCCAATATATTATCTACGTTCCAAATACTTTTCCCGTCGGATATTATGAGTCTGTCTTGTAAATCTATTTTAAATTTTCCACCTGGAGCATAATAAAACTTGCCGGAGAGTTCAAAGATTGTTTCCTCATTTTTGTCAACCATGCTCTGGTAAAAATCGGCGTTAAGGTTCTTTATACTTTTATATTTCTTCTGAATTTTAGAAATAGTTTTTTGCGCGTCCTGCGCGTATAAAGAGGTAGATACAATTAATACAACAAAAAATAATATGCTATAAATTTTTGAGTAAGCTTTCAAGTTGATCCTCGTTTTCAATTATTACTTCTCTTGCTTTACTGCCTTCTGATGGTCCAACAATTCCAGCGTCTTCCAACTGATCCACAATTCGTGCTGCTCTCGAATAACCAAGTTTTAATTTGCGTTGCAACAGCGAAACTGATCCTTGCTGGTGGCGCACAATTACTCTTGCTGCATCTTCGAACATAGGATCCAAATCTGCCAAAAAATTACCGCCTGTTTCCATTTTCCTTTCGAACATAGAAGGCAAAAAATAACGTTTAGAAAATCCTTTTTGTACATATATAAAATTTGTAACTTTTTCCACCTCCTCAGTGGAGATAAAAGCGTTCTGAATCCTTATTGGTTTGGGCATTCCCGCAGGTAAAAACAGCATGTCCCCACGACCAAGCAATTGTTCGGCTCCGTTCATATCAAGTATTGTTCTCGAATCAATACGTGTCGCTGTTTGGTATGCAATACGCGCAGGGAAATTTGCTTTAATAACACCTGTTATAACATTAACAGATGGTCTTTGAGTAGCCACCAGTAAATGAATTCCCACTGCACGCGCAAGCTGTGCAAGGCGAGCAATAGGTTCCTCTACTTCTTTTCCGGAAGTAATCATTAAATCGGCCAATTCGTCTATTACAACAACAATATAAGGTAGTTTATAATGCTTCATAACGTCTGTATCAGGCGGTCTTTTGCGCGGGTCGGATACCTTTGCATTGTAATCAACAATATTACGCACACCCAACTTGGCAAGTTTGTCATACCTTTTTTCCATTTCGTATTCAACGGCTTTCAGTGCAAGCAGTGCGTTTGAGGGAATAGTTATTATCTCCTCCTCTAAATCTGGTGAAACCGCCAGAAAATGTTTATTCAATCTGCCGTAAAAAGACAACTCAATTTTTTTAGGATCGATTATAACAAATTTTACGTCGGAAGGATGTTTAGCAAAGATTAAACTTGTTATCATCATATTTATACCGACACTTTTACCCGATCCAGTGGATCCCGCGATAAGAAGGTGGGGCATATTTGCCAAGTCGGTGTAATAAACATCTCCAACAATAGTTTTGCCGAGCGCCAGAGGCAATTCCGCTTTTACTTCACGCATTTTGCCAAGTATGCTTGCAGCGTTAACAACAGAAGCACGTGCGTTTGGTATTTCAACACCAATTGCGCTTTTTCCCGGTATGGGCGCGATTATACGAATACCCCTCGCAGCAAGGGCTAAAGCAATATCGTGTTCAAGTGAAACAATTCGACTGATTTTAACACCGGGCGCCGGTACAATTTCATAAAGCGTAATAACTGGTCCCGGAGTTACAGTTATATCATCAATTTGAATATCAAAAAGCGACAATTTCTCCTTTAGTAATTCTGCATTTTGAGTCAGTTCTTTTTCGGGAATTTTTACATCTTCTTCTTTTACAGGATTAAGTAAGTCAATTCTGGGTGGAGTGTACGGGATTTTTTCCTCCCATTGATCGGGCAGTTCAGATTCTAAACTTCTATCGATTTCAGATTTAGAAATGTCTTTCATTTTTGTTTTTGATATTTGCGGTTCAACTTCATTAATAAAAGGTTCAGGCTCTATTACTTTGCTGGCATCCTCTTTCTTAATTATTCTAATATTTGTTTCTTTCGGTTTTTGAGATTCTGCAATTGAATCATCCGCTTCCTGCTCATCTTTTAGAGTTTTACCAAAAGTTTTTAACGGAATCAACTGTTTAAGTTTTTTCCTTTTTACACTTGGTTCTGTATTTTT
>PGYT01000147.1 GCA_002839805.1 Ignavibacteriae bacterium HGW-Ignavibacteriae-2
ATAAGATTTGCGAAAATTTGGGTTATACTGTATAGGTCGGCAAATATTTTTATATCCGGTTTTGGGCAATTTAGTATGAACTCTAATTGTTTCGCTTGAGCGGCATTGGAATATTCTTTAATTATCCCATTCAAAACATCATTAAATAAATCAATTTTTTTCGGAAAACTCTGATAGGAACCGATTTGCATCTCCGACATATTTAAAATCAGCTCGATTGTTCTTATTAAACGCGTGCTCGCTGAATTGATAACAGTAAAATATTCTTCAACTTCGGGCGTAATAAATTCGTTTAAATCCTCCTTAATAAGATGGTTAAAACTCATGATTGAGCTGAGCGGTGATCTTATCTCATGAGACATTTGTGCAAGGAATTCTGTCTTAAGTCTATTGGATTTATCCGCTTGTTCTTTGGCAATCATTAACTCCTGATTTACCTTTTTCATCTCCGAAATATCTATTGCCACTCCAATAAGCGCTATTGGGTTTTTATTTTCGTCCGCTATAGCCGAAGTCGATAAAAGAAGCGGAAATTTTGTTCCATCTTTTTTGCAGTTTATAACTTCACCGCGCCATCCGCCCTCAAGAGTTTTATGAAGTATTTCAGTCGTTATATTTTCTGAATAATCTGCAGGTCGCAATATTTTGATATGTTCGCCAATAACTTCTTCTTCTTTATATCCGTAGGTTTTAAGAAAGGCCTCATTAACATAAAGAATTATATCGTTACAATCTGTTATTGAAACACATTCAGTAATACTCTCTAAAGAATGAGCCAGTAATTTTAACTTCTTTTCAGCTTCCTTTTTTGCCGTAATATCCTGAACAATCGCCAAATGCGAAAGGGGAGCATCACCGGGTGTCCAAATCGCCGATACGGAAAGATCTACCCAGACCATTGATCCATCTTTACGGTAATAACGTTTTTCCAAATTAAAATCCCGTATCTCACCATTCACCAATCTTTTCATATAACTGATGTCTTTTTGTAAGTCTTCGGGGTGCGTAATCGATTGAAAATCCAGTGTTAATAAATCCTCTATTGAATACCCCGTAAGCTCGGCGTACTTTTTATTTACGCGTAAAAATTTACCTGTGGCGGTTTCAATATTGGCAACTCCAACTGAAGCTTGTTCAAAAAGTGATCTGAATTTTATTTCACTTTTGCGCAGAGCGTCTTCCGCTATTATTTTTCGCTCAACATATAACATTAAAGCCCTGGCAGAAAAAATGCCGCCTGAAATTATAACAAGAAATGCAAGCGGCAGGTGTCCGTCGCTTAAATGATTTATATTTTCGAAAAGCACGACTGACAAAAGAACAAATGTAACCCACATAACCAAAGCCGAAACCATAGTTGTTAGAAAAATCTTGTTATTCATTCTCATATGAGAAAAAATTTCCAACTTCAAAAATGCTCGTAAAAACGGTAGTCTTAAAAACGTTTCAGCCGATATTGATAAAAGAATAAAATTAATACTGTCCTTAATAATAAAACTAACTAATAAATCATTTCCGATGGATGTGATATAAATAGATGTCCAGAATGGTGGATTTAATGATAATAATGGATTAAAAAATAATAAAAATGAGGCGGAGAATAGAATTATAAACGAACCGAGCAGAATGGAAAGTCTTAAAATCGCAGAGAAATTATTACGCCAAATTTTATTACTATTGATTAGACCAATTAAAAAATAGAATATAAATATTAATGTGAAAGTAAGAACATTTGCCCAACCGTTGTTAGACCACAAAAGAAATGGGAAAAAAGCTCCGCCGGCTAATCCGGAAATTAAACCGTACCTTGGTCCGAATGCTATACTGGATAATAGAGGAAAAATAATCGACCACGGTATATCGATTCTTGTAATGCCTATAAATACTTTTAACCCGAATTGAGAGAAGTATAAACACAATATTCCCAATAAAATCGAAATAAAAATTTTCATTTTTTTCTCGAAATTGCCGATATCTATTAATTTAGATCTATCTTGTAAGTAGTTTATCAATTTTAGTATTTATCCCAAAACAGAATATGATATATGGTCCCGAAAAAATCAGACACAATATAATTTATTGATATCCAATATAAAATCTTCTTATCCGATATTCGAAAACATTCCAATAATATTGAGAAAATAATTCAATTTTTTTTATAAAATCAACTTTCGGGATTTTTATAAAATCTTGTTTTTAAACGATCTTAACAGATTATTTATGAATGTTAGTTAATTAAAAATCAATAAATCAAATAAGTTGTAAGTTAATTT
>PGYT01000003.1:0-84067 GCA_002839805.1 Ignavibacteriae bacterium HGW-Ignavibacteriae-2
CATCTATACATGGCTTATCTTCATAAAGTTGGTAGTTGGCTCGGAAACGCGTATCTGTAACGTTGGGCATTATTATATTAGCGCCGGCTTTTAAACCCATTTCTCTTCCATACGGTTTAAGTGCTTGCAGCGCTGTTGTTGAGGCAATATTTACATCTTTAAGAAATATACGCGTAACGGCTATCATCTTTATTGCCATTAAATATTGATGTTCTTTAATCGCCTTAAAATCAGGAACGTTAAGTGCCGTTGGTGTGTTGGGGCTTACTATATATGGACCCATTCCAATCATATCAATATCTAATTCTCTGAAGAAAAGAATATCATTAATAAGATCATCAATGTTTTGCCCAGGCAGTCCGATCATAACGCCGGTTCCTACCTGATAGCCAATTTCTTTTAGAAAAGCTAAACATCCTTTTCTTTTTCCGAATGTATGGTTCGATGGGTGGAGTGATTTATACAAATCTCTGTTTGTTGTTTCAATTCTTAAAAGATATCTGTGCGCGCCTGCATCGAACCATTTTTTATAAGTCTCAAATAATTGTTCTCCAACAGAAAGAGTTATTCCCAATTTTCCATCACTTAATTTTTTAATACCTGTTACAAGTTCGGTAATAAAATCTATAAAAATCTTGTCGTTACGCTCTCCGCTTTGTAATACAATGGAGCCGTAATTCTGTTTAAATGCCCACTCGGCTCCTGCTAGAATTTCTTCTTTTTTCATCGTAAACCGTTCAACTGATTTATTGCTCTTCCTTATTCCGCAGTAATAACAATCTTTTTGGCAGATATTGCTGAATTCTATTATTCCACGAAACCATACCTTTCGACCTATATATTTAGATTTTATTTCATATGCTTTTTGGAAAAGTTGGTCTAATTCTTTTTTATCTTCAAGCAGTAAAAGTTGTTTCAACTCATCTTTGCTCAATTCTTTATCTGAATCAATTTTAGAAAATATTTCACTTAACATTTATGTGTCCGTATTTTGAAGCGTAAATTATGATAAAATAATTATTAATTTCCATAACGGTATTTTAATCAACTTTATAAAATTATATATTAATCATAATAATTGCCCAACCAAAAATTAATGTGGAATGAGGATGGCCGAAAAAAAGACCCCAAAAACTTTTGTGTTAGACACAAATGTAATTTTACATGATCCTACCTGTATACATCAATTTCAGGAAAATAATATCGTTATTCCTTTAGCGGTGATTGAAGAGATTGATCACTTTAAGAGAGGAAATAACGTAATTAACCTCAATGCGCGTGAGTTCACCCGTACTCTTGATAAAATTACGGGCAATGCAATTTTTAACGGCGGTGTTTCTCTTGGCAAAGGTAAAGGAAAGGTTAGAATATTAATAAGCCGCGGTTTATGCAAAGAAATAAGGGAAGTATTCAGGGAAGATAACCCCGATCACCGAGTACTGAGCACCGCGTTTGAATTAGAAAAAGAAGCGAAAATTAAAAAGAAAAATATTCTTGTTTCAAAAGATGTTAATTTACGAATGAAAGCCAAAGCACTTGGCCTGCTGGCGGAAGACTATACAACCGATAGGATAAGCAATGTAGAAGATCTGTATAGTGGCAAGGAATATATTGAAGATTTCGATGATGATATAATTCAGAAATTCTACACTTCTCCTTTTGCTGTTCCCGCAAAAAAAGTGTTTTCAAAAGCAAAGGTGGAAGTAGTTCCGAATAAATATTTTATTGTGAGAAACGGCAACCGTTCCGTATTAACATACTATAACCCGGAAACGGAAATGCTCCAAAAAATCGATAAAACGCAAACTTATGGTATTACACCTCGTAACGCAGAACAAACATTTGCGGTTCACGCTTTAATGAATTCAGATATTCCATTGGTATCAATGACAGGTAAGGCGGGGACTGGTAAAACTTTACTTGCTTTGGCGAGTGCACTCCATATTAAAAAATATTATAGACAAATATATATAGCGCGACCGGTTGTTCCTTTAAGCAACAAAGATCTGGGTTATTTGCCCGGTGATGTTGAAAGCAAACTGGGTCCTTATATGCAGCCACTTTGGGATAATCTGAAAGTTATTCAGGATCAATTCAATGAGAACGATAAAAGTTTTCAGGCAATTAATACTATGATTAAAGAGGAAAAGCTCGTTATAGAGCCTTTGAGTTATATAAGAGGACGAAGTTTACAAAGAATCTTTTTTATTGTGGACGAAGCGCAAAATTTAACTCCCCACGAAATTAAAACGATTATAACCCGTGTCGGGGAGGGATCAAAAATTGTATTAACCGGAGATATTTATCAGATAGATCATCCCTACCTTGATACATTGTCTAATGGACTTTCTTATTTGATTGATCACTTTAAAGGACAAAAACTATATTCTCATGTTAATTTGGAAAAAGGCGAAAGGTCGCAACTAGCGGAATTGGCAAGCAATTTATTGTAATTAATTAAGAGGCGAAAAATTCGCCTCTTAACATATACATACCAATTTGTCGTCATCATTTTATTTAATTAATATTGTTTTTGATTCTCTAATTAATCTCAGGAAACTAATGAGTAGATCATCAAAATTATTTATAATACTTTTTTGTTCCATCTCGTTTACGGTATTTGGGCAATCGAAAAAACTGTATACTCCTCTCGAAGTAGAGAACGCGTTGAGCAAAGGAACAAGAAGCCTAGAAGGCAGACCGGGTCCAAATTACTGGCAAAATAGTGCCGATTATAAAATTAGAGCCGAACTTAATCCCGATAGTAGTACACTTAAAGGACATGTTGATATTACTTATTATAACAACAGCCCCGATACTTTAAAATCTATTTTTATTAGACTTTACCAGGACATATTAAAAAAGGGAAGCGCGCGGGATTGGTATGTTGGCAATGTTGAACTTCACGATGGAGTTAAAATAACAAATCTAAAAGTAAATGGGATTGATGTTAACATGGATCCTTCACACCGAGAATTATTTTACACATCAACTAATATGATGATAAAACTAAGTGAAAATTTTGCTCCCAATACATCTCTAAAAATTGAAATGAATTTCAGTTTTAAAATACCCCAAATAATCCGTTTGCGAATGGGGAACTACGGCGACGGAGATTATTTTGTAGCTTACTGGTATCCGCAAATTGCCGTTTACGATGATATTGATGGCTGGGATAAGCAGGAATATACCGGTTCGGTTGAGTTCTATAATGATTTTAACAATTATGAATTTGAAATTTCTTTGCCAGACTCATTTGTTGTATGGGCAACCGGCGAATTACAAAACGAAAAAGAAGTATTTAAAGAAAATATTATAAAAAAATTAGATAAAGCAAAAGAATCAGATAAAATTGTTCAAATAATATCACCTGCAGATTTTGCGGCGGATCGTGTAACCATAAAAAATGGTACCAATACCTGGAAATTTATAGCGAGTAATGTTCCAGACATTTCTTTTTGCCTAAGCAATAATTTTAATTGGGATGCGGCAAGTATAGAAGTGGAACCAGGAAGAAGAGTTCTAACAAGCGCTGTATATGAAAACGGCACTATCAATTTCGATAAAGCCACAGAATATTCCCGCGCCACTATTGAGTATTTGTCTGAACAGTTACCCGGTTATCCTTATCCATATCCACAGGTTACTACTTTTTGTAATAAGGGACGCGGCGGCGGAATGGAAACGCCGATGATGGCAAACGATGGCGCACCTGAAAGTTTGGGAAGGTATGTTGGTCTAGTCTTTCATGAAATCGCCCATAACTATTTCCCTTTTATGATGGGTACTAACGAAAGAAAATACGCGTGGATGGATGAAGGTTGGGCTTCTTTTTTCCCTATAGAACTGGTTGATAAATTATTGGACAATGATGAATCTTATGCAGGGAGAGTTAAATCTTTTGAGAATAATTCAGGCAAAGAAGCTGAACTGCCTCCAATGATTGTTTCTTATTCAAATAGAGGAGAAGCGAGAACCGCTGCTTACGATAGACCAGCTGTCGCTTATAAAGAATTATACGAACTTCTTGGAAGGGACTTATTTAAAAAATCTCTTCTGGAGTATATAAATAGATGGATTGGCAAACATCCAATTCCATCGGATTTCTTTTATACATTCGATCAGGTGACAAATGAAGATTTGAGCTGGTTTTGGAAACCGTGGTTTTTCGAATTCGGTTACCCTGATCTTGCAATTGATTCGGTTATTAAGGAAACAGATGGAATAACAGTGAACATTAATAAAATTGGAAATATGCCTGTAAGAGTTTTATTGCAAATTGAATTTGAAGATGGGAGAATCGAAAACCTTCAAAAATCGGCCCGTGTTTGGAAAGATAAAGATGAACTTAAAATAGAATACAAATCTTCTGAAAAAATCAAAAATGTTAAACTGGGCGATCCAACTATCCCTGATATAAACCAGAATAACAATTTTTATTCATTAAAATAAATTGATGCTTGCATGGCCCTCAAAGTTATTAAATATTTTGAGGGCTATTTCATGAAATGAAAAATAAATTCCAATTTGGTAATGTTGTAACTGTCTCAATCGCGCATCTTATTCATGATGTTTTTTCATCTTTTCTCGCCCCTGTTTTACCCCTCCTAATTGCTAAATTAAATATTTCTTATTCTATGGCCGGGTTACTTACGATTTTTCAAAATCTACCATCGCTTATAAATCCTATTATTGGATTATTAGCCGATAAATTGCCCATGCGTTATTTATTAATATTTGCTCCTGCTGTAACCACAATTTCTATGAGTCTTATAGGGATTTCCGATAGTTACGTGTTTTTAGTATTTCTGTTACTAATTGCAGGAGTGGGGGCCTCTTTGTTCCATGTCCCCGCGCCCGTAATGATTAAAAGAATTTCAGGAAACCGTCTTGGAAAAGGAATGAGTTTTTTTATGTTCGGGGGGGAAATTGCAAGAAGTGTTGGACCCATTTTAATACTTAGCGCTGTTTCTTTTTGGGGTTTAGAGGGCAGTTATAGATTAATGCCGATAGGTCTTATAGCCACACTAATATTGTTTTTTAAGTTTAGAAATTTGCCTATCTCCTCTTCTTTTTATAAAAGCAAACAAGATGAAAAAGCCGTTGAATCAGTGAGAAAGTTTTCACCGACTTTTATTAAAATAGCAGCTATAATATTCTTTACCTCACTGTTAAAGGGTGCGCTAACGACATTTCTTCCCACATATATTACTAGTGCTAAAGACGGATCCTTATGGGCTGCGGGAATTTCTTTATCTGTTTTACAACTATCCGGGGCTCTGGGTACATTCGCCGCGGGGACTATTTCCGATAAAATCGGAAGGAAAAACACTTTACTGATAATGGCAATTACAGTGCCCGCATTTATGTTTTTATTTATCTCCTCTTCCGAAATATTTGCAATCCCTCTTCTTCTTTTGATGGGATTCTTTATGTTTGCGACAACTCCCGTTCTACTGGCAATAGTTAATGACGTCGACTCTGAGCACCCGGCTCTAATGAACGGAATATTTATGACTATTAATTTTTTAATTAGCAGTATAGCCGTTGTTGCAGTAGGATTTATGGGAGATTTTTTCGGTCTTGAAAACGCATATTTCCTTTCACCATTACTGGGGCTTCTGGCACTCCCTTTCATATTAAAATTACCTTCTCGATAATTTAAAACTCACACTCAAAACCCCTAAGTTTTTTAGTCTAAGTCGGGTGAACGATATAATAAAATAAGGCAAAAAAGTATAAATACATTATAATATAAGGCAGAAGGAGTAAGCATGAAAAAAATAGAAGCAATAATAAGACCACATAAAGTTGAAGATCTGCACACAGCTCTGCAGGAAGCAGGCTTTAACGGAATCACAGTTAGTGAGGTGAGAGGTTACGGCAGGCAAAAGGGACACAAAGAAATTTATAGAGGTTCAGAGTATAACCTGGAATTTGTTCCAAAAGTAAAAATCGAACTAGTTTGTTCCGATGACGCGGCTGAAAACGCGATTAAAATTATAATTGAAACAAGTAAAACAGGGCAAGTAGGCGATGGGAAAATATTTGTTTTCTCAATTGAAGATGCTATCCGTATTCGAACTGAAGAATCCGGCGAACAAGCTATTTAATAACAGCCTCTTTAACAACCTACTTTAAAGAATTAATAATTAACAGGAGTTTCAAATGGAAGTTGATCTTACACAATCGATAAATAATAATCTATTTACAATAAATAACTTGTGGATGATGATTGCGACAGCATTGGTTTTTATAATGCATTTAGGATTTGCTACTTTAGAGACCGGACTTACGCGATCAAAAAACACTGTAAATATTCTTTTCAAAAATTCAATTATCCCCGCACTTGGCATCTTAACATATACTTTGTGGGGGTTTAATATGATGTATCCGGGTGAAAGTTTCGCCGGAAGTTTCTTTGGTTTTTCAGGATTTGGAGTTTTTACGGATGCGGAAGGTTTAACGCCGATTTATAATATTGGATATACATACTGGACGGATTTTTTATTCCAAGCAATGTTTGCTGCAACGGCAGCCACCATAGTATCAGGTGCAGTCGCCGAGAGGATAAAGCTTTCAAGTTTCCTAATCTTCTCGACTCTTTTTGTAGGTATAGTTTATCCCGTAGTTGGAATGTGGAAATGGGGCGGGGGATTTTTAAACGAATTGGGCTTCTATGATTTTGCTGGATCAACTATTGTTCATTCAGTTGGGGGATGGGGCGCTTTAACGGGAGTTGTTTTTCTCGGGCCGCGTTTGGGAAAATTTGGTAAGAACAAAATAAATCCCATTCCCGGACACAGTATGCCACTTGCTGTAATCGGAGTGTTTCTATTGTGGCTTGGCTGGTTTGGATTTAACGGTGGTTCTGTTTTATCTGCCGATCCGGGATTGGTCTCTTTGGTCCTCGTTACTACCTCATTGGCCGCTAGTGCCGGAGGAGTAAGCGCCATGATCTCGTCCTGGATGTATACCAAGAAACCTGACATAACAATGGTGCTAAACGGCATTCTTGCCGGGTTGGTTGGTATTACTGCCGGTGCTGATTTAATGGGGCCGCTGTCTTCCATAATTATTGGGGGTATTTCAGGTTCACTTGTTGTTTTTTCTGTGGTTTTTTTCGATAAAATGAAGCTTGATGATCCAGTTGGCGCGATGTCCGTTCATTTAGTTTGTGGAATATTTGGAACTCTAGCTGTGGGACTTTTCGGAAGCAAAGCCGGCTTAGATCAATTATGGGCACAAGTTATTGGTATTGCCAGCACTGCTGTATTTGTGGTGATATCAACAAGCCTCATGTGGTATGTACTTAAGAAAACTATGGGAATAAGAGTTTCGGAACTTGAAGAAGTTGAAGGACTCGATTTTGGTGAACATGCAATGGAGGCTTATCCTGAATTTGAAAAAGTTTCATAGCTTCATAAATCTAATATAAAACAGACAAACTGGAAAGTTTGTATATGTACCCGAGGTGGTTAATATTCATTATTAGTTAAGAGGATAACATGAAAAAAATAAAAGTTAAGTCATACATTTTAATTTTCTTATTTATAGCAGCGTTTTTATATAATAATTCAATTGCTCAGTCATTATCTGCGAGCGCAGGCGCGGATATCGTAAGCAGGTATATATGGCGAGGTATCGAAGTAAATAACACTCCAAATATTCAACCGTCGTTAGCAATCTCCGCAGTAAACTTTGAATTGGGAATTTGGGGGTCGTATACTTTGTCGAACCAAAAATTTAATACAGATGAAATGGATTTTTATCTGGGCTATAATATAAGCACTTCCAGCGGAGATATTTCCCTGCTTGTTACTGATTATTACTTCCCAAATTCTGGCGTGGCAATTGACGATTTTGATGACGGTGGAGGTGCTCATACTTTGGAATTTGGTGTAGGGTATTCTGGAACAGAATCATTTCCAATAACCGTGTTTGTTGCATACAATTTTTATAACGATCCGGGCAACAATATTTATACTGAAGTAGGCTATCCATTTACACTTTCGGAAATTGATTTCAGGGCTTTTGCCAGTGCGACTCCGGGAAGTAAGAAAAATCCTATTTATTATGGCACGGAAGAATTTAAATTTACACAGCTCGGCTTAACAGCATCTAAAGAAATAAAAATAACAGAAGATTTTTCGTTACCATTGTTTTCGTCATTCATAATTAACCCGAACGCCAAAATAGCTCATATGGTTTTTGGCACCGGGTTTAGTTTGTAAAAAAAATACATTCAGTAATAGTTGCATTATTAAAAAATTTTATTATTATAGGGGAATGAATTTGCTATTACAAATAAAGCAACATAATAAATCTTCGTTAAATGAGGCAGATCCCTCATTTAATGAAGTTTTTATGATCTTTCCGCCTAATAATCTTAGGGTGTTTAGCGTCATAACCTCAGTTTGTGTCAACACCTTACCCCTGCGTTGATGCTATACTTTAGTGTTAACTAAAATCATATTATAATTATAGAACGGAGAGAGTAGATGGCTATGAACGCATCTTTTCCCGGAAATCAAGGTCTGTATAGTTCAGATTTTGAACATGATAGTTGTGGTGTTGGCTTTGTTGCAAATATTAAAGGCAGCAAATCCCATGAAATCGTTCGAAATGGAATTGAGGTATTGGAAAACCTTAAACATCGAGGAGCTACCGGCAGCGATCCGGATACTGGCGACGGTGCGGGAATTCTTATACAGATACCCGATAAGTTTTTTAGAAAAGTTTGTCCTTTAATAGATATTGAGCTGCCTGAAAAAGGAGACTATGGAGTGGGACTCATTTTTCTTCCTACTCTTGTTGAAGACAGACATACGATTGAAAATATTATTGAGCACGCGGTTCACGAAGAAGGACAAAAGTTTCTGGGTTTCCGTGATGTGCCCCATAACGAAAATACAATAGGTAGAGTTGCCAGATCGGTAATGCCCGAGTTTAAACAAATGTTTGTGGGAAGGGGTAATAGTACTTCACCGGAAGATTTTGAAAGAAAGCTTCTTGTTATCCGCAAAAAACTCGGCTTGAAAGTAAGAGTGCGGGAACTCTCTCAAAAACATTACTTCTATATGTGCAGCCTTTCTTCTAAAGTTTTGATTTATAAAGGCCAGTTAAAAGCTGAACAATTGGATAAGTTTTTTCCGGATTTACGCGATGAGAATCTTGAGTCAGCAATATCGCTTGTCCATTCGCGTTATAGTACAAATACATTCCCAACTTGGGCATTGGCACATCCATTTAGAATGATTGCTCATAATGGAGAAATAAACACATTACGCGGAAATTTAAATTGGTTTAACGTTAGAGAAAAACTTTTTGCAAGTGACATTTTCGGTGAAGATCTTGAAAAAATATATCCCGTAATCGCCCCCAGCAAAAGTGATTCGGCCGCATTCGACAATGCACTTGAAATGCTTGTATATTCGGGGCGTTCCCTGCCGCACGCTGTAATGATGATGATACCTGAAGCATATACCGGCGATAAAAACATGGAAGAGTATAAAAAGTCATTCTATGAATACCACGCATGTTTGATGGAGCCCTGGGATGGTCCCGCCGCTATATCTTTTACCGACGGTCGTTACATCGGATCGGTACTAGATAGAAATGGGTTGCGCCCTTCACGTTATACAATAACTGAAGATGATGTTGTTATTTTGGCATCCGAAACAGGGGCCTTAAATATTCCTGAAGAAAAAATTGTAAAAAAAGGAAGACTCCAACCTGGAAAAATATTTCTTGTTGATACTTTTGAAGGCAGAATAATTGATGATGAAGAAATTAAAAAATCCGTAGCTGAATCGAAACCATACAAACTATGGTTGAAAGATAACCTTCTGCATCTAGATGATCTTCAAGAAACAACCGAAGAAGTTGTTGTTGAAAATATTCTGCTTTTACAAAAACAGAAGATTTTTGGTTATACAATTGAAGACATTAAAATAATTATACAACCAATGCTGGAGCTTGGAGTTGAAGCCACAGGCTCAATGGGTGCGGATACTCCGCTTGCAGTTTTAAGTAAAAAGCCTCAGCTGCTATTCAATTATTTTAAACAATTATTTGCTCAGGTTACTAATCCGCCAATCGATGCGATACGTGAAAAAATAATAATGTGTGAGCAGGTGTTTCTGGGCAGCGAACAAAATTTACTCGTGGAAACCCCTTCACATTGTCGTAGGCTTAAACTTGAAAGTCCAATAATCAAGAATTCGGATCTTGTTAAAATTAAAAGACTGGACAAAGACAAATTAAAGACTAAAACTTTATCGATGCTTTTTAATAAGGGCGAAAAAATTGCCGATTCGCTGGACTCAATCTTTGTAGCTGCTGATAAAGCAATTTCAGATGGTAATACAATAATTGTGCTTTCCGATAGATATGTTGATAAGGAATATGCTCCGGTCCCTTCGTTATTAGCTTGTTCCGGACTGCATCATCATCTTATTAGAAAAGGAACGCGAACAAAAGTTAGTATTATTATTGAAACCGGCGAAGCGAGAGAAATGCATCATTTCGCCGTATTGATAGGTTACGGAGCCAATGCCATTAATCCATATCTTGTATTTGAAACCATTGAGGATCTTGTTAATAGGAATCAGCTAAGTGAAAATCTGGATTACCGTACAGCCGAAAAGAATTATTTAAAAGCTATAACAAAGGGACTTTATAAAATAATTTCTAAAATGGGTATTTCTACTATCCAATCTTATTGCGGAGCTCAAATATTTGAAGCTATTGGAATTAATGAAGAAGTGATTGATAAATATTTTACCTCAACATACTCGCCGATTGGCGGAGTTGGACTGAATGTGATTTGCAAGGAAGTCCAAATGCGTCACGAATCTGCGTTTGCCGATGAATATCAAGTGTCGGAAATGCTTGATGAAGGAGGATTTTACGCATGGCGCAAAGGCAGCGAATACCATCAATGGAATCCTTCTACCATTGCTTTACTGCAGCATGCCGTAAGATCGGGCGATTATAATCTTTATAAAAAATACGCTCTGCAGGTAAATGATCCGATAGAAAATTACGCAACCATTCGTTCGCTTCTTCAATTTAAGGAACGTAAAACAGTGCCCATTGAAGAAGTTGAACCTGCCTCCGAAATTGCTAAACGTTTTGCAACAGGAGCAATGAGTTACGGTTCAATTTCCAAAGAAGCACACGAAAGTTTGGCTATTGCTATGAACGAACTAGGGGGGTTTTCTAATACTGGAGAAGGCGGCGAAGATCCCGAAAGATTTGTGCTTGATCCAGATGGAAAAAGCAGGCGAAGCAGAATTAAACAAGTTGCACAAGGCCGTTTCGGCGTTACTATAGAATACCTCGTAAATGCCGATCAAATACAAATTAAAATGGCACAAGGAGCCAAACCCGGTGAAGGAGGGCAATTACCCGGATATAAAGTGAGCAAAGAAATTGCAAAAACGCGTTATACAACTCCAGGTGTTGGATTGATTTCCCCTCCACCACATCATGATATTTATTCAATAGAAGATTTAGCTCAACTTATACATGATTTAAAAAAATCAAATCCGTCGGCGGACATAAGCGTTAAATTAGTTTCTGAAGCGGGAGTTGGAACAATTGCTGCGGGTGTATCTAAAGGCAAAGCAGACCATTTGGTAATTAGTGGATATGAAGGAGGCACTGGCGCTTCTCCGCAAACTTCAATTAAGCACGCCGGTTTACCAATGGAACTTGGCATAGCTGAAACACAGCAGGTTTTGGTTATGAATGATTTACGAAGACGTATTAGAGTGCAGGTTGACGGACAGTTAAAAACTGGGAGAGACGTTGTAATTGCTGGTATGCTGGGAGCCGACGAATTTGGTTTTGCAACTTCGGCATTGATTTCAATGGGATGCGTAATGCTCAGGAAGTGCCACTTAAATACCTGCTCGGTAGGAGTTGCTACACAAGATCCGGAATTAAGAAAGTTATTTAAAGGAAAACCGGAACATGTAATAAACTTTTTCACTTTTATTGCTGAAGATGTCCGAGAAATAATGGCCAAGATGGGTATAAGAAAGTTTAACGACCTTATAGGTAAATCGGATATGTTGGAGCAAGTTGATACAGTTGACCATTGGAAGGCAAAGTATCTGGATTTAACCAATATACTTCATCGTCCGGATGTACCGGTAAAAGTGCCTATTTATAATATGGAAAAACAAATTCATAAAACACATAAATGGGTGGATACATCTTTAATTGAGGCTTGTAATAAAGGAATAACTAAAAAAACTCCGGTAAGGTTTGCTAGGTTAATTAACAATACTGACAGAACAGTTGGAACAACATTAAGCGGGAAAATAGCAAAACTTTATGGATTAAACGGACTACCTGAAGATACAATACAGATAGATTTTGAAGGCACAGCCGGTCAAAGTTTCGGTGCCTTTCTTGCAAAAGGGATTACTTTTTATTTGGAAGGAGACGCTAACGATTATGTGGGCAAAGGTTTATCGGGCGGTAAAATAGTTATTGTTCCAATGGAAAAGTCTAAGATTATACCCGAACAAAATATAATTGTTGGTAATGTTGTTCTCTATGGGGCAATAAGCGGAGAAATGTATATCCGCGGTCAGGCGGGTGAGAGATTTGCAGTTCGTAACAGTGGAGCTGTTGCAGTAGTTGAAGGTGTTGGCGATCACGGCTGTGAATATATGACAGGCGGTCGAGTTGTTGTTTTGGGTAAAACAGGAAGAAATTTTGCCGCAGGAATGAGCGGAGGAATTGCTTATGTGTGGGATAATGATAAAACATTTGCTAAAACATATAATCCCGAAATGGTGGATCTTGTGAATGTGGAAGTGAAAGATCAGTCCGAACTTTTAACTTTAATAAAGAATCATCATAATTATACTCGAAGTACACTAGCAAAGTATGTTTTGGATAATTGGAAGGATCAGAGGAGTAAATTTATAAAAGTATTTCCTAAAGATTATAAACGAGTGCTTGATGAAATGGGCACCGATGAAAACAGCAGAAGCCTTATTGAAACGAACGAATTAATAAAAGAATAAAAAGCAGAGATAAATATGGGTGACATAACAGGATTCAAAAAATTTAATAGGGCAGATTACAAAAAAGAACCCCCTGAAAACCGAGTGAAACACTGGGGTGAATTTATAAATTTGCCGGAAGAAAAAGAACTTCAACAACAAGGCGCCAGATGCATGGATTGCGGAGTTCCCTTCTGCCAGTTCGGATGTCCTGTAAGTAATATAATTCCCGATTGGAATGACCTTGTTTATAAAAACGATTGGAAAGCCGCATTCGAGCGCTTGAGTAAAACAAATAATTTTCCTGAATTTACGGGGAGAATCTGTCCCGCTCCTTGCGAAAATTCCTGTGTTCTGGCTATCAATAAGCCAGCGGTTACAATTAAAAATATTGAATTAGCCATTATAGAAAGGGCATTTAAAGAGGGGTGGATAAAGCCCTTTGTTCCCGTAAAACGAACCGAAAATAAAGTTGCCATTGTTGGATCTGGCCCTTCCGGCTTGGCTTGCGCTGATCAGCTAAATAAAGCAGGGCACAATGTAACGGTGTTCGAAAAAAATGAGTATGTCGGTGGTTTATTAATGTTAGGTATTCCGAATTTTAAACTGGATAAGAAAATAGTGGATCGCCGTGTAAAATTAATGAAAGAAGAAGGCGTAGAGTTCAAAGTAAATACATTTATAGGTAAAGATATTCAAGCATCTACATTATTGGAAGATTATGACGCTGTTGTACTGGCAGGCGGAGCTGAAAACGCCCGTGAATTAAATGTTGAAGGACGGGAGCTGAATGGCATTTATTTGGCAATGGAATATCTAACGCAGCAAAACCGTGAAAATTTAGGAGCTGATTTTAACGGTAGTAAAATATCCGCGAAAAATAAAAACGTTGTCGTTTTAGGCGGTGGCGATACTGGATCCGATTGTATCGGTACAGCCAATAGACAGGGTGCCAAATCGGTACTGAATTTCGAACTTTTAAAAATGCCCCCAAAAGAAAGATCTGATGATAATCCATGGCCTCAATGGGCGTTTATAGAACGAACCTCCACATCTCACGATGAAGGGTGTAAACGTGAATATGGGATAATGACAAAAAAATTTAGCGGCGAAAAAGGAAAAGTAAAAAAGCTTCACGCGGTTCGTTTGGAGTTCGGCGAAAAAGATTTAGTTACTGGCAGGCAGCCAATGACGGAAATACCCGGCTCAGATTTCGAAGTAGATACGGAACTTGTTTTACTTGCAATGGGATTTCTTGGGCCTGATAAAAATGGAATGCTCAACGAATTAGGTGTTCAGTTTGATGAACGCGGCAATGTTAAAACAGACGATTCGCGCATGACTACTATTGATGGAGTGTTTGCTGCAGGAGATATGAGAAGAGGGCAATCTCTTGTAGTTTGGGCGATTAACGAAGGCAGAGAGACCGCTCAGTATGTGAATAATTATTTGAAGAGAAAAAAAATATAAATTTTCTTAGTTTTGAAACGTTTCTGTGCCTCTTAAATATTTTCAAAAATACTAAGAGGCATTTTATTTCTTATTCATTTCCTGTAATTTTATTGTGCTAATTGAGGACTGAAATGAATTTTGCCAATAATTATGTTTCCGAAATTACAGAGTTGTTTAAGGCGCATGCAAATCCCCGCAATGCATTGCCCATGAAAAAATACATGAAAGATTTGTTCGAGTTTTATGGTATTAAAACACCTGAGCGCGACGAACTTTGCAAATCGTATTTAAAAAAGGAAAACCTTCCACCGGTAAATCAACTGAATAAAATTGTTAAAATGTTTTGGGCTTTACCGCAAAGGGAATTTCAGTACTATGCAATGAGGCTTACCCATAAACAATTAAATCATTTGGAAGAAGATTTTATAGATTTATTTGAATTTATGATTACGAATAAATCATGGTGGGATACAGTTGATTTTATAGCTTCAAATCTTGTTGGTGGACATTTCAAAAAACATTCAAAGCTTATTATTCCTAAATCACAACTCTGGTTGGAATCCAACAATATCTGGCTTCAACGGACTTCACTATTATTTCAGCTAAAATATAAATCGAAAACTGATACAGGAATTCTTTTCAACAATATAAAACATCTCAGCAAATCAGAAGAATTTTTTATCCGGAAAGCTATAGGATGGTCATTGCGCGAATACTCAAAAACTGATCCAGCCGCAGTACTCAAGTTTGTAACTGCAAATGAATTATCGAACCTCAGCAAAAAAGAAGCACTTAGACTGATAAGATAAATTTCGAAAAATAACTTTTACTAATCTATAATCCGGAAGGAACCAGTAATAGAGACGTGATTTCCCTCTTTGTTTTTTTATTATACAATAAATTAAAATTCCACGCGTTTACAGATATATAAACCAAATGATTATGGAAAACTTGTTGGAAAATCAATTAATTCTTAGGTGTAAACAAGGCGATAGCTCGGCATTCGGTTTATTGGTTAAGAACTACAGAAAACAACTTTATACATATTTGGTGCGGATGAGCGGCAGTAGAGTTGCCGCTGAAGACTTACTGCAGGACACTCTAATTAAAGCATGGAAAGCTATTCCTAAATATAAGGAACAAAACAAGTTCTCCTCCTGGCTGTTTTCGATAGCTCATAATATTGCTATGGACTCGTATCGTAAAAATAAAGTTAGGGCGATTATTAAATATACTGATGAACAAGATAATGAGCCCGGCAGTGAAAGTTTACAATATAATATTGAAACGGAGGAACTAAAAAATATTATTATTGAATCGATAGAAACTCTATCGGAAAAACAACAGCACGTTTTTTTGTTAAGACAGCATAGCGGTATGTCTTTCAAAGAAATTGCCGAAGCTACCGACCAGCCGCTTAATACTGTTTTAAGTCACATGAATTATGCTGTAAAAAAGTTAAAAAAAATATTAAGAGAAAAAAATGCAATCTGAAAATTCGATGTTAGCTAAACAATTTGAGACTGAAATATGGCTTTATATTGACGGTGATCTGAAACCCGAAAAAATTAAATTTTGGGACGATCAAATGGAGAGTAATCCGCAACTACGTCGAATATTTGAAGAGACCAAAGAATTGTTGAAAATATATGACTCCGAAACTTTACACGATATTGATGATCCAGCATTTGAAAAAATGCTTACAGCGGCTACCCGAAAGGGTAAAAGAAAATTTGGCGGGTCATTTTTTAATTTAATCTATACTGGTGATAATAATGGGTCTGGAGTTAATTTCTCAAAAATAGCATTCGTTTCCTTAATAATGATCGCCTCAATTGTAATACTGCTGCTTTCCGAAAAGCCGAATTCCGTTAAAACAATCAGCAACGAATTGCTCGATTGGGAAGCTGAAACTATATCCTCACAGATTAACCAAATTGAGACGGGATTATCCATAATTGAGGATGAAAAATTAGAGCAGTATATGTTATATAAACGAACCGGCGATGTTTGGTCTGTTCATGTTAAGTCAATACGCAATGACATCGAAAAGCTGATTAAAGAAACGGATAGACGTCCATTATAAAGTTTAATAAAATAAGAGGTGTATGATGAAATCATTTTCAAAATCTTTTGTATTAATTTTATTTGTACTGCTTTGTAAAGCGGTGTATTCTCAGGATATACCTGATTTTCCAGAAATCGCCGAACCAGCTGCGCCTCTATATCCGTCGATGCAGTTGAGCGAAAAGGAAGAAAACGAATATCTTAAAAATATATCTGAACCTGTAAAAGCTCAGTTAAAAATAATTAAAGAAAACAATAAAAACAGGTACCACGATTTTCTCAGAGAATACTATTATAGAAATATGAAGTTTCCAGCGCTTCATCGTTCTGAGAAACAGATGAGACAAAACGAAAAAGATGTTATTGAAAATGAAATTTTGGTAGAGTCTCTGGCAATAAAGTATAAAAAAAGCAAAGCAGGTGAAAAAGAAAAAATTAAGAACGATTTAGAAAAAAGTCTGAACAAACTTTTTGATTTGAAAGAAGGGCTAAGGGAAAACGAAGTAAAAGAATTGGAAAAAAGATTACAGGAGTTGAAAGAAAAGTTAAATATCAGACAAAAAAACAAAAGTACAATAATCCGCAGAAGAATTGATGAATTACTGGGGGATGACAAATACCTTGATTGGGATTAAAAAAACAGAAAGTCACCCTTTAGTTAAATAAAGGGTGACTGTTTATTTAAATTCTTCTTCTGAAACCTTCGCCTAATACTTCGTGAACATTGTTTATAATAACAAATGCATCCGGATCGATTTCTTTTATTTGATCTGTTAACAAGCCGAGTTCTCTTATAGAAATAATAGTCATAATCATTTCACGTTCAACATTGCGGTACAATCCGCGAGTTTTAATAGCAGTTGCGCCGCGGCTCATACCGGTCATAATTTTTTGTGCTATCAATTCGTGCTTGTCAGATATAACATAAACTACTCTCGCATAGTCGAAACCGTCAATAATAGCGTCAATTATTCTCGCTGAGATAAAAAGTAAAAAGAAAGCATATAGGGTTAACGAAAATGCCGGTCTGGCATCAGCAAGATCTTTTATCTCAATAATAAATCCTGCCAATGAAATTACAATAAAATCTATAAGCATAATTGCTGTGCCGGGTTTGATACCGAATTTTGTTCGCATAATAGCGGCCACAATATCCGAGCCGGCGGTTGTACCGCGGAATTTGAATATTATTCCCAAACCTATACCAAGCAGTACAGCGCCAATTAGTATTAGAAATAAAAAGTCATTATTCAAAAGATCTTTTATTGTTTGTGTATCCTGCAATCTTATTTTTTCCAATCCAGGAATATCTCCACGGAAAAGATCAATAAAAATTGAACTCATTGTAAAACCGTAAAATGTTTTGGCGCCGAATTGTTTGCCTAGTACTTTCGTACCCCAAATAAATAAAGGGACATTAAAAATCCAAATCAAAACACCAATTGGAAAAGTGTTGTCCGATAAATAGTGTATTGCCATTGCCAATCCGGTAACTCCTCCAGGAACAACTTTGGCGTCCACCAAAAAAACTCCTATCCCTATAGCCATAAAAGCGGCGCCAATTGTTATGGCGATATAGTCTATAAATGGGTATTTTTTTAACATCGAGTCTGTCATTCTATCCTCTAAATAAGTAAACTTCTAAGTGTTTTCGTTGAATTTGACAAATCGAACGAAAATTAGTTTACTAAGCTAAGCAGATTAATTTTCAGGGCAAAAAAAATGTTTGTAGTTAAGGAATTAACTTTTATAAAACTTTGCGGCAATGAAAAATTTTATGCAGAACAATTAGGAATTACAGGGGTATAAAAGTTAAATTTAATGTTAAATATAAATTGGAGTGGATATGAAAATTAAAGCATTGTTATTGTTTCTATTTGCGTTATTATCAATCCAAAATGTTAATGCCGGAGATGAGCAGAAAAAACTAGCTGTTACTGTTTACAACCAGAATTTGGGAGTAATCAAAGATGTTAGAACTTTCAGTATTAAAAACGGAGAGTCCACTATTTCGTTAACTGATGTCGCTCAGTTTATCGACCCGACAAGTGTTCACATTAAACTTGAAGGAGCCGTTTTGGAGCAGAACTATCAATATGATCTTGTTAGTGTGGACAAAATCTTGCAGAAATATATAGACAAAAATGTTCAGCTTTTGGGGAAAAACGGGGAATTAATTGAAGGCAAACTTCTCTCCTCTTACGGAGCTCAGGTAGTTTTACAAAAAAACGAAGGCGGATTATTGATGATTCCTAATATAAACGAATATCGCTTTTCTGTTGAATCCTTGCCAGAAGGATTAAAAACTAAGCCTACTCTTGTGTGGACCGTTAGTTCTCCCAAAACGGGAAATCAGGATGTTGAAGTAACTTATCAGACGAACGGAATGAACTGGCATGCTGAATATGTAGCTCTGCTTAATAAAGATGATACAGCATTGGATCTAAATTCCTGGGTTAGTGTCGAAAATCAATCGGGTACGACCTATAAAGACGCCAAACTGAAATTGATAGCCGGAGACATTAATATGATTCAAGAGCAGCCCACTGTTTATATGAATGGTTTAAGAAGGGCTAAAACTATGTCAATTGAAGCCGATGAACAATTTGCAGAAAAAAGTTTTTTCGAATATCATATTTATAATTTAAAACGTCCTACAACATTGGCAAATAATGAAACAAAACAAATATCTTTGTTCGAATCTAATAATGTTAAAGCCGGCAAAAAATTTTATTACAAAAGTTTTAATAATTACGGCGGAACAATTCAAGGAAAAGTTAGTGTGGTTGTAGAGTTCATAAACAGCTCTGACGATGGATTAGGAGTTCCTATGCCCAAAGGCAAAGTGCGTGTTTATAAACATGACGGCGAATCAGTGGAATTTGTTGGCGAAGATTTAATAGACCATACGCCGATTAAAGAAAAGGTAAAACTTAAAATCGGAGATGCTTTTGATATTGTTGTAGAGGACAAACAAACTGAAAACAATAAAATAACTGACAAAGTATTTGAAAAAGTTTGGGAGGTTACTCTAAAAAACAGAAAAAAAGAGAATGTAGTGGTTGATGTGGAAAAATATCTTGGATCGGGTTGGAAGGTTATATCTTCTAATTTTGATTTCTCTGAAAAGGATTCGCAGAACATTCAAATTAGAGTTCCTGTAAAAGCTGATGATGAAACCACATTAAAATTAAAAGTGAGATTTACTAATTAAAACTTACCCTGGCCCCGGATTTAAATTCCGGGGTGGTTTTATTCCAAAACACTTGGGAATAAATTAAAGAACACATTTTTGCTACTCTGAATAAAAATTTGTTATCTTTTCCGAACTCATTTCTAAATAATTGCTGAACATTTTTATATGCACCATTCTCCCGAGCACCGAATAAAACCAATTTTGCAGGCGTTATTTGTTACGCTTCTATGGTCTTCCTCATTTGTTATAATAAAGCTGGGATTAAGCGAGATTCCACCTCTTGTATTTGCCGGACTTCGCTATTTTATCGCTGCTTTATGTCTTCTTCCGATGTTATTAAAGAATGAAAACAAGTCCCAAATTAGATCACTAAGCGGATCGGATTGGCGGAAACTAATTTTATACGGAATAATTTTTATTGCCCTAACACAAGGAACCATGTTTTTGGGATTATCGCTTTTACCCTCGGTAACCGTTAGTCTCATGCTAAATTTTACCCCGATTGTAGTGGCGATTATGGGAATATTTTTAATAAATGAAATTCCCACCAAGCAGCAATGGTTCGGCTCTCTATTGTTTATAACTGGTATTTTGATTTTTTTTTCACCCACTTCTTTGGAAGGGAGCAGAACATTAGGAATTATTGTGATGTCGCTTGGCGTGCTTTTTAATGCGGCATCCTCTGTATTGGGGAGGGATATTAATCGTAATATGAAACATTCTCCTATTGTGATTACAACTATTAGTATGACCATAGGTTCGGCAATATTATTAACCATAGGAATTTCACTCCACGGCTTTCCTTCTATAAGCTTTACAAATTGGATGCTCTTATTGTGGATGGCAGTAATTAACACAGCGTTCGCTTTTACTATGTGGAATAAAACGCTTCAGTCGTTAACAGCTATGGAATCAAGCATTATAAACGGGACAATGCTCATACAAATTGCATTATTAGCCTGGATATTTTTAGGAGAAGAAATTACTCTGATAGAGGGCGTTGGAATGATAATTGCCGCGGCGGGCGCATTGATGGTCCAACTAAAAAGAAAATTAAAATAACTTGTTGATTCTAATAACTAATTGCTGCGTACAGTAAAGAAAAGTATTACAGTTGCGGCAATTGACGCAACTGCTATGGCGGGTTCTAAAAGTGAAGCAAAAAACGGTTCATCGGGAATTCTACCATGTGTAAAAGAAAAAGAAATTGATTCATATTCCTTCACTCGATCATAATCTATAGTGTCCCGATAGGTTTTAAGGAATTCATCCCCTTTAACAACAGCATCGTTTTCGTAAATTAAAAAATTACCTAAAAGCGAGATCTGCCTTTCCATTTTATAGCTGCCAAATAATCCGTCTTTATATGGATCAAGATAAATTGTGGAAATGTTTTTGACAGTATAAAATAATGATTTAATGCTTTTCGTTTTATTGTCGGTAACGTTCACCTTTTTACTTAAAGAATAGAGAGCCTGATTTTTTAAAATAGAATGTTCAGGCGCGCCGTTAAATTGAAGGTAATAAACAACGTCTTCAAAGACAAAATCTTTGCTGATGTCGGTGATTGAAGAATCTATAAGGCTATTAATTATTTCAATATTCGTTTTGGTTTGTGCAACCGAAACCATGTTGAAAAGCATCACAAATAATAAAATAGTTCGAAAATTTATCAAAACTCATCTTAAATGATTATAGAATATTTCAAACATAACTATAGAAAGGGATAAAAATCAATTGAGTTGAAAAAGAAAGAGCCGTGAATGCGGCTCTTATATTCTTTATCTTCTACCTCCGGCAATTTCCTGGAGTCGTTTAATTCTTTCTTCAGAAGAAGGATGGGTTGAAAATAAACGCGCTAAAGCTTTACCGGATAATGGATTTACAATAAACATATGCGCTGTAGCCGTTTCTGCGTTTCTCATCGGAATTTGAGCGTTGCCCGCAGATAATTTGGCAAGTGCCGAAGCAAGAGCCAGGGGTTTTCCTGAAATTTCAGCACCGCCGGAATCAGCACCATACTCACGCGAACGTGATATTGCCAGTTGAATTAATACAGCCACCAAAGGGGCTAAAATCATTAGCGCCAAATCAGCAAATATGTTTCCGTCTTTCTCATCTCTTCCACCGAACATAGCTGCCCATCCAGCCATACGAGCGATAAGTGTAATGGTTCCAACAAGAGTCGCGGCAATTGTACTTACTAAAATATCTCTGTTTTTTATATGCGACAATTCATGTGCTATTACACCTTCCAATTCATCTTGCGATAACATTTTTAATATTCCGGTTGTAACTGCTACAGCTCCATTTTGGGGATTCCTGCCTGTAGCAAATGCGTTAGGTGTGGGATTCTCGATTATGTATACTTTAGGCATCGGAAGCAATGCGTTGGAAGCTAAATTTTCAACTGTATTATATAGTTTAGGAGCGTCTTCTCGTGAGACCTTACGCGCTTTGTACATTGAAAGTACAATTTTATCGGAAAACCAATAAGAGCCGAAATTGAGCGCGAGTGCAAATATGAAGGCAATCATCATCCCTGTTTGTCCACCGAGCAGGGATCCGACGACAATAAAAAGTATCATCATAAAAGCCATGAGAAGGGTTGTTTTCATCGTATTCATAAAATTTCCTTTAATCTTTCCTCATTTGTGTTATATTAAATAAATGGTTTTATTAACGAATTATTATAACATATATTACGTTCAAATTGTTCCTGGTCTTATACATAGACTTTAATAAAATTAAATATATTAAAACGGGTTATATTTATGACTTGCATAATATATCGAACATAAGTAAAATCGTCAATTAAAATGAGGAATTTATGCAAAGGATACTTATAGCGGTTTTTTTGATTATTACGATTACGCATTCGGCAATTGCCCAAAATACATACGATTTTCTGAGATTAGACCCAAGTCCGCGCGCTGCTGCGTTAGCCGGAAGTTATGTTGCTAACACAGATGACCCGAATGTTGTGTTTTATAATCCTGCCGGAATTGTATCCTTAGAAGAAAATCCAATTTCTCTTTCATACTTTAAACACCTTGTTGATATTAATTCGGCGAGCATAGCGTATTCGCAAAATTTTGAAAGTATTGGCAGATTTGCAGCCGGCATTCAATATATCAATTACGGAAGTTTTACCAAATCCAACGAGTTGGGAGAAAGATTGGGTGAATTTAATGCTTCTGAAATTGCCATTTTAGTTGGGTACGGAGGCGCTTTGGATGAAAATTTCCACTATGGCGCAAATGTTAAATTTATTTATTCGGGTATTGAGGAGTATTACTCTACCGGTATGGCCGTGGATTTAGGAATGCAGTATTTATGGCTGGAACAGGGCTGGAATTTCGGGATATCAATACAGAATTTAGGTTCGCAAATTAAAACTTATTTCAGTGCACGGGAAGATTTGCCGCTTAATGTCCAGATAGGGTTTTCAAAAAAATTACAACATATGCCGTTCGAATTCTTTTTTGCATTTAATAAATTGAACCAGGACGAGGGTGGTTTTTCTGAAAGGTTCAGCAACATTACGGCTGGAGGAGAATTCAGATTAAGCAATGTAATTCGACTTAGATTAGGCTACGACAATGAGAAACGAAAAGAATTGAAAGTGGGCACTACCGCAGGCTTAGCCGGATTCAATTTGGGACTAGGTATAATTACAAATGGTTATAACATTGATTATTCTTTCAGCTCATTGGGCTCGATTGGCGCGATGCACAGGTTTGGTATTACTACTCAGATTTAGTGTTGATCTTTAATTCGAGCTAATTCTTTTTTTGCTTTAGAATAAGATTCATTATATTCTCTGTAATCAAGGACTTGTTCAAATTTTTTAATGGCTTTTTTAGTATCACCAAAACGAGCGTAAATTTTACCTAAATACAAACCGGCATTAATTAAAAATCCGGATTCCTCGTCTTCGTCAAGTTTATTGGATGCAGTTTCGCAGATTTCAAAATAATACTTTGCTGAATCGTATTTACTTATCTCATCATAATATGCTCCTAAATAATAAACGGCCTCCCGTTTTGCAACATCGTTGTAACCGGGCATTCCAGCATTACTTCTTTTAAATATTTCCCTAAATATTGGCGCCGCGGTTTTGTAGCTGTTAGTACGAATCCATATACGTCCCAATAAACTCTGAAATTTTGGATTATCTGGATACTGAGACGTAAGTTTCAGCGTATAATCCATCGCTTTATCATAATTATTCTCTATACTGAAATAAGAAGTTGCCAGAAAATAAAGTGATTCGATTTTAGCATATTTGCCATCCCTTGAAACATAGTCCAGTTGTTTTAATCCCTTCTCTTTATCCCCTTTTGGGAAGAATACCATGAAAGGTTTTACCGCTGGGAATTTTTCCGGAATTACAGAGGCGTAATAGTTATATATCCCAAATCCTAATTGAACATCAATGTTTTTAGGATCAGCAGAATAGGCGCTGTATACAAGGGGTAAAGCATCTTTGCCGTCTAAGGCGGCATCGAACCAGTTTTCGCGATAGGCATACAATCTGCCTCTAAAACCCAGAGAGCCGCCCTTAAAAAAAAGAGCGTCAACATTTTTAGGGTCTTTATCAAGAATATCATCGCAAAAATCTATTACATACTCCAGTCTATCTATAAACTGATCGTCATATTTTTCATTGGAGAAATCGAGTAGAATTTTCCACCATAATATCATTGTATCAAAAAAATATCCCGCGGGTTGTTTGGGAAATTCTTTTATAACAAGCCCGAATGTAGTTTTAGCTTCGCTTAATTTTATATTGTATATCTGATCTATTCCTGCCGTAATTAGAGAATCGAACCTGGTATTGTTGGCATATGTGTTGGAATTGCATACTATCACAAATATTATGAGGAGCGAAATTTTTTTTGTCACTTCTAATTTCCGTAATAATTTATAGATGTAAAAATATTATTTTTATTGTTTCTCCGGTAGTATACAAAATTATGAACACACAGTTTCAGAATTCAGTTGATACGTAAGTTGAATTATTTATTTGATTATAAGCAGAGTCACTTAAATCAAAATGAAAAGATTTAATATATTCCCGCTATAAAAACTATTACATAAAGAAAATATAAATTGTGTTATTTTCAAGAGAAGAAAAATTCCTTCCTGACCTGGATCAAAAAATCCTGGAAGGATATTTGAATATAAAAAATTGGGTTTCCTGTTTTTGAATGAATGGGTTTTGACTTGGTCAAGTGTTAAAAGCTATAGTAGAACGTTAGAATTGCTGTAGTTATGGTGTTTATAATCAAAAAAAAATAAACTTGTTTAATGTTGCATCCGGAAAAATATAATGGCGACTTTAAAAAAACTTTATAACACTTTGTCGGACAGAATATATTTGTTCGTTGAAAAAGCTAAACTAACGGAACATACTTTTCTAATTATAGTAGCAATAATTATAGGAGTTCTGGCGGGGTTTGCCGCTATCGCAATTCGTTTTATGATTGAGGAGATTTCACTATTATCATTCCCCGGCGACGGCACTCTTCTGGATAATATTATTAACTCACCTTGGTATGTGAAACTGCTAATTCCAATACTGGGCGGATTGATCGTAGGACCTTTAATATACTTTTTCGCCCCAGAGGCAAAAGGACATGGTGTGCCTGAAGTTATGCAGGCTATTTTGCTTAAAGGTGGAAAGATACGCCCAAGGGTAGCTTTAATTAAAGCTCTAGCCTCCGCAATAACAATAGGTACAGGCGGATCAGTAGGGCGGGAAGGACCTATTATTCAAATAGGTTCCAGTATTGGATCTACAGTGGGACAGTTTTTCAGGATACCCAGTAAACGGTTAAAAACATTAGTCGGGTGCGGTGCTGCTGCGGGCATAGCGGCCGCATTCAACGCTCCAATTGCCGGTGCCTTATTTGCCGTAGAGATAATACTGATGGATTTTGCTGTGGCCCAATTTTCGCCTATAGTCATTTCATCGGTTATGGCTACTGTTATTTCTCATACTTTCGAGGGCAATTTATCAACATTTGTAGTCCCTAAGTATTCATATGCTTCACCTTACGAGATGATATTGTACTTTATACTTGGTGCGTTGGCGGGACTTGTCTCATTTCTATTTATAAAAACACTTTATTTCTCCGAAGATTTTTTCGACAACAAGTTCAAATTTCCCGAATATTTTAAACCTGTTGTAGGAGGTGTAGGTATTGGAATTATAGCCTTGTTATTCCCGGAAATTATGGGCGTTGGCTACGATTCAATAAATAATGCTTTACAAGGCAATATGCTTTGGCAGGCCGCCCTTGCTTTGTTATTCGTAAAAATACTTGCAACTTCATTAACATTGGGCACGGGGGGATCTGGCGGTATATTTGCTCCATCTCTGTTTATGGGAGCTACGCTTGGAGCGTTTTTCGGATACTTTGTAAATACATTGTTTCCCGGATACACTGCCGGACCTGGCGCATATGCGCTCGTTGCTATGGGAGGACTAGTTGCCGGCACTACACGTGCACCGATTACCGCTATTATTATTGTGTTTGAGCTGACTAACGATTATCGAATAATACTGCCTCTGATGATTACATGTATCATTAGTACAATTCTTTCCTCTAAGCTTTCCAGAGAATCTATTTACACGCTTAAACTATTGCTTCGTAATATAAATCTTAAAGAAGGTACAGAAACTAATGTAATGGAATCCATTTTTGTAAAGGAAGTATATAACAGTAGTTTCGACAGTATAAATGTATCTGACAATTTCAGCAAAATTGTAAATAATGTTATTCAAGGAAAAGCTATTGATTATCCGGTTGTTGATAATCATGGGATTGTTGTTGGTATGATTTCAATGTATGATATTAAAGATTACCTTTTCGAAAAAGAATCCTTAAGTAATTTGTTAATTGCAAACGATCTTGCAAGTCACCGTTATGAATGCGTGACCGTTGATGATAATTGTAAAACGGCTCTCGATAAAATTGCTAAATACGATCTTGAAGGATTGCCTGTGGTCGCCATCGACAGACAAAAAATTATTGGTATGATCTGGAGAAAAGAAATTCAGGACGCTTATCAAAAAGAAATTGAACGCAGAGAAATAACATCAAATCTTGCAAGCAGTATTAACATGCATGATGCGGAAAAAACTATTCAGTTTCTCGAAGGATATTCGATAGCCGAAATTAAACCACCCGGCTCATTTCTAAATAAATCGATAAGAGAGCTTAATATTCGTGCAAAATATGGAATTGATGTATTATCGATAAAAACTTCAACCGCTAACAGCAGTGCAATAAAAGCAATTCCAAGCTCAGAATATATTATTAGGGAAAACGATACTTTGGTTGTAGCGGGGGAAATAGGTAATATAAATCTCCTCAGAAATATTCCATAAGTTTACCAATTCATGTGGAGTTGATTCAATTTTTCCATCAAAAAACGAAATTAGATTTATTGGGTTCGTTATACCGTGCAAGACTAATATAAGTAGTTTAGTTAAACTATTTGACGAATTGATGATGCGTCATTTAACATCAAGCCAGTATTTGTATTTATATGAGAGTTTGGAGACTTGACCTTTTTTTTGAAAGTATGCAGTATTTGGTATAAAACCATTAGTTAATTGCTTCAATGTGAAATAAAAGTAGGTTTGCATATAACATTGTTTTGTATTGGAAAGTCTTTATTGTTATTTTGCGCCTCGAATTTAAATAAGAGAATAAAGGTATATGAAGTTTAACAGAAGAACTCATACTTGTGGTGAGTTGAAAGAAGAGAATATCGGTCAACAAGTTGTACTAAATGGCTGGGTCGACACTAGAAGAGATCTTGGCGGAGTTATATTTATTGATATTCGGGATCGGCATGGAATTACACAAATAGTTTTTGAACCATCCTTCAATGAAACTGCGCACGAAATTGGTAAAGATTTAAGAAGTGAATTTGTTATCTCTATTGAGGGTAAAGTTCGCAGAAGACCGGAAGGTACTGAAAATTCTGGTATTACAACCGGATATGTTGATGTAATGGTGGAGAGAGTCGTAGTGCTAAATAAATCGCTTACTCCCCCTTTCCAAATTAAGGATGGTGTGGAAGTAAATGAGGATGTTCGTCTAAAATACAGATATCTTGATTTACGCAGAAAAGAAATGCAGGACAATATGATTCTGCGTCATAAAATGTATCAATCGGTTAGAAAATATTTTGACGCCAACTCATTTGTTGAAATTGAAACTCCGGTTTTAATGAAAAGTACTCCTGAAGGGGCCAGAGATTTTCTTGTTCCCAGTAGGACTCACAAAGGAAGGTTTTATGCACTCCCACAGTCTCCGCAACAATATAAACAGTTGCTTATGGTGGCGGGATTCGATAGATATTTTCAGATTGTAAAATGTTTTAGAGACGAGGATCTTAGAGCTGACCGTCAGCCGGAGTTTACGCAGATAGATTTAGAAATGTCCTTTGTTGACACAGAAGATGTTTTTGAGATTATGGAAGGCTTGATGAAACAATTGCTGAAAGAGGTGAAAGATTACGACCTTCAAACTCCAATTCCCCGTTTAACATTTAATGAAGCGATGGAAAAATACGGCAGCGATAAACCCGATCTTCGATTCGATCTTGAAATGACAACTCTTAACGAAACATTCGTTCAAACCGAATTTAAAGTGTTCAAAGATATTTTGGCTGAAAAAGGCGTTATTACAGGACTAAACGCAAAAGGTTGCGGTAGTTATACAAGGAATCAACTTGATGTGCTTACAGACTATGTGAAAAAATTAGGCGCCGGCGGTTTAATATGGATGCGTGTTAAAGAAGATGGTCTGGAAGCTCCAATCGCAAAATTTTTAACCGATAAAGAGAAAGCTGATCTTCAGGAATCATTAAAAGCGGAAGCTGGCGACCTTCTACTTATTCTTTCAGGACCCAAACTTAAAGCTCTTTCCATAATGGGAAATCTCCGTTTGGAAATTGGAAAAAGAATGGATTTAATTACGAAGAATAGTGACCCCAAATTATTATGGGTTACTGATTTTCCATTATTAGAGTGGGATGAAGAATCTCAAAGATACTACGCTATGCACCATCCGTTTACCTCCCCTTACTTAGAAGAGGTTGATCTGTTGTCTTCTGATCCCGGAAAGGTTAGAGCCCGTGCTTACGACCTTGTACTAGACGGTAATGAAATTGCCGGTGGAAGTATAAGAATTCACGATGCTAAATTACAGGCCCTTATGTTTAAAACACTTGGAATCACTCAGGAAGAGGCCGAACAGAAATTCGGGTTTCTAATGAATGCTTTCAAATACGGCGCCCCACCTCACGGTGGAATTGCTTTTGGACTCGATAGACTTGCAATGCTATTTGCTGGCGAAAATTCAATTCGTGAAGTGATAGCATTTCCTAAAACAGCCAGCGGAATGTCTTTAATGGATGAAGCTCCCTCCTTTGTTGATGAAACACAGTTAAAAGAATTGCATATTAAAATCCGATAGTATTCTTATAAAATTTGTTATAAATGAGCTCGTTCTTAATTTAAAGGGCGGGCTTTTTTTGTTTTATAAAACGAATAATCTTCGAATTAAGCCTATAAACAAAACAAATCAGTTTTCCCAAGTAATAATTACCTTGCTCTGAATCACAATGTAAATGTTACAGGTAAAAATGTAATTATTTTAGTGCATTTAAATATCTACTTCCTTATTTTTAGATTGAAACGAAAGAATAATGGCTTGGCTTAATAGTTGTTTAATAGAATCAAGAATTTAAAACTATAGGTTTCAAATGGGTCAGCAACAACTTTTACTTATAGTACTAGGAATAATACTGGTTGCTGTAGCTCTTGTGGTTGGAATAAGTTTGTTTAGAGAGAATGCTGTAGATCAAAAGAGACACAATTTAATAAATGAGTGTATTAACTTGGCGGCAATGGCTCAACAATATTTTTTAAAACCAACAACTTATGGAGGAGGCGGACAAAGTTTTACTAATTGGCAAATTCCAAACGAATTAAGAACAACTGCAAATGGGTCATACAAAATTATTACTCAAACAGCTGCTGAAGTAGTTGTTCTTGGAACAGGAAACGAAGTTGTTACCGGAACTGATAGTGTAAAGGTTAAAATTACAATTCCATCTCCACCCAACACTTATTTGGTTCAACCATTAAATTAAAATTTTCACTTTATTTTTCTATTAAATAAAATATCTTAAAATCAATTAAAGGAGTTAGTCATGGGTCAACAGCAATTATTACTTATCGTATTAGGCGTTATCATTGTTGGTATAGCCGTGGTTGTTGGTATTAACGTATTTACTGCTCAGTCTGAAGAATCATCAAAAGACGCAATTGTATCAGACTGTACAAATTTGGGAGCTATGGCTCAACAATATTTCAGAAAACCAGTTGCTATGGGTGGTGGAGGAAACGCATTTACGGGTTGGACAATTCCTGCTAACTTAGCTACTACAGCTAATGGAACTTATACAGTAACTATTACCGATGCTACAAACATTGTTATTACTGGGACACCACTTGCCGGAACCAATTACACCTGGACTGTCTCTACTGCCGTTACGCCAACGACCGTAACGTCAACTATAGCGGTTGCAGAATAGTAATATTTAGTTTTGGCATAATATTTTATATCTTTAAGGCTGATAATAGGATTTTTCTTTTATCAGCCTTTTTTCATTATCAGGTGATAACATTATGGTAGAATTACGATTCAGTGCTCTAAAACCTAATGGACAAACAATTACCGGAACGCTTAGCGCCGAATCTTACGGTGAAGGTAAAAAAAAGATTTTAGCTCTGCTCGCGAAAAACCAGTTCAAATTACATTCCATAGACAAAAAATCTACTTTTATTTATAAAATAAGGCGCGGATCAGACGCTCCTATTAAAGGAGAACAGCGCGCATTTACAAAAGACGAAGTTGTTAAGGCGCTTACTAAACTCGGTTATCAGGTAATTTCTGTTAATAAATTTCTTTTTGAATGGAACCCTAAACCCCCTCAGCAGGAGATATTGTCGTTTGTAAAAATTAGCGCCGAGCTGTTGGAACAAAAACTCCCTTACAGCGAAATTATGACTCTTCTTGTTAACGACATCGAAAATAAAACACTTAAAGAGACATTAAAACAAATAAACAACGAGTTAAAAAAAGGGGGCGACAGCGAAACAGTTTTCTTACGTTATCAAACTATTTTCGGTAAATTTACCGCATATATGTTAGGATTAGCCGCAAAGAGCGGTAATATGACCGAAATTTATAGAGCCACGGCCAAGTTTCTTGAAAGGAGAATGCAATTCAAAAAAGATTTACGAAGTGCTTTAATAACTCCTATGATAACTATGTTTGTTTTGTTCCTTGCTGTAGTTTTTTATGTTGCGTATATTTTTCCTGAAACAGCTAAATTATTTGTTAAATTTAACATAGAATTACCGCCTATGACTGCATTTACTCTTAAGATAAGTGATTTGCTTTTGGATAATGTTTGGCTGTTTACAGCTATGGTCGTAATTCCGATTATCGTATTAATTCGTTTCTTCAGCACTAAAAATGGGCGATTATTTTTCGATAAGATGATTATGAAAGTTCCTATTATGGGAAGTCTTGTTCATAAAACAAATATTGAAGTCTTTTGCAGAGTATTTTACACATTGTACAGCGGTTCGGCAGAAAGTATTGAACCAATTAGAATAGCCGCGGAAGCAACGGACAATTCTTATTTTGAAAAACAAATTAAAAATATTGCAATCCCCATGATGATTAAAAAAGGGGCGGGAATAACCGAATCTTTTGAAGCCTCGGGTGTTTTTACAGAAACGGCTATCTCCCGATTTCACTCAGGAGAAGAGACTGGTACTATTAAAAATACCGCTCTTCAGCTCGCAAATTATTACGAAAGCGAGACTGTTTTTAGATTAAAAAACATTATTGAAATGATACAAGTAGGAATTGCAATGGTGATAATGATTGTTATGATTCTTTTGACTTTGGTCTCAGCCGAAACGGCGACTGTAAGTCCAAAATCACCATTTATTAAATAATTAAAGGCGATTGCATGCTAGATTCTCAATTAGAAATGACCGATAAAATTGGATATTTGTTGCTTAAAAAGGGCATTATCGATACTAAAATATTAGAAGAGGCTCTTCTAATTAAAAATGAGGATCAGGCGAAATTAAAAAGAAATCTTGCTCAAATACTTGTACAGGAGTTCAATTTTGATCATGATACAATCTTTAGAGAAGTTTCTGTTCTTTATGCGTTTAAGGAGTTAAATGTAAGCATAAAAGATTTATCCGACGAAAGAATAGAAGAGATAAGAAAACTTATGTCCGCTAAAGGGGACGAGATTAAACTGATGCTAATTGAACATCATGTTATTCCGTTTCAGTACGACAAGTTCAGAGATAAACTTGTGCTTGCCGCAGTAGATCCTACCGACAGGGCTTTAACAAAAATTGCATACACGTTAAATGCGAAAAAATATGAAATAAATTATCTGCGTAAAAGGGATTACGATAAACTCATTCAAATAATTGCGCCTCCCGAAAATGAATTTCTGAAAATGATAGAAGAGGCAGACGAAGAAATTTCAGTTGAAAGAGACGAAATTTCAGTTGATGAAGAAGAACTGGACGCTGAAATTAATAAAAGCGCTCTTGTAAATCTTGTTGAAGCGGCTTTAGTTGAAGGAGTGCGTAAAGGTGCCAGCGATATTCATTTTATTCCCAGATCCAACAAAAAAACAGAAATACATTTTAGAGTAGACGGCAAATTAATGCTCTGGCATACTCAGGATGGTACTTTACCCGAAGCGGTAATGTCTGTTGTTAAGGATAGAGCGAAAGGATTGGATAGATTCGAAAGGGAAAGAGCCCAGGATGGATTTATACAGAGAGAAATTGATAGACACATTATAAGGTACAGAGTTTCTGTTCTGCCAATGGTTGGAACTGAACTAAGAAATAAATTTGAATCTATAGTAATACGAATTCTTGATGATAGGAAAGTTATTAAAGATCTTGGTAAACTTGGTTTGGTAGGATATGCAAGGCAGGCTTTTGAGAAATCAATTAATAAACCACAGGGAATGATAATTTTAACTGGACCTACGGGAAGTGGTAAAAGTACGACTCTTATTGCAGCGTTATATCAAGTAATAGACCCGACAAAAAATGTTCTAACAGTTGAAGATCCTGTAGAGTATGTTATTGAAGGAGCGCGTCAGCTCAAAATTGGTCATAGAATGAATTTTGAACAAGCTATACGAGCAATATTACGACACGATCCTGATATTGTTTTGGTAGGCGAGATGCGCGATAAAGAAACCGCTGAAACTGCTGTTAAACTAGCAAACACAGGACATTTAACGTTTTCTACACTCCATACTAACGACGCTCCAAGTGCGGTTTCCCGACTTTATAAAATGGGTGTTGAGCCGTTTCTAATAGCTTATGCCATTAATATAATTGTTGCTCAAAGGCTGATTAGGAAACTATGTGAAAAGTGTAAAAGAAAAATCACTAATATTGATCCTGAATTATTAAAAAAAGCAGGACTTGAAGTTGAAGAGTGGAAAAATTATGAAATATACGAATCTGTTGGGTGCGAACTTTGCAACAATTCAGGTTTTAAAGGAAGAATGGCAATACACGAAGCTTTACTATTTACAAATGAAATTCGAGAAATGATTGTTAGGTCAGGCGCTGAAGTTGACGAGGAAAAAATTCGTAAACAGGCAAAAAAAGATGGGACTCTTAATCTTAGGGAATCCGGTTTCGAAAAAGTGAAACAAGGTTTAACCACAATTCAGGAAGTTTTGGCAGGTACAGTTGAGGAGTAGAATATTTATGTCAATTAGTGTTTTTTTTTAATAAATTCAAATAATCCCTTTCATATTATTTTAAGTGCGAAATGATTGATAAAGCCAAAGAGATATTAACTAGATTTACCAGCCAGATTCCTCAAACTATATTAGGGCCGGAAAGGGTTAATTTTGTTGTTGAAAAAATAAAAGATTTGTCTAGCGACGATAAATTGATCCTTTTTAAATTGACAAATCATATTCTAACTTTAATGATTGAACGAAATGCCTCCGACGTAGAAATTGGCGGGTATGGTACAAATGGTTATGTGTGGTTTAGGATTCACGGTGTAAAGAATCGTGTGGAGGATTTGCCGGTTTTAACTACTGACGAAGCTTCAACTTTGATAATAACTTTGTTAAATCAAAATCAACACAGGCATTTACTTGTAAGCAGAAATCTGGATTTCAGTTATACATTTTTTCACGAAAAAGTAAAGAAAAATGTACGATTTAGAGCTGACGCATATTTTGATCTAGATTCACTCGCTTTAAACATGCGCGCAATTTCAGCAACAACACGTCCTATTGAATCTCTTGAATTTCATCCTAATGCTGTAAAAATGATGAGCCACAATTATATCAAATTTGGTTTGTCGTTAGTTACAGGAATTACTGGATCAGGTAAATCCACTACATTGGATTCTATAATTGACATGCACAACAAAGTAGATCCCTGCCATATTGTCATCATTGCGGCACCAATCGAGTATGTTCATGTATCAAATTCTTCTATAGTTCGACACCGAGAAGTCGGACGTGATGTGCTTTCCTTTAAAGAAGGTGTAATTCAGGGATTAAGGCAGGATCCGGATATAATTGTCATAGGTGAAATGCGCGATCCTGATACAATTATGGCTGCATTAGAGGTAACAGATACCGGTCATAAGGTATTTTCTACACTTCATACCTCATCTGCTACTGAATCTATCGATAGAATTATCGCAGAAGTTAACCCAGTTGAGCAGGAAAGAGTTCGAAACAGGCTCGCCGATGTGCTTATTACTATAGTTTCGCAAAAATTAGTGCCCAGTACAGACGGTAAAAGAGTGCTAGCCAAAGAAGTTCTGATTGTTACCCCCAGCGTAAGAGCAGCTATCAAGAATAATAATACAAGTGAAATTTATATGATGATTGTTCAAGGCGGTCCGCAAGGAATGATTACAATGGAACAAGATTTGCTGCGATTATATCAACAAAGGAAAATTACGCAGGAAAATGCCCTTTCTTACGCCAATAATAAAACCAGAATGCTCCAGATTATGAGAGGGGTTTAATTTAAAATGAAACCGTTGATAAGTGTATACACAGAAGGCAACGAAACTAAAATTGCTGTTGTTTCCTTGGAAAAGGACTTACCACGTGTTTTAAAAGTTTTTAGCACTACAATCTCTTCTCCATCTGGATCGCCCGATAAAATTCAAGACCTAGGTATTGATACTTTAGGTGGTGATATAAGTTTTGAAAGTCTTGAAGATAATAGCCCAGTTGGGGCCGATACAGACAATTCGGATGTCGGAATACTTTCGAGAGAATTAAACGAATTTAAATTGAGCAGAAGCAGCTTTATTCCCGTTACTACTGATCCCAGTGTTAACTTCCATGTTTATGAGGGAGAAAAGTTAAAGGATAGGAATAAACAGTTAGATCTGATTATTAAAGATATTGAAAAAACAAAAGGAATATTTGTTAATAAAGACAGTATTGATTTTGTTGAACTTGATGACAAATCTTATCTCTGCACTTTTTTGGAATCTTCGGTTCCATGTGTAAATATTGTAAATCAGTTGGCCGGCTATCACCGAAGAAGATATTATAAAATTGAAACAATAAAAAATGCCGAAATAGCACTTGCCAATTATGTTTCGCGTTCTACAAAATTTTTTCCTGAAGATTATACTTTGATAATCCATATCGGAAAAGAATCCAGTAAACTTATTTTTCTTGAAGGACAAAAACTTAAACATATTGGGACAACTCTCGATATCGGGACACATAACCTTCACACTTACGATGTATATTTTTCCAAAATTCTACTCGAAATGGAAAACGGTGGAATTCCAAGGCTGGATAATGTTGTACTATGCGGTGATGATCGATCAGAGAATCTTGTTTTGTCGTTCTATGGTACTTTTCCGGAAGCGAACGTTGTTGAGCTTAAATTTGAAAACTTCGATGTTTCCCAGCTAAAGCAAGATGTGTTGGAGAATTTATCCTCTTTTTCAATTCCAATTGCGGCTGCCTACGAATTTATTCGCGAAAAGGAAGATAATATTCAGGGGATCAATATACTGCCGAAGTATATTCTGGATAACCAAAAATTTCTTCAATTTGGCTGGCATAGTTATCTGATGCTTGCTCTTTTATTTGTTGCCACTTTTTTTGTTACGTTTATGGTATTGAAAAATTTTAGTACAATTAGCAAGCATGATGCGGAAATAGCGAGATTAGAAGCTTTACAAAAAAAGAATGAGGAAATAATAAATCAAATAGCGCCGTTAACAAATAGGATAGCTAATTTCGATAATACACAAGCTATTTTGGATTCTGCAACGGTCGGAACAGAAATTTGGGGAACAACTATTGAGAAAATTTCCAATTTTGTTGAAAGGAGAAGAAATTTCTGGATAACTCATTTGGAAACAACACAAAATAATGAAATTTTACTTAAGGGATTTTCATTATCGCGCAGTTCGTTAACTGAATTTGCCCGCGATAATGATGCTTCTATTATAAATAATGTTCTGTATGAACCATTGAGAGAAAAAAACGCTTTTTCTTTTTCTATCAATATTTTTCACGCCAATAATCCGAATAAATAATGGATAGAAAACTAAAAAATACCATTGCCCTTATTATAATTTTTGTGCTTATACTCGGTGCGGGCGGCATTTTTATTTTCGTTTATCAAAAAGGAAAAATTGATAAAAAAGAAAAACAAATTAATGATTTGAGTATCAATTCGGTGGATACTGAAAAATTAATGGAACAACTAAACATGCTAAAAAAAAGAGTCGCTGAGCTCGATTCTATTTTGGCATTGCGCAAATATAATATACCTTCAAATTTAGATCAGTCCAGTCTTTATGATTTTGTGAACAGAATATCTTTCTCTTTCGATCCAAAATCTTTTGTAAATATAGAATACATTGAAATTGGTAAGGACCCGAACTTCTATTATTATAAATATAACATAACAGGGACGGCTTATTTTAACGAATTGTTTTACCTAATTTACGCTATTGAACAAAGCCGAGAACTAAAAAAAGTTACGGACTGTAGTATAGATAATATTGTAAGTGTGGATGACGATGGAGTAGCTGGTTATAAGGTTTCTTTTAAACTGATGCTTCAAATATATTTTTCCGATTCCGATCGATTTACTTCTTCCGCGATGGTGGAAAATAATTTAAAACCAAATGCTTTGTACGATGTATTTTATCCCCTAATACGCAATGAAATACCGCCGAATATTGATAATTTGCCAGACGTGCAGTCTGCCCAACTTTTAGCTCTAATACCGGATGGAGCATTTATTGCGGATTCTCGAGGCAATACATATCTGCTCTGGGAAGGTGATAAAGTTTATTTAGGATACTTGACTGAAATTGATTATCAAAAGAACGAAGTGCATTTTATCCTGAATAAAGGCGGTATAATAGAGAAAGTTAAACTAACTCTTGAAAAAGAAAAAAAATCGAGTGAATAAAATGAAAAAGGTATTTTTAATAATCTTTACTTTAACCAGCATGTTAACTCTTTTTGCGCAGAAAAACTTGCAGGAAAAGTTGAGTGGTTATGTTAATCCTGAAGAAATTGTAACTCTTTCTGAAAATATACCTTTTGCGCAGGCAGTTGAAGTATTGAGCCAAGTGAGTGTTAAACTTACCGGAAAAACAATTGTTTCAACAGCTTCAGTTAATGAACCCATCGGAATTCAAATTGATAAAATGCCTTACAAAAGAGTTTTGAATATTATTACTCAAATGAAGAATTTGGTTTACGATGAACAGGAAAGCGCTATAATTATAAAAAGTCCGGCTACATCAAACTCAAATCTTAAAGAAGATATTTATGCTTCAGTTGAATCGCGTGAAGTTGAAATTTCAGCAATATTTTTTGAAGCTAATACAAGAGATTCGCGTGAACAGGGAATAAACTGGGATTATCTGCTTTCTCAAGCGGGATTATCTTTTGGTCCGAAATTGAAAACTTTTATGAGTGCTGCCGATCAACAACAACAATCGCAGGGAGCAACAGGTCAGGTGGTTGAAACACCTGATTTTACAATAGAGAATAAGACAGAATTTGATTTGGGAAGTTTTAAAGGCAACGCAACTGCAGCTTTTAAGTTTTTTGAAAATCAGAATCTTGGAGAAATTATTGCAAGGCCTTCTATTTCGGTAAGAAATAAAATGAAAGGAAGAATACAAATAGGAGAGGACATTTCTATAAAGGAAAGAGATTTTTCGGGAAATTTAATCGACAAGTTCTTTTCAACTGGAACCATAATTGAAGTTACGCCTTACATTTACACCGAGGATGGAATAAATTATATATTACTTAAACTGATGGTTGAGCGAAGCAGCGGCACTCCAGGACAAATTAGCACCACAATTCAAAAAACTAATGCTACTACTGAAGTCCTGATGCTTGACGGCGAAGAAACAATAATCGGTGGTTTATTTGTTAACAACGAAGTTTCTGAAAGACGTGGAATTCCTTTTCTTAAAGATTTGCCATGGTGGGTTTTTGGTATTCGGTACCTAACAGGTTACAATAGTGAGACTTTGGAAAAAAGGGAAATAATAATACTAATAAAAACAAATATTCTTCCCACACTTAAAGAAAGGATTGAACTGAAGAAAAATGAAAATTTGATTAGAAAAACTATTGAAGAAACAGAGAAGGAAATTGAATCCCATAAATCGAATACAATGAAGAAAGAGAAAGAAGAATAATAATGCACTCGATTCTAATAGTCGATGATGATATAAATCTTTGTACTGTATTATCCGAAGAATTAAACGAAATCGGGTTTAATGCAACAGCAGTAAATTCGGCCGACAAGGCTATCAGTTTTATAGAAAATAATCAATTAGATTTAATTTTATTAGATCTGAAAATGCCAGAGAAGGACGGTTTTTATGTTTTAAACTCTTTAAAAGAAATGGGGATAAAAGTTAAAGTAATTGTTCTAACCGCTTATGCCGACGTCCAGAGTGCAATAGATTCGGCAAAATTAGGTGCGAACAATTTTATCAGTAAACCTTATGATCTAGATGATTTAATAATTACTGTCCGGAAAGTTTTACAAACAGAAGACAATGAAAATTAATGTTCGTATTACTCTCATCACTTTTCTTGTTGTAGTAATCGTTTCAGGAGTATCTTCCTTAGTATATTATTCCACTACAAATGCAATCCTAGAATCCAGAAACACTAAAAATATTATTAATAGCACCAACGATTTTGTTTTTTTTCTGGAATCCAGTATCGATAAAACCAATGAAGATTTTCAGAAGTATTACCTAAATAAAAACAAAATAGAACCTATTAATATAGACAGTACAAGTGTTGATTTAATTTTTTCTATAGGTGAAGAAAATCAGGTAAAAATTATTGCAATTAAAACAGGGATAATAATAAACAGACGTTTTAATACTTTTAAGGATTTTGTAGACGATAACCCGCACTTGATTGTACAATTCTTTAAGAATTGGGAAGGCGCCACAATTTATTACGCTATAGTTATCGATGAAAAATTTCTTAATGAAGCTTCAAAAAAAATTAGAGCCGATGTAGCTCTTATGATAGACAATTTGCCCTATAATTACTCGAATTCAAATGAAAACAGCAATTATGTGGCAAACATGATAAATTCACAAAATAAGCTGAAATATTTAAATAATTTCGATATTATAAATTCTTCCACCAGCGGGGCCGATTTTGTTGCAGTAAAATATCAGCCTAAAAACATTTTAACATCTACATCCAAATTTAGTTTTTTAGTTTTCTCGCTTTATTCAGAGTTGTATTATTTTACTGATACAATGAAAATTATAATTCCAGTAATAATATTGACCGGAATTGTACTGGCAATGATATTTGCTCTTGTTTTTACAGCAAAATTCAGAAAACAAATTTCCCTATTAACCGAAGCCACTACAATTAATCGCCAGGGGAATCTGGATTATCATGTCCCGATCATTTCTAAAGACGAAATAGGAAATTTAGGCGTTACATTCAATCAAATGATTTCTGAAATTAACAACAAAGAAAAACTGGAAAAACAATATGCCGAATTTATTGTTATACTTAACCAGAACATTACTTTGAAAGATTTATCACATTCGGTTCTAGTAAAAATTCTGGAATCAGTTAATTTTAAATTTGGTGCCATCTATTTGCAACAGGAAGACGATTTGAGTGTACTCTGCAGCATCGGGCTGGATAAGAATTACAATGTTGATATTGAAAACACCGGACTGTACAAAAGCGTAATTGAACAACGTGAATCCGTTGAAATGAAATTTGAAGAAAATATGCCAGTTATTCGCAGCGCAATTCTTGAAATTGAAATAAGGTATTTGGTTATTGTACCGATAATTTTCGGCGACAAATTTTTAGGACTTATTGAATTAGTAAGTGAAACAATTCCAATTATTTCACCAAGAGAGTTTTTGGAGAAAATTAAAGAACAATTGGCAATAGGGTTGAACAATTCGTTATCATATCAGAAACTTTCTAAACTTGTTGATGAACTGAAACAATTGAATGAGGAATATCATAAACAAAACATACAAATTAGTGGACATAACGAGGAACTTGTTAAGCTGCACTCACAATTGAAAGAAAAGGCTTCAGAACTGGAAGAGGAAAAAAGAAAAGCTGTTGAATTATCTCACGTTAAGTCGCAGTTTCTGGCAAGTATGTCGCACGAATTAAAAACTCCTCTCAATTCTATTATTGGATTAAGTGAACTAACTGAAAAAGATCCAGCATCTCTTCAAAAAACTAAAGATCGAGTAAAAATTGTATTAAGAAACAGCAAAAAACTGCTCGGGATGATTAACAATATTTTAGAGTTTTCAAAAATTGAAGCTGGGAAATACGATGTAAATAAACAAAACTTTTTGCCCTCCGAATTTTTAACAGAAATATATTTAAGTTCCGAAATTTTATTTAGCGAGAAACAACTGCCGTTTACAATTAAAATTAACAGTTCAAAAAATCTACTTCTTAATACGGATAAAACTAAAGTCGAACACATTCTACTTAATTTGATCAGTAACGCTGCTAAATTTACAGATATTGGTTCTGTGACTATGAATGTCGAAAAAGTAGATGCCAGGGATGTTAAGTTTAGTATTATTGATACGGGAATTGGAATTTCTGAAACTAATCAACAGAAAATTTTCAATGAATTTAGCCAAGTTGAATCGGGAAATAGCAGAAAATACAGTGGGGCGGGTTTAGGATTGGCTATCTGCGCAAGATATGCTGAAATATTAAACGCTTCTATTGGCGTAAATAGTTTAGAGGGAGTAGGCTCAACATTTACGTTGCTAATTAGTGAGGCAATATCTGAAGAAATACCATTTCACAACGAAAAAGAATTTTTGATATCTTCTGATAGAAAAAATAAAAAAATTAACACTCCCGATTCATTACTAACAGTAAATCAATCTTTAATTCCCGACGAAAGTTCGAAAACTCTTTTGCCCCAGATCTTATTAGTAGACGATGATAAAGATACTTTATATACAGTAGGTGAAATTCTTACCAATCTTGGTTACAATCTGCATTATGCAAACAACGGGATAGAATGTTTGGCTAAGTTGGAAGAAATTAAGCCTGATTTAATTCTGCTTGATATTATGATGCCAGAAATGGACGGTTTTGAGACTATAAAAAAAATAAGAGCCAGCGAATCTTTAAAATATCTTAAAGTATTCGCTTTAACCGCTCACGCAATGCTTGATGATAAACATATTATTGAACAAACCGGCTTTGATGATTTAATAACAAAACCGGTTGAAAATACAACAATTCAATTAAAAGTTAAACAAGCCATTATCAATAACAATAGAAAACCAGTATGAAAAAAATTCTAATCGTAGACGATCAACCGGATAATGTTTTTATTCTTGAAGATAGACTAAAAAGAGAAGGATTTGAAACTATAAGTGCTTACGACGGGCCTACTTGTCTGCAAAAAGCAGAAGATGACAATCCGGATTTAGTTTTGCTCGATGTAATGATGCCCGGTATGTCGGGATTCGAGGCATGCGAAAAACTTGTATCCAATGAAAAAACAAAGTCTATCCCCGTTATTCTTGTTACAGCGCTCACGGATATTGAAGATATTAAAAAGGGACTATCAGTAGGTGCCTTCGATTATATTAAAAAACCTTATAATAGGGCGGAATTAATCGCTCGAGTTAACTCTGCTCTGCGATTTAGCGAATCTAACAAAGTATTGATAGAAGTGGAAAAAATTAAAACTTTTGCAGCAACGGTAATTACTGCCAATCACGAAATTAAACAGCCGTTAACTCTTATAAACCTATCTACCGCTGCAATAACACGTGAATTGGGCCGTGAAGAGCTAAGGAAGGAAGTAATACAAAAACGGATAATGTTTATTGACAATGCCACTAAGGATATAATTAGAGTACTGGAAAAATTTAATCAAATCAAAAAACCTGTAATTACAGATTATGTTAATAATTTAAAAATGGTTGATCTGGATAAATCGGAGGAATAATTAATTCAGTAATATTTTAATCTCTTCTAGTAATTCCTTGAAGTCGTAAGGTTTTGTCATTATTCTGTTTACAGAAAGTTCAGATATGGCATCATCATTTAATATTGATTGTGAACCGGATGTTAGAATTATCGGATTTTTATAATTTAAGACTCTAAGTTTTCGTATACATTCTATTCCATTCATAGCCGGCATTTTCCGATCGATAATCATTAAATCTATTTCGGTTTCTGTTTGTAAAATATTTAGTACTTCCAAACCGTTTCGTGTCTTAATTACTTTGTAATTATAAGATTCAAGTAAATCTGTTAATAACTCCAAAATAGTTTCCTCATCGTCAGCTATAAGAATGATTTTTTCGTTATTGGCAGTGAGTTCGCTTTTTTGGAACATATCTCTTGCAGGTAAATAAATAACGAATTCTGTGCCCAACAGCCATTTGCTTTTAACTTCGATGTATCCATTGTGATCGGTAATTATACTTTTTACAATATTTAATCCAAGTCCCGATTCTCTGTTTCTTATTTTTGTGGAAAACTCGGGATTAAATACTTTATGGATGTGTTTTTTACGAATACCTGAGCCATTATCTTTAACAGTGATTTTCACGTACTGTTTAATAGATTTGTTGTAGTTAGCGGGCAATGAGTTTGAGTTTATATTTGATGCGGAAATAGAAATTGTACCTTTTCGTCTAATTGCTTCGGAAGAGTTTATACTTAAATTTAATAGGACTCTGTAAATATCTGAATAATTGGAAGTGATGAAACTCAAATCATTGTCAATATTCATTTTAATATTAATATCGCTTCTAACAATGTTCTGAAGTGAATTTTCAAGTTCCTCGAGAAGCTGCCTTAGGTCTACTTTCTTTTTAATAGATTCCCTTGAAGTGTTTTCCGATAATACTTGTTGAATGATATCGGCCGCTCTTTGAGAATTTATTTCTAGGGTGTCTAGCAAATGTTTAGGATACTCTCCTTTTTCATAATTTGATTTTAGAAAAGATGCGCTATTGGAAATACTTGTTAAAATGTTATTCAGATCGTGGGCAAAGTTTTTTATCGATTTAACTCTTCTGCTTAGTTTGTCGGAGGTTTGTTTATTCTCCTCCAAATAAATAATGTAACCTATTTTATCATGTTTTTCCTTCGTACTAATTATCCGAACTTCCCAAAATAAATTTTCTTCAACTATCACATCGTCACTATCTAATCTTGCTGTATCCAGATCAAATAATTGATCTATTTTTACACCTAAAATATTCCCCTCGATCATTGAAGCAAATACTTTTGTGTGCCAAATCAATTCTTTGTTTTTATCGGCAATTGCCAAAGGGATATTTAAGGAATCGAAAAGACTAAGACTGCTCTTAGAAAAAAAGTTCACCGGATTCTGCATTGCTGAAGGCATTTTATTTTAGATCGTATTTTTTAATTTTTGAATACAGTGTTTTTTGAGCAATTCCCAGAGCTTTAGCCGTCAATTCCCTATTCCATTCAAACTCGTCTAAAACTCTGCTGATATGTGCTTTTTCAATGTAATCTAGATTTAGGATGCGTCCATGTTCATCATAAATCCCGTCAGAAGTTGTCATACTCCCCCGCGGTAAATTAAGATCTTTTACTTTTATCGTTTCACCGTCAGAGAAAATTAAGGCTCGCTCAATTGTATGAGCCAATTCGCGAACGTTGCCCGGCCAGGCATAATTTATCAATGCATTTTCAGCTTCTGTAGATAAAGTTTTAAGACTTCGAATGGGCGAGTTTTTTTGCAAAAAATAATTTGCTAACAATAATACGTCTTTGCCTCTGTCTCTGCAAGGAGGAATAGTAAGTGTAATAACATTCAATCTAAACAAAAGGTCTCGTCTAAACGTTTTATTCTCGGCTTCTTCCATTAAGTTTTTATTTGTCGCGCCAATTACTCGAACATCAGAATTTAAATTTGTTATTCCGCCTACTCTTCGAAATTCACCTTTTTCTAGAAACCGAAGTAGTTTTGGTTGAAGTGTTAAACTGAGTTCCCCGATTTCATCCAAAAATAGTGTTCCACCGCTTGCAATTTCAACCAATCCCTGTTTTGCTGTTTTTGCGTCTGTAAATGCGCCCTTTTCATAACCAAATAATTCACTTTCCATCAGCTGATCGGGCAGTGACGCACAGTTTATTGCCACAAGAGGCTTTTTATTTCTATTCGAGTTTTTATGTATGAACTCCGCAAACAATTCTTTGCCGGTTCCAGTTTCTCCTTCGAGCAAAATATTAGAATCCGATTTCGCGGCTCTTTCGGCCAGGCTGATTACTTCCCTTATGGCCTTACTTTCTCCTATTATCGAATGAGGCGCAAACTTATCAACTTTAGAAGACAAGATTTTATTTTTAACCACAAGATCTTTATGTTCTAAAGCACGGTCAATAACCACGACTAATTGACCAAACTCATAAGGCTTCGGAATAAAATCGTATGCACCGTTTTTAATACAGTCTATAGCGGTTCGCACATCTGTTTTTGCGGTTAAGATAATTACTTGAACGCTTGGGTGGTGTTCGTTTGCGTATGCTAGAACTTCTTCGCCATGAACTTCAGTCATTTCCAGATCTAGCAGTAGCACATCGTAAGTTTTACTTTTTAGGTTTTCAATCGCAAATTTACCATCAAATACAATATCAACTACATAACCTTCGCTGACAAGCTCTTCTTTTAATAGATAACACAGAGTTTGATCGTCGTCGGCAATTAAAATTCTAGAATTAATCATTTTGCCTACAATTGTTAATAATACCTGAGAAATATATGAAATTATCGAAAATTAATTGGAATATTAAACCATTTATAAAATATTGTTCGCTACCATGGCAGTTTTTTTAGATCAATATTTCCACCTGAAATTATCAAACATATGTTTTGTCCTGCAAAAAGCTCTCTATGTTTTAAAACAACGGCAAGGGGCACTGCACCGGAAGGTTCAACTATTATTTTCATACGTTCCCAAATAAGTTTCATCGCTTCAATAATCAAATTATCTTCAACAGTTAAAATTGATTCCACATGCTGTTTGATAATATTATAAGTTTTATCGCTCAATGAAGTTAGCAGACCATCGGCAATTGTATTGGGATTTACAGAGGGATATACTTTCGAGTCACGAATGGATTTAAACGCATCATCAGCTCCCGCGGGTTCTGCGCCTATTACTTTTGTGTGAGGAGAAAAATATTTTGCGGAGAGACAAGTTCCGCTCAATAATCCTCCGCCCCCCACAGGGGCAATAATAAAATTCAAAAAATTCAGCTCATCAAACACTTCTTTTGCACATGTGGCTTGACCCTCGATAACATGATTGTTGTTGAAAGGATGAATAAACACGGCGCCTGTGCGATTAAGAACTTTTTCGAGCTCCGCCTCTCTTGATGTTAAAGTTGATTCCGAATATATAATTTCCCCTTCGTATTCTTTTACAGCTGCTTTTTTAATTTCGGGCGCGCTATTGGGCATTACAATAAATGCTTTAACACCCTTTAACTTAGCAGCTAATGCTATTGCCGCAGCATGATTACCGCTTGAATGTGTGGCAACTCCTTTGTTCAATTCCTGCTCACTTAAGCTGAGAATAGCGTTGGACGCTCCCCGCATTTTAAAAGCACCCACCTTTTGAAAGTTTTCGCATTTAAAAAATAATTTTGTCCCGGTAATTGCATCAATTGAACGGGAAGTTAAAATTGGGGTTTTATGAATAAATGATTCTATTCTTTTGTGAGCTGCAATAATCTCATTTGAGGATGGGAAAATAGAATTCATATAATATATTTCTCTGTAAATTAATAGGTGTAATTTATTATCAATATCGATCGGATTATAATTAATTTTGTGGTGTTTTGTAATTCCAAAAATAGATATTTTTCAAAAAATTATTCACTTTTAATTTGGAACTAACTCAACTTGCAACACAAATTTTATAAGCAAAATATATTCAATAAAATTATCTTTATGTGCAAGAATTATCACTCATTAAAAATGATTATATATTATGAATATTTTAGGCAAAGCCTCGCAACTGATTGAATCAAATTCTCCTTTTGTACTAACAACCGTAATTGAAAGTAAGGGCTCATCGCCCGGGAAATCCGGATTTAAAATGATTGTTCTTTCAAATGGTGAAACTATAGGTACTGTAGGCGGCGGAGCTATAGAAGTTAAAGTAAAAGAACATGCAATGGTTTTGCTAAATAACGGCTGTAATGAGTTTAAAGATTATTTGCTCGATGCCGATAAAGAGGTACTAAACAGCGAAAAAGAAATTGTTCCTATGATGTGTAAGGGTTCGATAAAAATATATTATGAAGTCTTTGGAAAAATGCCCACCCTATATGTTTTTGGAGGGGGTCATGTAGGACAAGCATTATGCAAGTTGATTGCCGACATAGGCTACTACACGATACTAATAGATAACCGAAAGGATTTCGCAACTCGAGAAAAAAATCCGTATCCTAATGATATTATTCATGCCGATTACTTGGAATACGCAGATGAGTTTAAACCCCAGGGGAATAGTTTTGTTGTAATATTAACTCATGGACATAAGTATGATTTTGGAATATTGCAAAAAATCTTATCCAGAAAATTAAGCGTAAAATACATTGGAGTTATAGCATCAAATAGTAAAGCGGCAAAAATTGTTAATGATATAAAAGAATCGCTTGGAAAAGATGTTGACTTATCAATGCTCCATTCTCCAATCGGCCTTAAAATAGGAGGAGATTCGGCAATTGAAATAGCTCTAAGCATTGCCGCGGAAATGCAGTCGGTTAGATATAATCAAAAATTAGTGTTTTAAAATTAAATTCAAGAAACAACAATTAAGTGGAATAAAAATTTTGAAAACCTTACGCTAAGTTAAGAATCGATCTCTTTGTAAGGTTTTTTACCAAAGGTAATTTATAGGCGTTTTCCGATAATGTTTCAGAATCATTCAATAAAGAATTTAGCGCCTCACTCACTGAGGTTTCATTTAAAGCCAGTCCACTTAATTTTTTGTTAAATTTATCATCCGTCCAGGGTCTTGGGGCTACCCCGCCGAATGCGGCCTTGCCTTCAATTATACTCTTTGCTGCAACTATCTCCAATACCAAACCAACGCTAACAGATGCAAAATCCCAAGCACCTCGTTCTTTAAATTTTATATAACTACTGCGCGTGTTCTGTCCGGGAGGGGCTACTAAAATTTCTTTTATTATCTCGCCTGGTTTCAGTATGGTTTCCTGACTGGAATTTTCTGAAGGAAGAACATATAGTTCATTAATTGGAATTGTCCGTTCACCAACTTCGGAAAAGATAATTACTTTTGCGTCTAAAGCGAGCAATGCAACAGCCATATCCGAGGGATGAACAATATAACAAGGACCTCCTCCAACTACGCAGTGAAATTTGTTCCTGCCTTCGTAGGCGTAACATTCGCCACCCCCTTTGCGTATACAGTCGAAATCTTCCCTGTAATACCAGCATCGAGGACTTTGGCATAAGTTGCCACCCAGCGTTCCTATGTTTCTTAGTTGCGGCGAAGCTATTTCGTTTGCGGCCTCGTGAAGTATTTTATATTCAGATTTAATTGTTTCATCCTTCGCAATTTCGGAAATAGTTGTTAAAGAGCCTATTCTAATTCCACTGGTTTTATTATGTGTTATAGAATTCAACCCTCCAATCTTTTTTAAGTTAATTATTTTACTATGTGTATAAATATCATTTTTTAGTAAACTGAGCGCATCTGTACCTCCGGCATATAACAAAGCACTTTCACCAAATGAAATCATTAGATTGCTAGCTTCTTTAATGGAAGTTGGATTTATGTATTGAAAATTTTTCATATTAAACTCCGACTAATAAAGTAACCCCGAGCAATTAATTGGTTTTACAATTCTCAGAGATCCCGTGTTTACAGCTTGTATATTTCATTTAGAATTTTATCCGGTGTTATAGGCAAACTCTTCATTCTTAATCCGGTAGCGTTAAAAATTGCATTTGCAATCGCGCCTGCTGTAGGAATAATTGCAGGTTCGCCAATACCTTTTGCACCAACTGCGCTTATCATGTTATCGCTCTCGCCGACGGTTATTACTTCAATTTCAGGATAGTCCATAACGGTTGGCATCTTATAGGAATGCAGGTTGGTCGTAAGTACTTTGCCTGTGTACTCATCCATAATGCGTTCTTCCAATAAGGCGTAACTAAGTCCCTGCATAATTCCGCCGTGAAACTGATTTTCCAAAAGTTTTCTGTTTATCACTCTTCCAATATCATGCGCCGCTACAATTTTTAATACAGTAACTCTTCCGGTTTCAGTGTCAACTTCAACTTCAGCAAACTGTGCCCCAAATGAGTTTATCATGTATCCTTTTGGATTTTCGTTCCGCGCACCAGCTGCAACAATTTCTCTCACATTCATTTTATCAATAACTTCTTGGATGGTAATCTTTTTAGTGTTGGTTCCATCTGAAATTGTGCCTTCAGAATAGACAAGATCTTTTTCCAGTAATTCCAGTATTGCTGAAGCGGCGGAAAGCAATTTTTTACGGATTTGTAATGCGGCGTCGTATACAGCAGGGGTCATTGATGGAGTTGTAGTACTTCCACCGCTCGAGGGCGCAAAAGGGTGCTCGTCTGTATTCCCAATGTTAACACTTATTTTTGTTAATGGTATTTCTAAAACCTCAGCGGCAACCTGAGCTAATATTGTGTATGTTCCTGTCCCTAAATCTTGAGTTCCTGCAGAAACATTAAGACTGCCATCGCTATTTAATTTAAGAATCGCATAAGCCGGAGGGTCTCCGCCTCCCCACCAAATGATTAAGATTTCTTTTCTCTTTCCATCCAATTGCTTTCGCGCCTTTATCATAACATTCTTTCAATAATTTACTAGTCCAAGGAATATTCCAATTAGGCTCCGAATCTGCATAGTTTTTTAATCGGAATTCAATAGGGTCCATTCCAAGTTTATTTGCCATTTCATCCATCATAGATTCGAGGGCGAAAACACCCTGTACATGACCAGGTGCCCTAAATGGTCTGGCACGACCGGCATTGGTAGCCACGTAATACTCATTAATTTTAATATTAGGGCATTTATATAAACTGCGCATAGGCCAGGCACATCCAGCGCCAGACTGATGTGCTCCCATAGATCCGTACATTTCTAATCCCAGAGCAGTTAGAGTCCCGTTTTTTTTAGATCCTATAGATACCTTTTGAAAAGAATCAGGACGGTTGCCAACTGCTAAATTCATTTCTTTTCTATCCAAAACTATTCTAACTGGTCGCCCCAAACGTTTTGCAAGCAAGGCAGCCATAACAGTATATTTCCCACTTTCCAGTTTAGCGCCGAATCCACCGCCCATATATTTTTTAATTACACATACTTTACTTTGAGGAATGTTTAACGCATCCGCTAAAGAGTTGCGAACTGAGAAAATCGCCTGAGTGCTGTCCCAAACATATAATTTGTCTCCATCCCAATTTGTAACGCTGCAATGCACTTCAGTTGGATTATGCACAGCGACTTGAGTAGAATAATTATCTTCTAATTTAATATCGGCTTCATTTAATCCATCTTCGTAACTGCCCCGTACATAATTAGAGGGATTAGCCCAGGTTGCAATATTTCCCCAGTCGTATAATTTCGGCGCATTTTCTTTTATCGCTTCCATAGGGTGGCAAACGAAAGGTAAAATATCGTATTCGACTTCAATTAGTTTTAAAGCTTCATCGGCCAAACTTTCTGTTTCCGCGGCGACACATGCAACTTCATCACCCTGGTATCTTAAATGTTCATCGAATAAATAGGTATCGTTCCTATACCATTTTATTTTTTCGGTATTATCCTTGGTTAAAATATCCAAAACGCCCTTAAGTTTTTTCGCTTTGGAAGTATCTATTCGTTTTATTGACGCGTGAGGATGAGGGCAGCGTAATGTTTTTGCTTGTACTAAATTGGGAAAAGTTTTATCGAACGTAAATGTTGCAGTACCGCTAACTTTATCGTAACCGTCAATCCTATTTATTCCTTTTCCAATATATTTTAGTTCAGAATTCGGTTTTAACGGTATCAATTTTTCTTCGGGTACTTCGGCGAGCAACTCAACATTTTCGTCATATAGTTTATATTTCGATTTTATAATTTTTCGGGACATTACGCCTCCGTTATCAAATTCATTTAGTTCATTACAATCAATTAACTGAACCAATTTTTCGTATTTAAAAAAGGGAGAACAGCAGCCCTAAAATTGACTGCGTTTAAGCAACTTTATCAAGATTATTTATTCATTTTACGGGCGGCCTCTTCAACCGATTTAACAATATTCGGATATGCTGAACACCTGCAAATATTGCCGGACATTCCCTTAAGAATTTCTTGCTTATTTGGCTGCGGATTGTTCAACAGCAAAGCATATGCTGACATAATCTGACCGGGTGTGCAGAATCCGCACTGCATACCATCTTGTTCAACAAATGCTTCTTGTAACGGATGTAGTTCTTCCCCCTTTAATAAGCCTTCAATTGTGATTATATCTTTTCCATCTGCGTCCATAGCCAGCATTTGGCATGAGTAAACAGCTTTTGTATTCATTAAAACCGTGCAGCCGCCGCATTCACCATGATTGCAAACAACTTTTGTCCCCGTCAATTTAAGTTCATCTCTCAGAAGTTCTGCAAGAGTAGTGTTCGGTTCAACCATAAATGAATAATCTTGTCCGTTAACAGTAATTGAGATATTTTGGGCATAAGATGAAAATGTTTTTAACGTCTCTTTTTCAGATGAAGATGTTGACTTGGCTTCGTTTATATCCGACAGAATTATATAACTGCCCGCAACACCGGTCCCGGTTCTTTTTAAAAAATCTCTCCGGCTGAGTCCTTTTTTTTTGTTTTTATCTTCCATAACTTATCCGCCCTAATGCGATAACTGGGTCTAAGTTAATAAAGTAAAAATCGAGATTCAATATTAAAACAAACATATTTCTTCATTTATAAATGTATCCGGGATTGTTTATATTTACCATTATAAATAACTACTAAAACAAGCACGGAATTCAAATGAAAACCAAATCATTATATATTTATCTGGGAGCCGTAGTTATCATATTAGCGGCCATATTAATTTATAATTCAGCTAGCGATAAACCCGCTGAAGTATCTACTGAAACCCCCGGCAACAATATGCCGAATGATGACGTTCATAAAGGTCTTTCTGATGATGTCCCAAATAAAAGTAACGTTCGCGGCGATTTTATGGAAAGATATACGGAATTAAAAAATAAATATGCTGAAAATCCTAAGGATACAACTGTGGCAAAAGAGTATGCTATTATGTTATCGCAAGCTCACAGAAAAGGACAAGCAATTGAAATCTATGAAAATATTCTCAGCATGGATGCTTCCAGAGCAGATGTTATTCTTATGCTCGGTTACGAATATTTTGAAACCAATGATTTAGTAAAGGCCGAAGAAATGACAAGAAAGGTTCTGTCTATAAAAAAGGATAACTCTCAAGCTCAATTTAATTTAGGGGCCATACTAATGGCAAAAGGTAAACCGGATGAAGCGAAAAAAATATGGAAAGAAATAATTAAAAAATATCCGGGTTCTGAGGCGGCAACTGTTGCAAAAAAAGCTCTTGATAAAATGTTGGAAAAAACACAGACCAATTTGTAACAAATAGATTAACTCCTTAATATTGAAAAGGACAAGGCACATTACCAGTAGTGTTTTGTCCTTTTCCATTTTTGTGGAATGTAAAAAGCTTAAAGGCATTAAAAAAAATTAATTTATAAATTAAAGCAATCCGTTGGATATGAAGATAAACAAACCATCAATTTCGATTATGGGATGCGGTTGGCTGGGTTTGCCATTAGGTGAAAATCTTGCCCAAATGGGCTATCAAGTAAGTGGATCAACAACAAACCAATCCAAGCTTAGTATAATTTTGGAGAAAAACATTAAACCATATCACCTTAATTTTACTCCGTATGCAGGCGCTAATATATCATTGGATTTTTTTGATTCGAAAATTCTGATTATTAATATACCCCCCGATAGACGCGTTGGTATTATGGGGTTTTATATTACTCAGATTCAAGAAATTGTGAATTTTGCGAAAGCCGGGAAAACTTCAAAAATTATTTTTATAAGCTCCACATCGGTTTATGGAGAACCTAACAGGGATGTTTATGAAGAGGACGAAGTTGTTCCCGTATCCGAAGCCGGAAGAGCATTAGTGGAAACGGAAAAGTTTTTACTTAGTTTATCCTGTTTAAATTCAACAATAATTAGGTTTGGCGGACTAATAGGTAATGATAGAAATCCGGTAAAATTCTTTATGGGTAAAACAAATCTGCCTAACGGAAGAGCTCCGGTAAATTTAATTTATTTGGATGATTGCATTGGAATAATTAAAAGTGTAATTGAACGAGAAGCGTGGGGCGAAATTTTTAACGCCTGTGCGGATTATCATCCCGAAAAACAAAATTATTATACTGAAGTAGCAAAAAAAATGAATTTGACTGTTCCTGTTTTCCTTAACGAACTGTTATCTTTTAAAATCATTCGTTCAAACAAATGTAAAAATCAATTAAATTACATTTTCAAATATCCTGATCCATTGGAGTTTCCACTCGATTAAAAATGAATATAATATAAATAAAAAAGAGAAATCAATATGAGCGTTGAACCAAATAAAATTATTTATTCTATGCACAGGGTAAGTAAGTACTATAATACAAAACCTGTGATAAAAGACATTTCACTTTCGTATTTCTATGGGGCGAAAATTGGCGTTTTGGGGCTTAACGGTTCTGGAAAAAGCACTCTGCTTAAAATTATGGCCGGTGTTGATAAGGAGTTTAATGGTGAAGCTGTATTGTCACCAGGCTATACTGTGGGAATGCTTGAGCAGGAGCCAAACCTTGATCCAGATAAAACTGTAAAACAAATAGTTGAAGAAGGCGTTCAGGAAGTGATGGATTTAATGAACGAATTTAACGAAATAAGCGCTCGTTTTGCAGAACCCATGAGTGATGATGAAATGACTGATCTGCTTGAACGGCAGGGAGTTATTCAAGAAAAAATTGACGCTCTGGATGCTTGGGATATTGATGCGAGGCTAGAAATGGCTATGGACGCATTACGCTGCCCTCCATCCGAGACTCCGGTTAAAGTAATTTCAGGCGGTGAAAAAAGACGTGTGGCTCTTTGCAGATTGTTACTTCAAAAACCGGATATCCTTTTGCTCGATGAGCCTACAAATCATCTGGATGCCGAATCTGTAGCTTGGCTGGAACATCATCTGCAGAAATATGCTGGAACCATAATTGCTGTAACACATGATAGATATTTCCTGGATAATGTAGCTGGCTGGATATTGGAACTTGACCGTGGTGAAGGTATACCCTGGAAAGGCAATTATTCCTCATGGCTCGATCAAAAACAAAAACGTTTGCTGCTCGAGGAAAAAAAAGAAACGCAGCGTCAAAAAACTTTGCAAAGGGAATTGGAGTGGATTAAAATGTCGCCAAGGGCGAGACATGCAAAATCAAAAGCGAGAATAAGTTCATATGAAGAATTGCTTAATGAAGAAGCTGAAAAAAGAGAAAAAGATCTGGAGTTATTTATTCCGCCGGGACCCAGATTAGGTGATGTAGTTATTGAAACCGAAAATCTTACTAAAGCATACGGCGACAATATTTTAATCGAAAACCTTTCGTTCGCTTTGCCGCCGGGCGGAATTGTAGGTGTTATCGGCGCTAACGGCGCGGGCAAAACTACTTTATTCCGTTTAATTACTGGACAGGAAACACCCGAAAAAGGTACTATTAAAATTGGCGAAACTGTTAAAATTGCTTATGTGGATCAAAGTAGAGATATACTTGATCCTGATAAAACATTGTTCGATCTTATTTCCGGCGGCGATGAAAGAATAATGCTAGGAAACAAAGAAATTAATTCGCGCGCGTACGTATCCAGATTTAACTTTTCGGGTGGTGATCAGCAAAAATTAGTTGGTATGCTATCGGGCGGGGAACGTAATCGTGTTCAACTCGCGATGATTTTGAAAGAGGGGGCTAATGTAATATTACTTGATGAACCAACAAACGATCTTGATGTTAATACCATGCGCGCATTGGAAGAAGCGCTGGAAAATTTTGCCGGATGCGCGGTTGTAATAAGTCATGATAGATGGTTTCTTGACAGAATTGCCACACACATTCTTGCATTTGAAGGCGATAGTAAAGTTGTGTGGTTTGACGGTAACTTTTCGGAATACGAGGCTCATCGTAAAGAAAGATTAGGTGCCGATGCGGATAGACCGCATAGAATTAAATACAGACATTTGACAAGAAACTAATGCTAGTGAAAAAAGGAATTTAAGGATTAAAGTTGTCCGAATCTATTAAAGGCACAATTCAAAACTATCTGTTTTACAGTGAAGACAATGGATACTCTGTAATTAAGCTGGGCGACAACACTATAGTTGTCGGTTATCTTCCATTGTTTCATCCCGGTGACAGTATCGAGTTTACTGGCATTTGGACAGAACACGCAAAATATGGAGTTCAGTTTAAGGTAGAAAGTTTTAATGTGGCATATCCTACAACTCCGGCAGGAATTAAAAATTTTCTGGGTTCCGGTTTAATAAAAGGGATTGGTAAATCGACCGCAGAAAAAATTGTTAACCATTTTGGCGAAGGCACTCTTGATGTTATTGACAACGAAATAGATAAACTATTAGAGATAGATGGTATTGGTGTTAAAAAGCTTGAAACAATTAAACAGGGTTGGCAGGAGCAACAGGGTATAAAAAATGTGATGTTGTTTTTACAATCGCATGGCATTTCAACTGCATATTCATTAAAAATTTATAAAACCTACGGCGATAACGCACCCGAAATAATCAGCGAAAATCCTTATAAACTTATAAGCGATGTTTGGGGAATCGGATTTAAAATTGCTGACGATATAGCAAAAAAACTCGGATTTACGGATCATGATCCCGCTCGAATAAAAGCAGGTATTGTTTATGCTCTTTCCGAAATTGCACGCAACGGACATGTTTATTCGCCTGAAATTGATTTGATAAATTATTGCAGTCAATTGCTAAAATTTGAATTAGCTTATTCTGATCCGGCTATGCAGGAGATTGAAGAAGAGGGGATAATAGTTAAACATAAGGATCGTATTTATTTAGCCGACCTGTTTTATGCAGAACGTGGAATAGAAGAAGCAATAAACAATCTTTTAACAATGCCTTCCGACCTTACAAACGCCGATATTAAAGCTCTTAAAATGATTCAAACAAAATTTTCCGAAGAACAATTTGATGCGATAAAACTTTCGTTGCAAAGCAAAATGCTTATTATTACCGGTGGACCCGGAACAGGAAAAACCACTGCTTTGCGCGGTATAATTGATATTTATAAGCATAGGGATAAACAAATCCTTTTAACCGCTCCAACCGGAAGAGCCGCAAAAAGAATGACTGAAGTAATTGGGCTCGAAGCAAAAACTATACACCGATTGCTCGAATTTAATCCTTCAGATAATTCCTTCGGGTATAATAAGTTCAATAAACTTGAGACAGATCTCCTTATCGTAGATGAACTTTCCATGATAGATACTTTTTTAATGTATCATCTCATCTCATCGGTAAAAGAAAACACTACCGTAATTTTTGTTGGAGATATCGATCAACTGCCCTCAGTGGGACCGGGTAATATTCTTAAAGATTTAATCGCATCAGGAATAATCCATGTAGTTCAATTAAATAAAATTTTTAGGCAAGCTGAACAGAGCGATATTGTTTTAAATGCTCATCGAATAAATAAGGGCGAAATGCCAGTTGTTAATTATTTAAAAAATACAGACTTCGCATTTTTGGAAGAGAACGACAATAGCCTGATAGCTGAAAAAATATTAACGCTCGCTAAATTAGAAATACCGAAACGCCTTAGTTTTGATTCCATAGAAGATATACAGGTATTGTCTCCAATGTATAAGGGGGATGTTGGAGTAAATAATTTAAATAAAATTTTTCAGAATAATATTAACGACTCTCCCGTAATCTATCATTCAAATGAACGAATATTTAAAGGCGGCGATAAAATAATGCAGTTGCGTAATAATTACGACAAAGGTGTTTTTAACGGGGATATTGGATTTATAATAAATCTCGACGATGAGACCAAAACACTAAATACATCATTTGACGGCAGAATTGTACAATATAACCTTGAGGAACTCGATGAAATAACTCTTGCATATGCTGTTACCGTTCATAAAAGTCAAGGGAGTGAATATCCCGTTGTTATCATGCCTGTTACAACTTCGCATTATATGATGCTTCAGAGAAATTTACTTTACACTGCTATTACACGTGCATCTAAATTGCTTATTCTAATAGGCACAAAACGGGCTATAAATATGGCTGTAGGAAATAATAAAGTAAAAAATAGATTTTCAAGTTTATTTAAGAGTTAATTCTAAAATAATCGGATAAAAATTATAATTAAAAAAGACAGAACGATACCGATGATTTTTATTATCATCAGTATCGTCCTTTACAAAAATAAATTATATGAAAATTATTTTGCGGTTGCGTCGGTCGCTATAAATGTTGCCGATACTTTAATGTTTTCATCAACTTTACCCACAACCATTCCCGGAATATCAATACCAAAGTCGTTTAGTTTAATCATAAAATCTGTATTTACTTTTAACAAGTTTCCTTCTAAACGGGATTTAGTTTTTTCAGTTTCTTTAAAATATGTTAATTCTCCGTCAACAATAATTTCTTTAGTTACGCCATTAACAGAAAATGCACCATGAAGTTTTACTTTTTCTGGTTTGGCATCAATAAGTTTAGATGCACCTGCAATCTTTTTTAACTCAAAAACGGCGTTGGGATTTTTTTCAGTGTTAAGCCAGTTTTCGCTTCTTAAATGTTGATCCCTTAAATCAATTCCTGTTTTTAAAACATTCAGATCAACACTTACTTTTCCTTTGGCGCTGGATAAGTCCTCCGGATTTAAATTAACACTTATTACAAGTCCATTTGATACACCAACAATGTCTTCCAGGGGTGCATTCGATTCGAAAGTTGCTTGGTTTCTTGTATCGCCCGACGAATTAAATGTTTGCGCAGATAAAGATATTGCGGCAAAAAAAGCCAAATAAATCATAAATCTTAATTTATTCATTTAAATCTCCCTTTTGGTTCACTATTAAAGTTGAATTTATAGTTTATTAGAATGTAATTACAAAAATCAACGCTGCCTAAATTTGTAGTCAGTTATATTATAACATATTTTTATTGCTGGGAGTTTCAAATGAGGGAATTGGGAATACTTTTTATCCCCAAAAATAAAGAACCAAATAATACATCACGATAATTAGAAGCGAGGATGCAATTATTATTTTCCAGGGAAAAGTTTTCACCATTCGGACAATTTTTAATTGCGATTTTTCATTTTCCATCCGTATCGGGTTGTCGGAATTTATATTCGGAATTGGTGTTTCTGGAGTATTTGTGGAGTGATCGATTTTTTTGCGTACTTTACCGTTGGAGTCAAATACAAGATGAATTCCTTCTTTTACTCCATCATTAAAATTAAGTTCTTCTTTTATTACTCCGTTTTTATAATATACTTTTGTACTTCCATGATCCTTACCGGCATTAAAGTTTTTTATTCCTAACAATTCTCCTGTTTCGTAATAAAATTTGCATTCTCCGTTGGGTTTATCACTCTCATAGTTCCATTCCCCTTTTAGAGTGCCGCTTTTATAAAAGGTTTTTACAACTCCCTCCACTTTATCGTTTATATGCTCTTTATCCTCTTTAAGTGAACCAGTATAATAATATGCCCTTGTTGGCCCATTTTTTAAACCATCTTTATAATTAATAGAAGATTTAAGTTCTCCGTTTGGATAGAAATATTTTACTTCCCCATTAAGTACATTATCGGCATACATTTCTTCTTTAAACAGATTGCCATCGCTTTTATAAAATCGAGCCGGACCTTCGCGCAAGTTGTTCAGAAACAAATAAGTTTCCGCGATTTTACCATTTTTGTGATAAATAACATATTCTCCCTGAATGATTCCACGATTGTAAACAATTTCTTTCCATATGTTACCGTTGGGGTAAAAATATTTAATAATACCGTCAAGTTTATCGTCATTAAAATATGAGGAGGATTCAATTTTTCCGTTTTGATAATACGTGTAGGCTTGTCCCTCTTTTTTGTTATTCTTAAAATTTATTTTTTCCCGAATGGTCTTATTCTGAAAATATTCTACCGATTCTCCATGAATTTCACCTTCCACATAATTGACTACTTTTTTTAAAGTATTATTAGGAAAATAAATTTTTTGGGGACCGTTCCAGCGCATAGTTTTTGCCACTAATAGTGATAGTTTAATTATCGAATTTTTTATTTTTTTTTTGACGACTATTGAAAAAAACATGTGGCAATAATACAGTTGGAAGCATAGGAGTTTTTAGAATAATTATTTAATTTTCATGCATAAAAGTAAAGTTTCTTCATAATTAAGGGGGTTCACTTATGTTTAAAAATACTATTCTAGTGTTTTTGTTTTTTCTGCTGTTTCTATCGGCCGATATATTGGCGCAAGTAAAAGACCGAAGCGAAATTGATGATAATTTAAAATGGAATCTGAATGATCTATACCCAACTGTGGAAGATTGGCAAAAAGCTAAAAATGATCTTGACGCTAAAATATCTGACATAACAACTTATAAAGGTAAATTGGCGGAAAATGCCGGAAACTTGTATTACACACTTAATATTTCCACAAATCTTCTTAAAGATTACTATAGGTTAGCAGTTTATTCAGCCCGACTTAAAGATCAGAATCTTTTAATAAGTGATAATGAATCTCTAAATCAGGAAGCGGCTTCACTTGGAACTAAATTTTCAGAAATAAGTTCTTTTATTAATCCGGAAATTTTAAAAATTGATCCCAAAATAATAGACCAGTTCTATAATGATAAACCTGAATTAAAGGATTTTAAAGTAGCCATCGACGATATTCAAAGATTACGCACTCACACTCTATCAGAAAGAGAAGAGGAGATACTGGCAAGTTTCGGCCAGGTTACACAAACTCCCGCTGATGTTTACGGTACATTTAACAACGCCGAAATGCCTTACGAAAAAGTGAAATTAGCCAGTGGTGAAGAGATAGAATTATCGAATTCGGCTTTTGTTCGATACAGAACAAATGAAAATAGGGAAGACAGGGCGAAAATTTTTGAGACGTTTTTTAACAATTATGGAAAATTTAAGAATACAATTGGTCTAAATCTGGCAGGTAAAGTCCGTTCCGATTGGATCTATGCGAAAAACAGAAATTACAAATCAAGTCTGGAAGCTTCATTAGATAATTTTGCTATTCCAACTTCGGTTTATGAAAATCTTATTAAACAAATCCATAGTTCTTTGCCTACATTGCATCGCTTCCTCGATCTTAAGAAAAAAATGTTGGGCGTTGAGAAACTTCATTATTATGATTTATATACATCTGTTGTTGAAGCTGTTGATCTGAAATATAGTTTAACAGAAGCTCAGGATATAATAAAAACATCTCTTAAACCAATGGGAGAAGAATACGTAAGTACTGTTAATAAAGCACTAACAAGCCAGTGGATAGATTATTATCCAAACAAAGGTAAACGCAGCGGAGCCTATTCTTCAGGAGCGGCCTATGATGTACATCCATACATTCTAATGAATTGGAATGACGATTATAACTCTCTTTCCACGCTTACTCATGAATTAGGTCATACTATGCACTCGTATTTTTCCACCCAAACTCAACCTTTTCAATACGCAGGGTATTCCACTTTTGTCGCTGAAATTGCATCCACGTGTAACGAGAATCTATTGAATAATTATCTTCTCACTCAGGTTAAATCTGATAAAGAAAAATTGTTTTTGTTAGGAAGTTACCTTGAATTATTGCGCACCACAATATTCAGGCAAACTTCTTTTGCGGAGTTCGAATGGGAAATTCACAAGAAAGTTGAAAAAAACGAGCCTTTAAACGGTGAGATTATGAGTCAAATTTATTATGATATTGTAAAAAAATATTATGGACATGACGAAGGGCATTGTATTGTAGATGATTATATGAAATATGAATGGGCATACATCCCGCATTTTATTGGTTACAATTATTATGTTTATCAGTATTCAACTTCATTGATCTATGCAACCGCTATCGCAGAAAAAATTGTGAATGAAGGACAACCAGCGGTTGAAGCATATTATAATATATTAAAAGGGGGGAGTTCAGATTATCCAATAAATCTGATAAAAAAAGCGGGCATCGATCCTCTTTCTTCAGAACCGTTCGAATTAACAATGAAAAAAATGAATGAAGTTATGGATACAATAGAATCTATACTTAAAAAATAAAATCCAATCAAAAATATGTTGAAATTAATTTATTGGGAAATAACAATATTAAAAGGCAGAATTTTATTTCTGCCTTTTTTTATTATTTAATGTTATGTATAATTCAACACTCTTCAAATTAAACGAAAATATTTTTCCAAAATTCAGCTATTCTTTTTAAACGACCAACTTTTGAAAGAAAAGCAAGAGTTATTAAGAAAATTAGATGGCAAACTTTAATGATATAAAGATCGTTTATCTTAAATATTAGTCGTTTATCTATAAAAAATTGATTTTAAAGTTTATTTTGCTTTTTTTGATTTGGGGAACATAAACCTTTCGGCAGTTTGAACTTTGTCAGCACTCTATACCTTTATTCTGTTTGTTGAGATCAACAATAGAACAGAAAATAATTAATTTACTATAACAGTAAATATATGCAGACGTTAATATTCCACTTAATCATAAGCATTATAGTCTTGTTCTTAGGAGCACAAAAGCAACAGGATAAAAATGACAATTCTGGTTTTGAGGACTTGTACAAAAAATCATCAAATTTATTTTTTGCCAATCCGGATTCCTGTCTTGTTTTAGCTCAATATGCCTTAAAGACCGCGAATAAAGAGAATAACAAGAAAAATATTGCATCCGCGTTACTATTAATCGGCAAATCCAATAATAAATTAAACAATACAAAACAAGCTATAATAGATTTAAAAGCTAGTGAAGAAATTTATTTTGAATTAAACATGCAAGACAGTATTGCTCAAATTATTAATATATACGGCGAGATAGCCGAAAATTCAGGGGATTATGACGAGGCTATTAAGCAATACAATAAAAAGCTGAATATACATAAAAATTTGAATGACAAAATTGGAGTAGCAAATACTCTTAATAAATTAGGCGTGGCATATAAGTACAAAGCAAAATATTCTCAAGCTTTGGAATATCATTACGCTTCCCTTCAGATTAGTGAAGAAATTGGTTATGTAATTGGAAAAGCTAACGCATTGGGAAATATAGCTAATGTTAATGAAGCGATGAAAAATTCTAAAAAGGCAATAGAACTTTATACTCAAATTTTATCAATATACCAGAAGCTCAATCATGAGGACAAAATCGCCAATACTTTTATGAATATTGGCGTTGTTTATTATTATACGAACGAATATGACAAAGCTCTTAAAAATTTTTCGAAATCGTTGGAAATTTCAGAAAGATTGGGCAATAAATTAATGGAAGCATATCTACTAAATAATATAGCATGTACATATCAAGTTCTAAAAAAATATAAGGAAACACTTAAATATTTTGAAAAAGCACTTCACGTTTCTGAAAAAATAGACAACAAGTGGAATATTGCAAATACACTTAATAATTTGGCCGCCACACAGATTGAACTCGGAAATTTGAACGATGCTTTAGTCAAATCCAACAAGGCGTTATCGATAGCCAAAGATATTAAAGCTTCCGATTTAACTTTAGAGAGTTATAAACTTCTATCGGATATTTATAATAAAAACAAAAATTATGAAGAGGCTCTCAGTTATTTTAAACTTTATAAGGAAGCTAACGACACTCTGTTTAACGAGACTAACCAGAGACAAATTGCAGAAATGAATGCCAAATATGAATCACAATTAAAAGAAAAAGAAATTCAAGCGCTACAGATAAAGGAACAACAAAGAATTATTGTTTTTGTGAGTATAACAGTCATACTTTTTATGATTATTGCAGTAACCAGTTACGTAAGGTTTAGACAGCGAAGGAGAGATGTAAACTTTTTAAAGTCGGTAATAGAATCTTTAACACACCCTTTTTGTGTGTATAATGTTGATACCCACAAAATAGAAATGGCAAATAAAACCGCGGAGAACCCCAGCTCTCCATACTTCAAATATTTGAATGGACATGATTCTGATAAAACATCCACCAGCTTTACTCCAAACACAACTGAGAAAGTGTTAAAAAATAAAACAATGATTTCCATGGAGTTTCCGATAGAATTAAATAACGAAGAAACTAAATATTATGAATTCTACGGATTCCCGATTTTGGACAATAAAAAAAACGTAACAAAAATAATAGAATACGCCGTAGATATAACCGAGAAAAAAGTAGCAATGCAAAAAATTAAATCGGCATTCGAAAGAGAAAAAGAATTGAACGATTTAAAATCACAGTTTATTTCCAGTACATCCCACGAATTCAGAACACCGCTTGCAACTTTATTTAGTTCGGTAGAACTGATACAACATTACGATAAAACAAACTCGGAAAGTAAAAAATTATATCATATAGCCAGAATTAAAAGCGTTGTAAAATATATGGCAAGAATGTTGGACGATATCCTCACAATTAATAAAGCCGAAGCAAATATGCTGGAATTTGAACCTGAAAAATTCAACTTACGAAGCTTTTGCGGTGAAATTATAGAAGATGTTCTTGTATACGCATCCTCAAATCATTATATAAACCAAATATTTGAAGGCAAAACAAACAGCGTTTTTCTTGATACCAAGCTGCTCAGACATATACTTTCCAATTTACTTTCGAACGCAATTAAATATTCCCCACATGGAGGACAAATAATATTTAAAACGGAAATACTTGAAGATGAGGTAGTGTTCTTGATAAGAGACGAAGGGATAGGGATTCCAAAGGAAAACCAAAAGAATTTATTTCAACATTTTTTTAGGGCTAAAAATGTCGGTTCCATTTCGGGTGCAGGATTAGGATTGGCTATTGTAAAAAAAGCGGTTGAAGCTCATAATGGTAAAATTGAATTTGAAAGTGAAATAAACCGTGGAACAAAATTTATTATTAAACTCCCATTGCCCAAAAACACCCAGCCGTAAAAATGAGGTGAAACTATGAAAAAAATTGTTTTAATAGAAGACGATGTAACTCTCAGTCAAAATTTAATTGAAATTTTACAAGATGAATTCGACATAGATCACGCGAGCAACGGACAACAAGGAGTTGAATTGGTAAAAGCACAGCTTCCTGATCTTGTTATTAGCGATATCCTTATGCCCGAATTTACAGGACATGAAATTAAAAGGATATTTAATGCCGATCCTTTGCTGTCTACAATTCCTTTTATTTTTTTAACTGCCAAAGCCGACAAAAAAGATATAAGAAAAGGAATGGATCTGGGGGCTGACGATTATCTAACAAAACCTTTTACCCGCGAGGAACTGTTGAACTCAATTCATTCAAGAATTAAAAAAAGTGAGATATTTAAAAAACATAATTCGGAGCTGACAAAAAGTATTGCAATGGCATTGCCGCACGAGCTGAACAATCCTTTAATCTCTATTATAGGTTATTCCGAAATAATCTTAGAACAGGTAAACAGGTGTAAGTTTAACGAATGCAGCGATATTGTAACATCCACTCAAATAATTAATTCGGCAGGAAGAGAACTATCCGAAATTTTAAAAAGATATCTGCTTGTTGTTAAACTCCAAATGATCTATTCGGATGTAAATGAGAAAAAAAAATACAGCGAAAGAATTAAAGAGCCAACTGACTTAAAAATTATATACGAGTTAATAGATGCGGCTAATCGGAAGCATTCGACTAATAGAATCGTGCTGGAACACAATGCCAAAAATATTCAACTTGCAATTTCTGAAGAGGATTTAACTATAATTATTAATGAATTATTGGACAACTCATTAAAATTTAGTGATAATGAATCAAAAATTATTGTTTATGTGAATTCTGAAAATAAGAATTGTGAAGTTGAATTTAAAAATTTCGGGCGGGGTATGACTGAAGAGCAGATTTCCAATATTGGATTTTTCCAACAATTCGAAAGAGAAAAATTCGAGCAAAAAGGTTCGGGTGTGGGTCTGGCAATAGTACAAAAACTAATTGAATTAAACGAAGGATGTTTTGATATTAAAAGTGAACCGGGTTATGAAACCGTTGTTACTGTTTCGATACCGACAAAAAATTATTAATATGAAAAATATATTACTTATAGAAGATAACTTACTGCTCGCGGAGAATATTAAAGCTTTGTTGGAAGGTGAAATATTTAGTGTATTCCATGCGCCAAATTCGTCGGAAGGAATTGAAATTGCTAAAAATAATAAATTGGATGTAATTCTTTGTGACATAATGCTGCCTGACCAGGATGGATTTGAACTTTTTAAAGAATTGCAGAATAAGTTTGGATACGCATTGCCGCCATTTATATTTTTAACAGCCAAAACACAGAGAGTTGACTACAGAAAAGGTATGGAGTTAGGAGCAGATGATTATATAACAAAACCATTTACCAAGGAAGAATTATTAAATTCGATTAATACTCAGTTGAATAAAAGATTAAATATAATTGAAGAAAATTATAAAAACACAAACAACCCGGGAATTCTAAAAAATTCAGTTAACAATGCTGAAAGAAACAAAGAGTTATCCTTTGAGGGATTTATTTTCATTAACGAAAAAAACTCACCGGGATTTGTTCCAATCAAAAAAATCATCTATATAAAAAGTCTAAAAGACTATTCGCAAATTGTGTTGAATAATTTGACCAAACTAATTGTTCGTAAAACATTGCTTCACTGGGAATCTATTCTTCCTTCTCAGTTTTTTATTAGAATACACAGACAAACTATCATTAATCTTCAATTTGTCGATCACGTGGAAAAGTCTAAAAATTACAGCTATAACGTTTTTTTAAAACATTTAGAAAATCCATTTAAAATTAGTCAGAGATACAGCAGAAAAATAAAGCATTTAAATTGGAGTGCAAGGGAATGAGATATTATAAAAAAACCCGGAAAACCGGGTTTTTTTCTTACAATTATTTATATAGCTCAAATTTTGGAGAATATTTGAGATAAATGTTTGACGTAATTATCCGCGCCACCCTCCTGATAACCAGTCTGATAAACAAAGTTTCCGTTTTTATCTAAAAGGATAATTGTAGGAAATCCCTGGATTCCGTACTTACGCGCCAAGTTATTATTGTATTGCTTAGTAACTTCGGATTGTGGAGTGTTCCGCGGAAAATCTAACTTAACAAGTACTAAATTCTTTTTAGCATAATCCGCAAATTGTTTTTGTGTAAAAACTTCACCGTTTAGTCTTTTACACCAAATGCACCAATCGGAGCCTGTGAAGTTAATCAATATATTTTTATTCTCTTTTTTCGCAATAACAATACCATCTTCTAAATTTTCCACCCAGGTGATATTTGATGAATTTTTAGAATCTTTCGAATTTATGGAGTTGGAGTTGGAATCGCTCGCACAACCAATTGAGACCATAAGTGTAAGCATAAATACTGCAACAAGAATTTTTTTCATCATAGTTTTCCTTTCTGTTTTCAAAATAATTTTCGGATTTCTATAAATAAGATGCTATAAATATCTAAAAGATTCTGTCAAAAATATGACATTTCAACAAATAAATTTAGTATTTGGTCAAATATAAAAGAAATAATTCGACAAAATAGTTGAATTATTTTTTTTGGTACTGAATAAATCTATAATAAAAATATGTGTAAGGGAAAACAAGTTATTTTATGGATTATACCTTTGTATAAGCGAGGCTCCACTTGTTGACACATTTCTTAAAGAACAATTCCCCCAATAATTTAAATAGGACGCACCTGTCAAATCGGCATCAATATATCTTTCGGCATTGATGTATGCTAAACTAGCGCCGCTTAAATTTAGATCGGCATTTATTACTTTAAAGGACCCTAAATAGAGATAACTGGCACCGCTGGCTAAAACATCAAGATTTTTACCTTGTCCTTTAAATTCAACTTTACTCGCTCCCAAAAGAACCAGTTTTATATCACCAGTATTTAATTCACCGCCAAGCCAGCTCGCTCCGCTCATTTCAGCTTCAAAATCATGCTCAAAATTAAATTCGGTAATTGTTGTAGAACTTGCTCCAATCATATCCAATGACAATATATCGGGCATGCTGATAGTAACTTTTAAAGTGTAATTGGAATAATTGTGCCTATTAATCAGACCTATTGTTAAATTCTCTTGATCCTCCTCAGCGATGAGATAATCCACAAAATTATCATCAATTTTAATTGACACCTCGTATGTGCTTCCAAAATTTATTTCGGCTTCAAGTGCATGAGAAAAATGTATTTTATTAAAATTCGTAAAATTCTTTTTAAGAGTTATAACATCGCCGGAACCAATAATTTTGTTCTCGTTATTGTTGTCATCAAAGATAATTTGATTATCGCAGGCTAAACAAATTAGAAGCAAAATTATTGTTATTAAAAAAATATTTCTTATTTTCATGCGCCCCCCAGTAATGATTTTAAATATTATAATATGTGAAAGATTTATTCACAATAGAGGAAAAGAATCATCATTAAATAAAACGATATTTCGGCGAATGTTATCAAATTAGGAAAAATAATGGACAAAAGTATAGTATTAATTACCGGTTCTACGGATGGTATCGGAAAACAAACCGCGCTCGAACTTGCCGCTCTGGGACATAAAATTATTTTACACGGACGTGATAAAATTAAATGTATTAAAAATGTAAACCAGATTGAATCAGAAACCGGCAATACAGAAGTGGAGTATGTTACCGGAAATTTTTCATCTATATATGATGTAAAAAAAATGGCTTCTGAATTGTTAACAAAATATGACAGACTCGATATTGTGATAAATAACGCCGGTGTATATATGAATGAGAAGGTAATAACCGTAGATGGCTTTGAAACAACTTTTGCAGTAAATCATCTTGCGCCATTTCTTTTAACAAATATGCTGCTTCCGTTAATCAGGAATAGCGGTTCCGCAAGAATAATAAATGTAAGTTCTGTTGCTCATACAAGGGCACAATTAGACTGGTCCAATTTAAACGGCGAAAAAAAATTTGATGGTTACTCTGCTTATGCTTTGTCCAAACTAGCCAATGTGCTGTTTACTTATAAACTGGCGGAAATATTGAAAAATGAAGTAATAACGGTAAACGCTTTACACCCGGGTGTAATTACGACTAAATTGCTTTTGACCGGCTTCAATATAAAAGGCGCAAGTTTGAGAGAAGGAGCCGCAACTTCTGTATACCTCGCGTCATCTCCTGAAGTCACAAATGTATCTGGAAAATATTTTACTAAATGTATTGAAACTCAGTCCTCTTCTGAGAGTTACGATTTAAATTTGCAAACGGTTTTATGGAAAAAAAGTGAGGAATTTGTCAATTTGTAATAGTGTCTTAGAATTAAAAAGACATTATCGTGAATCAGTATAGGTAAGTAATTCTATCATCTTTCCCAACCCTTTTTTATTGTTAAGCAATTTAACGGGAGGGTCATTTAAATACTTTTTTCTTACCAAGTTAACATTATCAATATTTAACGGAGGGACATTATATAGAATTGAATAGGCGGTTACAAGAATTGCTGTTTTTAAAGTTAAAGCTCTAACTCGTATAGAATGCAAAGAATTTTTAGCCGGATGAATGTGCACGTATTTTTGAATATCATCGCTTACTCTCAAAACCCAGCTGCTGCCATCAGAAATAAAAATTATTTTATATCCTGACATTTTATCAATATAATTTATAAAAGATTCTCGTGTGGTGATATTGTTTTTACGCAATATCAAAGCTGCCTCCATAACAATTTGATCGACTGATAATTCCCCAAAATAAAAATCCATTAATGAAGACCCAATTTTTTTAATGCTATTGTTTAGATCATTCAAATTGTCCTTATCAATAATATCACCTAATCGGCGTTTTATAAATCCAGCATGATGTTTCCAGGGATTAAAGTTAATCGCGTCAACATTCAATTGTATGATTCTCCGGTTTAATCTTTAGTAATGGTAAAAAGGTTTTTCGAATTTAAAGAAGAATGGGGAAATAATTGGAAAAATTAGAAAATGTTTAATAATTGCAAAAGTAAATCATCTTACTATTTATTTAAACTGTGTAACTAAAATTACTTGATTGCTTCAGTTCCAAATTTTTTTTGACGACGATAATAGTTTATTGTAAATAAACTTATGAAGTAAGTTATCAATCCTAAAATTATGCCTTGAGTAACTGCCCCGGAAAAAAAGAGTAATAAAGTATTACTTCCCAGCTGTTTTAAGTTATCCAAAGTTGGACTGTTCAATATTGTATAAATTTGGTTTTCCTGAATGTTTAATCCAGTAAGAAAGCTGCCGATTTTAAAACTTACATAATAAAGCGGTACGATAGTGACAGGGTTTGCAACCAAAGTAGCGGTAGCAGTTAAAACCAGATTGCATTCAAATAACAAAGCCAGTGGAATTGCCACTAAAGTATGAAGTCCCATGGGGACGCTGATTCCTATAAAAATTCCTAAGCCAATACTTAGCGCAATTTTCCAGGATTCTAAATTTAAGTGAAGTATTTTATGCGCAGTCTCTTTCAAACCACGTTTTGAAAATAGAGTTTTGAAATTAACTAGAGTAGAATTATTTTTTAATTTCAATAGCAACAGACCTGAATTAAAGTTATCAAATGCGTCTATTTTTCAATCGTATATTTATAAATAACTTTCCCGGTGTAATCGATCATCTGAACGAGTAATTTATCTGAAAGGGCTGAAACGGCGCAGAATCCCTGCACCGATTTAGCAAATAATGAATATTCCATATATCCAGTCGGGCGTAATTGAGATCCCGCTCCTGAAACGAAATAATGAGTTTCACCCTCTGGTTTTATATGCTGAAGGTCATGCTCATGTCCGCAAAAATATATATCAACAGAGTGTTTTTTTAATAAAGGCTCAAGGTATTTGGCTGTTTCAGAATCCCCTTCCGCGCGAGAACCACCTGTATAAACATGTTGATGGCCGAAAAGGATTTTCCATTTAGCGTCAGAATTTGTAAGGACGCTATCAATCCATTTCAACTGTATTTGTGGGTCCACACCAATAAGATCAGGATATCTATCAGGATGCTTATAATAACTATCCTCAAATTGATTGGAGTCTATAAACACAAACAATATTTTTTCTTTATCAAGCATTTCAGTATAAGAATAATAATAATCGGGCATTTTCCATCGTCTGCTTTTATGTGAATATTTAATCTGAGCTTTTGTATTTCCTTTATAGTCATGGTTCCCAAGTGTAGGATGCCACTCCATCAATAAATTTCCACCGGAATACACATTTTCGAAAGAACTCATCCAAAGAGGATCGTCAATACTTGCAACTCCATTTTCGTAAAAGTTGTCGCCAGTTGTGGCAATAAAGCGAGGCCAAATAATTCCAGCGGTTGTATTCATTACATCGGCTAATTCGCGTTGGTTGAAACTCCCATTTCTTCCCCAATCGCCAATTACATAAAAGTTATAAGATTTATTTATAACTGTTAACGAATCTATTTTTTGTGCAAAGGTTGAAGTAAACGATAATGAGGTAAAAACTGACAATGAAAAGAGTAGGAAAGCAAAATGTTTTATTTTCAAGACTACTTTTCCGTATAATTTAATTGAAGTGTTGCAATTTATTTACTCTTTTAACCAGAATCAAACATTTTAACAAGTTTAATTGGAAGTAATAAGGATAGAATAGTTGCAAAAATTTACAATTTTTTTGAAATTCAATTTTGGATGAATTAAATTAGTCTTAACTTGTTTGTAACTATTTGAATAATTCCGAAATATTTAAATTAAAAGCAATTATTACTGATAAAGTTCTTTTAATAATTTTCGATAATTTTTTACTAACTTTTAAGGCCTGGACAACTTATGCAATCGACGAGTCAGAAATCAAATACTATGTCATCACTTGAGAATTTAAGAAACTTGCCAACAATTCCTAAGGTGATGTTTGAGGTGTCTTCGTTATTAAAAGAAAATCCTATCAACAATCATAAATTGTGCAATACAATTGGAAAAGATCAGGGATTGACCACAAAAATTTTAACAATTGCAAATTCACCTCTATATGGGCTTCAAAGAAAAGTTTCTTCACTTGAATTTGCTATTTTATTGCTGGGCGCTGAAGAGTTAGAAAGTATTGTTACTGCGGTTTCACTTTCAGACACAATTAAATTTAACGCGTCATCAACATTTAAGTATATGGAATACTGGAAACACTCTATGCTTGTGGGTACTGCGGCGAGAGATATTGCACGTAGACTTGGTATGCCGGAATTAGCGGGAGACGCTTTTTTAGCCGGAATGATGCACGACGTTGGAATTCAGCTTATAATAAAATATTTCCCTAATCAATATGATCAAATATTAAAAACGGTAGAAGATTCTAAAATCAGTTTTTTAGAAGCTGAGCAGAAAATACTGGACGCAACCCACCAGGAAATAGGCAAATTTCTGGCGCAGAAATGGTCATTGCCGCAAGGTTTATGCGACGTTTTGGAATATCATCACAGACCTCAAGATGCAAAACAAAATACAATGCTCGTGTCAATTGTTCACCTTACAGATTATATGACTCAGCAATTCGAATGCGGACATAGTTTCTGGGATAAAAATGTTTTGTTCGATCCGATTGTTTCGGATATATTGGGATTCTCCTCGGTTGAAGAATTAGGTTCGTTTACTGCCGATTACAAGGAAGTATTTGAAGACGCGGCAGAATCCTTAACTTTATAAAACTATTTTTCACCGATAGATTTAATTTTATTATTTTCGTCCACGAAAATTAGCGTTGGTTTGAATGTTTTAACCTCTTCTTTATTAAAAGAAGCGTAACTAGCAATAATTACCAAATCTCCCCTTTGGACGTGCCTTGCGGCAGCTCCGTTTAAAGTTATTTCGCCGTCAGCACCCTCAATAACATAAGTGGTGAATCTGGCTCCGTTATTTATATTATAAACATCCACTTTCTCAAATAACATTAGGTTAGCCGCACTCATTAATTTTGTGTCAATTGAAATTGATCCTTCGTATGATAAATCGGCATCCGTTACAGTTGCCCTATGCAATTTTGATTTTAATAAAGTTATATTCATTGTGAATTCCGTTTAATTCTTTTTATTCAATTTTAAAGCCTCAATCAAACCCTCAAGCACAAGATTAGGTAAGATTATATCAAATAGAATAGTGTTTTCGAACAACCTTGAAAACCCGCCCGTGCCTATCACTAGAGGCTTATCTCCGTTAAATGCCTCTTTGCTTATCTGTTTAGTCAATTCTCTTACCATTCCAATTTGTCCATGATAAAGTCCAGATTTAATTGACTCGGCGGTAGAGCGCCCAACTACTTCTTTAATTTCAGTAATTTCTACCGAGGGAAGTTGTGACGTTCCTTTAACGAGCGCTTCCATTGAGATTCGAATACCTGGTAAAATTACTCCACCCAAATATTCTTTGTTTTTATTTATAACATCAAATGTGGTAGCTGTACCGAAATCTACTATAATTAAATTTTTGTCCGGAAACTGTTTTACGCCTGCAATGGCGTTGGCAATTCTATCGGTTCCAACCTCCAATGGATTTCGGTATTTTATTTTTAATCCGGTTTTAACCCCCGCTTTCAAAATAAATGGCTCAATCTCAAAATATTTAAAGCACGCGTTCCGCAAAGAGTGTATAACATCAGGCACTACAGAACAAATGGAAATCTCACTTATATTGTTTGGACCAATTTTATTTTCGCGTAGAACATTAACTAAAAACAAACCAACTTCGTCTGAAGAAAACTGCGAACGAGATGTTTTCCTGAACTGGAGAGTCAGTGTATTTGAATCAAATACTCCGCCGTGTATTTGAGTGTTACCTACATCAAGGCACATTATCATTTCTATTTCCCCGCTTCTAAATAGTCTTTTATGAATATAATTTGTTCCAGTTGTGCAGCCAGTTCTTCGCTTGAAGCAAAACTATCGATTTTACTTTTTGAATCGTATAGATTGAACGTTGTCTGTTTGCTGCCGGCAATACGGTCGCTGAAATCATTTTGCACAACAAAATCGGAATAGGAGTTTTTTAACAACATTTCAACTTTTTCTCTTTGTATTTCGGAGGCTGCATCATTTGTAAATTTGAATGACACTAATATCAATTTTTTATTCCGCGAGTATGTCTTAATACGTTCAACAATTTTAAAATTCTTTTTTAGTCTCAAAATTAGTTCATCACCGGATGAATCAATTTTGTTTTTAATAGGCACAGCATAAATTTTAGCTCCTGTTTCAACTTCTAAAAGTGAATAGTCGCTTACTGCTGCGTTATGAATAACAAGATCAAAATCATCTGATGTAAGTAATTCTTTTATTCTGTCGTTAAGACTGATAAAATCTTGGAATTGATCATCTTCGTATTTCCCCGATGGTAGAGCCGCATCCGGAGTGTGCAGATAAGTAACTGAATAATTTTTATTGATAAAATGCTGTGCAATCGCGGCTGCGGTTTTGCCTGTACTTATATTGGTAATACTGCGTATACCATCAATGTTTTCTTTTGTACCGCCGGCAGTAATAAGTATTTTTTTATCGTTATTGTTTTTCTTTAAAGCGTTATAAATAAATTCAATTATCCTTTCCGGTTCAAGCAATTTACCCCTGCCGTAATCTCCGCATGCCAGGTAGCCCTCGCCAGTAGGTAAAACGTTAACACCCCAGCTAACAAGTTTAGTAAGCGAACTTTGTGTGCTCGGATGATTAAACATAGCTGTGTTCATTGCCGGAGCAATAACGTATGGTTTACAGAAGTCATGCGCTAAAAACAGAGAAGTCAACAAACTGTCGCCGACACCCGCTGCCAACTTATTGATTGTATTCGCAGTAGCCGGGACAACAATGGTTAAATCCGCCCACTTTACAAGATTTATATGGCTCATCATTTTACCTTGTTCAAACGAATCGGTATAAACTGGATTTGCTGTTAAGCCCTCTAGGGTGGCTTCACCAATAAACTGCAGAGCTGAATCTGTGGCAACTACTTTAATATTATGCCCGTCCTGCATTAACCTCGATATTAAATACGCGCTTTTATAAGCGGCAATGGATCCCGTTATTTTTAATAAAATATTATATTTTAACATTATCAATCAACCTTACATTTCCAAGATAAACCGCGGCATATCTTCTGTTTTCAACTTCGTCAACGTAATCGACCTTGAACCCAGAGTAAGCGAGTTTCGCGATAATTTCCTCATTGTTTTTTTCTTTGCTTAATATCTCAAAAAATTTTGGAGCCAGTATTCTTTCCTGTTTACTAAGCAGCATATTTCTCGAACTCATTGCAAGTCCATCTTTTTCACGCACAATTGGACAAGGAACAATTTTGGTATCCATAAAAAATGTATCCACCATTCCTTTAATTAATAAATACTGCTGGTAATCTTTTTCTCCGAAGTAAGCTTTATCTGCTTTTACAATATTTAGCAGTTTCATTACTATTGTTAACACGCCAGTAAAGTGTCCGGGCCGGTGTGCCCCGCATAGAATCTGACTAAACTCTTTTTCATTTATTTCATAACGAAACTTGTCCGCGTATAATTCATTGTGAGACGGATAGAATAAATAATCAGTTTTTGTTCTGTTCAGTTTCTGCAAATCATCTTCATACGTACGCGGATACTTTTCAAGATCCTTAGGATCATTAAATTGAGTTGGATTTACAAAAATACTTACTACTGTTATTTCGTTTTCATTTTTACTTTTTTCAATTAACGATAGATGCCCCTCATGCAGAGCTCCCATTGTTGGCACAAATCCTATTGTTTTATTCTTTAGCGACTCGCTATTGCGTAATTCTTTCCACTCTGCGACCGACTTAATTATACTAATCATTAAAAACTCTCTTTGTCAGAAGGGAAAACATTTTGTTTAACTTCATGGTCATATTGATCCAAAGCTGTTTTAATTTGATTGAAACCATCCATAAAAAATTTTAGAAATTTTGGTTTAAAGTCCTTATTCATACCTAGTAAATCCTGCAGCACCAAAACTTGTCCGGATGTATATTGTCCGGCTCCTATTCCTATAGTTGGAACAGAAATATTTTCAGTAATAGTTTTCGCGAGAGCACTTGGAATAAGCTCAAGTACAATTGAATAGCAGCCGGCTTCTTCAAGTAGTTTTGCATCTTCAATTAAAAGTTCTGCCGTTTTATCGTCTTTACCCTGCACTCTGTATCCGCCAAGTTGATTAAACGATTGAGGTGTGAGTCCAATGTGTCCCATAACCGGTATACCTGATTCCACAACTGATTTAATCGCTTTCAGATTTCCGCCCGCACCTTCAATTTTAACCGAGTGCGCTCCTGCTTTCATTAAAACATCAACGGAGTTCATCAAAAATTTGTTGCCTTTTTTATGTGTGAGAAAGGGCAAATCAGCAATCAAAAATTTATCGGTTAAACCTTTCTTAACAGCGGATACATGATAAATCATCATTTCGATTGTCGCATTAATTGTAGTTTTATAACCGTGCATTACCATGGCGGCGCTGTCACCGACAAGTACTGCGTCTATCCCTGTCTCGTTTATAATTTTGGCCGACCAATAATCATAGCAAGTTACTATGGAAATTGGAGTGCCTGATTTTTTGCTGTTTTTGAAATCTATTACGCTTATCAAATTTTTACCTTATTATTTAAATAAATTTTGTCCGCAACTTTCAAAAATGACTTATATACTTCTATGAACTGATCGTTTTTGAGCGCGGATAAATGTTTCTCAATTGTTGCAATATCTTTCCTTGCAATCGGACCTGTAAGCGGATCAGAATTAGTTTTAAGATTCTGCATGACTTTTTCTAAATACAAATGCGCTTCCCGTCTGTTTATACCCATTTCTTTTTCCAGTCTACGAAAAAATTCACTCCATATTATTGAAGTAAAATTTCCCGCTATACTGCACCAGGCGTGATAATAAGTTTTTTGAATTGGATCGATATTCACACTATTATTAGGTAACTCCGGGAATAGTAAATTAAAATCAGATCTTCCCCTCTCGGTTACGAATGTAACTCTTCTGTATGTATCTAAATCGTAAAGTTCGTGTGAAAATGTCATCAAAGGATGCGCCGATTCGGCTAAAGGAGTAGATAGGGCTCCCGAACAGTGAATCCATATAACTGTATTTAATGCTAGGGAAGAGTTAGTTTTAATAAACGACTCGATTTGGTCATCTGACACAAGCAATAAAATTTTATTAATGTCTGATGATAATTCCTTGAAAGATAAATTGGAGTTTCTGGACCAACGTATGTATCTTATCCCTTGCAGGTCAAAATAGCGGCAAAAATGTTTAGAGAGTCGACCGTTACCTACTATAAGATAACCGGCGGACTGTGTATCAGGTACCTGTCCCACGGATCAAGTCCAATTTATGTTATAAAAAACGTTTAATTTGTAACCGTCCCAAATGTTAAAGGATCGATTCAAAACACTTTACAAAACTAAATACATTTTCCCGAATCTCAAAATTTCAAATCCGCTTATTAAAATAATACTTAAAGCAAGATCTTAGTCCGGCAATTTTGATTTTGAAATCGAATATAAATAAGCCCCAACCAGGGCACCTGCAAATGTAATTAAAGCGGGATATTCACCTGCGCCAATCTGCGCGAATATTGGTCCGGGACAAGCGCCAGTTATTGCCCAGCCAATTCCGAACAATATCCCTCCTATCACGGTACCTTTGTTTAGTTCTTTTTTCTCAATTACAATTTCTTGTTTATCAATGGATTTCACACTAAACTTTTTAATTATTACATATGATATTGCGCCTGTTATTATAGCGCTCCCGATTATCAAATACATATGAGCTTCTGTAAAATGAAACATATTATTTATTCGAAACCAGCTTATCACTTCTGCTTTTGTTAAAATAATACCAAACAGAATTCCAAATATTGTTGAGTTGAATAGTTTCATTATAAATTCCTAATTAAACATCGGATAAATGATATAAGTATATAGCAGACCTCCCGTGAAAAAAGCGAGTGTCGCGATAATTCCTGATAGCTGAAATGTAGATATACCAGATATTGAATGACCTGAAGTGCACCCGTTTGCGTATCGGGTACCGAAACCGATGAGCACTCCGCCGGTAAATAATAAAATAAATCCATTTAGAGAATAATAGAATTCCGGAAGAAATTTTACTTTGCCGGTTGTTAAAAAATTTACACTTATAAATGCCCCAATTGAAATCCCTATAACAAAGTACAACTTCCATTTGTGGTTATCGGAGTTATAGCCTCGTAATTTCCCTTTCCCTAATACAATAGAACAGATATGAAGCAATGAGGAAGATATTCCAAACAGTTTATTTCCCGCGATTAAAATAAGAGGCACGAACAATCCTATTAAAGGACCGGTAACATACCAAGGCCAAATTGAAAATATGTTATCCATTGTAATCCTGGCGGTATTAGTTAATAGAATAAGAATATGTGATGTTTACCTTGTCTTTCAACATCTCGTAAACGGAGCAATATTTTTCAACGGATAATTCTATAGCGCGCTGAACTTTTATTTCGTCGAGTCTGCCTTTTAATTTGAATGTTATATGTATATCGGTAAAAACTGCAGGAATCTTATTTTCGGCACGCTTGGCATGTAAATCAATTGAGAGATCATCTGGATTCTGCCGCTGTTTTTTCAATATCGCAATTAAATCGATTGCACTGCACGAACCTAATCCCATTAGTATCAATTCCATCGGCCGAGCGCCCACGTTATGTCCGCCAATCTTTTCCGCCGCGTCTATATGCACTTTTACTTCCGAACTTCCCCTGCATTCCATATGAAAGTCGTTATCAACACGTGTAATATTAATTTTCATTAGCTCACCAGTTTAGATTTTTCTATAGCGTTAAGTATGTCGGTAGTAATGTCCTCAATGTTTTCCAGTCCGACTGAAATCCTAATCAATCCGGGGAAAATTCCGACAGCCGCTTGTTCTTGATCCGATAACTTTGAGTGTGTAGTTGAAGCGGGATGAGTTACAATTGTTCTTGTATCCCCCAGGTTGGCCGACAAACTGCACATTTCCACTGAGTTTATAAAACGTTTGGCTCTTTCGAATCCGCCTTTTAAGGTAATTGTTACAATTCCGCCGCCATACTTCATCTGTTTCTTTGCGAGTTCAAAATTGGGATGCGTGGGTAGAAAAGGATATTTGACAAACTCAAGTTCGGAATTATTAGCAAGACTATCGGCTAATTTTAAGGCGTTTGAGGAATGCTTTTCCATACGTATTTGTAGTGTTTCCAGACTTTTTGAAAGGACCCAAGCGTTAAAAGGAGAAAGAGCCGGACCTGTTTGACGAGCGAAAAATCTAATTTCTTTTATTAACTCAGCTTTCCCTACTATAATACCGCCAAGCACTCTGCCTTGACCATCAATATATTTTGTGGCGGAATGTGTGACAAGATCGGCTCCGAAATCCGATGGATTTTGTATTACAGGCGTCGCGAAACAATTGTCGACATTTAATATTAATCCATATTTATCTTTTAACTTACCCAGCCATTCAAGGTCAATAATTTCCAAAGCAGGATTCGACGGAGTCTCTACAAATATCATTTTCGTTTTTCTTATAATTTCTTTTTCCCATGTATCCGGTTTGTCCGCATCAACATATGTATGCGTTATTCCCCACTTAGGTAAAATTTTTGTAAGAATTTGATGGGATGAACCGAACAGTGATCTGCTTGCCAATATATGATCGCCAGATTGAAGAAGTGCAGCGAAACCCGCGAACACAGCGGCCATCCCCGTGGCAAAAGCGAAACCATCCTCGCAATTTTCCAATGCCGCAATTTTTTCCACAAACTCACTTGTATTCGGATTAGAGAATCGCGAATAAATGTTACCGTCAACTTCATCGGCGAATAACTGCATCCCGTGCTCTGCGCTTTCGAACATAAAACTCGAGGTTAAATAAACAGGCACTGAATGTTCTTTATGCTGAGAACGTTCGGCCTGTATTCGTATCGATTTTGTTTCTTTGTTGTTCATACTTAGTCCGTGATTCGAATATAAAAAAAGGTCTTCCAAATTATTCCGAAAGACCTTTTGTTAAATTAAAATTTATTTAAAAGTCTTTTACGTTTCCTTTTTACACATACAGGAAACACTCCAATACAATTGATGTGATAAGTAGAGACTCCTTAACATGACCTTATGTCCTAAAATTAAATTCCAATTAAAACATTTATATAGATATATGCAAATCCAAATTATTACTTTTGTACAGGCAGTTATATTATATAATTAAATTCCACACCTGAAAATTTGCAGAATAATTCCAACTCATTCTTTATGTCACCGTAAACAATCACCTGATGATTGCCAGGAGTGTTTTTTGTCCATTTGTCAATTGGACCATCCAATTTAATTTTTGCCTGGGTTCTGCAGTGTAATTCATTCTTCATATTTGTTTCAACTATTTTACCTGTAATTGCTGTAAGTACAGATAGACTGCTGCCCATACGAAAAATTGTGACATCACTCAATCTTAACGGACCCATATTTGCCACGCTAAGCCCGGACTCCATATGTGTTGTTAATTCCGCTTGCGATAAATCAGAAAACATTTTGGAAGCGATTGTACAATGAGCTAAAGTAAGAGTGTTCTTCTGTTTATCGATATGTGCCGGATTTGCCATCCAGCAAGGGCTGTTTGTAATATAGTATCCAAGCATCATCGAAAACGTGGCTTCCAAATCACCCTCACAACCGGAAATAATTCCTTCGTCGTTAAGCAGACTCATTGCCATGCAGGCTGTATAATTGTTTTGCAGCAAATCGAAACATTTGATTGTTATTGACGCAAGATTATTTTCTTCAATCAATTCTTTTGACGCAGTGTAAACTTTTGCGGAATCAAGAACAGCTTGTTCCGGCACGGAAGAAGTTTTATAAGTCTCTTTAATTTGAGATGCGGTTTTATCGGAATCATGTTTATCGGCATTTTCTATTTTATCAGTTAATTCGGTTATGGCAAAATTTTTAAGAGTAGTACCGAATTTCCCGAAATTTTTATAGTCCTTTGAAGTTAAAAGCCAGTCCGAAGGTTCTCCAATAATTCCCACAGTGGCATGGTTAATTTTATATATAGCGTTACAAACAATTATAAATTGATTTATTCTCTCAGCCAACTCAGTTGAATCATCGGAGTAAAGTAAATCAATCGCGTGGTTTGTTTTTAAAAAAGCGAATGATTCCAGTGCGGCCGCAAATGAATTTTTCTGCGAATTAGCTACCAATAAAATGGGATAATCAACTGAATCCGAAATAGTTTTGATATAATTTTCAGTACCACCGGTAGCAACAAAAATAATTATGCCGCCTGGTTTTCCAGAATAATTTCTAATTATGTTCCCAGCTTCATTTGCGCTGGAAACATTTCCTGTATATACAATAGAAGGGAATTTTTGTAAAAATTCTATCTCCGCTTTTAATCTGTCGGAGACCAAATCAGACGCTTCAAATGGGGAATGGACTACTATAAATTGAATCATTATAATCTGCTGTTTTAGTAAAAAAATAAATTAATTAAAAACGAGTTGTAACATTAAAACATTAATTTTCCTCATAAAAATTCTTAAGAATATAAAAAGCTTTCTTCTTGTTTCCCTCAGTAGAGATTAATCCTTTACGATTATAGAAATCCTGAATTTTAGGCAACGGTCTGCGAGGTGATCTGAAGTCGAATAAAATCCACGGAGTTGTGCCTTTTAAGAAAGGAATATTTTTTAACATTGCAATTTGATTTATATAAATATTCTCCTGAAATTCTTCCGTCCAGCGTGTTTCTTTATCGCCATGCAGTCCGTATAGTGCTCCCCCGCCGAACTCGCTGATTATTAGCGGCTTATTAAAATTACTTTTCCATTCGAGTAACTGCGCCTCCTCTGCCGTTCTGGAATACCACCCGATATATTCGTTTGCGCCGATAACATCAAGATAATCACATAACGGGTCGTCGAGGGTAACTACATTTCCTTCGTATGTAAGTTCGGTTGCTGCTGAAACTAAACGGGTTGGGTCAAGTTCTTTGGCTTTGATTATAAGACTAGTTAAAAAAGCAAGTCGTTCTTCGCCGCGAGGAGTTTCATTTGCCACCGACCAGATTATTATATTTGCCCGGTTTTTATCCCTGCTAATCATTTCCATTAATTGGTGTTCGGCGTTTCGGTACGTTTCTATGTTATCCCAAAGGATAGTCCAATAAACGGGAATTTCTGACCAAACGAGTATTCCCATTTTTTCGGCTTGACGTATAATGTTTTCGTTGTGTGGGTAATGTGCCAATCGTATAAAATTGCATCCAAGTTCTTTTACCCATTCCAATGTTTTCAGCGCGTCTTCAATAGAACTTGCGCGTCCATGAGTAATTGGGGATTCTTCATGTATTGAAATGCCTTTTAAAAAAATTGGTTTGTTGTTCAGTAAAATATCTGTACCGTTTGTTTTAATGGAACGGAAGGCGATCATGTCTTTTACTGTATCACTTAAACTTCGTATTGATATATCATACAAATATGGATTATTTGGCTCCCATAATACGGGATTAGATTTTAGACTAAATTTTGCCAATCCGTTATTTGCGGGCGTAATTATTTCATTTATATTCAATTCAGGAATCGACAGAGTAACCGATTTATTCAAATCGACTCCGTCAAGTTGTATCCAGCCTTCTATTATATTCGTGCTGTAGGGTTTTAATTGAATAAAATAATCCCGGATAAAAGTCGGAGGGGTTTCAACCAAATAAACATCGCGTGTTATACCTCCGTAATTCCACCAATCTGTGTTAAGAGTCGGCACCCCCTGGCGCACACGTTTATTGTCGACTTTAATGACGGCAAAGTTTTCGTCCTCATCTATTTTATCCGTAACTTCAAAAGCGAACGGTGTAAATCCTCCAGTATGAGAACCGACTTTGTCGCCGTTAAAATAAACAACCGAATTATAGTTGGCAGCACCAATGTTTATAAAAATCCTTTTGTCTTTCTTCGGTGAAAAGTTGAATGATTTTTTATACCAGACAGTTCCTTCGTAGAAGAACAAACTTTCCTTTTGAGTGTTCCAGTCTCCAGGCACAAGCAATGAATCGGACGAATCGAAATCGTATTCAATCAAATCACTTTTTGTTTTCGGACTCTCATTTTTAAAATACCCGTTTGGACTTTCCTGGTAACGGTAATTAAAAAAGCCGTTTTCATAAGGATCAATAATTATTTTCCAGTATCCGTTAAGTTCGGTAATATCGCGCGCGGTTACGTTTTGAATAAATGTCTGTTGCGCTGAGGAAGCGGAAACAATTAGAAAGAAAAGGATTAAACAAATTTTGGTCATCATTTTAACGCTATAACTGTTTGGAAATATTTTCTGCTAATTTACAATTTAAACAAAACACATGTCTTTTTTGTTATTGAAAACCAAATCGAATTGATCTCCAGAAATATTTTTTTGTTAAGAATAGATCTCTTTGGGAGATGTTATCTTTCGTTGAAAAATTATTTACCGGTCTTCAATTGTGATTCTTAATAATTTTAGATCTAACGCGTCGGCAGTGTTCGGTCCCACAATTCCGTCATCTTCCATCGGTCCGAAAACTTTTTCCTGAAACTCCATAACAGCGTTTAAAGTGCGTTTGCCGAAATCGCCGTCAATAATACCTTCATAAAATTCCCTCGCTTTTAGGGCTTCCTGCAGTTCGGTTACTTTATCGCCGTTGGATCCGAAACGTAGACGTCCGTCGACTTCTTTTCCCACAAGTTGAACAACTTTATAAGCGTCACGTCCGTTTAATAAAATGTATTGAAAGCTAGTTTCATTTACTGCGTAGGCGTTTTTCTGAAAAATATTCCATGCACCTGTAGCGGCTAAACTTCCTCTGCTTTTACATTTAGGGTAGCCAACAATAACCTGGCATCCGGCACTCGCGTAAGAGTCGCTATTAATACTCTGGCACCACGCGGCATGTAAATTATCATTAGGATTTGTAAACTCAACACGGTCATCATTGTCATAGTCGAAATCATCTGCGGTTCTTCTTATTGGTCGTCCCGCGGTTTGCCGGAATGCGTCGTGGCCGGTTGCGCTTCCGGCTTTATGTTTCCCTTTACGGTAATCGCAATAGTAACCTGTCATCAGCTGATTCGCGCCCTGCCCAAGTTTTTCAAGGGAACTGGCGATATATTTTTTGTGGGGAACAGTGCTGGCGGGAAAAGCCGCGGCTTGATGTTCTGAAAGTCTCCATTGAATAATTGTACAGCGAGGATTTGTGTAGTTAATGTTAGCATTATCCAGCAGAAGTTCTTCAGTGAAGGAATAATCGTTTTCATCCACAGGCAAACAACCGCGCAAACCAAAAAACACAATGTCGTCATTCCTTATTTTGAATGAGTTTAATTTGATTAACATATCCAAATGGGATGATTTAAGGCGAAACATAATACACCTCGATTTTTATTAAATAATTGAGGAGAATGTGCGGGGTAAAGTTTGTAAAATAAGGTATTTAAATATAAATCGGATAAAAAAATTAAAGAGGGTTGACTAATCTTTCCAGATGAAATCGAACAACATATAGGCTGCAGTAAGCATTATAACATCGTAACTTAATAAAACGGCTAGCTCAACTAACGAATCCGCCACTACCTGTCCATCCATTGCAAACTTAGTCAATTCAAGCAATGTAAGTATTAGAGGAAGAAGAATAGGGAATGACAGTACCGGGTATAATGTTCCTTTGCTGCTTGCTTTGGAAATTATAGCGGCTATCATTGTAGACGAAATTGCGATACCGAAATTTCCCAAAACAAACGCGGCAAAAAATGTGTCGAATGCTTTTATAATAAACGAATCGAATAATAGAAAAAATAATATAGTTATCGCTATGTTCATCAAAAAAACAAGCAGTATGTTAAACGTAAGTTTTCCTGTAAATACTGTTGAAGGTTTGGCTATCAACTGTAGAGTAAAAGTTGTGCCTCGTTCTTCTTCCGATACGAACGCGCGCGATAAACCGGACATGGCTGAAAAAAATATTACTACCCACAACAATCCGCCAGTCAAGTATTCGGAAATGTTTTCATTTCCAACGGAAAATAAAATTACGCTTATGGTTACAAGTATAAACATGGCCAGAGCGTTTATAGCATAACGTGTTCGTAGTTCAGACTGCCAATCTTTTTTAAATAATGCGTAAAATTTCATTCTTTTATTAATTTATTCCGTTTCTAAATTATGTCACACTCAATTTTCAATTGCGGTGTGTTTTGTTTTC
>PGYT01000003.1:84138-203037 GCA_002839805.1 Ignavibacteriae bacterium HGW-Ignavibacteriae-2
AATCTCATCACATATCGCAAGGTCAGCGTCTTCATTGGATGCTATAAGAATCAGTTTATTCTGTTTTTCCCTGCCGATTATTTCGTAAACGGCATCTTTGCCTTGATTATCGAGTGTGGAGGTAGGTTCGTCAAAAATATATAGTTCCGGATTGTGCTGCATAGCAAAAATAAATTTCATTCTTTGTTTCATTCCGGAGGAATAACCCTTCAATATATCATTACGTCTGTCGTAAAGATTAAAATTATCAAACAACCTTTTGATCTTATCTTCTTCATAATTTAATCCGCGTATCTTAGCAAAATGAATCAGGTTTTCTTCTGCTGTAAATTCGTCGTATAAAATTAGATAGGGCGATACAAACCCTACGTGATTGTAAAGATCGTCTACGGTAATTGTTTTATTGTTGAAAGTATGTGTCGCGTTACCAGAAGTTGGTGAAGCGAGTCCGATTATAATCTTTGAAAGTGTGGATTTCCCCGAGCCGTTTGAACCTGCAATTCCATAAACTCGTCCAGTTTTGAAATTATAATCGATATCTTTAAAAACTAATCGTCTGCCGAAAATTTTTGTAAGCTTACTCAGCCGCAGAGAATAATCATTCATTCGTAAACTCTATAACTGATTCGGGGAATGGGAAGTTAAAATTATTCTCGACATCAAAACGAAATTTTACAGCATTTATTATATTTTTAGACTTTTTACTCATTATATATTACAATTTTTCCCTTCTTAATTTTATCGCCCGATTTAGTAACATAGATATAAATGCCTGTTGGTAGTCTATGTCCGCTGTCGTCCATTCCATTCCATCGAACAACAATTTTTTCACCCGCTATAATATCTTTTGAGGATGAATAAACTAAATTCATACCTGTAGTATAAATATTTAAGTCGGCAATTTCCAAAATGTTTGGTTCAGCGGGAATAAATATTGATGAATTATTCGAATAAACGAAAGGTTGTGGAAAAGCGAAATCGAGTACTTCGCGGTTAATCTCTGATCCGCGTACTTCTTCATTATTAAAGATATTACTTTCAACAAATAAATCTGGGAAAGTAGTTTCGAGTTTGGAGTAATATTGATTTACAATTTTTTTTGTGCCTGTTTCATTTGAGGTGGCCAATGTATATATAATTTCACTTTTGGAAAAAGGGGAAGATTTCCCATTTTCTATGTCGGCATTGGTAATCAAAGAAACTAAAGTATCTCTAAAGTTAGAAGTTGTTATTTCGAAAAAAAGAAAATTGTTTGATATAGGGCTCGTGGATAAAGTATACTCTTTATGAGGTGGAACATATTGAAAAGGGGGAGAAGATTGTCTTATGAGAGGATAGTTTTTCGCTTCTTCGAAATATTCGCCAGGTTTTGTTCTGCTGCTTGTAAAGTAACACCATATACCGAATTCGTTCCAGGCATTTTTTAAAGACATTCCATTTTCGAATAAAGCTAATGAAAGAGCTTCAACAGCGTTGCCCTTTATTTTCAGTATTTCCCAGGCGCGTTTAATTATTTTATGACCTTTCATAGGATCCCCTGTCCTGGCAAATTTCTGCTGAAGATAAAAATAAAATACGGGCAACTGGTAACCGCTGAATTGTTTTAATGAATTGAATGTTTTATTGAAATAATCCGGAATAAAAGAATAATAATCGTTTATTTCATCGTAAACAAATTCTTCCATCGCGCTTGAAGTTAACTCGTGTAAAACTCTCTCCGTATCAAAAAAACCGTAAGCGCCCAATTGCAAAGCGTGATGAAATTCATGAGCAGCCGTTACTTTTGCTGCATCAATTCCATGTGTATAGAAACTACCAATAAAATCATTTTCAATAATTATAAAGCTTGAGTTTGAACCGTTGTCCAAAGTTGTTGCGCCGTAGTCTCCCAGGTTAAGCAGATAAATATCATATTTATCATCGCCTCCTTTAATTCCGTCTTTGGGAGGAGGGGCGTACCCAAGATAGTTTACTTCGTAATCGTAAGATTTATCCAACGCCGCTGCTAAAGAATCCACGGACATTTTTACAATCTCAGCGTCGCTCATTCCAAAAACGGTAAAATATTTCGGTGCATTAATTCCGGTAGTGTCGTAATGGATTCTGAATATTTTTGAGGGACTAACTGAGCTTTTATGCAAATCATCGCGTCTTTCCATTAGTGTACTTAAAATAATCTGTTGATCGGGAGTGAATAAGTTAAAATTTGTTCTTATATCTGCTGAGATTCCAAATCCGCATTTTACGTCGCGTTGAGTGGTTTGTACTTCATTCTGAGTTTTAGTTTTGCCTCCAATTCCGCGGGATTCAAGAAACGTATTATATAACGAATCCAAATTATTTTGCGCGTATGTTGTTAAACTGAGTGTTAATAATAGAAACCCGGTTATGCAATTTTTTTTCATATTTCATCAATAATATTTTTAAAGTGTTATAAGATAGTTATAGTAGAATCGTCTTTCAATGTCTTGGCTTTCTGTTCTGTTTTTTTGAACTACAGATGCCTATTAGTTAGATTAAAAAATTAGAGGCGGGATTCAGGCTATTTCTATTTTTGTTTAAGTCTTATTTCTCTTCTTATTAACGCCTGTTCGAATCGTCGTTTTTCTTCATCAGTCTCAGGTATAATTCCAGGAGTTTTAACAGGTTTGCCGTTTTCGTCGAGACCAACAAAAGTTAGATATGCGGAGTTTGTGTGACCTGAAATTCCTTTAATATAATTGGCAGAATTTACTTTAACTCCCACTTCCAGAGACGTATTAAACGTTCTGTTTACCGAAGCGCAAAGCGTTACAACTTCGCCGAGTTTTATAGGATGATGAAAATCAATTCTATCTACGGAGGCTGTAACGCACACTCGGTTAGAGTGTTTGGAAGCAGCGAGAGCGGCGCATATATCTATCCAATGCATCAACTGCCCGCCCAATAAATTGCCCAATTGATTTGTATGGTTGGGAAGTACAAGTTCAGTCATAGTAACAACAGAATCTTTAACAGTTTTAGTTGTCGTCACATTTCCCCTTAATTATTATTTTTAGCTAATAATGTTTCCTGTAATTTCGTGAGTTCTTCCGCTTTTGTGTCATCAGGGTATCTGGTCAAAAAATCAGCTATGTCATTTAGAGCGCTGCCCTTCATCTCTTTCATCATTTCTAATTGAATTTTATTGTATAAAGACATTGGGGCATATTTTGTGTCATGGTATGTTTCAGCTACAATTCCGTAATAATCTATAGCGGCATTATAATAAGACATCCTTTCGTAAATAAGCGCGCTTTTATATTCTTTTTCTGCAATTTTACCGTTGAGCTCTTTTATTTTCGTAGAAGCCTCTTCAACTTTTGCGTCAACGGGAAAATAATCAATAAACGCTTGATACTCATCTATAGCTTTTTTGGTGTAGGCCTGATCAAGTTGGTATGGCGGAGATAGCTGATAATATGATTCGGCAAGCATATATTGAGCTTCAGGAATAAAAGGGCTTGCCGGAATATCGCGGATAAGTTTGCTGAACTCGTAAGCGGCGAGTAAATACTGATCTTTCTTATAATATGTGAATCCGAGGTAATACTGAGCGTCATCATTTACTGTGCTGGCAGGGTATTGCAATAATATTGCTTGAAATTCATTCGAAGCTTCCTGATAATCCTCATTGTTAAAAAGCCCCATGGCGTAATCAAAATGCTCTTGAGGTGTATACTCGGATGTATTTTTTATGCTTGAGCAACCGATTATAGAAGCTAATATAAATGTTACAAATAGTAATTTTCTCATTTTAACCCAGATTAATTCTAGAATTTTAAGACATCAAAGTTACTTAAAAAAGGTGACGCGTCAAAAAGTTCCTGCATTGATAAAATTATTTGACTTATTGTTAGATTTCATCTTTAATCTTTCCAAATATTCTAATTTCTACGAAAATATTTGATGCTAATATTTAACCACTTTTATTATATTCATAACCGAATCTGAGAATAGCCGGGAAAACAGCATGAAAAAAGTACTTTTGGGTTTTATTACGCTAATTATGAGTATCAACTTAACAGCGGGTGATAAATTGTACGAAAAAGCGAAAGAACTTGCCCAGAAATATATTATCGTCGATACACATATTGATCTTCCACTCCGCTTGAATAATGGATGGGAAGATATTTCAAAAAAAACTGCTTCGGGCGAATATGATTATATTCGGGTATTAGAGGGCGGATTAAATGTTTCATTTATGTCTATTTATGTACCGCCACGATTGCAAGGCACACCTGAGGCAAAACAATATGCCGATAATCTTATTTCTCTAGTCGAAAAAATTGCTATAAGCTATCCCGATAAATTTGCTCTGGCAAATTCAGTAAAGGATATTGTCGGAAATTTTGAAAAAGGACTCATTTCATTACCAATGGGAATGGAAAATGGAGCTCCGATAGAAAATATTGATTTATTAAAATTCTATTACGATAAAGGCATTCGATATGTTACTCTTACACATGCAAAATGGAATAACATTTGTGATTCTTCTTATGATGAAGAAAGAAAATGGCACGGTCTTAGTCCGTTTGGAAAAGAAATTATTAAAGAAATGAATAGAATTGGGATGATTATTGACATATCGCACGTAACCGACGAAACCTTCTATCAGGTTATTGAACTTTCAAAGACTCCCGTTATCGCATCACATTCTTCCTGCCGGTTTTATACTCCCGGATTCGAAAGGAATATGGACGACGATATGATTAAAACTCTTGCAAAAACCGGAGGAGTAATTCAGATAAATTTCGGGTCCGATTTTATCGATGAAGACTACATTACAAGAAAAAAGGAATACAGGGCAGAGGTTGAAAACTATATTGAAGAACATCATCTCGATAAAGACAATCCACAGGTAGAAGAATTTAAAAAAAATTATTCTGAACAACATCCTTTAGGTTATTCCACCGTTAAAAAAGTCGCTGATCATATAGATCATGTTATTAAACTCGTTGGTGTTGATTACGTAGGACTTGGATCCGACTTTGAGGGTGTTGGAGATACTTTACCTGATGGATTAAAAGATGTTTCGATGTACCCGAATTTAATTTATGAATTATTAAAACTCGGTTATACTGAAAATGACATTCAAAAAATATGTTCTGGAAATTTATTGAGAGTATGGCAACAAATTGAAGATTATGCGGCTGCCAATTAATGGGTAATTCTTCGGTTTATTAAATTCTCAGTTTAAAGGAGCAAAAAGAAATAAATTTTTTTTAGGGCATTAAACTAACTACTGGTTAAATGCGGTTTTAACATTTGGATGCATGGTTATTCGTCTATCATTCGAATGAATATATCCTGAAAATTTAATAATTGTCCGTTTTTAAATGAAATAAATTTCTATGGTATAAATAAATCCGTATTAATTCCTTTTGCCATTTTCGAATCCCCAAATTTTGTTACATAATTTCGCTATAACGCGTACAACCTTTTTTACTTTATCTGGTCTAATAATACGATGACGGAAACAATCAAAGATTTCGAACTGATAAAAAAAGCTCAAAAGGGAGATATGCAGGCTTTCGAGGAATTACTATATAAGTACGACCGCGCCGTTATGAATATTGCCGCTTCCTATAGAAATGATGAAGAAGACGCAAAAGATATTTATCAGGAAGTATTTATGAGAGTGTTTAAAGGAATAAAAACATTTCGGTTTAACAGTGAGTTTTCAACTTGGTTGTTTCGAATTACCGCGAATGTTTGTGTATCCTTTCATCACAGTAAAAAAAGACATCATTTTGAATCAATTGACAAAACAATCGGTTACGAAAATGACTTTTCTACTCCGGTATCCGAAACAATTGATAGCGGTTTACAAACTGATTCATTGGCAATAGATGAAGAAATGTCAAGACATATAGATGCTGCATTAAAGGAATTACCCCCTCAGCAAAAACTTGTATTTACTTTGAAATTTTATGAGGGATATAAAATTCGCGAGATAGCCGAAATGATGAATTGTAACGATGGAACCATTAAACGGTATCTTTTTACCGCTACAAATAGAATGCGTGATAAACTTAAAACACTGGCTGAATAAGGGTAAGGGAAGAAATGAGTAAAGAAAAACTTAATGAATTAATGCAATTGTATCTGTTCGGTGAACTTGAAGAGGCGGAACAAAAAAAAATAGAAGAAATTCTCAAAAATTCGCCTGAAGCCGCAGAAGAATTCGAGTCAACAAAATCTCTTTTTAAGACTTTCTCTTCAAATAAGCCCGGAAAAATTAAAGAGGAAGTTTTGCTTGAGGCACGCCGTGAACTAATTAGAAACATAAACAACGCAAAAAATAAACCCGCTTTTTTTGAAAACCTGTTTGCCATAATTCAATCTGCCCAGCTTACCGGGTATAAATTGGCGGCCGGTGGAGTATTCTTTTTGGCAATAGGAATTTTATCAGGATATTTATTGTTCAGCGTTAGTATTTCAGAAATTGCAGATAAAAAAAATAAAGTAGTAAATATTGATGAAGTGCTTTCATCAGGTGCGAATTTAGCTAATTTCAGATTGTCCGATACATATGCCCCCGATGGAAAAATTACTATAACTTTTGAAGCGGCACAGCCTTATAAATATACCGGAGAAATTGAGGATTTAACCGTTCAAAAACTTATGGCTAATCTTATTACAAACAGTGAAAATCCGGGATTTAAAATTAAAACAGTTAATACAATAGCTGAAAGAGTAAATAAAAATTTTATTCCGGATAAAGATGTTAAAAACGCATTAATAATTTCTCTTAAAAGCGATGATAATGTTGGTGTAAGAAGAGCGGCTATGGATGTACTTATTAAATACCCATTCGATACAGAAATTAGAGATGCGTTATTGTTTGTGCTTGCGCACGATACCAATCCCGGGCAACGTATATCTGCTGTTAATCTTCTTGCCGGGGTTATATCGGATGGCGCGAAAATGGATTCATCAGTAAAAAAAGTATTAGATAAAAAAGTTAAGACCGAGCCGAATCTGTTTGTAAAAAAAATGGCGGAGTCTTTATTGGAAGGAGAAGAATTAAGATGAAAAATAGCCCATATAATTTAATATTTGCAGTTTTGCTGGTAGGCGCAACATTTGTTTTTGCTGAACAGCAGGGAATTACAAAATCGTATAAGGTCTCAAAAGGTGTAACGCTTGATGTATCAGTTAATCCTGGAGATATAATAATTAAAAGCTGGGATAAAAATGAAATTAGTTTTAATTCCAAAGACATGGATGCAAACGACTGGAGAAATGTGGAATTTAAGGAAATCGACAATACTCTGTATTTTAACTTTCGGCCTAAAAAAGGGTGGGGCAACTTTACTTTTTTTGTCCCATCGGTTACTCATTTACGATTAAGAACAACCAATGGAGATATAGAATTAAAGAATAAAATTACTGGAGACGTTGATTTGAGAACTTCAGGAGGGGATTTAATTACAAACGAAATTCAGGGGAGATTGACGGCATCAACATCCGGTGGAGATATTCACCTTGGTGATATATCCGGGCCCATTAATGTGAACACCTCAGGTGGAGATATTATAATAGGATCTGTCTCCGGCAATAATGCCGAAGTAAATACGATGGGGGGCGATATCCAAATTATTGGTACGGAAGGGAATCTAAACGCAAAAACATACGGTGGAGATATTACAATTGGGGATATAGGCGGAAATGCATTTGTTACTACTTTCGGTGGAGATGTGGAATTAAAGAATGTTTCAGGAAAAGCAATAATGGAAACGTATGGGGGGGACATTTCTTTGTTAAGCGCCAATGGTCATGTTAGTGCGGAAACAAAAGGCGGAGACATTTCCCTAAAAAATGTTAAAGGCAGCCTGGATGCAAAAACATCGGGGGGTAGTATTTATGCGGAGCTCGATCCAGCACACTCTGGACAGAGCAATTTGAAATCGGCCAATGGTCAAATTGAGTTGAGATTATCCCCCTCATCAAAAGTTGACATAGACGCTCTCATAAAAATGCGAGGCTCGCATGAACAAGGCAGCAGAATATATACGGACTTTGGAGGAAAAACGAATTTAGAAAAAAATAAAAATACAATTAGTTATAAAACAGCCATAAACGGCGGGGGTCAGCAAATCAATATTTCTACGACAAACTCTGATATAATAATTAAAAAAAAATAAATTACCGAGGGGGAAATTTTTATGAAAGCAGCAAAGTTTATTCTCACTTTAACAACCAGTCTGTTTGTTATAATGGGCGCGGCTTATACACCATCCTACATATTGGAATCGCAAAATAAAGTTCTTGTCGCTACTAGAAATATTAACGATAAAACCTATAACAAAGAATTCAAAGTTAAAAGCGGACTAACTCTAAAATTGAATTTAAAGATAGGAAGCGATATTCAAGTTGAATCATGGAACAAAGAAATTGTGAGCATCAATGCCCGCATAGGAGGAAGAAGTGCAAAGGATATAAAAGTTGAATTCAATGAAACGTCTGATGGCATTGAGGTGGAAGCGAGCTATGAAGGAAATAATAATAGGAATTCGGATGGGATGTTCACTATAAAAGTGCCTTCAAAATTTAATGTAAACTTTTCTACCATGGGCGGTGATGTTTCTTTAACTGGAATAGATGGTTTGTTAAGTGGTAAAACGATGGGAGGAGAATTAATTCTCAGAAATCTTAAAGGGGAGTTGGAGTTGACTACTATGGGAGGTGATATAGAGCTGAGTGAGAGCGATGTAGATGGATTTGTAAAAACAATGGGCGGCGATATAGCATTTGAAAATGTTACCGGTAATATAGACGCCAAATCGATGGGTGGCGACATAAAACAGAAAAATGTTAAAAGAAGAAACGGTGAGACAATTGGGAATGAAACTAATGTTGAAACGATGGGCGGTGAAATAATTGTAGATGAGGCGGCTTATGGAGCAAAAGTAAAAACAATGGGGGGCAATATTACTATCAACAAGGCTTCTTTGTTTGTTGATGCAACCACAATGGGTGGTGATATACTAATTAAATCTGCGGATGGCTGGATAAAAGCAACTACAATGGGTGGTGACGTGGAAGTAAATGTGAAAAAGAGCTCAACCACCGGAAATGGAGATATCGATATTTCATCTATGGGAGGTGATGTTACTTTGTATCTACCCGCCGATTTTTCCATGAAACTAGATCTGGAAATAAAATACGATCAAAAACACGAAAATGAAGTGAATATTAATAGTGATTTTAAGTTTAATGAGGAAAGAAAGGGTGAATGGCAGAATAAAAACGGAAACGATATAAAGTATATTTACGGAACCGGTTCATTAAATGGTGGAAAACATCTTGTGAAAATTAAAACTAATAACGGAAATATATATTTAAAGAAAAATTGAGATCGGATAAAAAACTTACAAATTAACCCAACTTATTCAGTTGGGTTTTTTATTTTAAAATTAGAGAACTTAAAAGATATAATAATTGTATACGATTGAAATTTAGGAAAAACATGAAACGCAAAAAATTGGTTATTATCGGCGGTGGCTTTGGAGGTTTAAATGCTTGCAAAGCACTCAAAAATTCGGAATTGGAAATAACTTTATTAGATAGATCAAACTATCATCTATTTCAGCCTTTGTTGTATCAAGTGGCAACTGCTGTTCTTTCACCTGGAGATATAGCTGCCCCAATAAGAGGAATTTTAAGCAAACAAAAAAATGTGCGAGTTCTGATGAGTCCGGCGACTTCTGTAGATCAGAAGAATAGAAAAGTTTTAACCGCAGACGGTGATTTTGAATATGACTATCTAATAATAGCCGTCGGGTCAAGACATTCATATTTTGGTAATGATGGATGGGAACAGTACGCGCCCGGATTAAAAACCATATCAGATGCTTTGTCAATTCGCGAAAGAATTCTTTCCTCGTTTGAAAAGGCCGAAAAATTAAATGACCCGAAGGAAATAGAAAAATTTATGACTTTTGTTATTGTTGGAGGTGGACCTACTGGTGTGGAAATGGCTGGAGCGATAGCCGAAATATCTAAAAAAACTTTGCTGAAAGATTTCAGAAACATCAATCCGGCATTAACAAAAATAATTCTTGTTGAAGGCAGTCCTAAACTACTAAATATGTATGACGAACCTCTGAATAAAAAAGCAAAAGAATCGTTAGAGTCGTTGGGAGTTACAGTTCGTTTGGGTGAAAGCGTTACTAAAATAAACTCTCTTGGACTTCAGATAGGAGGTGAATTTATTGAAACTCCAAATTTGATATGGGCTGCGGGAAATAAAGCCTCAACTCTTATCGAAAGTCTTGATGTCCAAAAAGACAGAATAGGAAGAGCCATTGTTGAGCGTGATTGTAGTATTAAAAGCGACTCCAATGTTTTTGTAATTGGCGATTCAGCCATGTTTTCTGAAAACGGTAAACCCCTTGCCGGCATTGCCCCTGTTGCTGTTCAACAGGGCAAATATGTTGCCGGAATAATTGAAAATGACACACCTAAAGATAAACGTAAATCCTTTGTCTATTTTGATAAGGGGAGCATGGCAACTATTGGCCGTGCCCGCGCAGTAATGCAAATGCGAAACATAAAACTCTCAGGGAGCTTAGCCTGGTTTTTGTGGGGTATTGTCCATATAATGTTTCTTATAAGTTTTAGGAATAAGTACAAAGTTATGTCGGAGTGGATTTGGTATTACCTTACTCAGCGGCAGGGTATAAGACTTATAACACATAAAACAGATTGGTCTTAAATCTAGAATATTTATGATTGGGTTTTTATTTAATTTTGCAGAGCATATAGAGTGTAAATAATTATTAACACCGGAGTTGTAATGGTTAAACTGGATCCTATTCCACAATGGCTCGACTGGGCGCGTCAAATTCAATCTCTTTCTCAAACCGGACTAGCGTTTGCGTCAAATAACTATGAAGTGGAAAGGAATAAAAAGCTTCTTGATTTATCAACTGAAATAGTAGCAGCTTATACAAATTTACAACAAGAAGATATAAATGTGGTAATGATGGAGCAGCCCGGTTATGCGACACCAAAAATTGACGTAAGAAGCGCCGTATTTAAAAACGGAGAGATTTTACTCGTTCAGGAAAGTACTGACGAATGTTGGGCAATGCCGGGTGGCTGGGCTGATGTTGGAGATTATCCCTCAGATGTTGCCGTTCGGGAAACAAAGGAAGAAAGTGGATATGATGTGGTCGCTAAAAAAGTTGTCGGTGTTTTTGATGCCAATAGAAGCGGAAGACCGCTTGAGTTTTTTCATGCGTTTAAAATTATTTTCCTATGTGAACTTATAGGAGGAAAGGCAACGTCCAGCAGTGAAACGCTCGATGTAAAGTTTTTTCCAATTAATAGTCTGCCTGAATTATCACAGAACAGAACTAATTTAAAACATATCAATGAGGTATTGGAGCATTTAAAGAATCCGGATAGACCTGCCTATTTTGATTAAATCCGCAGTACGAGGTTTTTTAATTAAATTCTAATCGGTATTAAAATTAAAAAAAATTATGAAACAATCATTCCTTTTTTAAAGAAATATGCTCAAAAATATTTTCGGCGTGATATATTGAATTTTCTATAAACCATTTTCCGGTATCCATACCACCGCAGACAACGCCCGCCAGATAAATCCCTTTGATGTTTGTTTCAAATGTTGTTTCATCATATAAAGGAATTTTACTGTTATCATCTCTAAAATTAATTCCACAAGATTCAAGAAAAGCAAAGTCGGGATGATAACCTGTCATTGCTAAGACAAAATCATTTTCTATTACAATTAAACGTTCGGGAGTTTGAACTATAACTTCGTTTTCTCGAATCTCTTTCAAGTAAGAGTTAAAATAAGCTTTTATTGCGCCCTCGTTAATTCTGTTTTCTATATCCGGTCGGACCCAATATTTAACACCATCGTCCAAATTGTTCTTTTTTAATATCATAGTAACTTGTGAACCGCGTCTATATGTTTCTAATGCAACATCAACCGCTGAGTTTCCACCACCAACAACAATAATTTTTTCAGCAGCATAAGGATGCGGCTCATCGTAATAATGCTTTACTTTAGGCAAATCCTCACCGGGAATATTCATAAGGTTAGCGTAATCAAAAAAACCTGTAGAAATAATTACTTTGTATGTTTTATAAAGGGCTTTATTGCTCGATATGAAAAAAAACTCATCATTTTTATTAATTGAAAGAACTAATTCGTATGTATTAACATTTAATCCTCTGCTCTCCTTAACCCTCCTATAATACTCAAGTGCTTCTGCTCTAGTAGGTTTAACGCCATGCGAAATAAATGGAACACCGCCAATTTCTAATCGATCGGAAGTTGAAAAAAAAGTCATATTGGTTGGGTAGTGGAAAAGAGAATTTACTAGACAACCTTTTTCAATCACTAAATATTTTAAATTCCTTTCTTGGGCTTGTATTGAACAAGCAAGCCCAATAGGTCCAGCTCCGATAATAATTACATCATAAATATGATCTTTCATTCATTTATCCTTTACCGCTATTGCCTACGTTTAATTAAGTTATATATGTATTTATAAAATATATGTTAATGAATAAATTTGTTCCATCAATTATAAAAAGATTATTTTCTATATCTTTAATCAACAAATTAATAAAAATTGAAGTCTATGATTACATTTAAGTATTCTATATTTGCAAAAATGATTTACCGATACGCGAATATTCCCGCAACAATTATTCTAGTAATTCATTTGATCTCATCTTTATTTATGATGAGTGAAAGCATTTATTTTATTTTCCCTCTGGTTATAAATTTAATTGTCCTTATCCTACTAAATAAGTTTTATTTGAAATCATACTCGAGGTTTCCATTTAAAATTGAAGTCGACAACGAAAAGATGATTTGCTCAGATTATTTCATGAGTAAAAAAGAAGTGATCGTTTCTCATTCGGACATTCATAAAATATATGGAGGTATGTTCAGCGGTAATTCTGCAAGACCTTTATATATAGTAGACGGAAAAAATAATGAAATTGTTGGGATTCATACGCACATCAAAAATTTCAACAAACTACTTACGATAACATTAAGCAATATTGATCAACAACTGTATCAGGGATTGCTGAAAAAAATGACAGATATGGGAGCGGAATACAAGCAGAAAAGGAAAAGAAAAAAAGATAAAAAAAAGTCCGGCTAAACCGGACTTTATAAAAACTTATTATTTTTTCGGTGGCACTACAGCATCTGTAGCAGCTTTAGCCACTCTGAATTTAAGAACTTTTTTTGCCGGAATAATTATTTCTTGTCCGGTTGAGGGATTGCGACCTTTTCTTTTCTTTCTGCTAGCAACTGATAATTTGCCTAGACCAGGAATTGTGAAATCTTTTTTAGCTTCTTTATAAGCTAACTGAACGAACTCTTCCAGAAATTGAGTTGATAATTTTTTCGTTGTCCCCAATTTTTTTGACAAGTGGTCAACTATTTGGGATTTAGTCATAGATTTTGCTACTGCCATAATACATCCTATTTATTAATTGTGAATGAATGGTCGTTACAAATTAAATATTTTTTTTATATAAAACAAAAATAAATCCGTTGGGGATTTGCTATTAAACCAATGTTATTAGGGGTTCCGGGTAAGTCAGTTAGAGTAGCTTTTTTAGTGAATATTATTTCTGTATTTTTATTATAATCATTATACAAGTTCTGAAAATGAAAAAAATTATTCCGTTATTACTAATTATTATAAACTTTCATACCTCGGCACAAGAAGTGGAACAGCCATTTCCAAAAATGCTCAGGGACTCTATATCTGTTGATACTTCGGTTGCCGTTATACAGAACGATTCACTGAATGTTTTGCCAGCAAAAAACGTTCCTTTAAGAGACAGCTTAAAAAGTAAATTTAAGCCTGTTGTATTTATACCCTACAGCCACAGCGGATTATCAAGTTATTATATTACTGAAAAACAAAAAGCCAGCAGCGATTACAGATATACGGGAAATATATTATCGTTATTGCCTTTCTCATTTTTGCAGGATCTTGGATCTATAGGTCAGCCGAATGAATTAACAGTTTATGGGTTGGGTAATGGGAATATGGCTTTCACTAATAATGGAGTTAATCTGAACAACCGTTGGCAAAATTCTTCGGACGCATTTTTCGTGCAGTCCGAATTCCTAGACTCAATAGAACAAATCCCTCTTACTTCAGGATTTTTATATAATACATTGAACAACCCAGTTCATGTAAATTATATTTCGAAAAGTGGAATATCGAAACAAGCATATTCAAAAATGAGATTCTATCAGGCGCCAAGCGACGAAGGTTATTTGAATGTTATTTTTAACGCGCCAATTTTAAGGAGCACCTATTTTTATTTTGAGCTATCGAATATAGCGGGTGACCCCAGGGGAGGTAAACAAACAGGCACAACCGCAACCGACTTTAATACCGACTTTAGTTTGTGGAATCTTAACACCGGATTAAGATATTTTCTCAATTCTTCCTGGAATATATTCGCTACTTATAGAAATGCAAATAAGAACACGGAACTTAATGGCGGTGCTATTAATAATTCAGAGATGTACGATCCTATCAACGCAGATGTGGTTTATCCTTATCGATTTGAACGAACTACTAAACATGAATTTTCTCTCAGTATCAATGCCGATTTATTCGAAGGTTTTATTACAAACTTTACGGGATATTATAATTATAACAGGCAGGATTTTAAGCAAAACAAGGACTCAATATCGTCGGACATCCCAAGTATAATCCACAATAATAACTATAAAACTTATGGGTTTAGTGGCAGGCAGTTTTTTCAACACGGTATTTTTGATTTTGATCTTTTGGTAAATTATGAGCATTCAGATTATACCACAGAATTATTCGGAAATGATGCTGAAGATATTTTGTCAGTTGCTTCCAAAGTTAAGCTAAATTTATTTGATAGCTTCTTCCCATCTTTATTCGCAAAAACATTTAACTACAGAAAAGTGCAGTATAACGGATTCGGAGCGGAAGGAATTATTCGTTTATCAAATAATTTTAGATTATTCGGAGGTGTGTCGTTTATTGAAAAACCATTCAGCATATTAGAAAATATTTATCTTTCACCATCGGTAAATGTTAATAAACAGAAGTTAAATGCAATTGAATTAAGATCCGAGTATGTTTCCAGATTAATTAAAGGGTCTCTTGGTTATTTCTATATTACTAATGACAATGCCGCCGTTGGAATAATTGAAAAAGCAAATGACTCAATTGTTGTGAATGAAATTAGTTCTTTTGAAACTAAATCACTTCAAAGAAGCGGAGTGAACCTGAGTTTTGATCTAAAAATATGGAAATTAGAGTTCATAAATAACTTGTCTTATTATTTGGATCATGCTTCCAATAAATATAATTCTATTCCGCAGTACAGTTTACAGGGTGGAGTTTATTACATAGATACTTTGTTTAATCAGAACTTATATTTGAAAGCGGGTGTTAATTATAAACTAACAGGCGAAAAATCTTTTGTGACATATGACTTTGAGAAAGCATTGCCCGCTTTTTATTTTAGCGGAAATAACGTCTCCGATATTTCCCAGTATGGGAATGTCGCTCCGACACAACAATTGGATGTTTTTATCTCGGGAACTATTCAGAAAAAAGCGATTGTTTATATTGTTTTTGAAAATGTGCTTGACACAAATTATTATTTAGTTCCTTATTATCCAATGTATCCTCAGGGACTTCGCCTTGGTGTTGCTTGGGAGTTCTTGGATTGATTGTACATCTGGTTGTTGTTTGAGAGCAAATATTTATATCGTAAAAATTAGAGAGTGAGTTCTAAATGCAAATAAAAATATTATTAACCGCATTAATTTTATCCATTTGGTTAAATTTATCGGCGCAAGTTGTTACTACAATGCCTTCCTTCGCCACAGAAAAAGATTCAATTACAATTATATTCGACGCTACAAAAGGTGATCAGGGACTAAAAGGTTATACCGGAAATGTATACGCTCATACCGGTGTAACCATTAATGGAAAAAGATGGCAAAACGTAATAGGAAATTGGGGGGATGATTATGCTCAACCCAAATTAATAAAAGTAGCTACGGATTTATATCATCTTGTAATTGGCAAACCACACGATTTTTATAATGTAAATCAATCTACCAAAATTACCGAGTTAAGTTTCGTGTTTAGAGGTTCCGGATCTTCAGCGCCAACAGGAAGGGATTTTGGGGGAGCTGATATATTTGTACCACTTTATGAACAGTCTCTTAGCGTAGCTTTAATTGAACCTTCTGAAGATTTTAGTTTTGTAAAATTGAATCAAAGTATAAATATAACAGCCATTAGTAAATTATCAACGCAGTTGAGTCTTTACGCAAATAACCAATTAATTAGTTCAACAGAAAAAGATTCAATTACATATTCATTTTTAGCGGCAGAGGCCGGTAAAAGTATCATAAAGGCGGTTGCGAAAAACTCCGCAGGACAAAGCGTTTCGGATTCATTGGTTATTATAGTAAGAAAAGAAACCGCCATTGCCGAATTGCCTGATGGTATAAAATACGGAATAAACTATATTGATAATTCAACCGTCACACTTGCACTAAATGCTCCATATAAAGAGTTTGTTTATGTTGGTGGTGATTTTAATGATTGGGAAATTGATCCGAATTATGAATTAAAACTAACACCAGACAAATCCGTTTACTGGATCACACTTACTGGTTTAACCCCGAATAAAGAATATGGTTTTCAATATTTAGTTGACGGAAATATAGTAATTCAGGATCCTTATGCGGATAAAATACTTGACCCATGGAATGATTCTAATATACCAGCGAGCGTTTACCCAAATCGTATGCCATATCCTTTTGGGAAAACCGACGGCATTGTATCTGTATTTCAAACAAATCAAAAAGAGTATGCGTGGAAGGTAAATAATTTTAAGAGACCCCCAAAAGATAATCTGGTTATTTATGAACTATTAGTTAGAGATTTTGTGAGTACTCACAGTTACAAAACCCTTACGGACACGCTCGACTATTTCGTTAAACTTGGTATAAATGCCATTGAACTGATGCCTGTAAACGAATTTGAAGGAAATGAAAGTTGGGGGTATAATCCAATGATGTATTTTGCCCCAGATAAATATTACGGAACAAAAGATGATTTGAAGGCTTTTATTGACGCGGCTCACGAAAAAGGAATAGCAGTAATTTTAGACATGGTCTTAAATCATGCGTACGGACTTAACCCCATGGTTCGTTTGTATTTTGATAACGCCAATAATCGTCCTTCTCCAGCAAACCCCTGGTTTAATATAACATCACCTAATCCGGTTTTTTCCTGGGGATACGATTTTAATCATGAAAGACAGGCTACAAAAGATTTTATTGACAGAGTTAACAAATATTGGTTGGAAGAATATAAAGTGGACGGATTTCGATTCGATTTTACAAAAGGATTTACAAATACCTCAGGCGACGGCAGCGCATATGATAATGATCGTATTGCTATTTTGAAAAGAATGTCAGAAAAAATTTGGGAATATGATTCCACAGCCTATGTAATACTTGAACATTTTGCTCAAAATACTGAAGAAAAAGTACTTTCTGACTATGGAATGATGCTATGGGGGAATATAAACGGGAATTACAATGAGGCCACAATGGGTTATAACGAAAGCGGTAAGTCCAATTTCTCGGGAGTTTCTTATCAGACAAGGGGATGGACAAAACCTAATCTTGTGGGTTATATGGAAAGCCACGATGAAGAGCGGCTGATGTACAAGAACCTTCAATATGGAAATTTTTCAGGTGATTATATAATTAAAAATCTTCATACCGCATTGGACAGAATAAAATTAGCAGCGGCCTTTTTTATTACTGTTCCCGGTCCAAAAATGTTATGGCAGTTTCAAGAATTGGGATATGATTATTCTATAGATTTTAATGGTCGCGTCGGCAATAAACCAATACGTTGGGATTATTATGAGGACGTTTACAGACGAAATCTTAATAAAACGATAGCGGCTCTTATAAATCTCAAAACCAAATATCCTGTGTTCGGAACACGTGATTTTACTTTAAATGTTTCAGGATCTGTAAAAAAAATTAGTCTTAACCACGAAACAATGAGCGTACTAATAGTGGGTAATTTTGATGTTGTTGAAAAAAGTATTTCATACGGGTTTAAACATACAGGCAAATGGTATAATTATTTTGAAGACGATTCTATTGATGTTACAGATACAGAAATTTTAGTTTCCTTAAAACCTGGTGAATTTAAATTGTTAACCGATGTTAAATTGCCCGCGCCCGAAGCTAACATTTTAACAGGCATTAAAAAAATTAATTCCGAAATACCCTCATCTTATAGTTTGTCGCAAAACTACCCCAATCCGTTTAATCCGAGTACTAAAATTAAATATAGTATTTCGGCAGGCGGAAATGTTTCATTAAAAATATATGATATGCTTGGGCAGGAAATTAAAACACTTGTTGAAAAATATCAAAATGAAGGAGTCTACGAAGTATCATTTGCATCAGAAAATTTTACTAGCGGCGTATATTTTTATCGTTTAGAAATAAACGGCTTTAAGGACTCCAAAAAATTTATATTACTCAAATAATGTGATTCAGATTAACTAGTTGATAATGAAAACTTATTTTATAGAGTTGTTCCAATATAATGATTGGGCTAACGAACAACTGATAGAGCATATCAGATTTTTAGAACAGCCTCCCGAACGCTGCCTGCGTTTGATTAGTCATATTTTATCGGCGCAGGATATGTGGATGGAAAGAATTGCTGGAACACACGATTGGAATATTCAAATTTGGGATTTGTATACTATACAAGAATGTAGTTTGCTTTCGGTACAAAGCAGTCAGCAGTGGTTTAAGTTAATTAGAAAACTAAAGGATAAGGACTACGATAAATTAATTGTCTATAAAAATCTTAATGGTAACGCTTGTGAAACACCCATCAGGCAAATTATTACTCATGTCGCACAACATTCTACTTATCACCGTGGGCAAATAAACTTGTTGTTAAAACAAAATAATATTCCGCCCGTAGAATTGGATTATATTTATTACTCACGATTATAATTATCTGGTCAAATGAGCGAGTATAATAGCCGCGGCACTCGCTACATTTAAAGATTCGGCTGTGCCAATTTTAGGAATTGTTACACTTGAGTCTGTTATATCCAGTATCTCTTTGGATGGACCGTGAGCTTCGTTAGAAAAAATGATTACCTTTTTCCCTGATTCGTTGTAATGAAAAATATCATTCCCCTTTAAATCGGCGATAATCAATTTATAACCTGCCGACTTGTACTCAGCCAATTTCTCTTGCAGTTGTCCTTCAAAAAGAGCCGGTATATGAAATATGGATCCCATAGTTGATCGTATCACTTTTGGACTAAATAAATCCGCACAGGAGCTGCTAAAAAGAAGCTCTCTTATTCCAAACCAATCGCAAGTGCGAATAATAGTTCCAACATTTCCTGGATCGCTGATATCATCTAAAGCCACAACTAAATTCTCATTATACATGCTTGCTTGTGTGAGCGAGGGTATGTTAAATACCGCGCAAATTCCCTGCGGGGATTTTGTATCGCTAAGTCTAACAAACTCACTATTTTTTATAATCTCATATCTTATGTTTTTTGAGCGGATTTGTTTAACCTGAGGGGCATTAGCTTTCTGGAATTGTTCGGTTGCACATATAACTTCACAAACTAATTTACTGCTTAATCCTTCGTCGACAAGTTTTTTGCCTTCAACTAAAAATTTATTTTCTTTAGTACGGTATTTGTTTTTTAACAAGCCGCTGTAATATTTTAATTCGTTTTTTGTTAGCATCTAATTGGCTTGCTGGAATGTTATTTGTTGCTTGTGCTAGAAGAATTATTTAACTCTTCTTCAGTTTCGATTCCTGGTTCAGCGTCTATTTTTTTTATTTCTTTTTTATAATTATCTATCTTGAATTGAAACGTTTTTTCAAGCGCTATAAGTTGAGAGATTTTTGACAAAAATTCTTCTCTATCAATTTCCGATTTTGAAATATCCTCTCCAAGCTTAATCAAAGATTCATTTTTTAACTCAATTTCTTTAGATATTTCATCAAGCAGGGTTTCATTATTAACTAAAGATTCGGTTAATAATTTATTTTTATCATGCAACGCTTTATAATTTTCGCTGGAAAAATTTAATAACTCCAATAAATCTTTTTCGATCTGCATCTTTTTATTCAATAAGGTATCGTTTTCAGTTAACATTTCTTTAATGTTAAGTCTGAATTTATTATGTTCATCCTTAATTTCAATTATTTTGTTCTGCAATCCTTCTTTTCGAGAGTTATATTTTTCTATTGTTTCTTCAAGATTTTCCTTTTCCTTTTTTAAAACTTGTACCATGCCAGTATATTCTGAAATTAGTGTGGATTTTTCCAGAAGTGCGGTTTCTACTTCTTTATACTCTTTATTTTTCAATAGAAGCAGATGTTTGTAACTGTTTAACTCCAGTTTTGCTTCTTTCAATTCGCCAGAAAATTTGTCGATAGCTTCGGTAAATTTACTTTCTAAACGAAGGTTCGTTTCCTCTATTTCAAATTTTTTACTTTCAAGCGCATTTATTCTGTTTTTCAGTAAACCCAGTTGAGCTTTAAGTGCTTCTTCTTCTTCTCTCATTCGGAAAATTGCATCCTCAAATTGTCTCTTTGCAGCTTCAAGTTTATGCACCTCAGAAGTAGTTTTAGTCCTTTTCCTCTCAAGTTGAAGCATATCCTCGTTATAGTCATCAATTACAATTTTTATAGCTTGGATATCGTGGCGTAAATTTTCGAGTTCGGTTTTAGAAGTTATTATTATTTCTGTGATATTATCCTTCTTAATTGAGTATTCGTTGTAGAGCTTATCTTTCTCTGAAAGCTGTTTTGTAAGGGACGTTAAACTTAAATCGAGATTGTTTTTTACTTCTTCGTTCGAGGATATTATTTGATCTAATTTATAGATAGAATTTCTTTTATCGCTTTCCTCCTTTTGAAGAAGTTCTATGCTTTGTTGAATATCAAACTTCTCTTTTTCTAAAATGGAGATCTCTTTCTTTATATAGTCAACGTTTTTAAAACTCTTTTCATTATCATCTTTAATAGATTCTGATTTTTTTTCAAGATCTTTAATCTCAGCTTTTTGTCTATTTAGCTTTTCTCCAATAGCTTCATTTAAAGTATGCAATTCTTCAAAATTTAATTTTAGTTCAGCTATCTTATTATCCAACTCCTCAACTGCAATATTTCTTGCCTCAATATCAGAATCAAGTTTTCGTGTTTTCTGTTCCTTCTCGAAAACGGCTTCCATTAAATTTTCAACATTTTCCCTTCTTTGTACCTTTAATTCATCCAGTTCCAACAATTCTTTATTATAACGTTCAATGGTATTTAACAAACTTATTCTTTCGTTTTCCAAAGAATTTATTCTAGTGTCGAGATCGGCAATAGATTTCGACTTAATTACTTTCTCTTCATTTGACTTTTGAATAGAGTCAAGGATTTGTTTTTCTTCCTTGGACAATTCGGAAATGACAGTTCTTTTCTCCGCTAATTTGTTTTCTAAATCCTCAATGCTGTCAAAATTCTGCAGTGCTTTATTAAGAGAATTTCTTAATGATTCGTTTTCAACAATAAGTCTGTCGACCTCGGCTCTGGAACTTGTGTTGAATAAACCCATAAAAGTGTTCTCCTAAATCCGGTTTAAAGAAAAATATTATAAATTGTTTATATCGGAAATTCCGGAATATTTACGGTTTTAATATAAATATTATATATAAACTTAGTTAACTGTTTTTAAGGAAACAATATAGGTAGAAATACCAACTGCCATTGTTGCAAGCAATATTTTTAACCAGATAGCTTCGGCAACAAATAATGTAGAATAACTGAATGCAGCAACCAGCATAGAAACAGCAATAATTTTTGACTTGAGAGTCATACCCCTTTTTTGGTAATAATCGACAATGAACTTACCCAGATATTTGTTAGTAAGCAGCCAAATGTAGAATTTTTCGGAACTACGTGCAAAACAAGCCGCAGCGATTAACAAAAACACAGTTGTGGGCATTAGAGGTAAAAAAGCGCCAATAATGCCCAATGCAACATTTATCCAACCGATTATTATTAAAGCTACTTTTAATGTTTTGCTAGTTGTTATATTTAAATGCGATCTGTTTATTTTATCCATTGAGCTAATCAATATCCTTTCCATCTAAAAACGAATAATCGATCCCAATCAACTTTATATAAGATTAAGAACATACAATAATTATAGACTTATCCTAAAAAAATGTATTTAAACTTAGTTTCCACCTACCAATTAATCTTCAAGAACTTTAACAAGGTAGTCTTTATAAAAGGATTTTGGAATACTATCAATTAAATTTTTAAATTGTTCCCGAGATATAAATCCCTTCTTATAAGCTATTTCTTCAAGACAAGCCACCTTTAACCCTTGTCTTTCTTCAATAACACCGAAGAAATTTGAAGCCTGCAGTAGTGCTTCGGGTGTTCCGGTATCCAACCATGCCACTCCGCGGCCGATCATTTGAACGTTCAACTGATTTTTCTCAAGGTAAACTCGATTTACGTCGGTAATTTCAAGTTCTCCTCTTGGGGAGGGTTTCAATTTTTTTGATATATTAACTACTTCATTATCATATACATATAAACCGGGCACCGCATATCGCGATTTTGGGTTCTGTGGCTTTTCTTCAATTGATATCGCTTTACCGTCGCTGTCGAATTCCACTATTCCATATCTCTGCGGATCGTTTACTCTGTAGGCGAAAATTGTTCCGCCTGTAGCGTGTTTATTTATTGCGTCGTACAAAAAATCGAACTTGCCGTAAAAAATATTATCTCCCAAAACAAGAGATACTGAATCATTACCAATAAATTCTTCACCAAGTATAAATGCTTCCGCGATTCCATTAGGAGCATCTTGCACTTTATATTCGAATCTCAAACCAAGTTGAGATCCATCACCGAACAATTGACGGTATAGTGGAATAGTTTCTTCATTAGAAATTATTAGTATTTCTTTTATACCGCCTAAAAGCAATAGTGAAATCGGATAATAGATAAGCGGTTTATCATAAATAAGAGCCAGTTGTTTGCTGTATACTTTTGTAATCGGGTATAGACGTGTGCCTGAACCACCTGCTAAAACAATACCTTTCATATATTGCCCTCTATTTAGTTACAGAAAAATATCCGGTTACTATCATTACTTCATTTTCACCATAAATTGAAAATTTATATTCACCGGGTTGCTTGAATAAATATTTGAAATAAGTATCCATCCATTTTGGATTGACTGCAAATTTTTTTGATTCAATAAATTCATCGTACTCGAAGGATCTGTTCTTTTTTCGCCAAATATCCAACAGTAATTTACTAGTATTCAAAGGTTTTTGGTTATTAATTTTTATAAAAATTGTCCCTGCATTTTCACTAATCGAAATGGATTTAGTTTCTCCAAGTGTTTTACCGCCAAAAAGAATTTGTTTTGAAAACAAAATTTTACAATCTTCGTAGTAAACTCTATTTTGATTTGCTTTTTGTTTGGAGATGCTGTCGTTTAATTTGATTTTAATATTCTCACCTGCAAATCTGCGTTGGTCCGATGTTATAAAATAAACGTCGTATAAGCCCTCTTCTGTAAATTTGTAATTATATACAGCCCATTTCTGATTTGTTTCAAGACCTATCGATTTACTGTCGAATGGTTGAAATGAGTCCTTTTCCTTTTTATCTATGTAAAGATAAATTGTTTTGCCCGGAATTGGTTGGTTTTCCGATTCTAACATTATAAAAATATAACTTCCCCATGGGTTTATGTCCCAATCGTTTTTTGCACCTATCGGCTCTCCTCTTTCGGTGTAACTTTCAGTAAAATAAACCCGCTGTCCAAAATTTATAGTTGCACATAAAACACATAATAAAAATATTTGTTGTATTTGCCTCATTGGCCCAAGAATAAATACTTTTTCAAAAATATAAAATATCCATGTTAATTGCGGGTTGAATAGCGAGTGAAAGATACATTTAAATTACAGCCGGATAATTGTTTTGTAATATAATTCTCAAAAACCCATTTGCGTTTTTTGAATTCAAGCATTAAGATTGACTTATAATTTACACAGGAATGTAAATATTCCAGATTAACCGTGTTAATTTTATATAAGGTAAAGTTTATGGCTGAATTTCGTATAGGAACTTGCAGCTGGAAATATGAATCGTGGAGAGGTTTAATATACCCCCAATCATCAAAGATTAATTTTCTTGAAGAATACTCGGGGCATTATTCAACTGTTGAAATTGATCAATGGTTTTGGTCACTTTTTGGGGAGAATAAAGTCAATCTTCCAAATCCTAAAATCATAGAAGAATATATTAATTCTGTTCCAGAGGATTTTAAATTTTCAATTAAACTGCCAAACAGCCTTACTTTAACCCACTTTTATAAAAGTAATAAAGCCGAACCGCTTAAAAGCAACCCCTATTTTTTATCTAAAGAATTGTATAAACAAATTAAACACATATTTAAACCATTCGGAGAAAAGCTTGGTCCTTTAATGATGCAGTTCGAATATCTTAATAAACAGAAAATGAATTCCCAATTAGATTTCCAGATAAGATTTAAAGGTTTTCTTGATTCAATTGATACAAATAAAAACATTGGGGTAGAAATTCGTAATCCAAATTATCTGAATAATTTATTTTTTGAGTTCCTTCAAAAAAATAACATAATTCCTGTTTTGCTGCAGGGTTATTATATGCCTCCAGTTTACGAAACATATAATAAATTTCGAAATCTATTTACTGAAAAAGTTATAATTCGTTTACACGGACCTGACAGAAAAGGAATTGAAGAAACAACAGGGGGGGACTGGAGTAAAATTGTCGAACCAAAAGATGACGAACTGAATAAAATAATAGATATGGTTATTGATCTGTTGAGCAGAGATGTTGACGTTTATATGAATGTTAACAACCATTACGAAGGTTCAGCGCCGCTTACAATCCGAAAAATTCAAGATAAAATAAAACATAAATAATCAATTATAACTCGGGGCAGAAAATCAAACTGCCCCTGTTAAATTGAACAAGCAAATAACTATGCGGGACGGTTGTCAGCGCTCAAATCACCCAGCGGTTGGCGTTTTTCCAATTCATATTTTACTTCTTTAACGACTGCCACCCAATTATTAAGTCTGGCAGCAACGTTTTCAAAATAAATTCTCGAAATCTCGTAATCCTGTGATTCGGGTTTATTCATAATTGCTTCAACCATTTCCGAATAGACTTCGTCTAATTTTTCTATTTCTTTCTCAAATTCTTTTGGCATATCATACCTCGCGCATTGTTGGGAAAATTTTAATATTAGTACTTGAAAAATATTCCCGATTATACCCAATTACAAATACATATTATAACTTACGCGCAACAACTAAAACTTTTTTAATTGTTTCAATCAGTCCCGAATTATTTCCGAAGACTTCTAGGAGTATAATATACATTCCAATGCCAAGCGGACGTCCTTTATCATCCAACCCATCAAATATAACATTCCCATGTGACCCACTGGGCGTATTATTTGTTAAAGTTCTTACTTTACGTCCTAAATCATCAAATATACGAATTCTTATCTGTGCAGTTTCGGAATTTAATTTATAACTGATTATTGTGAAGTCCTGAAAACCATCATTATCAGGTGAAAACGGATTCGGCTCTATATTAAATTTAGATTCAAATTCGGTTTGTTCGGTATATATTGAATTAATTTCTGCCGGAGTAGCTCCTTTAGAGTCCACTGATGAACTCCAATTCATCGGATTATTCGAATTCAATGCGGGATTGATTCTTTCGATCGAGATATCTTTTTTGTTTATAATGTTTCGATTATGCCAATTCGGGTTATAATTTAAGGAATCAATTATGTTTCCTTTAATATCCTTTAGAAGAAGCATTTCCCCGCTGTTTGAAAAGCCAAGATCGGGTTTATTGATTATTTTTATATTTTCAAATTCGGTTAAATGGGAGTAATAGTTGAGAATGGAACTGTCCGCTGAAAGAAGAAAAAAATTACCTGAATGTAAAATGTAGTTGGAGTTTGATAAACGTAACTGATTATTTGTTTCGTCCACGATAGTCCAGCCGCCCAAATCCAGATCGTAATCGCTGTTATTAAATAATTCGATAAACTCACAATTCCCTTCTGAGGGCTCGTACATAATTTCATTAATTACTGCTGCGTGTTTTTCATAACCATTAGTTAAGCTGATAGAATTAATAAAGCCCGGTGTTCCCCTGGAAATATTTAATGACGGCGACCAATTTATAGGATCGCTGGATGTATTCTCTGTATTAAACCTTTCCATCGAATGACCGTAAATAAAATTCCAGGTTCTATTATAAAATAAACTGTCAATAATGGCCTCGTTAAAGTCATAAATTATAATTCCATCCTCCGTGTTGCCAAGCGTCCCAAAATTAGTCTCGAAAATTTTTATTTCTTTTGAATTTACAAATAATGCTGAGTCTCGGCACACAATAAAAAATTCTCCCGGCATAATAAACGTATCATCTTTACTTATAATATTTTTTGTTGGACTTGTGAGAACATCGCTGACCGCCCAGTTGATTAAATTTATAGTATCGTTTGTAGTATTTAAAAATTCAATCCATTCACTTTCTCCTGTAAATGGTTGATGATTAAATTCATTAATTACAATCGATTTTCTATCAAATCCCGGTGATAGTTCTATTTGGTCCGCGTTATTTGCGTTCATCTCGTCAAACTGATAAAGTATTTCAACAGATAAACCCATTGTTTTAGTAAGCAGAAATGAAGAAGAAGACGTAACAATAAGAGAATCATTTGGCAGCAATGTTAAACCAGTTATTTCACTTAAATAAGTGGTGGTTTGTCCATCAGTAAGACTGAAAGAAACCGAAAAATTTTCGGCAATTTCTTTTCCTTCATTTTTAATTAATACCGAAGGGATTACAGTTTCGTTCAGAATAGGAAATGGCGGGTCAATTATTATGCGGGAAAGTTTTAAGTCATATTTTTTTTTGACAATACTATTAATTCTACCGGGTGTGCTTTTTTCTAAATCCGTTGATGACGCCCAGTTCAATATATTATCGCTGCTGACGGATACATCCAATCTTTCCAGCGATTGCCCGTTTGATCCGCTAATAGAAGAATTGTACATCACTGAGTCCATTGTTCTGCCAACAAAGTCTTTTATTACAATTCCGTCAATATCATTATTCAGATTTGAGAAATTAACTATTAATAATTGCGATGGAATATCAGTGTGAAAATTATAAATCGAAGTGTCTTTGGAAACCACCGTAAATGATTTAGGAAGAGCATATAATCTGCTCGAGGAAAGTTGTGTGGATTTTGGCGTGGTTAATAGATCAGTTACACTCCAGTTTTGCAGATTGATTTTGTGATCAGAATTATTAAATAATTCAAACCATTCGGGCTCATTATTCCATGGATTGTAATGAATTTCATTAATTACAATTGATCCGACTGGAAATATCGGCGCCACGGAATTATAAAATTTATTATTCCCTGGATGCTCGTCAGAATTTAATTCGGCGATAGCAAGATATCCTTTTTCCTGGGTTATGTTGGTAAGTGTATATCCAAAATCAATTATCGTGGAATCGCCAGAATTAAGATTTATGTTTTCAATTTTATCAACAAGGGAATTAGAAATACTATCAAGATCTGTGTCTTCAAAGAGTGAGAGTGAAAAAATAATTGAATTTTTACCTGAGTTTTTAACTGCTGCGGAAATATTCACATCTTGTCCCAGCTTTGGATTAGTTGGCGAAAAAAATAATTCAATAATTGCGGCATCTATATTTTTAAGACTGATAGAATTTAACTTCCCCGGTGAGCCACCTTGTTTTAGAGCGCATATTCCCCAGTTTGTGGAATCGTTTGAGGATTTTTCAGTGTCAATTCTTTCTAAAGAATTTCCAACTTTATATCCCCAGGTGCTTTTATAATTTACTGAATCTATTGCCTGATCTATATAATTTAGTAGTTTCACTTGATCGTTTGTATTGCTGAGCGAGGGAAGATCAGTTGTTATAATATTAGTTAAATCTTCATAAGTTTGATAAAAACCAGAATCACTCGCGAATATAAAAAATTCATTCGGACCAATGCTCAGTGGATAATCAATTATTAACATTGTATCCGCATTATCGGCCAATTTATAATTTTGAATATTTATATTTTTTAGGCTCCTGTTATATATCTCAATCCATTCGGGTTCTGGCGAAATTGGTGCGTACATAATCTCATTTATTACAACATCTCCGGGCAATTCATTTATGGCAACGGCGGTTAAATTAAGGTTTCTAATATTATTTGTATGATCTTTATCCAAGTCGGAATAAATTTCAGCTATAAGAAAGTTTTGCCCTAAACTGTAAGTATCAAATACAAAATCTATATTCACCGAATCGTTCGGTGATATTATTTTTATTTGAGTATCATAGATCAGTTCTCTGGTGTTTCCATTTACTAATACAAAAATACTAAGCACGGACGTTGGTATAACATTAAGTCCAATATTTTTTATTGTTACAATCCCCGTAATACTTTCTCCTAGTATAGCCAAGGTGTCCGATAGAACAAAACGAACCAAAGCCAGATCAAACTCTTCAGGAACAATTGAATTGATTCTGCCGGGTGTTGCTTTTAAATCATCTAATGAGGCGCCCCAATTTGTTGAATCATTTGTTGGGGAAGTAATAGATTTCCTCTCTAATGAAATTCCCGATTTGCCACCGCTCCAACTTTTTTTATAATTTAGACTATCAATAACATTTCCAAGGTTATCGATAAGTTTTAAATCATCATCCGTATTATTAAGTGAAGGTAGATTAAATAAAACCAAATTGGAAGGAATGTCATAAAAGTTTATTATCGATGTATCGTCACTGAAAACTATAAATTCGGATGGTTCTAAAATAAGTTCTTTATTAGTTATCGTTGATTTTGATGTTCTGTCTGACACAGACCAGTTTTTGAGATTTCTCTTTTTATCGCCTTTGTTGTAAACTTCAATCCATTCCGGTTCATCACCGTCGGGATCAAACATAATTTCATTTATTACAACATCGTTAAATTCCGCAGGTTTTTCGGTAACTTCAAAAACTATAATTGATGAATTGTTTTCTGTAAATTCGTCTAAAACAAAGTTTATAATAATTATTACGTTATACATTCCTATCGGAGGATCTGCAAATAAAAAGTTCGCTGTTGTTGAGTCGCCGGTTTGGACGCTTGCAAAATTCTCGGAATAAATCAATTCGTCGTGACTTGTTAAAGAGTCCATATTAAAATCTATATAATATTCGGCAACAACATTTTGAGCCATTTGGCGTCCAATGTTTTTTATTACAGCTCTTATCAAAACATTCTCTCCTTCAAAAGGAGTAAGCGGATTTATAATTATACTGCTTAACATTACATCGAATTCTTTTTTAGTAACCGAGTTTATGTAACCAGGTGTGCCCCTCATAATTGTTTTAGCAGAGGCCCAATTTGTAGAGTCGTTGCTTGTGTTGTCCGAGGAAATACGTTCGAGCGATAAACCGTTATTTGATACGGCCCAGCTGTTTTTGTAATATAGGCTGTCTATTACTCTGTCTGAATTATCAAACAGAACAAGCTCGTCACCTGAGTTGTTGAGTGAAGGAATGTTTAAAGCACGAAAAAAAAATGGTTTCGAATAATAGTCAGTTACTGACGAGTCATCAGAGAAAACTAAGTATGAATAGGGCTCTATTATTAAATCAGTACTACTCAATTTAGTTTTTGTTGATTTATCTTTTATGGACCAATCTTTTATATTTATTTGTTTCGAAGTACGGTTGTAAAATTCAATCCATTCGGGTTCGTCATTCAACGGTCTATACATTAATTCGTTAATAACGATGTCGTTAAATTCAGCCGGTTCTGGCTCTACATTAATTACTAAATACTCTAAATTGTTTGTCATATCCAAATCGGAATTAAAATCGATATAGATTATAAGATTGTAGGTTTTATTTACGAGATCACTAATTTTAAACTCAGTTTTTAATGAATCGCCACTTAAAAGAGTGTAGTAAAACTGTGAATTTATTAATTCTTCGGGCTGTACAGTAGAATCCGAATTTACATCCTCAAATAAAGTCAAAGCGAATTCATTAGCCGTATACAATCCAATATTTTTTACAAGCACATGAATATACATATCTGTTCCGGCGACCGGTTCCTCGGGATTTAAATATATACTCGAAATTGAGAGATCGAAAGGTCTGGGCGAAATAGAATTCAGCGCGCCAGGCGTTCCATTGATATGTTTAGAATTACCCCAATTTGTAAGCTCATTGTTCTTATTCATTAGTATTTTTTCGTCTGAAACACCGCTGGAATTATTCGCCGTATAGGTTAGTATATCCAGTGTGTCATTATCGGCATTAACAAGCACTAACTGCCTGTTAGAAGTATTTGCCATACCCGAACTACCGAAAGCCCCATTGTTTATCTTAAGTATCAAAGCTTGGAGTGGTAGCAGTGGATTATATACTCCGGAATCAAAATCGTAATCCCCTTCAAAAATAACAGCATAACTTAGCGGAGGTAAAAGGGTCCCGCTGTTTTGAGAGGTTATTATATCTGCTGAGGATGTATGGTAATATATTTTAAAATTGGACAAATCGATCGAATACAACTCAGAAGTATTATATAATTCTATAAACTCCATATTCGAGCCATTGGGGTAGAACATAATTTCTGAAAAGGTTATTGAAGAGTCGGATTGCGCGTTTGATGTTCCCCACCAAAGAAGCAGTATTGAAAAAATTAAAATTTTCATACCGACTTACTTGTTTATATTGATGGATTCATTTTGAATATAACAAATCAAAAGGAGTGAAACAGGAAATAGTTGTTAAACCGTAAATTTAATTATCGGAGTTTATTGAGTCACTTATACCCAATCGTTACTTATCCATGATAGCGACTCCTTTTATTGTCACTTGAGCGGCATTCATCGGAACAGCAATAATCATTTTCTTCTTTGCACTTGTGACATGTTACTAATAATTTGTCGCAATTCTGGTTATGGCAGTTAATATACCATGAAGTTTTAGTGCCGCAATAATAGCATTGACCTATATGTTTAAGCTCCTCTTTTTTATTCGGTTCAACAATCCTTCTTTCGTCAAAAACAAATACGCTGCCTTCCCAAAAAGTATCTGGAAATTGTTTCGTATATGTTACTATTCCGCCATCAAGCTGATAAACATTTTTAAATCCGTTCTCAATTAAATACGCCGAAGCTTTTTCACAGCGGATGCCTCCAGTGCAGTATGTCACTACTTTTTTATCCTTAAATTCTTTGTACTCTTCGGCCACTTTTGTCCAATCCCTGAATGTATCAAGCCTTGGTGTTATTGCATTCTTAAATTTGCCGATTACACTTTCGTAAGTATTGCGAGCATCAATTATTACAAAATCTTCATTGTCTTCGTAAAATTTTTTTAATTCACCGGGATTTAATCTTTTCCCGCCATTAGCCAAACTAACATCCTGCAGACCGGAATGAACAATCTCCTTTTTAACACGCACGTGGGTTTTATTGAAAGCGTGTTCCAAGGATTCGTCTTCTTTGAACCAAATATCCTCAAATTCCGGATAGCGCCGTAATTCATTTTTATACTTTTCGATGTTTTCCTTAGTGCCCGATACCGTCGCATTAATTCCTTCTTCAGAAACAAAGACACGTCCCCTTATATTATTCTCCAAACAAAAGTTTAAATGCTCCTGCTGAAATTTATGGGGATCGTCAATTTTTATATATTTATAAAACAATAATATCGTGTAATTCATTTTAATTACTCATTCTCGTTATAAAATCCATAAATTTAGGAAACAAAGATATTAAATCTTATTTAAGAATAAAACAAAGCCGGGAGTAGGAAAGTGTTATGAAGCATTTTGTTGTTGAAATTACTTATAAGGTCTCTTTGGAGAAAATAGAAGATAAACTAAAAGAGCATAGAATCTTTTTGCAGACTGGTTACGAAAATGGACTCCTGTTAATGTCGGGACCGCAAATACCAAGATTAGGTGGAATAATAATTGCCCGAGCGGTTTCGATGGAAGATATTGCCGCTTATTTTGAATCCGACCCATTTTCTAAATTAGAATATGCTACCTATCAATACATCGAATTTAATCCGGTTAATCATCAAAATTTTATGAAAAATTGGGTGGAATAGTAATTATTTACCATTCCTTTTATTATTGCATCCCTTATATTTTCTCTAATTACTATATTTGTGGAAATTAAAATTCTATTTGGAGTAAACTAATGTCTCAACCTAATATCAGCGTTTGCATAATGCACTCGGATAAAATTAATTTTGATCTTTTCGGGGATTATACACTTAATGATCAGAAAGTAAAATTTAAAGGCCGATATTCAGCAACGCTTGAAAACGGAAGAATATTTATAAGCGACGCCAAACTAAAATTCGAAATCAAAAACGGTTCCACTTTTAATAGCGATGAGGTTGAAACAAATATGTTCCTTTTACGTGATGTACTAATTGGAATTGATTTCCATTGGCAGAAAAAGGAGAACCAAAGATTTATGGGATCTCTTCAATTTGTTATAGAAAATGACTTGCTTGCCGCTGTAAATATAATACCAGTAGAACATTATTTAACTAGTGTGATTTCTTCGGAAATGTCTGCTACAAGTTCTCCTGAACTTCTTAAGGCTCATGCTATAATTTCACGCAGCTGGGTACTTGCCCAAATAAAAAAGGGTCAGCAAATAAAAAAATCCGATTCGCTTTACCTCTCCAAAGCTGAAAATGAAGAAGAAATGATCCGCTGGTACGACCGAGAGGATCATACATTGTATGATGTTTGCGCAGATGATCATTGCCAGCGTTATCAGGGTATTACAAGATTATACGCACACAACGCCCAAAGCGCTGTTGAAAACACAAAAGGGTTAGTTCTCATGTATAATGATAAAATATGTGATGCACGTTTTTCAAAATCCTGCGGAGGAGTGTCGGAAGCTTTTGAAAATGTATGGGAACCAGTTAAACATCCATACCTTCAGAGCGTAATAGATTACAAATTTGAACCAGAAGGTTATGAACTGGATCTTAAAGATAACAGAACCGCGGCCAAATGGATTAAAAACAGTCCTCATGCATTTTGTAATACAAATGATCAGAAAATTCTGAAGCAAGTACTTGTTGAGTATGATCAAAAAACGAAAGACTTTTACAGATGGAAAGTTGAATATACACAGGAAGAAATCAGCGCATTGATTAATACTAAATCGGGATATGATTTTGGAAACATAATTGACCTGATTCCTGTTGAAAGAGGCGAGTCGGGAAGATTAATAAAATTAAAAATTGTAGGTTCAAAAAAAACATTTATAATTGGCAAAGAACTAGAAATAAGAAGAATACTGTCAAAAACCCATCTTTATAGCTCTGCCTTTATAGTAGAAAAAAAGGATATAAAAGACGGCATTCCAGAGAAATTTATTATTAATGGTGCTGGTTGGGGACACGGAGTTGGATTATGCCAAATAGGCGCAGCGGTTATGGGAGAACTGGGTTATTCCTTCGATGCGATTCTGCTGCATTATTTTAAAGGCGCAGTTATTAAAAAATATTATAATTGATTTTTGTTTTGTAATGATTGATACGAAAGAATAAATAATGGTATTTCTAAATCCCGCTGTTTTATTGGGTTTAATTGCTTCCTCAATTCCAATATTAATTCATTTGCTGAATTTAAGGAAACTTAAAAAAGTTGAATTCAGTACATTGTCTTTTTTAAAGGAATTGCAGAAATCAAAAATCCGAAGAGTAAAATTAAAGCAATGGATATTACTTGTAATCCGAGTGCTTATAATACTGACGCTGGTTGCGGCTTTTGCACGTCCTGCGTTTGAATCGTTATCCTTTGGAGTTGCTTCCTCAGCTAAAACTTCCGCTGTAATAATTATTGATAATACTTTCAGTATGTCTGTAATCGGGGATAATGGCACGTATCTTAATGAGGCAAAATATAAGGCAGTGAAATTGCTTAACGAATTTCAACAGGGTGACGAAGTAACGGTATTGCCGGTATCTTGCCTGGAACAGCCGGTAAGTACTACAACCAACATGTCACTGGCGAAAAAATGGTTAAACAGTCTTGAAATCAATTATTGCAGTAAAGACTTAGAAGAGCAGATCAGTAAAGCGTTTTCTATTTTAAGCCGTTCTAATAATTTCAACAAAGAAATTTATGTGTTTTCCGATTTTCAAAAAGATAGAACATTTACCGAAAAACACACAGGAGCCAAGCGTGAAACGGAAAATATCAAATTGTATTATATTCCCATGCACGGAAAAGAGATTCAAAATTCAGCAATCACTTCACTGGAAGTGAAAAATCAAATATTTCAGGTAAATAAAAATATTTCATTTACAGCAACCATTACAAATTATTCATCAAACTCTGCCCAAGATAATGTAATATCTTTATTTATTAATGGTAAAAGATCCGCTCAAAGAAGTTTTGATATCGACGCCAACCAAACAACTCAAGTAGAATTTGAAGCCACTATACCTGAAAGTGGTCTGCTTGAAATTTTTGCTGAACTTGAAGATGATGATATATTAAGTGATAATAAACGATTTATTGGAATATTTGTTCCTGAAAAAATATCAATTCTGGCTCTGGCCGGTCAACCGAATGATTTAATGTTTATTAAAGCCGCGTTCACCAGTGGGGATTCGGGCAGTTTTATATTTACTGAAGATAAAGATACAAGAGTTAACGCTTATAATTTAGCGGATTACAATACGATTATTTTATCCGGGGGTGATTATTCAAGGAATCTTGAAAAAATAACGCAGTATGTTGAAAACGGTGGATCCCTTATTGTTATGCCCGGTTCAGCAGATAGAATTTCTGTTTTATCCGATTTGTGCAGATCGTTAAAATTGCCGGTTCCGCAATCGTTAATAAAAAATGATAACAGTAATTCTTATGTGGAATTTGAAAAAACCGATTTGACTCACCCAGTCTTTACGGATTTATTTGAAAAAGAAAACAAACAAATATCTTCTCCACGTATATACAATTATATAAAGGTATTTAACAACGGGAATGGCAGAAATATAATTGGTCTAACCGACGGTACAACGTTTTTAAGTGAATATGCCTTTGGGGACGGGAAGGTGATGATGTTTAATGTTGCGCCCGATTTAAGATGGAGCGATTTTCCAGTTAAAGGGATTTTTGCTCCACTGTTGAATAAATCAATTTATTATTTGTCTTCATCAAATAAAATTAACAAGAATTATATAGTTGGCGACATACTTTTAGTTGAAGCCACAAAAATCGGATCTTCACAGATTAAGGTTGTTAAAACTGATAACAACGAAGAGTTCATTCAGCCACAGGTCAAAAAAACTAACAACACATTTGAATACACAAATTCTGATGTTCTGGCAGTTTATAAATTCTTTTCAGGTGACAAACTTTTTGATAATATTTCAGTTAATTTCGACTCTAGAGAATCGAATACAAAGTATTTTGATTCGATTCAAATTGAGGAAAGAATTAATTCATATTATAACGGGGTGGATGTAATCCGCATCAGTGAAAACGAAAATATTTCGGACAAAATAAAACAGGCCCGGTTTGGTACGGAATTATGGAAAACATTGGTTATAATAGTACTGTTGCTGGCAATATTGGAGATGTGGATTTCAAGGAGTTCAAAAAAAGATTTAGCGAAAATTTAAAAGAAAGAGTAAAGTAATATGATTGAAATTGTAAATGATGTAGTTGAAAAAGCAATTCTTGTTGCAGTAAGGCTGGGAAGGGAAAATAAATTTGTTGTGGAGGAACACCTCGAAGAACTGCAGATGTTAGCCGAAACCGCCGGAGCCGAAACTATAATTAAAATGATTCAGGACAGAGCTAGGCTGGACTCGGCTTTTTTTATTGGGAAAGGGAAAGCGGAAGAGTTAAAGGAACTGGTAGATCTTAATGATGTTACACTTGTTATTTTTGACGAGGATCTTACGCCTACTCAGGTTAGAAATCTTGAAAAACTTATTGAGAAAAAAATTCTTGATCGTAGTGGTCTTATACTTGATATTTTTGCGTCTCATGCAAAAACAAAACAAGCGAAAACACAAGTGGAGCTTGCTCAGCTGCAGTATATGCTGCCCCGCTTAACACGTGCCTGGACGCACCTTTCAAAGCAGTTTGGCGGTATTGGAACTAAAGGCCCGGGTGAAACACAAATTGAAACCGATAGAAGAATTATAAGAACACGTATAAGCAAGCTTAAAGATAATCTTTCTAAAATGGAAGCTCAGAATATTACTAAAAGCGTAAAACGCAAAGAATATCTGAACGCTACATTAGTTGGTTATACAAACGCGGGTAAATCAACACTTATTAATTTACTTACTGACTCAGATTTGCTTGCGGAAAATAAATTATTTGCTACGCTGGACAGCACAACACGATCGTTAGAATTAGAGAAGAATAAAAAAATAATGATCAGCGATACGGTAGGTTTTATCCGTAAGCTGCCGCATAATTTAATTGAGTCTTTCAAAAGTACATTACATGTTGTAGCGGACGCCGACTTAATTTTACATGTTATTGATATATCACATCCGTTTTTTGAAGATCATATAAAAGTTGTGCTTGAAACATTAAAAGAACTTAAGTGTGATCAGAAAACACAATTGATGATATTTAATAAAGTTGACGCGCTTGATGATAAATCACGCATTGATTATGTCCTTAATAAATATGATAACGGCATTGTTATATCCGCCCAAAGAGGAATTAATATTACCGCTCTAAATGAAAAACTAATTGATGTATTTGAAAAGAATTTCGGCGAAAGAATATTGGAGCTTGATATAAACGAATCAAAACTTGTCGCTCAAATACATTCATTGGCCGATGTACTCAGCACAGTGTATGATGAGGATAAAATAATTATAAAATTCCGCTCCGATAAAATCGCTGAAAATAAAATTAATCAGCTGTTAATGAACAGAAAAAAATGATAACGGATTATACCCTTAGTGAAATATATATTTATCCTGTTAAATCCTTGGGTGGAATTAAAGTATTGGAATCAGAAGTAACTGACAGAGGATTAAAACACGACCGTATGCGAATGCTGATTGATGCTGACAATAATTTTCTCAGTCAAAGAAACACTCCTGAAATGGCGCTGCTGCAAACGGAATTAAATGACGAGTATATCCGTGTTTTTCATAAACATAATTTAAAATTAGAAATAAAAATTCCTCTTGATTTAAACCCCAAAACGGATGCCCCGTATAAAGAAGTTTTGCTTTGGGACGAATCTGTGAATGTAAAAGTTTATGAACAAAATATAAATGAGTGGTTCAGAGATATACTAAAAATAGAATGCCGACTTGTTTATATGCCTTTTGAATCCAAAAGGCTTGTTGACACAAGATATGCTTTTAACGGAGAGATAGCCAGTCTTTCCGATGGATATCCTTTCCTTATCCTTGGACAGGAATCCTTAAATCTTTTGAATTCCAAATTACAAATTAAACTTCCTATCGATCGCTTCCGCCCGAATTTTGTATTTACTGGCGGAGAACCACATGATGAAGATACCTGGCAAAATTTTACAATCGGTCCAATTAATTTTAAAGCCGTAAAGCCATGTTCACGTTGTGTAATTACAACAACTAATCAGGATTCTGGAAAAAGAGGAAAGGAGCCGCTCAAAACTCTCGCTGCTTACCGCACTCAGAATAATAAAGTTATGTTCGGGCAAAACCTTCTGCATTCAGGAACAGGATATGTTAAAGTGGGCGATAAAATTCGCTTAAAGTAAGATCAATATAAAACTGTTTAAGCGTGATATATATTAAAAATATTTCGTGTTCCGTAAAAACAAGACTAAGATTGTATTTCTGATATATTGCAGGCTGAGGGTGTGATGTCACATCTTAAAGAAAAATCTATATTTTAATATTACTAAAAAAACCGATGGTGGAATAAGAATGAAAAAATTATTAGTGCTATTACTCATTTGGAATAGTCTATTTCTTGCTCAAATTAAGCCGTCTGAAAAATATATTATAATAAGATGCGATGATTTTGGGATGTGTCATTCAGTTAATATGGCAATTAAAAAAGTTATTGAATCAGGAATACCCATTTCCACTTCGGTAATGTTCTCGTGCGCTTGGTATCAGGAGGCAGTTGCTATTTTAAAAGAGCACCCTGAAGTTGGTGTTGGTGTGCATCTTACACTTAATGCCGAGTGGAAAAACTATCGCTGGGGACCTGTTACGGGAAAAAACACGGTTCCAAGTCTTGTAGATGAATCAGGTTACTTTTTTCCTTCGCGCACTAAGTTGTTTGATAATAATCCTTCAATTGAAGAAATAGAAAAAGAACTTCGAGCGCAGATTGACAGAGCAATGAAATCAGGGATAAGAATTGATTATCTCGATTATCATATGGGTGCGGCTGTTCAAACTACCGAGTTAAGACGATTGGTGGAAAACTTAGCTAAAGAATATGGGCTGGGGATGTCGGGTTACTTTGGCGAAATTTATTCAAGTATTACCTATGGCGCGCCTTTAGGTACTAAAAGCGATAGTCTTATGACTCACATTCGAAAGCTTGAACCAGGAGTGAATTTACAGGTATGTCATTTAGGACTGGACAGTTCTGAGATGCAAGCGCTTAAAGACATGAACGAATTTGGACTGGCCGAGATGAGCAAACATAGGGAAGAAGAATTAATGTGTTTGTTAAATCCGGAACTTCCTGATTTATTCGCGGAAAAAAATATTATTCCGATAACTTATAAACAATTAATAGAAAAAATGGGACTCGAGAAAATGTATAGGTCCGAAGATTCTGACTATTAATTATCCGTCTGAACATAGATGTGAGAAACATTTTATGAGTAAAGTTTATCTGTTTATTATTATGTGTTCTGATTGCAATTACTATTCTGGAGTTATAAAAATTGGAGTGATACAAAAAGCAAATAAAGGTTTTTAAATTGCGCGAACGCTCCATGGAAACGAGAACCAGTAATATGGATTTGGCGATTATTATAAGTGTAACAGACAACAAAATATATTAAGAAGAATATCGTGTTATTGTTAACTCCTCTCGTATTTACTCCAAAAATTTAATAAGTTTTCATAACAATGAATAAAAATTACTTCACAAAAGAGGTTAATTATGGTTCTTCAAATCGACGGCAGATCATTAACAATACGAAATGTTGAAGAGTTTATTTATAATAATATAAAAGTAAGACTAACAAAAGATTCCAGGGCAAGGATAAAGAAAGCCAGGCAGTTAATTGACGATTGGGTTAAGAAGGACGAAGTTATATACGGAGTAACTACAGGATTTGGCGAATTTTCTAACGTAAAAATATCTAAATCTGATTTGGAGAAACTGCAGGAAAATTTGATCGTGAGTCACTCTACCGGAGTTGGTGATCCGCTTCCGCCATTTATAGTTAAAATAATGATGCTGCTTCGAGTAAATGCTCTGGCCGCAGGGCATTCGGGCATTCGGGTGGAAACAATTCAATTATTGATCGATATGATTAACAACAATATTATTCCAGTCATTCCATCGCAGGGATCTGTTGGATCAAGCGGTGATTTGGCCCCACTTTCTCATTTGGTTCTTGCTATGATCGGGAAGGGGAAAGTCCAAATTATAAAAGACATTAACAATCCCGTTGAGTTTAACAATAAACATATAAACGCGAAAACAGCTTTAAAAAAATACGGACTGTTGCCAGTAAAACTAAAAGCAAAGGAAGGCCTTGCCTTAATTAATGGCACACAAATGATGACAGCTTTTGCCGCTTATATTTGCATACACGCGAAAAGACTTGTAAAATATACAGACATATCTGCATCATTAACTCATGAAGCCTTACGCGCAACTGATAAAGCTTACGACTCTCGTTTACACAAACTTCGTCCGTATAAAGGACAAATGGATTCTGCCGAGAATATGTTGAATATGATTGCAAACAGCGAAATAAGAGTTTCTCATATTAAAGGGGATACACGGGTTCAGGATTCATATTCTATGCGATGCATTCCGCAGGTACACGGAGCTTCACGTGATGCAGTTGATTATGTTTGTTCGCGTGTTGAGATAGAATTAAATTCGGTTAATGATAATCCTCTGATTTTTCCTGAAGATGGTGATCATTTGGAAGGTGGTAACTTCCATGGTCAGCCAATGGCTTTAGCAATGGATTTCATGGGAATTGCTTTGTCTGAGCTGGCAAATATTTCAGAAAGAAGAATTGAAAGATTAACCAACGGCTCGCTTAGCCAACTGCCCAGATTTCTTACAAAACATGGCGGATTAAATTCGGGATTGATGATAGCACAATATACCGCCGCCAGTTTAGTCTCAGAAAACAAAGTTCTTGCTCATCCAGCGTCCGTGGACTCGATACCTACTTCGGCAAATCAGGAAGATCACAACTCCATGGGATCAATTGCGGCAAGAAAATGTTTTCAAATTTTGAAGAATGTTCAAAAAGTAATTGCTATAGAAATGTTAACGGCGGCCCAGGGTATCGAATTCCTGAAACCATTAAAATGCGGAGCGGGAACAACTGTAGCATATAAAATGATAAGGGAAGTTGTACCTCCTCTGGATAAAGACAGAATCCTTTATTTGGATATTGAAAAAATTATTAAACTGGTTGAAAACAAAAAATTATTATTAGAACTTGAAAAATATGTTGAGCTTAACTAAAAAATAATTTTACATACTGAATTGGTCTGATTATATTCGCCGGACAATTAAATTAAAAAGTTATTATGGAAACACAATTAATTCTCTCTTTTTCACCCGAACGTATTATACAACTTATGCTTGCTCCGGCTATTATGATAAGCGCATGCGGACTTTTGTTGCTTGGAATTAATAATAAATATTCAATAGTAGTAAACAGAATACGATTGTTGAACCAGGAAAGCCGATTAATTCGCAAAAATATTGGCACTGAAGAATATACTTCTGATGATAATGTTCGCCTTGAAGTAATAATACAGCAGATTCAAAAACTTATGTACCGGTTGAAACTTGTAAGAAATGCAGTATTGTCATATAGCTCTGCCGTCGCGTTATTCGTATTGACATCTCTTTTATTAGGGATTTCTTTCATAGCAGCCTTCGAAAAGTTAAATGTTTTAATAATGGGCGCCTTTTTATTTGGAATGATTATGGTTTTTGGCGGCATTGTATTCGCCGGTAGAGAAACAATTAAAGGTTACGAAATAGTCTCATTCGAGGTGGAAGCCGAACAATAGACTTAATCTATTTCGGTTTCTTTTTCGGGCTTTGGTTTGTTTTTCTTGAGGTATGCAGAATATCCCATTCTATTTTTCATATCTATTTTTTTGTCTATCCACATGATAAAATATAACACGCCACCCAGAATGCCCAGCATGAGTATTATAAAAAGAATTAGAATTACAGCACTTGTTTGCATTTAATATTTTCTCGGTGGAATTTATTCTGAATATACATTTATTAGTTCCAATTATCTATGAGAATAATTTTTTCATCGGCACCAAATAGAATTAGTGTATCGTCAGGTTTAATTTTATAATGAGCATCCGGAATTATAATTTCTTCTTCAACTTCGTTAAGGAAAGTGTTTTTATTCTTTATCATTAATACTTCCAATCCATATGTGTTTCTTAATTTAAGTTCCACAAGAGTCTTCCCGACAAAACTTTGGGGGGCTTTCTTTTCAATAATTGAATAACCTTCGGCAACTTTAGATAAAGATGTTTTTTCAATTGAACGTAATTCGCTCGCCAAACCGTCTGTGATATTATATTTAAGGCTGGCTCTATTATAGGCGGTTATGGCATTCTGTCTTCGTATAGTCCCTAAAATTTTATTGGAATCAGAAACCGAGACTACAGGAAATTGATCTAACTGACTATTGCCGAATAATTTAAACACATGATCCAATGTGTCTTCATCTGTAACTTTAATTACTTCAGAACGGGCTATATCACTTGCTACTACCATCTCTCGCAGCGAGTCGTATTCTGTTATTATTGGGCGAAGCTCATTTTCTGTAATGGTTCCTGCTAATTTGTTTTCCGAATTAATTGTATAAAACACACTATGAGGGCTATCTAGTAGTTGAGCTATCAATTTAGGAAGCGGTGTTTGGGCAGGTATCAAAGTTACATCGGGAGTCATAACATCGCTTACCAAAATAGAATTTAGAATATTAACTTCACGTCCACTTGAAATGCGATAGCCTTCCTGTTCCAAATGTTTTATATGTATTGAGCCTTTTATAACAAGCTGCACTACTGTTGTGCTTATTACTACCGCGAGCATAAGAGGTAATATAAAGCTATAATCCTTTGTCATTTCAAATATTATTAGTATTGCGGAAATAGGAATCGAGTTAATACCACCAAGAACAGCTCCCATGGAAACAAGAACAAATGTGGTTGGGTCAATGTTTAATCCCCAAAACGTATTAACAACAATTGAAAATAAATATCCAAATGCGGCGCCAATAAAAAGCGATGGGGCGAATACACCTCCAAAACCACCGGAGTGCAGAATAAGAGGAACAAGAATAAATTTCATAACAAGAAGTACGGCGGCAACCTGCCATGTTATATTAGAAGCTAATATTTTGTTAATTGCTGGATAACCTATTCCGAATATATCGCTGTAAAAATATCCACAAATACCAACAATAATACCTATTAAGGACATCAGTGCCCAGCGGGGCATTATTTTAAGAAGCTTTTTATTAAATAATTGGGACACAGATTCCGAATAATTGATGTACATAATGGAAACGATTCCGGCAAGAAGACCCATAATTGCGAATAAATAGTAATGTTCGTAATGTCCAACTTCAGGAATATCAAACTGAAACGCTGGTTGATTTCCTAAAAATATACGTGATATTGCGCTAGCGGTTACAGAAGCAAGTATTAGTGCAGAAAAAGTTGCTGATTGAAAATCGTTGAGTAAAATAATTTCGAGAGCAAAAAAAACACCTCCCAAAGGTGTGTTAAAGACAGCGGATATAGCGGCGCCAGCCCCAGCAGCGGTAAACATACGTCTACGTGAATCCGATAAGCCAATCATCTGCCCCAATTTACTTGCAACCCCTCCGCCTAACTGAGCGGCCGGACCCTCTGGACCAACTGTTCCTCCGGAACCCATAGAGATAACAGGCGCAAAAAAGTGAAAAACAGTCGTGCTGAAAGGAATATAACCGCCACGTGTTGCCACCGCTTTAATAACTTCTCCAACACTCCGCTTTTTAGCTGTTTTAGGGGCAAAATATATCATAATGCTTTGTATGATCATACCGATGGCAGGAATAAGAATAACCGCAGCTCCACCAAGAAAGAAAAAAACCTTTTTGCCATAATTGAAAAATATATATTCAAATAAATTTATACTTTCATGAAACAATACTGCAGCAAGTCCGACCAAAGCCCCTGTTATTACAGCCAGAACACTAAACATAGTGTACTCAGGCATCGAAAATTCGTTTAGCTTGCTTTGCAATCTTGAAAAAAAGGCTCTAAACTTTGCTCGCTGTTTTTTTGGGGGGCTATACATTATAAAATTCTTGAGTTTTTTATTAAATCTAATTAATTATTTTAAAAGATTTCCTACACGATTCAAATTATTAGACCAGTATATGTAGAGAGGTTTTCCAAAAATATTACTCCGGACTACTACGCCAAAATACCTGCTATCTCTACTGTCGCCTCTGTTATCTCCCATAAGAAAATAATTGTTCCGCGGTACTACTAATGAATCAAGCTCATCTGTGTTATTTATTCCAGAATTATAATAAACGTAATTTTCGATAAGCCTATTGCCGTTTATGTAGACGATATTATTCATAAAGTATAAAGTATCGCCTGGTAATCCAATTATTCTACCAATATAACGTGCTGATGGATCATCGGGAGGATTATAAATTACTAAGTCAAGTCTTTCAATTGGTTCTTGACGCCGATCAATTTTAATTATTAAATAATCACCCGTTTGTATTGTTGGCAACATATTAGCCGTTGGTACGTAGGCAGTTTGAAATGCGACAACAGGTTCAAGAAAAATAAATACACTTGTTGTAAAAATAAGAGAAACAACAATAAAACCTATATATATGTACCACCTACCTAAAAGTTTAGGCTTATTTATATTCGGTTCTCTAGCTTGGGAGGCAGCATGAAATACAACAGATATCCTTAATAAAATGAGGAACAGCAGCCCTAATGCAAAAGAAAAAAACTGAGATAATATTCCACTTAAATAAAATAGAATTATAAGTGTCTGAAAAACAAAATAAATTAACAAACCCTGTATTACTTTACCGTTATAAATTTGTCCAAGTCCAGCGTCAATTGTTGATAATAATCCAGCCCAAAGTTGATTTTTTTTCATATTTGTTCTCATAAATTATTGACGGGCTAAATTTAATTTGTGCTGGTTATAAACATCCGTAAAATTACTTCGCAAATAAAATTTTCCCGCCCACAATAGTCATTAATACCTCGGTGGAAAGAATTTCTTTATCGGGGATGGTTAGTATATCTTTAGACAAAACAGTAAAATCCGCGAGTTTCCCTTTTTCTATTGAACCTTTTATATTTTCTTCAAAAGCGGCGTACGCTCCATTGATGGTATAAGATTTTAATGCTTCAAGTCTAGTCATTTTTTGATCTTTAAAAAATATTTCACCCGATTTGAGCTGTCGAGTAACTGTTGAATAAAATGATTGAAGCGGACTTACATTTTCAACCGGGGCGTCTGTACCATTGCAAATAATCGCACCGTTATCAATAAGTTTACGCCACACATAAGCTCCTTCTTCCGCTCTTTTATAACCCAGTCGTTTAATTACAAAAGGCGCGTCAGATGTGCAATGAACCCCCTGCATGGCAGGAATAACCCCAAGTTTAGAGAATCGTAAAATATCCTTAGTGGATAAATGTTGCGCGTGTTCAACGCGCCATCGAAAATTATTGATGCTGGTGTTTTGTGAAAATATATCTTCATAAATATCTAATATTTCGCGATTACCTCTATCTCCAATTGCATGGGTGCAAAGCTGGTACCCGTTAGTTAACGCGAGTTCCGCAACTTCGCGAATTTCAGAGAGAGGAGTTACAGTTAAACCTCTATGATCTTGTAAATCTTCATAAGGTTCAAGGAGCCAAGCACCTCTGGAGCCAAGCGCGCCATCAATGTATATTTTAATCGACCGTATTGTTAAAAAATTGTTGCCATAACCTATGGTTTTATAATTAACCAGGTTTTTACGCAAATTTTTTAACGTATCCCCGACCATAACGTACAATCTAATTTTAATTTTATTTTCATCGACAAGCTTTTTAAGTATATCGATTTTAGCGAAAGTCTCCCCGGCATCATGGAAACTTGTAATACCATTTTTCAAACTTTCATCAACACCCGAAATTATTTCACGCTCAGTTTGTCTGTTTAATTGCTCACTATTCTGTAGGGACAAATATTGGAGATATTTGTTATTAATTAAATCTTCGGCGGTTTCTTCGAAAACTCCAATAATCTGTCCGTTCTCATCTTTAACAATATTTCCCCCCTCAGGACTTTTTGTTGAGTCTGTAACTTCTGCCAAATCAATAGCTTTTTGATTAACCAATATCGCGTGACCACTCGCATGAGATAATATTACGGGGTTATATGGAACGGCTTTATTAAGCATAGTATTATAAGGATAACCATTAACAGTTTTATGCGGAACTGTATTCCATTTTTCCTGATGCCAGCCGCGTCCAATTATCCAATCACCCGGTTTTGTATTTTCGGATGCAGCGACAACTTTCGCGATAACTTCATCCCAATTTTGCGTGTCAGTTAAATCAAGATTAATTTTTGATTTGCCTAATCCTATTAGATGCGCGTGACTTTCAATGAATCCAGGAATTACAGTTTTCCCTTTAAGATCAATTATTTCTGTAGATTCACCGATAAATTCCTTTATTTGATAATCCGTACCCACCGCAATAATTGTATCGGATTTAACAGCTACGGCCGTTGCCTTAGAATCGGCGTTGTTAAGCGTAATAATATTTCCGTTTAACAAAACTAGGTCAGCAGATTCTTTTGGGGAATTGCATGCATTAAAACCAATCATAAGTAAAGTAATTAAAATCTTATTTAAGCTTTTCATGGTGTTCCATGTGTAAGATTCAAAAAAATATTAAGACCTGTAAAGATAACATATTTAGCATGGTTGGAAAATATTTAACTGATTATTTAGAACAAATATCAAATTGAATGACTTTGATAAAAATTAATCTTTAGTTTCAATTGAAGTTATATTTTAATTACAAAACTAATTTAACTTGACCGGTGGAATGGAGGAATAAAAAACTATTGAGGTGCCTGAAGATACAAGCAAAAAATTAGAGGATTGGAATTATTCCAACCCTCATTAAAATTTGTTAAAATGTAAGTGTAACACCAAACTTAAATTGTTCGTAAGTTAATGGTTCCGCAGTAGAGAATGGCCAATTCATTTTATCTTTTCGCAATTGGAATATTGCATACTGATATCCACCACGTAATAACACATTCATTAGAGGGCCTGCTGCGGGAACACGATCCATTATTTTTTCTACAAATTCCCCCAATGCTGCGTAACCTGCCTCTTCAATTACAAAACTACCGGCCATTTTCCAAAATTTTACTCTTGGATATAATACGGTGCCTTCGTAAGAAGCGTTAACCGCAAGCATACTCGCTAATTCCAATTTCACCCCGACTTCGCCTAAAGAACCAAAACGGAATGAATCGCCATAGTAATCAATTATTTCCTGCGGTGAACTTAACTCCATGTAACCAACAGGAATCGGTTCGTTCCTTTCCAACTTATTAAACTTTGAGAGCATATAGGCATTCTGTGTGTAAGGTATTAGCGCAACAGGTCCAATACGATATCCATAACCTTCAGTGTAACCGAAACCTAGCCTGTATGATTCGCTTTTGTATTGAAAGCTCTCAACTTTGTTATCCGCAATAAGAGTATTGCTTAATTTCGATCCGAAAATATATCGACTGTCAAGTTCCAGAATATAATCATCAGAATAAAAATCGAGATCACTGTAACCTAATTTTAATTCAATTGAACCGATATCGGCAAAACGGTTTTGATCGAAACTTTTGTGCTCAAGGTTTCCAGTTCCATAGTTTAACTCAATCATAGGTCGTGATTCACCATACCATTCAATCAAATCAACGTTCCATTTATCCCAACTTCTTTTGTGTTTTTCGCGTTTTGATTGAGCCTGAATTAGAATTCCTGACAGCAACAAGGTAATAATAATAAGTTTAAAGACTCTGACTGACATGCAGTTCCCCCAAATTTAATTTTAAGCTACGAATTAGACGGAGAAAACCCCTTGGATGTTACAAAAAAAATATTTTTTGGAGCACCGGAAAGTATATATCAGATTTTCTTTTGGTCCAGAGCTTTCAGTAAGGTGTCCATCAGAACATCGTTTTGAACTGGTTTCGTAAGAAATATATCTATGCCCGCATTGTAGGCATTGTCTTTATCCCTCTGAAAAGCATGGGCAGAAAGCCCAACAATGGGTATGTTTTTATATTTGTCTTTTGCTCTTAATTCACGGGTTAATTGTAAACCGTCTTTTTTGCCTTTTAACGAAATATCCATCAAAATAATGTTAAAATTATCGTTGTCAATTTTTTCATAAAACGATTCAGAGTTATCACATATTTCAAGATCAAATTTTCTTTTTAAAAATATTTGTAAAAATTTTTGATTTTCATAATCATCTTCTACAACTAGAAGCCTGGGTTTTTTTTCTGGGGACATTCTAATAACCTCTAAAATGAAAAATAGCTTGATAAAAATAGTTAAAAGACAACTTAAACAAAATAACAATTTTTACTAGTTGTCCAATCAACAATTTGTGAAATGTTTCAGGATTAAAATTTAATTAATGGACTATCATCAAAAAAATTTCAGGAAAGATTTTGTATTCGTTCAATTAATTTATCGCGGTCAGTTTCAATTAAAAGTTTTTCGATTTCCGCTTTATTCCGAAATTTAGAGGCCACTTCGGCAAGCAGTTTAAGCTGAAGTTCATGCTCACTTTGTGGCGTAACAATCATAACAAAAATCTTTGACCCGATGTCATCCGAAGCGCCAAAGTCAAGTTCGAATTCGTTTATAGCTATAGCGATAACCGGGCGTTTTATCTGAAATTTTGCGTGTGGAATAGCCAAAAAATTTTGTATTCCAGTTGGAAAAAGCTCTTCTCTTTGTATTATAGATTTAAGCAAATCGGATTTACTGATTAAACTAACCTCTGAAATTTTTTCTACCATTTGAGATAAAAGTATATCTTTTGATTTGGCACTTGTAAAGAGCACAAGTTTTTTATTTATTAATGTATTCAGAGAAACAAATTTTACACTTCTTCTTATAAAAATATTCATAAAAGGGGCGCTGGAGATTGAAGTCACTAATGCCATAATTACAAGAGCTACAAAAACTTTCTCCTGTATCAGTCCAAATTGAAGAGCAAGGATTCCGAGCACGATTTCCATAGCCCCTCGTGAATTCATTCCGAAACCGACAGCAAGCGAATCCACTTTGCTTAATCCACCCCACCGGGCTCCCAAACCACAACCTACTACTTTACCTATAAATGCCAAAACAATAAAAATAGTTACAAGCATAAAATCAAAGTTGTCTATAAAATTAACCCTCAAACCTATTGAAACAAAAAATATAGGGGCAAATATGTTTGTAACAAACTGATGAATAATTTCTTTTGTGTTCTCTTTCAACTGTGCTGAATCACCGATACTAATGCCAATAATAAATGCGCCGAAAATCGCGTGAATCCCTATATATTCAGTGAAAGCCGCTCCTAAAAATCCTGAGATCAAAACAAAATTTAATACCCCGCCCGGGAAAGTCATGTTTTTATGAATAATGCTAATGGCTTTATCGAATAATTTTCTGCCAAAGACTAGAAAAAATATTATAAAAGAAAACGTTATTATTACAACCTGCAGAAATGGAAGATTGTCTGTTCCCGCACTAATGTTGCTTAGAATCAGGGAAAAAATTATCCAACCAATCAAATCATTCATCATTGCCGAAGCAATAATTAAAAAGCCAATCTCTGATTTAAGAATGTTCAAATCCATCAGAGTTTTGGCTACCACTGGCAGAGCAGTAATAGACAGAGCTGTTCCGATAAACAGTGCGAAAACAAGCCGCATCTCTTCGTTGTTAATTCCCAGGGTATGCGGAAATAAATATGCTATTGAGAAACCAATTGTAAAGGGGAAAATAACACCCATTAAGCTTGTGGTTACAGCTGCCTTACCCTGCTTGAGCAATGTGCCCAAATCTATTTCTAATCCCGAAACCAGCATAAGCATTACCACAGCAATTGTTGTTATGCCCTCGTGAGCAACAATAATATTCTCTGATTTAACGAACAGATTATGGAATATGTCGGGAAATATATATCCAAATATTGTGGGACCTAAAATAATACCGGCTATTATTTCGCCAATTACTATCGGTTGTCTAAATTTTTTCAACAATTCGCCAAAAGAACGCGCAAAAAGCAGCATTACTGCTAATCCTATTAAAAATAGTGTAACTTCATTGGCGTTTAGCTTCATGCAATAACTTTGTAGTTAATTCAGTTTTTGATAATTAATAAATCGCAGGGTAAGTCTTCAATTACATACTCCAGATCGTGTTGAAAAATACGATCAAACATTTCAAGTTTACGTTTGGGGGCCGGCAAAACAAAAAGATCCGCTTCAATAGACTTTAAATAGGCTGTTGATTCCCAACCAGCTTTGCCGTAAAGACATATTTTTTCTATTGGAATTCCAGTCAGATTCAATTCGTTAACGAACATTTCCATTTTTAATGATTCTTCATCAATCCATTTATTGCGTGTTTCTTGTGTCTCTTTTATAGAACCGGAATCATATACTGTTATAGTTAGACCCGGTACTTTAAATTCTCTTATCAGAATCAACTTTTCGGTATTTTCTTTAACGGCTAATTCGTATGAGTATCTGACGGATTTTTCCGATAGTGAGGAATAGTCAATCTGCACACCTATAATTTTATAAGTTTTAACGTCTTTAACTGGAGCCTTTAAAATTAGCAAAGAGCAGGGAACCTGGCGCATTATTTTGCGGGCAACAGAACCAATATAATATTTTAGAGCGGGTTCCTTTTCAAGCGCACCCATAATTAATAAATTTAAATCTAACTCCTGGCAGGTTTTAATGATGGATTTTGCGGGATCCCCTTTTTTCCAAATCACAGAGCAGTTGTTTCTGTCTACTTTTGCTTCGATAAGCATATTTTCGATTGCTTCTTCATCTGATGATTCTTTTTTGCCAACGTGAATCAAATATAATTCTGCGTTAAACATTAGCTGCATTTTTGCAGCCTGTTTAAGCAAATTAATGCCCGATGGAGAGAAAGCAATAGCTAAACCAATTTTTTTGAACATGGTTAAAGCCAGATTTAATTAGATGGTAAAGATTGTATTTACTTTACAATTGTGCAAATGGAATCGAAAGATTTTTTTGTGATTAGTGGAACCTTTGTGTGTTTTTTGGGAAGCCCAGTAACTATAATTAAATACGGTTTTTCGTTGGCGGGTCGATTTAAAATAGAATTTAAAAAATTCATTGGACTTGGTGTATGTGTTAGAGTCGCTAATCCCGAAAAATGAAGAGCGGTTATTAAGATGCCACAGGCAATCCCAACTGATTCTTTTGTGTAGTAATATTTTACTTTGTTGTTATTATCGTCAAGTCCGTATTTTTTTTCAAATATCACTATAAGGTAGGGTGCAATTTCAAGGAAAGATTTAAATTGATCTGTTCCTAAATCTGACAGAGCATTTAACCATTCTGCGGGAGCCCGGTTTTCATAAAACTCTTTTTCTTCTTTTTCGGCTGCTATACGAATTTCATTTTTGGTTTTAAGGTCACGTACAACCACAAAATGCCATGGTTGCTGATTAGCACCACTGGGCGCACTCCCGGCGGATTTAACCGCATTTTCAATTATTTGATAATGAACCGGTTTGTCTGAAAATTCTCTTATTGTGCGCCGCTTCCTAATAAAATCCAGAAAATCTGACGATCGTTCGTTCATTTCGTTTTCGTCAAAATTTACCTGAGGGATATATTTTATAAATTTAGCTTCATTCATTTTACTTACTCTCATTCTTATCAGAAAATTCATTACGGATTACTGTAATACTTGATTGACTCCCTATAATTGTGAGACGGTCGAAGTTTTGAAGAATTGTTTTGCCGGTTGGAACTATAATATTGTCCGCCCGCCTCAATAAAGCAACTAAACTATTTTCGGGCAATTCGATTTCACGTAATGATTTTCCTATTAAAACCTCAGAAGGCGAGTTGTCTCGAATAACAAAAGAATAAAAACCTTCGTCGTGTAAAAGAGCTTCTTTTAATTCTTGCTCATCCTTAGCGGAATTCCAATCGTCTTGAAATGTTTTATCGTCAACACGACCAGCAATTTGTGCTAATATTCGTAAATGTTGGGTGGGATTATTTTCCGGACTAATTAAAAAGAAAATAGCATGTACAGTTTCTTCTCCTTCCTGCTCGTGTGTTAACGGATTATAAATACATACTTTAACGCCAGGCGCTGAGCGCACAAGCACCATTTCAGGATGATCAATGTTTTCTACACGGAAATGAGGCAGTGCAACTCCATGAGTAACCGGTGTAGCACCCATACGAGTGCCTTCCATAATTTGTTGTATAATTTGTTCGGCATTAATTGGTAATATTGTGTTGAGCCACACAGCTGCTTTTTCAACAACTGTTTCAAAGTGCATTTCTTGGTTTAGTTCGAAAACTTTGCTTCTAAGCACAATATCGTCAAAAGGATCTCCTTTTCGCAATCCCTTTTCTTTCAGAATACCTCTTAGTTCGCTATCTAATTCATCATATCTTAGTCTTCCTAATCTCTCAAAAATATGATAAATTGCGCCGTTTCTTGTAACTCTGTTTTTTGCATAGTAGAAATACCAGATAACTCCAATAATTATTAGACCAATCGCAAATAAGGATGCCAGGAGTCCGATTTCATAAATTAGCCAAAGTGATGTTAAAGTGCCTATGATTTGCATCCACGGATAAAACGGAGATTTAAAACCGGGATCGTAAGAATTTATTTTGCTTTCCCTCATTACCATTACAGCGATACTTAAAAGGGCAAAAATAAGCAACTGAAAAGCGCTCGCAAGTTTGGCTATTTTCATGGCATCGAAGGTAACTATAGTTGCCATTATTATAACTGTTGTAGTAATTATAGAGGTAGTAGGTGTCCCGGAGGTGTTTAATTTCCCAAAATAATTGGGGAAAATATGATCCCGACTCATTGCCCAAGGATAACGTGAAGCGCTTAAAATGCCCGCGTTAGCCACAGATGTAAAAGCAAAAAACGCAGCCAAAGAAATAACTACAACTCCCACCTCACCGAAAATAAGTTCTACCGTAATTGCAGCGGGAGTTAAATTTCCTGCTAATTGTTCGATTGGAACTAATCCAATCATTATAATAGTACCTAAAAGATAAATTACAAATGCTGTTCCGATTGCCAAAAAAATTGATAGTGGAATATTCCGTTCCGGATTTTTGATCTCTTCTGATAAACTCGCGACTTTTGTAACTCCAATGTAACTTACGAATACGAGCCCTGCTGTAGCAAAAATTGATGAAGTATCGAAATCCAGAATTCCGGAAAACCTATCAAAAGATATTTTTGGAATACCGCCGGCAATAAAGAAAAAAAGTATGAACAATGTAATTGTAACTATTACATCCTGTAACATTCCGCTTTTTTTTGCTCCGAATAAATTTATTATTCCAAGTATAACGGCAATTACAAGTGCTAAGGTTGTTATTTCGAGCTGTGGAAAAAACAGAGATACGTATGCACTAATACCAATAAGGGCAAAGCAGACTTTCAAAATCAAAATCAACCAAACACCCAAACCTCCTATAGTCCCCATAAGCGGGCCCATAGATCGATCAAGGAAATAATATACTCCACCGGCACGCGGCATTGCGGTAGATAACTCAATGTTGCTCATAACAGAAGGAATAAGAAGAATAGCCGCGAGAACATAAGCCAATATAAATGAAGTTCCGGCGGATTCGGCTGCCAAACCCGGCAGTAGAAAAAAGCCACCAGCCACAGTTGACCCTGTAGCAATAGCAAAGACGTTAAATAAACCTAATTCCTTTTTTAATCGTTTGCCTGATCTTAATTTCGCCATATTTCCCTTTTTCTATAAATTAACGCCCATCTCCGATAGAAGATAATCCGCACCGCCATACTTTTGGGTGATCCATAATATATAACGTATATCAACACCAATGGAACGGCTGTATGATTCGTTCCATGCAAAATCATTTATGGTGGCTTCGTAAGCTCTGTCGAAATTCACTCCTACTATTTCGCCGTAAGCATTTAAAATAGGACTGCCGGAATTACCGCCTGTTGTATCCATATTGTAAAGCAATGCAACAGGGACACCGCCAATTTTTTTATTGTAAAATTTCCCAAAGTCTTTTGCTTCGTACAAGTCATACATTTTGTCGGGTAAAGAATAATCGCCTCCCATATAACTTTTTTCTATAACTCCATCCAAAGTTGTTATAGGTGTGTAATAAACAGCGTCTGCGGGCGCATACCCTTTAACATAACCGTAAGTTAAACGTAACGTACCGTTAGCGTCGGGAATAAAAGATTTTTGGTTCCACATACGTTTTACTTCCGCCAATTGAGGTAAAAGTTTTCCAAGCGCCCCTTCAATTGCATCGCGCTTTTTATTTATAGTTAACTCCTCCTCATATAAAGAAATTATTAATTGAAAAAGATCATCGTCAACTTTTTTTAATTCTTTGTACGGTTTTGCTGTGAGCTCGTTAAAAAAAGATTTATCGTAAAGGTTGGTGGAATTTAACATTGCCTCGACATCTACATACGGATCATCGTCCTCGTTTTTAATAAGACTGTCTATTGTTCTTATTCGGCTTGTATTTTCAAATCCGTAAGCGTCATCAAACATTTTTGCCCAAACATTCAACTCAATTTCCGAGTTTAGAAAATCAAACGTTCTTTCAATTCTTTGTTTTGTAGCATCTAAATTACTTTCCATATACATCGATTTTCTTTCGAGATTTGGTTTCTCTTTTTCTTTAGCGTTTTCAATTATAAAACTGCTAATATTCATCAAATTTGAAACTCTTGGGAAACGTTGAAACCATAAGTCGGCTTCAGCAATATCAAATAATTCGCTGTATACATTATCAATATCTACAAATAATTTTCCGTATTTATTCTTCAACTCCGGTTTCGCTTTTATAAAATCTTTAAGGAGTTGTTCCTCGTCTCTCTTTTTCTGGATAAGTTGAATTTTTCGTAACCCTTTCAATTTACCCTGATAGTTTTTCATGGTGTTTGCGTAACCTTTAATTGTTGATGCATATTTTAACTGCATCGCCTCATCTACGGAGGAAATATCTTCAATTAGTTTTATAGTCCATTCGTAAAGTTCGGATACGTAAGGAAGCAAATACTCCTGCTGATATTCAAGATACTGAGATGGCTGGTGTCTGAAGGTTCTTCCGGGATAACCGAGAACAAAAACAAAATCGTTTTCTTCAACACCATTAGGATTTACTTTAAGGAATTTTTTCGGTTTAAATGGAACGTTTTCTTTTGAATATTTTGCAGAACTTCCGTCAGGAGCAACATAAGCGCGCATAAATGTAAAATCGCCTGTATGTCTCGGCCAAACCCAATTATCCGATTCGCCGCCGAATTCGCCTATTGCACGAGGAGGAGCATAAACCAAACGGACATCTTCAATTATTCTGTATTTGAACAACACATAAGTTTGTCCGGCAAACATCTCTGAAACGCGCGCTTCAATACTATTATCCGAATCTGTGTATTTATCATTCAATTCGTTTATTTTTTTTGATATCGCCTTTGTTCGTTCGGCAAGGTCATCAATACCTTTTACTGCGTCCAAAATTATTTTTGATACGTCTTCGTAAGATTCCGTAATTTTACATTTATACCCAGTCGCAGAAATTTCCTGAGATCTTGTTTCAGCTAAAAATCCGTCTTCCAGATAATTATTATCGGTAGAACTTGCACGGTTAATTGCTCCGAAAGCACAATGATGATTGGTAATAATTAAACCATCAGGAGAAACGAATGAACCAGTGCAGCCGCCGACATTCACAAGAGCGTCTACAAGGCTTATTCCATTGGGATCGTAAATATCTTTCGGACTGATTTTAAGCCCGGCTCTAACCAAATCCACATTATGAATTTCACTTAAAGGGTACATCCCCTCTTCGGTCTCAGGAGCCAAAAGACCTAAGGAAAAAAACATTGATATTGTAATTATTGAAATGAACGAAAATTTTCTAAATGTTTTCATAAATCCCGGATTTTTAGTTGTCTATTATTTAAGGATAAAGCTAAGAAAAAGAGCGCTAATTCGAAAGAGCATAGTTACTGATCAATTAAAGCTGAATTTTTTTAAAATTTTATTGGAAAATAATTATCAATAATGAAATAAGATTAAATATCGTTATATTTCTATTAAATCTTATGAAACTACAGACCAGTATAAATATTTAAACAAATTACTCTTTCGGGAAATTTACTATGAATAACTTTTTCAAATATCTGTCATATTTAATAACATCTTCTTTGATATTTTTAGGCACTACTATAGGGTCAAATAAATCCTCCAATTCACCCGAGGGATATTTAATAAATCCCATTGTTACGCCATACGGAATAGTTGTTTCCAACGAATTCGAAAACGTTTTGTATTTAATTACAGAAGAAAGCATTAAACCGCTGGTTGAAGCCCCCGGCTGTGGAAGATATATAAAATTTTCAAAAGATTATTCCAGTATCGGATTAAAAATTATAAATCCTGAGAACGGTATGCAGAGGCCGGCTGTTTTCGATTTAAAGGAAATGCGGCTGAATTTTCTTTCCGATTGGGTGAAAAAAAGCGGACAGGTTTCTTTTACCCAAAATGGCAAAACCGCTTTTATGTTAGATGAATGGCTGTATGTGAAGGATGATGTTTCAGCTGACAAATATGATTTAAAAGTTTTTTCGAACAATACTGCTATTTCTCCAGATGGATTTAATGTAGTTTATAAAGACGATGCTGATCAGCTTTGGATTTATAACCTTCCTACTGCATCTCGCCAAAAAATAACCGATTCGGAAAATGGGTATTACAACGCGCAATGGTCACCGAAAGGAAATGATATTCTTTTCGAATCAGTTAATGCTAAAATTTATTTTTTCAATTATGAAACAGGAATAAAATTTATAGCTGAAGGAGAAAATCCTAAGTGGTCGCCTGACTCAAAAAGTATTTTATATAATCGAAAAGAAATTGACTTTGCGAATGTAAGATTAATAAATTCTGATCTTTACATTTATAATTTATCTGCGAATGAAGAAAATAGAATAACTAATTCAGCCGATCAATTTGAAATGAACGCTTCTTTTAATTCAGATGGAAACGAAATTGTATTTGATACTTATAGCGGACGTGAAATAAAAAAAATCTATTTAACGAAACATAATGATGAATCGGCTGAATTAATTTTCAAATTGAAAGAGCGGTTACAAATCAATTCAAATAAAACATTCAATAAAGCCGCAGAAAATATAAATATTCCAGCTGATTTGGATGAGTGGGTTCATATTCACCAGGTACTGGATACACGCGACAGCGGCAGTTGGACTTCGGACCCCAAAAACGGCAGGCATCAGGGATACCTTTGTTGCGGAGCAGCCAGCGCAATGGAAGTTATAGCCTCTTATGGAATTTTACCTCCTTCACCAATAACAACACGCGGTCATATTAGCAATTACGGCAAATATATCTCAGACGCTTATACTTACAATGGATTTACATATTCCGGATTTACAACAACTTCTACTAATCCGGGTTTTCCTACCGGGGCACATGGATTTATGTGGAATTACGGCAGTCCGCACAGCAACGCGGTGTCGTTTTTAACCAACCATGGAATAGAAGCGGTACTTTCAGATGATATGAATTGGTCTAAAGTAAAGGCTGAACTTGATACGGGGTTTCCTTATATACTTTGCAGCACGGGTTTAACTGACGGACACATAGTTGTTGCAATTGGGCAGAACCAGAATTATCATTCTTTGTATTGTAATGATCCGTATGGAGATAAAAACGCCGGAAGTTATGGCTCAATTCTAAACGGAAAAAACGCAATTTACGATTGGGCGGACGAAAATACAGGACACGTAAAAATTACTCCAGTAGTTTGGGGAATTACAGCTCGGTACAGCAAAACTTTACAATTATTATCCTCTTATCCCGCAAATAGTCAAACCGGCATCAGCCCATCGTCTCATGTTTTTGTAAATTTTTACGGGCAGGTTAATCCCGAAACCGTTAAAAATAATATTCATTTGATGAGCGAAAATGGAAATATTTTAGATTATTCTTTCGATTCCGATAAATGTTCAGAAGGAGTAGTAGAACTAATTCCATTTAATGAATTAGATGAGAATTCTAATTATACCGTGTATATAAACAATAAAATTGAAAACAGTAAGGGACAACAATTTAAAAGAAACGAACAAATACAATTCAGAACCGGATCAGAAAGAAAATATATTGGGGATTTATTGGACGGATTCGAATCTAAGCAAAACTGGTCTCTGAATACTAGCGGTATAAGCGGTGACGAAACTAACACGACAATTACGAGTGATCAAATAAAAGATGAACAATTTTCGTTACGTCTAAATTATAAATTTTCAGGTACAAGCAATGGTTTTGTAAGATTCCTATATTCCCCGGAGTTAAAAGTTGATCCCGCAAAAACTTTAGGTATCTGGTTGTTTGGTGATTGCAGTAATAATTCAATTGAATTATGGTTTACAAGCGCAGGCTCTTTGGTAAGAGGATTATCAAAAGTTGTGGATTGGTCGGGCTGGAAGTTTATTGAACTACCCCTCAATCAGCTTAATCTTGCGAGTGGAGCTACCTTCAATTGTTTTGCGTTACGGCAATCTAGCAACGCACAAAAAAGCGGAACTATATATTTCGACGGATTAATGCTCACTGAAGCATATGCTCAAATAGTTACTTGTTTCCCTTCGATAGATGAAAAAAACGTAAGCTTAAATTCTGATATTGTTATTGGTTTTAGTTGCCCCATGGACAGCATATCTTTAAAAAACGCTTTTAAAATTTCGCCTGAGGTTTCAGGAATATTAAAATGGATAAATGGGGATAATAAATTGCTATTTACTCCTACTGAATTATATGAAGGCAATACTATATATTCAGTATATATAGATAGCAGCGCTAAAGCTCTTGATGGTCCCGATTTAAGTTACACGCATTTCTATAGTTTTACAACCAAAAGGAATAAGTTATCTCTTGTAGCAAATTATCCCTATATGAACGAAAATAATGTTAGCACCATTTTTGATGTTATACTTCAATTTGATAATCCAATTAACCCGTTATCATTATCGGGGAATATAATGTTCGTTGATTCGTATAATAATAACATTTCAATAGCCGTTGAATCTGCGTTGTATTCAAAGGGAATTGTTAAATTCAAAGCGCGAACCGAATTACTGCCCGAGGCAAATTATAAAATTATACTTAAACCCGAGATTAAGGATACCGAAGGATTGTTATTCAGCGATAATATGGAGATAAATTTTAGAACCGCCGCTGCAGCCGATTTCAACGGCACTGTTTTTTATGATTTTGAAAATGATACCGATTGGATCAATCCTAAGGAGAACGGCAAATCCATTGGAGTGGACTATATTAACACCAATTATTACAGGGATAATAAATATTCTAAAAACGGTTTAAATTCAGGCGCGCTTCGTTATAAATTTAAAGGGGTAAATGGTGTTTGTGTTCTGGAACCCAATTACGATATGATTATTGAGAATAAAAACAATTTTGCCATTTGGGTTTATGGGGATTTTAGTAACAATGTTCTTGAGTATACTTTTTCCGATGTAAATAATAACTTTTATCAAATTTTGGCAGACACTATTAAATGGACAGGCTGGCAACTGGTTAGTGTTACTCTGGATTCTTTACGAAATGTTGCCGGTTTAAAATTTAATTCTCTCTCTGTCGTACAGTCCAATACCGGTGCATACGAAGGTCTAATATATCTTGATGATATTCAAACTGATATTATTTTATCCTCGGAGGAAGCAAATACATTGCCTCTCGAATTTGCACTTAAACAAAACTATCCTAATCCTTTTAATCCCGTTACAACTATTCAATACAGTTTTCCTGCCAATGTTGGAACTCTTAGTGGTGCTTCGGTTCGGTTAGCGGTGTATGATGTGCTTGGGAGAGAAGTTACTGTCTTAGTTAATGAATTTCAGAAACCGGGATCATATAAAATTGACTTTGATGCCTCTGGAATTTCGAGCGGTGTATATATTTACCGTTTAAAAATAAACTCATTTGTGAGCGCGAAAAAATTAGTACTTTTAAAATAAAATCTCAAATTCGTTGCAGCGGAACCCTAGTATGAGCGGACGGCCGGGCCGGGTATTCAGAGGCTCATAATTTTTCAGTTTATTTCAATTGTGTCCGGAGCAAAACAACTCCGGACTCTAAAAAACGTAAAGTATATCAGTAATACATAAATAAAAATATTATTGGAATTATTATTCCTAATGCGGTTAACCACTTTCCTCTTCCTGTTATACCGTTTTTACCTTTAATCATAAATAATCCAGTTAAAGCCAGCAGTATTAAAGATACGGCAAATAAGTCGGCTACATAAGTCCATAACTTTTTAGGATTGTTGAGATGAAGAAAGTTTGATTCACGAAATACCCTACGGCTATTAACTTGTTCGTAAATCACAACTCCGGAAGTAAGTTTTGCTTTAATAGTTTTGTTTTTGAAGAACAATTCTATCTCATTTTCATTCGGTCTGAAACTGCTTCGCAGAGAGTCTGTTAATGCGAGTTTTTCGATTAATAAGGAAGAGACTTGCTGCTGGGATAAAACCCTGTCGGTTATTTCGGAAACTATCAGTGTATCTTTTGTAATTATATAATTGGGATTCCAATCGTTAACATGATTAACTGCTACTCCGGATACGGCATAAATAATTGTTAAACCCGCGCAAATGTAACCTAAGTCTCTGTGAATAATTTTTACCCATTTTCTCCAGTTCATGAAACTCCTCGATACAATTGAAAATTTAAACAATAAAAAAGCCTTCGCTAAAAAGATAACGAAGGCTGTGTGTTACTGTATAAAAACCATTTATATTACGGCACCACTACCTTTTATTTGATATACTTTTTTTACTGTTTCTTCTTTTGAACAGCAAGCGCCGTCTTCTTTATTCTCTTTTTCTGATTTTTCTTTGTCACTGCATGCGGTTTTTTCGTCGCCCGAACAATTAGCTTCGTTTTCAACTGTAAAAGAGTAAATTTGTCCCTCAACTAAAGCTTTTTTCCCTTTAGCTTCCATCGGAAAAACAATTTCGCCGTCTTCCACTTTTACGCGTATTGTCTCAAACTCTTTATCACTGGAAAGTTCAATCCAGCATCCTCTTTTTTCGCAAACATTTACAACAGTTCCTTCTACGAGTACAGTTTTGCCCTCATATTTTTCAGGGGCAGTTAAAATTTCCGAAATTTTAGTTTTTTCTTTTGTTTGAATGTTTTTCCCATATTTTGTTCCATCAGCAGCAAATAACATTATGGTTGAGATAAGTATTACGGAAAATGTTAAAATATATTTACTCATTGTTTGGTTCCTTTATTATCTTACAGAATTAAAAATATTAACAAATTTATAAAAGAAGTTTATCAAAAAAAACATGAATCCTAAAATCCAATTATAAAACATCAAAATTCCGACATGAACCGAAGAAAATTTATTACAAGTTCTGCTATAACGGTTTCCGCTTTTTCAGTTCCAATAAAAGTGAATGCCAATAATCTTTTTTTTAATCAGCCAAAACCCAGAATTAAACCAAATATGTTAAAAGAAGGTGATACTGTTGGGCTTATTGTTCCCGGTAGTTTTATTACAGAAGAGGAGCTTTTTGAGTCTGTAGCCAATCTGGAAAAACTCGGTTTGAAAAGTTATTACACAGAAAACATACTGGCTAAAAAAGGATATTTGGGGGGAACTGACGAACAAAGAGTTTCCGATTTGCATCATATGTTTGAAAATAAAGAAGTGAAAGGAATTGTTTGTGCTAGAGGCGGCTATGGATGTAATAGAATACTACCAATGATAAATTATGATTTGATAAAAAATAATCCGAAGATACTTATTGGGTATAGTGATATTACAGCCTTACTTTACGCTATTTATGCGAAAACAGGTTTGATCTCCTTTCACGGACCTGTTGGTATCTCCACATTTAACGATTTCTCGTTAGGATATATGAAACAAACTCTAATGGAACGTTTGGATAGGCAATTTCTGATTTCGTCGGAAGAAGACAAAACAAAAGAAGATCCAGCGTACAAAATTTATACAATAGCTCCCGGGGTTGCCGCGGGTGAACTTGTTGGCGGAAATCTCTCAATAGCGGTCTCATTGTTGGGCACTCCTTACGATGTTGATTATTCCGGTAAAATCGTTTTTCTTGAGGATATCGGAGAAAAACCTTACAAAATTGACAGAATGTTAACCGAACTTTTGCTAGCCGGTAAACTACAAAAAGCAAGCGGTATTGTTCTTGGTGTTTTTGTGGATTGCGAAATAGGTAATGACGATCGATCTATTCAGGATTCTTTAAATTTACGTCAAGTATTAGAAGACAGATTAGCGACGCTGGGTATTCCCGTTATTTATGGACTTTCCTTTGGACATATTGCCAATAAATTTACACTGCCATTTGGAATTAACGCTAAACTAAATACTTTAGATGAATCAATTGCTCTGCAGGAACCATCTGTTATTTGAAAAAAAAATACAATGCTGCACCCGATAATGCCGGGGAACTGGCATAAAACAATAATTTACCTTTGCTAAATTCAAAATTAGATAGAGCATGTTTGCACAAGTAGTTTTCCCTTTACCGTTCAGAAATTCTTTCACATATAAAATACCGGCCGAAATTGAAGACTTGGTTAGTGTTGGTGTACGTGTTGTTGTTCCATTCGGGAAAAGGGTATTAACGGGCTTTGTAATTGATGTATGCGAAACTACTGAGGTAACCGAAACAATTAAACCGATACGAGATGTTCTGGATGAAATGCCAATTTTCGGAGAAGAGTCAATCAAATTTTACGAATGGATTTCGGAATACTATTTATGTTCCTTGGGCGAGGCACTACGAAATTCAGTCCCTTACGGCTCAGATGTTGAATCGAAAAGAAAAGTTGTCGCGGATATGGAATACTGTTCACAATTATTTGAACAGGAAAAGAAAAAAACAACAGTAAAAGCAAAACTGCTCGATGAACTTTCTAAAAAAGAAACTTATAGTATTGCTCAGCTTCAGAAAACTGTCAATAAAAAGAATATTTATTCAACATTAAAATTGTTGGAAAAACAGGGGGCTATAACCGTACTAGATTTGATAGAAGACGCCAAGGTTAAAATTAAAAAAGTTAAATTTGTTAAACTTGCCAAATCGGTAGATGAGATTTATGAACTTATTCCCGAAATAGAATCACGATCGCCCAAACAAGTTGTGATTATTCTTGAATTACTGGCAAGCAAAGAAAAAACGATTCAGCAGAGCGACCTTCTTTCAAAAACCAAAACACACCAATCTTCAATAAATTCTTTGGTAGCAAAAGGTCTGCTTGAAGTTTACGATAAAGAAATAGAAAGAATTTACGAAGAGGCATATTCGGAAGAAAAAAAGAAAATTAAACTAACTCCGGACCAAAATAAAATTGTTCAGGAAGTAGGTGAAGATGTTTCGAATAAAAAATTTTCGCCGTATTTACTTCATGGTGTTACGGGAAGCGGAAAAACACAGGTTTATATAGAACTTGTAAAAGGGGCTTTGGCAATAAATAGGAATGCGCTTATTTTAGTTCCTGAAATATCTTTAACGCCTCAAATTACGTCCCGCTTCTTTAATACATTTGGGAATGTTGTTTCAGTTATGCACAGCCGAATGTCTCTCGGAGAAAGATACGATACATGGCGCGGTATAATTAACGGAAAATATAAAGTGGTTATAGGTCCGCGTTCCGCGTTATTTGTACCATTAAACAATTTGGGCGTAATAATAATTGATGAAGAGCATGATTCCAGTTATAAACAATATGATTTAATTCCAAGATACAACGCCCGCGATGCTGGAATAATAAAAGCCAGCCTCAATAATTGCCCTGTGATACTTGGCTCCGCCACTCCATCAATTGAGAGTATGTACAACGCTTTAAACGGTAAATATAAACTGGTAGAATTAAAGGAAAGGGTGGATAATGCTTCACTTCCGTTGATTAAACTTGTGGATATGACTGTTGAAAAAAAGAAAGGACGCGTAGAAAGCATATTTTCAAAAAAACTTATTGAGGACATTAATCTTAGATTGAGCAATAAAGAAAATGTGATAATTCTTCAAAATAGGCGTGGCTTTTCTACACAGGTATATTGCGAAGACTGCGGCTCCATTGAAATGTGTAACGACTGTGATGTTTCTTTAGTGCATCATATAAATAAAAATATATTGCAATGTCATTATTGCGGTTATACAAAATCAGTTCCAAAAGCATGTGGTACCTGCGGGTCTTTAGCTCTAAAGTTTTTCGGTACGGGAACTCAGCGTGTTGAAGATGAACTGGCTTTTTATTTTCCGACCGCAAAAATTGAAAGAATTGATTCGGATACAATTAGCAAGAAAGGTCAGCTCGGCATTATATTGAACAGTTTTCGAAAAGGAGAAATTGACATTCTTGTAGGAACACAAATGGTATCGAAAGGATTGGACTTCGCTAATGTTACACTGGTAGGAGTAATATCGGCGGAAACTACACTTTGGTTGCCGGATTTCCGCGCGGATGAACGAACATTTCAACTGCTTACTCAGGTTGCTGGACGTTCCGGAAGAAGCGGAATAGCGGGCGAGGTGATAATTCAAACTCACAACCAACAACATTTTGTTCTGCAAAAAGTATTGAGCACAAATTACTCCGGCTTTTATTCAAATGAAATTACTCATCGCGAAAGCGGACATTACCCCCCATTTACAAGGCTTGCTCTAATTGAGAGTAAAGACGCCGATGAAAATGACGCGCGTGGAGCCATAGTTGATTTTTATAACGAAATTAACAGATACAAGGAACAAGTACACGTTACATCTCCAACACCCGCGCTTATATCGCGAATTAAAGGACAATTCAGGTATCATATACTTATCCGAACTTTCAAAAACATAGACCCCGGTGGAAAAATACTTCGTACGGCAATTAATAATTCTTTAATTGAATACAACAAAAAAAGCCGGTATAAAGACATTAAATTACTGGTTGATATCGATCCGCAGAGCATTATCTGATTTGTATCTATGTTATATTCTTTCACAATCTGAAATTTACTTCTGATTTCTTGATCTTTATTGCAGTTAATATATCTAGATGTGAAAATATTATTTATGAATATTATATTGAGAATGTAAACAAAATTGTTAAAACCTTTAAAATTATTAGATATGAAGAGAAATTCGTTTTTGAGGATAGTACTTCTTTTTTTTATGATGTTTTTATTGCTTTTTCATGGCGAACTTCATCTGCTTGTCTATAAAGTTTTTGAACTAAAATATAAAAAAGAAGTTAAACAACTTATTAAAAATGGAATTCCGGAGAATGAGCTTGTAAAATTTGTGTTCTATTATAAAACGAAAATGCAAAACACAAAAGATATACAATGGACTAAAAAAAATGAGTTTCGCTTTAAGGGTGAGATGTACGACATTGTTAAAGAAGAAACTTGTGGTGACTCTGTTTATACATATTGTATACATGATTTTAAGGAATCGAAACTTGTTAAAAATTATGAAAAATACTTTGCCAGATTTATAAACGATAATCCCGATAAAAAGAAAGATCTTCAAATTCAATATAATTCATTCAGCAGATTTTATAATTTGTCCGATTTTACGATCGGGCATTCTCTGGATAGGGGTAAAGAACAATGCTTTGCTCTTAAAAAATATGAAACAAAAAAAGGATTTTATTCCACTTCACTACCTCCGCCAAAAACATGACAGTTAACTGATTAATCCAATACGAATTCCGAAGAAATATCGGATTTGTTAACACGCTAATTCTTATAAACGAAAAGAGTTTTTCCCTTTTATGTCCAGATTTAGTATGTCTGATATTACTGCTTATATTGTAGACAAGTATCAGTGTTCTTTTTGATTGTAAGGATTGGGCAATTAAAGTGATATACTTTCGCTAATTATTAAGTGGATAAGATATGTACAGAATTTTTATTCTCTATGTTTTACTATCGGCAGTGGTTTATGCCCAGACAGTAACTGTTAAAAATAAAGAAACAAACAAGCCATTGGAACTGGTATCAGTTTTCAGTGAAAATCTTAATAGGTCTTTAACCACAGATTCTAAAGGCAAGGTTTTAATAACTCCTTTTAAAAATAATAATAAAATAGTTTTTCGTCTTATGGGTTATAAAAGTACAGAGTTGACGTACAGTGAAATAGAAAAAAATAAGTTTATTGTTGTTATGGAAGAGGACGTTATAAAATTGAATAACGTGATTGTTACAGCGAAAAGGTGGGAAGAAGAATTAAGAGAAATTCCGCAAAAAGTTGAGTTCATTGATGCTGAAGAAATAACTTTTAGTAATCCACAAACTACCGCGGATATGTTAACGCAAACTGGAAATGTTTATGTCCAGAAGAGTCAGCTTGGTGGAGGAAGCCCAATGATAAGAGGTTTTGCGACAAATCGAGTTTTGATAATTGTTGATAACGTAAGGATGAATAATGCCATTTTTAGAAGTGGTAATCTTCAAAATGTAATCTCACTTGACGCAAATTCACTTGCTAACGCTCAAATAATTTTTGGGCCGGGATCCGTTATGTACGGAAGTGATGCTATAGGAGGGATTATGGAATTTAATACTCTTAATCCTCCTCTTTCGTATAGTGAGCAGAATCTTGTTTCCGGAAGCGCATTTACGCGTTATTCAACGGCCAATAATGAAAAAACCGGTCATATGCATTTTGGGATTGGACTTGACAAGATTGGTTTTCTTTCAAGCGTCACTTACTCTGAGTTCGGTGATTTAAAAATGGGCTCTAATGGTCCGGATGATTATCTCAGAAATATTTACCAGGCAAGAGTTTCTGACAAAGATACCGCGTTGGTTAATAAAGATCCGGAACTTCAAAAGTTGTCAGGTTACAATCAGTGGAATGTATTGCAGAAAATCAGATTCAAACCCGATGAAGACTGGGACCTAAACTACGGTTTTTATTTTTCAACAACCTCCGATGTTCCCAGATACGATAGACTTATTGAATTAAAAGACGGTTTGCCACGCGACGGTCAATGGTATTATGGCCCTCAAAAATGGATGATGAATAATATTAATATTTCCAACTTTTCAGAAAATCTATTTTACAATTTATCCAAATTAACTATCGCTTATCAAACATTTGAAGAAAGCCGGCATAACAGAAGTTTCGGCAAAAACACTTTGAATCATAGAACCGAAAACGTAAGTGTATATTCATTAAATTTGGATTTTATAAAAACAATTACAGAAAAATCACACATGTTTTATGGTTTTGAGGGGGTATTAAATAAAGTTGGTTCCACTGCTGAATTGGAGAATATTGCTACGGGTTTAAAGTCGCCTTTAAGCACAAGATATCCCGACGGATCAACGTGGAATTCTTATGGCGTATATGTTACATATAAAAATAAAATTGAGGAAAACTTTATCGTTCAAACAGGTTTACGCTACAATCTTGTTGAACTCAATTCAGATTTTGATACTACATTTTACCCATTCCCTTTTACTAAAGCGGAATTATCGACAGGTGCGTTTACCGGAAACGCGGGAATAGTCTGGTTTCCTGAATCGGAAATGCAATTGAACCTGAACTTATCAACCGGTTTCAGGGCTCCAAATATTGATGATATCGGCAAGGTGTTCGATTCCGAACCCGGCGCTGTGGTTGTCCCTAATCCTAATTTAGAATCAGAATATATTTATAATTTAGAAATTGGATTGGCCAAAGCATGGAGAGACAACTTTAAAATTGATTTAACGGGTTTTTATTCTTTTCTTGATAACGCTTTGGTAAGAAGGGATTTTACATTAAATGGGTTTGATAGTTTGATATATGACGGAACCCTTAGCAGAGTGCAGGCAATTCAAAACGCCGCTTCCGCAAAAATATGGGGAATACAGGCCGGAGTTGAAATAAAAATTATAAATAATGTGAAAATAGAATCGAGGATTAGTTATCAAAAAGGGGAGGAGGAGGATGATTCGGGAGATACTGTTCCTCTGCGGCATGCAGCGCCTTGGTACGGTACAACTAAACTAATTTATAACGACAATATTATTAATGTTGTCTTCTATGCGGATTATAATGGTGAAGTGAGTTATAATGATTTGGCACCAAGTGAGAGGGCTAAGACCGCAATTTACGCACTTGACGATGATGGAAATCCATACGCACCAGCATGGTATACATTAAATATAAAAACAGGCTTCCGGTTGATGAATGATATTTTAGTTAATCTCGGTGTCGAAAATATTACTGATCAAAGATACAGAACTTATTCCTCGGGAATTTCTGCTGCCGGTAGAAATTTTATTGGGTCAGTAAGATATAATTTCTAATTACAAGATTACTTTAAACAAAAACGGGAGCAAAGAAAAAATCTCCGCTCCCGTTGTAATTTCAAAATTTTTAGCATTTAACCGGCTTTAACAATTTCTTTGCAAATAAATCAAAACCTTATCTTATAAAATTCTTAAAGAAAGGGAATGATTGGGCTATGAAATAAAGAATAATGCTGAAACCAATCCACAATCCAAAAACCATTGCAAAATATTTACCGGTATCTTTTGATTTAAACATCTTAGCAAAACCTATACTTACGATGGCATAAAACCAAATAGAAAAAGGGTCAACTTTTGACAGCAGTAATCCGACAATGCTAGCATTAGCTTCCATATCCATAAAGGCGGCAACGCTGGTGCCCGTCATATATCTGTTTAGCAGCATACCTGCAATAACCATAACGATTATTTGCAATATACTTATGTAGCTCGGTAATCCATAAGAAACCATTGCGCTCGAATAATTTCCATCGCCTTTGAGTCCAAATTTTGACACTGCCCAAAATACAGCGCTTACAATAAAAAAGACTATAAATGTAAAAACAACAATGCTTATAACAGTAATTATCAACTGCATACTTTGTTGATTCTCCATGAATTCGCGTGTTCTTTCGATCTGGACATCTGCTTGCTCTTGTGTCATACCGCCACTTTTAACTGCTTCATCTAAATTTTTCTGCATCTCAGTCATTTGCTTCTCAATTACGGAGTACTTTATTTCAGGATTACTCATCAGCACAACGTAAGAAAGAGCCGCAACTACAATTACCAATAATATGGGTATGATCCAATCTGATGTTTTCGGAGGGAAATGGGACATCTTGCTAAATGTGTTCCCTGGCTCAGTGAAAATACCTACCAGCTTATCAGTATGGCTAATTTCCACTTCCTCTTCGTCCGGCTTGTGTCCTAAATCAGGGGTTTCTTGCTCTTGTAAGTCTTCTGTCATGAAAGCCTCCTAGTTAGTTGTTTTGGGAAAGTTTGTCGATTTTCAGTACAAAATAACACATTTAATTATTTATTAAAAAGAAAAATATGATTATTGCCTTAAAAATAGATTCCTTGCCTGTAGTATTGATAAGGCCTAAGTTTGAAATAAGAAAATTGGAGATTTAAATATGAAAACAATTATTGAACCATTTAAAATTAAATCCGTTGAACCAATTAGGTTTTCCACAAAAGAAGAAAGAATAAAAATCCTTGAAAATGCCGGGTACAATCCGTTTTTAGTAAAAGCCGATGACGTTCTTATCGATCTTTTAACTGATAGCGGAACTTCAGCTATGAGCGCTAAACAATGGGCAGGTATAATGGACGGAGACGAATCTTATGCAGGCTCGCGAAGTTTTTACAGATTCGAGGAAATGGTTAAAAAAATTACAGGAGATAAATTTATAATTCCTACACATCAGGGACGAGCTGCAGAAAAAATTCTTTTTTTTATAGTTGGTAGTGAAGGCAAGTTTATTCCTAACAATACTCACTTCGATACAACCCGCGCAAATATTGAGTTTACCGGAACCGAAGCGGTGGATCTATTAGTTGAAGTCGGTAAACATCCGGAACAACGAGCTGATTTTAAGGGAAATATGGATGTTGAAGCACTCGAAAAATTTATAAAGGAAAAAGGACCTGAAAATATTCCTCTTGTTATGATTACTGTTACTAATAATTCAGGCGGTGGTCAGCCTGTGTCTATGCAGAATATTAAAGACGTTAAACAAGTTTGTCAAAAATATAAACTGCCTTTGTTTTTAGATGCCTGCAGATTTGCTGAAAACGCATACTTTATAAAAAAACGTGAAAAAGGATACTCCGATAAATCGATTTTAAGTATTTGTCAGGAAATGTTTTCTTACGCCGATGGCGCTACTATGAGCGCGAAAAAAGATGCCCTCGTAAACATTGGTGGCTTTTTATCCCTAAATGATGACGAACTTGCTATGAAATGTCGCAATTTGCTTATTGTTACGGAAGGATTTCCTACTTACGGTGGATTGGCCGGACGCGATCTGGAAGCTGTTGCTCAGGGATTAGAAGAGGTTATGGACGAACACTATCTTCAATACAGGATACGAAGCACTGAATATTTGGGCGAAAAAATGATGGACGCGGGAATTCCTATAATTGAACCGCCCGGCGGCCATGCGATTTATATAGACGCTAAAAGATTTTTACCGAATATTCCACCGCAACATTTCCCGGGGCAGTCTATTGTTTGTGAAATTTATATTGATGGTGGTGTACGCGGCGTTGAAATTGGAAGTGTTATGTTTGGTAAATACAATAAATTAACAGGCGAACTTATTCCACCTCCTATGGAATTGGTTCGACTTGCTATCCCGCGAAGAGTTTATACACAAAGTCATATTGATTATGTTGCAGAAGTAATAATTGAAACATACAAAAAAAGGAACGAGTTAAAAGGGTATGAAATAATTTACGAAGCGCCAATGTTAAGACATTTTACAGCACGTTTTAAACCGATGAAATAATAGCTTATAAATTAAATTTATTACAAGAATGTTTTACTGATTATAATAATTGGTGAAATTTTATGAGTCAATTACGAATCACAAAATTGAGACTATAAATAAACGATTAAGTTTCCTCAATTATTTTGTCTATGGGAAATTAAATATTGTTATTCATAGAATAATGCAACCCTGAATCTAATTATTGGTAATGTTATTAAAATATGAAACTTAAAAAACATATCAGAATAAAAGACGGTAATCAAGTGTGGCGAATACTAATATCGCCCCTTGATAAACTAATAATTGAGACGCGTAATCCCGACAAGAAAGAAGCTTTTTTTAGTTGTTATAATCTTGACAAAGGAGAAAAAATATTTACCAAACTTCAATTCGAAGAAAAATATTGGCTTGGTATAGAGGATATATATTACGATATAATTTTATTCCATCGATTCACCAAACCTGATATGCCGGGTCATAAATCTATTATCGCTTTCGATATCCCGAGTAAAAAAGTAATTTGGGAAAACAGGGAATATTCTTTCCTTTTCTTCTATAATGATAAAATTTATTGTTTTAGGCAATTATTCGAAGGACGGAAGTTTTTCACAATTTCTCCAATTACAGGGGAAGTTATTGACGATCTTGGTGATGATGTGATACTAATAAATGAATTGAAATATCTGGCGGATGAACAAAAAAAATATTTAAATTATGTTTTTCCTTCGACATATAATAATAGCACGGAAGCAAATATTAAAGAAATAATTGAATCTGAAACAAGTATGCTCGAATTATCGGGAAGTGTTGAATATCTAGTTTGGGGTGAATCTTTATTCTTTAATTATCATCATAAAGTATTGGCTAACGTTTTGGAAAATAGGTTAATAGTATTTAATATGGAGCAGAAAAGAATAATTCGTTCCGAAATTCTTAACTCTTCTGTTAATGCATTTATGCCCGATTCTTTTTTTATGTTTAAAAATTATCTTTTATTGTTAAAAGAGAAAAAAGAAGTTTTAGTATTAAGTGTGAGTGAATAAATTATGAATCTAACTAAAGAAGAAAAACAATTTCTTTTAAAAACCGCCAGACAGTCTATTAAATCTTTATTTACAGAGGTTGATGTAGTTAAGCCGGATTATGAAAAATATCCTGTGATGAAAGAAAACGCCGGCGCTTTTGTTACATTAACTATTAATTCCCGTCTAAGGGGCTGCATCGGATACATTATATCGGAGAACCATTTGTATCAAACCGTTTGTGAGGCTGCTAAACAAGCCGCCACTCAGGATCCCCGATTTCCGCCTCTATCTGAAAATGAGCTTGATAATCTTGATATGGAAATATCGGTTCTTTCACAACCCTTCAAAATGAACAGTTATGATGATATTGAAATAGGAAAACACGGACTAATCGTTGACGAGATGGATAGACGCGGACTACTGTTGCCACAGGTACCGGTAGAACACAATATGAATAAAGAAGAATATCTGACTGCAATTTGTCAGAAAGCCGGATTGCCCAAGTTTTTATGGAAAGAGAAAACACTAAATTTGGATTTATTTACAGCAATAATATTTTCCGAAAAAGAGTACGAGGTATAAATGAAAAATATTCGAAAAGCAGCCGTGGCAGGGATGTTCTACCCGGGCAGCGCGAACGAATTAAAATCCATCGTAAATTCTCTTTTGGATAAAACTAAAACTAAAGTAAATCACAACGATATAGTTGGAATAGTTTCCCCACATGCCGGCTATACTTATAGCGGAATTAGCGCAGCTCACGCGTATAATGTTCTGATTGAAAAACAATTTTCCACCGCAATTATTGTTTCCCCCAGTCATAGAGAGTATTTTCAGGGACTCTGCATGTACGAAGGGGACGCCTATGAAACACCTTTGGGTATTGTGGAAATAGATAAGGAATTAAGAGAAAAACTATACGGACACAGTGAATATTTACAGATTGGACGCAGCGGACATACTTCAGAACATGCAGTGGAAGTTCAGCTCCCTTTTCTGCAAGTAATTAAAAAGGATTTTAAAATACTTCCAATTGTTATTGGTGATCAAAGAAAACTATTTGTTGATGAATTGGCCAAATGTTTAAGCCAATCGATTAAAGAAAATGTTATTATTATAGCAAGTTCCGATCTTTCTCATTTTTATGGGAAAATTCATGCTAATAAATTGGATTCAATTATTGAACGAAGAATTGAGGATATGGAATTTGATGAATTACAAAATGATCTTGACACAAAACAATGTGAGGCTTGCGGCGGCGGCGGTATAGTTGCTTTATTAAAAGCCGCAAAACAAAATAACTATAACAAAGTTAAAGTTTTGTCAAGAACAGATTCCGGTGATTTCTCCGGAGATGATTCAAGTGTTGTTGGCTATTTGTCGGCTGTTGTGTATAATTAGAATTGAAATAAATCAGGTATGTGTTAAATGAAAATGTTTTTCCAGATTTTGCTTTTTTTTACTGCTCCGCTAATTTTGCTTAGTTATATGTCGGATAATATTCAGGAAAAGATAGATAAAATATTTGAAGAATTTAATTTAGATACACCCGGTGCAGCAGTGGCTGTTTTCCGGAATGGAAAAATTATTTACAACAATGGATATGGTCTAGCAGATCTCGATAATAAAATTCCTATCAATAACAAAACAAATTTTAGACTCGCTTCGGTCACAAAACAATTTACATCAATGAGTGTTTTAATTTTAGAGCAGGAGAGGAAATTAAGCTTGAATGACGGTTTAAGAAAATTCTTTCCTCTTTTCCCCGATTATGGTAAGAACATTACAATTAAACATTTGTTACAGCACACTTCCGGTCTGCTAGACTACGAGGATTTTATAGACGATACTTCTACTTACCAGGTGAAAGATAAAGATGTGCTCTCCATATTAATGAAACAGGATTCCACTTACTTTACACCCGGCGCTCAGCATCGTTACAGTAATTCAGGGTTTGCTTTGCTGGCGCTTATTGTAGAAAAAGTTTCGGGTAAATCCTTCGACGATTATTTAATGGAAAAAATATTTATTCCACTAGATATGAAAAACTCTATAGCTTTTATAAATGGATTGAACGAAGTAAAAAATAGGGCATACGGTTATACTAAAACAGATTCAGGATTTGTATTTTCAGATCAAAGTTCAACGAGTGCTGTTTTGGGAGACGGCGGAATTTATACTTCAATTGAAGATATGTTCAAATGGAATATGGCATTAAACAACAGTACCCTGCTTAGCAGTGATAAACAAAAAGAAGCATGGACAAAAGGAATTGACGGGGACGGCTCTGAATTTGATTACGGTTACGGATGGCGATTGAACCAAATTGATGGTAACGTTTGCCAATACCACACAGGGGGTACATGCGGATTCAGCAATGTATACATGCGGTTTCCCAACCAAGGTCTTAGTGTCATTGTACTTATAAATATTCGCGATTATCCCGCTTTGGACTATGGTAAAAAAGTCGCCGATCTTTTCCTTAAATAATCGTTTAAAAGGCAATTCATGAGTGTTATCAATAGAAAGGCGTTCGTTAAAAAAGCCGCATTCGCTGCTGCTGGAGCTGCTACGTTATTAAATTCGTGCGGACAAGAAAAGAAAACCAACGGCTCTCCCGCCGTTATTAGCAGAAAAACATTTGAATGGCGAATGGTTACAACGTGGATGCCGCATTTCCCAGTATTAGGCGAAGGAGCCGATAAAATTGCTAAAGATATAGAAGCAATGTCGGGAGGCAGAATTAAAATTCATGTCTTCGGCGGAGGAGAATTAGTCCCTGCACTTGAGACTTTCGAAGCGGTTAGTCAAGGTGTTGCTCAAATGGGTCATTCGGCAAGTTATTATTGGGCTGGCAAAGCTCCGGCTTCACAATTGTTTACAAGTGTTCCTTTTGGTATGAATACTCAGCAAACCTATGCATGGTTGTACCAGGGTGGCGGATTGGAGCTTTGGCGAGAGTTATATTCGAGTTTTAATATGATCCCTTTTCCAGCCGGCAATACCGGTGGACAAATGGGTGGATGGTTTAACAAACAGATTAATTCTATCGCTGATCTGAAGGGATTAAAAATTCGAATTCCGGGAATTGGCGCAAAAATTATTACAAAAGCCGGAGGATCAGCAGTTCTATCACCCGGGGGTGAAATTTATACAAATTTGGAAAGGGGTGTAATTGATGCTACTGATTGGATTGGACCTTATCACGATTGGTTGATGGGTTTTCATAAAATTGCAAAATATTATTATTATCCAAGTTTTGCCGAACCCTCGGGAGTAGTTGAACTAATCGTAAATAAAAATGCATTTGAAGAATTACCCGCTGATTTACAGGAAATAATCAAATACGTCGCTACGTCGGCCAATGTAAGCATGCTCGCGGAAATGGAAGCAAAAAACAGCGAGTACCTGCTGAAAATAAAAAACGAATCCAAAGTTCAAATAACACGTTTTCCGGATGACGTGATGAGTGCATTCAAAAAATACGGGAATGAGGCATTGAATGAGTTAACATCGGAGGATTCGTTTAGTAAAAAAGTTCTGGATTCTTACAATCAATTCCATAAAAGAATAAAGGATTGGACTGATTTATCTGATAAATATTTTATTTAGTTTCCTATCGGCTAAATATATTAATAAGAATCGTTTCCATCGCAAAAGCATCCATCCGAATTTTACTATATAGTCGTACAAAAAACATTAACCTTAATGGCCAATCAATTACTCATTAGTTTAGGCAGCCACAGAGCAATTTCGGGATATAAAATCACAATAATCAAACCGATAATCTGAATAACTACATAAGGAACTATCCCTTTGTAGATATGCATAGTGCTTACTTGTGGCGGCGCAACTCCTTTCAAAAAGAATAGTGCGAAACCGAACGGTGGAGTTAAAAAGGAAGTTTGTAAATTGATTGCAATCAGAATTCCTATCCATAGTAAATCAACATTTAAATGAATAAAGATGGGAGCTACCACAGGCACAATTATAAAAGTAATTTCAATAAAATCTATAAAAAAACCTGCAATAAAAATAATTACCATTACAATGGCTAAAAAATGTTCTGGCTCCAGAGCACCGGAAACAATTAATTCTGTTAAATATCTATCGCCTCCCATTCCTCTAAAAACAAGACCGAATGCAGATGCGCCTGCTAGAATAATAAACGCCATGCTTGTTAGTGTCATTGTGCTTTTCATTACTTCATTTAGAGTTTTCAGATTAAATTTACCTTTAACAACTGTTAATAAGGTTGCGCCTACAGCTCCCAATGCAGCAGCCTCTGTTGGTGAAGCTATACCCGCGAAAATTGATCCCAGAACCGCCAGTATTAGAAAAAAAGGGATCAAAAAAGCTGTAATGATTTTTTTAAATCTAATTTTGCCTGTAAACTGTAATAGGTCCTCTTTTGGCATCGAAGGAGCATCTTTAGGTTTTACAAATGCTATTATTATTAGCCAGAGCAAATACATTAAAACCAAAACAAATCCTGGAATAACAGCTGCAAGAAAAAGATCGCCGACGGAAATATTTAATACGCTGCCGAGTAAAACTAAAACTATACTCGGTGGAATAATCTGACCAAGTGTACCTGAAGCCGCAATAATTCCTGTGGCAACCTTGGGGTTATAACCTTTTTTAAGCATTGTGGGAAGAGTTAAAACACCCATGGTTACTACTGTTGCTCCTACTATTCCCGTTGCCGCTGCGAGCAGTGCCCCAACTATAAGAACAGAAAATGCCAACCCGCCTCTGAGTTTACCGAATAATAAAGCCATTGTTTCCAACAGTTCTTCCGCTAAACCGGATTTCTCGAACATCACTCCCATAAATACAAAAAGGGGAACAGCAATTAAAATATAGTTGTTCATTATCCCCCAAATTCGCATCGGCAATAGATTAAAAAAATCTATACCAAAAATAAATAATCCAAATAATACCGATGCTCCGCCAAGTGTAAACGCTACGGGAAAACCGGCCAAAAGAAGGAAAAGTACTACAACAAAAAAAATGAGAGGAGTGGCGTCCATATCAATTACCTTTTGGAGTATAATTTATTAGAGTAAAAAAGGACCTAAGAAATAAAACGATCCCTTGACCGAGTAATAAGAAAAATGATACAGGTAATATGGCTTTAATTATGAACCGTGCCGGTAAACCACCAGGATCTGGTGAGGATTCGTTTATTAAAAAAGATGTAACCACAAAATCTTTTGATGATATTATAATAACAACGCAAAGGGGTAAAAGAAAAAGAATTGTTCCGGCAAAATCTATAAAAGCTTTCTGTTTTATTGAAAATTTTGAATAAAAAATATCCACTCGTACATGATTATCAGTCTGTAAGGTATAAGCTGCGCCTAAAAGAAAAATAGCCGCGAAAATGTTCCACTCCAATTCCTGAACTGCAACATGAGAGGTTTGTAAGACATACCTCGCAAAAACGTCATAAAAAACCAAAATAACAAGAAGAGCGGTTAAGTATGTGGTTGCCCTGCCAATTTTTTTATTAATGGACTCAATTATGGAAATAAGTTTTAGTAGTAGTTTCATAAATATGTTAGAATAAATTTATTTTTGAATAAGTGCGTAATTTGATTCATTTTAATTGAAATATATTAATTTAGACAATCATTTTAGAATTATTTATCTTTACCGAAACAATAATATTTATAAAAATTTACGACAGCAACAATTTTTATCAACTTAAAAAAAGACAATAGAATCTTAATAGTATTGTTTAAGATGGATTATGAAAGACGAACTGATAGCTCAAAATGTAGTTTTCCACAAAGAAAATTTCGGAATAAAAGACGAGATTATAACTTGTGCCGTACCTGCCAGTTTAATTACTTTGGGTGACCACACTCATTACAATGATGGCATTATTTTGTCCTGCGCTGTTAACAGATATGCAGTGTCTACTGTCAATAAAAGGGAAGATAACCAAATAAATATCTCTTTCGGTGATTGTGAATTAAATTATAATTCTACTTTAAATGATTTTTCAGAGAATAATATCAGATGTGGTCAAGTGGCATTTGGACCATTGCTAAATTTACTAAGAGAAGATGGATTATTAATTAATGGGTTTAATTGCAGTATAAGATCCAATATACCAGCTTCAATTGGACTTGGGAATGTAAGTGCTCACCAAATTTCTTTGCTTCTAGCTTTAAATATAGCGCTGAATCTTAAATTAAACGATGAGCAAGTTGTTGATATTTCCCGGCGTGCGGAATTAAATTTTGTTGGTAAAATTTCGAACCGAGCCCACCACAGAACCGTTTTGAATTGTAAATCTGACGCTATTTTTTTTAACGATTTAAGAACCGATACTAATGATGTTCGTGATATTAAAAATAGAGATTTTAAACTGATTATCTGCGATACAGGAAAGGTTATTGCAAATATTTCGGATATTTGTAACGAAAGAATATCTGAATGTAAAGTAGGTGTTGATGGTCTGAGATTGTATATATGGGGAATTAAAAATTTACGAGATATAAATTTAGAGTTTCTTGAAAAACATTTTCATATGATCCCTAAAAAAGTTTATTCGAGGGTTTTCTATAACGTTCAGGAAAGAATCAGGGTGGAAAAGGCTACAAAGCTATTATCCGACAATGATTATAATAAATTTGGGGAACTTATAAACGAATCACACTTTAGTTTAAGACGTGATTACGAGATTGGATCCGAGGATTTAGATTTTTTGGTAAACGAAGCTTCTAAAATAAATGGGGTAATAGCTTCTAAGATGATTAGTTGTTCCCCAATAGAAAGTACTTTTAATTTTGTTGAAAATAATAAGGTTTCAAATTTTATTGAAGAAATAAACACTTCTTATAATGAAAAATATGGCAAAAAACTAACCTTTTATTCATTAAACATCGTAAATGGATTTAATAATTAATTAAAAATTTTAATCACGCCTCTAATATTTTATTGATATTAATCAATAGAAAATTTCTCGCCTTAAAAACAACTTGATTTTAATAAGGTATAGTAATAGATTTTCATCCAAATTTAATGGAATGTAAATGGAATTTTACGATAGCTATTCCGACGAAAATGATTCTTTTGATCTTTCGGATTCTGAGCTGTTAGAAAAAATAAATACATCGAAAGAAATGATTTCGAATGGAGAAATATTTTTTAATATAGAGTATATAGAAGACACTATTCATCATTGTATTGATAATGATTTTATTGAAGAAGGATTCGAATTAACTGAGTCGGTTTTGGAAATTACTCCTTATAATTCTGAATTCTGGCAATTTAAAGGCGTCCTTCATAATAATAGATTCGAATTTGAAGATGCTTATGATTGTTTTGAAAAATCACTTACTCTTAATCCCTGTGATGTTGAAACTCTCCTAAATAAATCGGTTGCAGAAGATAATTTAGGATATGTTGAACAAGCGGCTGAAACATTAAAAAGAGTTCTGGATATTGAACCTGAAAACGACGAAGCACTTTATAGTATGGGACTTCTATTCGAAAAAAGAGATATGTATTTACAAGCGGTTACATACCTTCAAAGAGCGGTAGAAGTAGATGAAGAATACAGTGAAGCTTGGTACGAACTAGGTTTTTGTTACGAAACTTTGGACGAATTTGACAAAGCGATAATTGCATACGATAAATTTTTAGAATTTGAACCCTATAGCTCAACGGCCTTATATAATAAAGGAATTGTTCTGATTCGTAGCGGAAAGTTTGAAAAAGCTGCGGATATCTTCGAATTGTCACTTGCTATAAAAGAAGATTTTTCCAGCGCATGGTTTAATTTGGGTGTGGCTTATGCGAATCTAGGGCGATTAAAAGATGCCCTTAAAGCTGTTAAAGAAGCGGCTAAACTTGATCCCGAAGACGAAGCAATATGGTATACGCTTGGGCAAACTTATGAAGATTTAAATCAACACAATAAAGCAGCAATCGCCTATTCTAAAGCTATTAAAATAGATCCTGAATATACGGAAGCTTACATTGCCCGCGGCGAATGTTACAGAAAAATGGGAAAACTAAATTTAGCTCTTATAGATTTTGAAAATGCAATGGAGATTAACCCTGACTTATCGGAACTATGGTTTGGTAAAGCTTCGGTAGAATTTGAGCTGGGTAACTTTAAATCAGCAATAGATTATTACAAAACATCTTTGAAGTTTGATCCGGAGAATTATGAGACATGGTATAAACTTGCAGAAGCCTTTATAGGTGACGGTAACTGGCAGGAAGGCGATGAAGCATATAACCATTGTATTAAGCTTCAACCCGAAAGCGCTAATGCATACTACGGCAAAGCAAAAGCGAAGTTATTGCTGAGTCAGACAAATGAAGCCATTGAAAATTTGAAATCCGCATTTGCTCTCGATCCAAATATTAAAAATGCTTTCGCTAAGGATTATCCAGAGGCTAAGTCTTCTAAATTACTAAATAAACTTATTGACGAGAAATAAATATTAACATTTTGGTGTTTAATGCAATTGTATAATAAATTTAACCAATCTACAAAACTTGTCGGCGTTATTGGTCATCCAATAAAACATTCGTTTTCGCCCTTGATGCACAATTTGTCTTTCGAACTTACAAAGCAGGATTATATATACCTTCCTTTCGACGTTCCTATATCAAATCTTAAAGATGCGCTGAAAGGAATGACAGCTTTGGGAATAAACGGTTTCAATGTAACACTTCCACTAAAAGAAAAAATAATTCCATATTTATCGGATATTTCAGAAGAAGCTAACGTAATTGGAGCAGTAAATACGGTATTAAACGATAACGGCGTTTTACATGGCTATAATACCGATGTAAACGGCATTACTGCTACTCTTAATAAATACAAGGAAGAACTGGCCGACAGCGAAGTTACTATAATCGGAGCTGGTGGCGCTGCACGAAGTGTAATCTATGCGTTAATACGTTATTTTAAAGTCGCTAGAATAAACATTGTAAATAGAACTGAACAAAAGGCAGAATCTCTAAAAGATTATTTTACGGCTAAAATGTTATATGAAAACATTAAAGCTTACGATTTAGTGCCGCCAGATCTTGTGGAAATTTTCAGCAGGTCTAAACTAATTGTTAATACCGCTACTATTGGTATGACTCCAGATATTGATGACTCGGCCACTACAATAGAAAAGTCTTTCAATAAAGATCAAATTGTTTTCGATGTAGTTTATACTCCTGTTAAAACTAAATTGCTGCAAATAGCAGCTAAACAAGGGGCGAGAACTGAAAATGGACTAACCATGTTTGTTGAACAAGGAGCGCGTTCGTTTGAGTTATGGACAGGGGAAACTATGCCCATAGAAAAAATATACAAAACATTAAAATCGTATCTGGAAGAGTGAATCAATTGTAACTTAAAACATCAAGTCGGCTTCCGTCTTCAGCGTAAAAAATTTCTTTGATTATTGCGCCTTCCTCGTATACTGCTTCCCTCTTTAACAATCCGCTGGGGTAATAAGAAAAAACCGCTCCATGTAATAAATTGTTTTTATATGAAAAAAAATCCGAAACTTCACCATTGTCAAAATACCACGTACATACTCCATTTCTTTTACCTGAAGAAAAAGTTTCTTTCGATTTAGTAACGCTGTTTATATAATAATATGTACTTGTTCCATCAAGCTTTCCAGTATCGTAAAATTGTTTACACTTAATCTGCCCTGTTGGATAATATAAAGTAACTTCTCCATCTAACTGATCACGTAAAAAATGAAACTGCGCTGTTAAAATTCCAGAATCGTTGTATTCCTGCTGAAGTCCGTTTTTAATTCCTCTTATAAAATTTGACCTCTTAAAAATAGTACCGTTTGGGTGATACTCAATATTTAAGCTGTCTAAAACATCGTTTTTATAATTTAAAGATGACTGCAGAAAGCCTGTATCATAATAGGTTTGATTGAACCCATTTTTTTTCCCGTCAAAAAAACTTAGGTGGGCTTTAATTGTTCCTTGAGGATAATATTCGTCGAAATTTTGTTCAATCTTCTGAACCTTGGAACCATAATCATATTTTATTCTTTTAATTATTTGACCATTTTCGTATGTATCTATTACTTTTATTGATCCATCCGGAAAATAAAGGTATGAAGTTCCGTTAAGTTTATCGTCTTTGTAATTCGCTTCGAGAGCCACATCACCGAAATCGAAATAAACTTTTGTAATTCCGTTTAAAATACCATTCACATAATTCCGCTCTACTTCCAGACCGCCTGACTCAAAAAACACTTTTGATATACCGTTCAACTCTCCGTTAGAGTAGTTCCAAATTCCCTGCAGAGCACCCGATTTATAATAAGTTTTTGTAAAACCTTCCTGTATCCCGTTTATATAATTCGGTTCAGACCATAATTCGCCTGTTTCGTAGTACCATTTTGATTCACCCTCAAGTTTTCCATTTTCGTAGTGCCACTCCATGCTTAAGGTGCCGTCGTTAAAATACCATTTGGAAATACCCACTTCCTTTCCATTTTCAAAAAACCACTGTTTTGAAATGTTTCCGCTTTCGTAATATTCTAAATACTCACCATTCTTTACACCATTCAAATAATAACCGGAGCTTTTAATTTTTCCACTCGGATAATAATTTTTCTTTAATTCCCCTGTTTGTGAAAAGGTAATGGTTGTAACAAACAAAAGAAGCATCAGTATTTTCTTTGGGCAAATGTACATTCAAAATTCTATTTTAATTGAGTGCAAAAGTAAAAAAAACAAACACAAATTAGTAAACAAAAAGAATTTTATATTTAGAACGTAAAAAAGATGAGGTTCGGGTGTTCGTTTACAACACTAAAATTAAATTTTCAAACTGCGATCCTGCGGGTGTAATCTATTTTGCCGAGGTTTTTAATTTAGCTCATGAAACATACGAACTGTTTCTGCTAAACAACAAAACAAAAGTCGACTATTTTATTTCGAATGAAATAGCATTGCCGATTATCAAAGCCGAATCACTTTTTACTTCGGCAATCAGTTTACATGATGATATTAAAATTGAACTGCGTGTATTAGAAATCAGGGAAAGTTCTTACGAAATAGAATATAAAATAATTGGGGATGATGAAAGAATTAAAGCTAAAGTTAAAACCGTTCATGTCTGTATTGGGAAAGGTGACCGATCTAAAGTATCTATTCCTCCCGATCTTGCGATGTATTTAAACGAACATCTTGCAGAATAATTTTTAACAATTTGTTTCTGTTCGGTTTACCCATTTCATTTTTCGGTATGTGTTTTAACTGAATGAAAAATTTTGGAATCTTAAAGGAAGGCAGCGATTTCAATAAATGTTGGCGGATTACATTTTCATTTTCCGGAATATTATTATTATTAGTAGTAAAGACGGCAACAACAACTTGTCCCCAATCATCATCATCAACACCTAGTACATACACCTCCTTTATAAAATTTAACTTAGCTATCTCTTTTTCTAATTCAATTGGACTAATATTCTCCCCGCCTGAAATAATTAGGTCTGTTCTTCTCATAAAAACGGTAAGCAATCCATTGCTGTCAATAACTCCGATATCTCCGGTGTAATAATTTTTGTTTTTCTTTTTCTCTTGTGTTTCCTCTAAGTTTTTAAAGTACTCAGTAAAAAGGGCTGGTGATTCAATAACAATTTCACCCTCCATCCCTTTTGGGGCAGGTTTATTGTACTGATCTGAAATGTATATACTATTACCGGGCAGAGCATATCCGGAAGCGTTAATATTCCCCGTAATTAATGATGGTCTATAAGCGCAGACCATGGCGCTCGTTTCTGTTGAACCGTAAACTTTTATTATTGGATATCCGGCTTTTAATGCACCCTTTATTGTTGACTCACTACTCGAAGCACCGCCAACGTAAACACTTCTTAATTTGGGATTTGGTTTAATTCCGGATTTTACCAATCTGTTAAGTACAGTAGGCACCAACGAAATAAGAGTGGGATTCAATTTTAATATCCCTTCCAAAATACCGCCATGGGATGTGTTTTGGGGTAACAATAAAGTTCCACCACACAATAAACTCCGAATTATAATTGAAAAACCGCCGATGTGATTAAACGGTAAACTCGCAAGAAAGGTATCGTGCGAACCATAATTATCAAATTTACTGATTGCTGTAAAACTATTATATAAACTGTCGAATGATATTAAAACACCTTTTGGTATTGATGTGGTGCCGGATGTAAAAATTATTATAGCGCCGCCGGGTTTGTTTATGTTCCATAAGCTGTTTCCGGAAAAGGATTTTTTATAAGTTAAATCGGGCGTTATTTTTTTATGATTTACAAAATCAAATTCTGAGGTTTCTTCGGAAATATATACGCGGCAATCTAAAAACAGAACCAATTTTTTTAATTCAGTTTCCGGAAACTTCGGAGATAATGGGGCAACAATTGCACCTATACGCCATAATGCGAATACGGTTATAATAAATTGAGAATGATGATGTAAAATAACGGGTACAATTTCTCCGGATTGGACACCGTTTTGTAAAAAATAAGCAGATAAATAATTTACACGATTATGTAAATCCTCGTAAGAATATGATATGCTTTTATCAACAATCGCTTCTTTGTCCGGTGAATGAACATTACGATATTCCAGCCAGTCTGTGTTAGTTAACATTAAAATTATTCAAATAATTGATCGATACTGTGTGGATATGGATAAAGTTTTCCATTATAAGCGATTGTTCCTTCGGAAATAATAGCCTCCTGCTCAAGCAAGTTCTGCTCCATTTTTACATTTATTGAAAGACCGTGGGCATAATTATGTTTTGTTTTTGCAGCGAGATAAAACAATGCGTTTTTCCCAATCGGGCTTTCGAACATTGAAGAGACAATAACACTTTTACCATTTTTATTCGCTAGTTCTATTATTTTAAGGGAATCGTTAAACCCAATATTCATAGGTTTTATTACTATATAATCAATCAAACCCGAGTTAATGGCAAACTCCGCATCTGATAAAGAAGATATTGATTCATCCGGAGCTAAAGGCGTTTCAACTTTTTCTGCAACTGATAATAATTCATTTAATCCATTAACAGGTTGTTCGATGTATTGAATTTCCAATGGATTTAGCATTCTGATGTTGTTTATAGCGGTTTTAATATTCCAGGCACCGTTTACATCCACTCTTAATAAGATATCCTTAAACTTACCGCGAATTTTTTTTATTAAGGATAAATCCTCTGTAAAAGATCTTTCCCCAATTTTCAGTTTTATAGTTTTGTATCCATTTTCTACAGCATTTTCTACTGATGCTAATACTTCATTATCAGACCGAAGCCCAATTAAGAAATTAAGAGGAATATAGTTTAATAAAATTGAATTGTATTCTGCGGGTGTATTTAATGAATAAATTGCTTGTTCGAAACCAAAATTTAGAGAAGCATAATTGTTCGTGAATCGTAATAAATTTGTATCATCAATATATTCATCAAACTTTAAACGGGCTTCAATTCTTTGAACAATTTCAATAATCTCTTTTATATTTTCTCTGCTGAAATTAGGGAGGGGAGACGCTTCCCCGTAACCATATCTGCCTTCATTATTTTTTAGACGAACTATAATACCGCTCTTATCTGTAATCAGTAATTTGCTGGTTTTAATGGGAGCAGGTAAATGAGCTTTGTAAATAAAATATTTCAGCTCAATTATATTCACACCAATATTCCTATCGCGAATAAAATACCATAAATAGCCGATAATTTAGCGGTTAATTCAAGTGTTTTGTTAAGTTCTTTTCCTTCAAATATGTAAATCATTCTAATCAATTTTATTGAAAGTGGAATTGTAATTAGGGGTAGAAAAAGTAGATAGCTCTGTTTATATGTGAAGAAGGCTATAAAAGGAACCAGGTAAGAAAGTATCATAAAACTTACATATTGAAACCGTGTAAAATTACGCCCGAATTTAACCGCAAGAGTATTTTTCCCGGCAAGTCGGTCTTCATCAATATCCCTATAGTTGTTTATAACAAGAATATTTGTAATTAAGGCACCCACCGGTACTGAAGCCCAAACTACAAATTCGGTAACTGTTAAAGTCTGCACGTAATAGGTGCCAATAGTTCCCACGAATCCGAAAAACAAAAAGACAAACACATCACCCAAACCATTATAGGCTAGCGGAAATGGACCGGCTGTGTAAGCAAATCCAGCAATGATTGAAACAATTCCGATAATAAGAGTTATCCAACTGCTTATATAAACAAGATACATTCCTAAAATGAATGCTGAACTAAAAGTGATTGATATGCCGATTTTCATCTCATTCACACTTATCAAACCGGAAGCTAATACCCTTGTTGGTCCGACTCTGTCTTTTTTATCAGTCCCTGCAATAAAGTCATATAAGTCGTTAACAAAGTTGGTCCCGATCTGAATAAGAAACGAACAAATCAAAGCAACAGCCACTGCGCCTGCATTAAACTGATTGTCATTATAGGCAAGCGCGCTGCCAATTGCCACAGGCACAAAAGCAGCAGGCAATGTTTTGGGGCGACTGGCAAGAATCCAACTTTGTAATTTATTAATTTTTTTTGCGGATGATAGTATCATTAAACTTTTCCTTTACGGCACTCTGGGAAATTTAGAAAAATCGGGTTTACGTTTTTGAACATAAGCGTTTTTACCTTCCTGAGCTTCCTCGGACATATAATAAAGCAATGTGGCATTTCCGGCCAATTCCTGTATGCCTTGTTGACCGTCTAGTTCGGCATTAAAGGCGGATTTTAAGAGCCGGATTGCCATTGGACTTTTTTCTAAAATTTCCCTGGCCCAAGCTACGCCTTCATTTTCTAATTGATCTACAGATACAACTTTATTAACCATTCCCATTTCATAAGCTTCCTGTGCATTATACTGCCGGCATAAATACCAAATTTCTCTCGCTCTTTTTTGACCAACCATACGAGCAAGATAACTTGCGCCAAATCCACCATCAAAACTGCCGACCATTGGTCCAGTTTGACCGAATACGGCATTATCGGCCGCGATTGTTAGATCGCACATCACATGCAGAACATGACCACCGCCAATCGCGTATCCGGCAACTAAAGCAATAACAGGTTTAGGAATGCTGCGTATCTGTTTCTGTACATCAAGTATGTTCAATCTTGGAACTCCATCACTTCCAATATATCCTTTATCGCCTCGTATTTTTTGATCGCCTCCGGAGCAAAAAGCGTATTTACCGTCTTTAGCAGGACCGTTGCCAGTTAATAAAATCACTCCGATTGCTGAATCTTCTCTTGCATCGATAAACGCGTCGAACATTTCAAGAACAGTATCCGGACGGAAAGCATTTCTGACTTCCGGTCTGTTAATAGAAATTTTTGCAATACCTTCAAATTTTTCGTATAAAATATCTTTATAATCTTTTGCAATTTTCCAATCGTAACTCATTTAAATTCCTTCCATTAATTTTATAACTATACTTTAATAGTTTTATCCAAAAATAAGTTTACCAAAGATACAAATTCCATAGGTTTTTCGAGATGAGTATTATGTCCGCATGAATCAATTATTTTCGACTCGCTGTTTTTGATTAAGCCGCTCATAATTCGGTTTATTTCTGTGTACTTATTATCATATTCTCCTGAGATAAGCAGAACTGGAACTTCAATTTTCGGTAAACGGTTCCAGAAGTTAGGCATGACTCCAACACTAAACCCGCGCAAACTATTGCAAAGACCGGTAATATTATTGTTAAGTCGTTTAGTTTTTATCTGGGCAAGCTGATCGGCGGATAAATATTTCTGCGAATCGAATATCGGCAGATTTGACCAATACTCGTCAAAAAATTCCAGACCTTTCAATTGAATGTTTTCGGCCAAACTTAAATCGTTTCTATAACGGAGATCTCTTTCGGAACTATTTATTATTCCAGGTGAAGAGCTCTCGAGAATTAGTGCTTTAACATTTTGAGGATACTTCATCGCAAAGCTAATGGCCGCGCGTCCCCCCATCGAATAACCGCATATTATGGGTTCTGTTATATTGTAAAAATCAAAAATAGATTTCAAATGGTTGGCTATTGCATCGTGCGTATAATAAGAAATATCCGAAGGAGAGGATGATTTTCCATGCCCGATAAGATCGATTGCAAAAGGAAGATAGTGTTTATTTATTTGAGGGAAAATCTGCAGCCAATCATCTGAAGAACCGGCAAATCCATGAATGAACAGAATCGGTTCTTTTACTTTCAGCAGATCGGATGATTGTAATGTTGTAAACAAATTATAATTATCTATTGGAATATTCATCTATAATTTCCCGGGTCCCGCTTATAACAGAATCCCAAAATTTTTTACGCAGCGACAAAGAATTTTTAGAACTCGATTTGATCTCCAATACTTTAAATATGTTAGATGGCTTTAAAAGATTATTACGAAAATGATTCCAACTTTTAATTAAGATATAATTCCCGTTAAAAGCTCTAACAATTTTTCCGAAGTTAGCCTCCGGATGAACTTTGTAATATTTATTGAAATCAATTTTTTGCTTAACAACGGGAAGCATTTCAAAAATGGAACCGCCGCCGTTATTTACCAAAATTATAACCAATGGTATTTTGTATTTATTTAATAACCAAAGTCCGTTAGTGTCGTGCAAAAAGGAGAGGTCACCTATCAATAAAAAGGTTGGTTTTTTGTTCGCCTCGTATAATCCTGCTGCAGTGGAAATAATCCCGTCAATCCCACTTGTACCCCTATTATGGTAAAGTTGAATCTTTTTATTCATTAAATCACAAAATGAATCGACATCTCTTGGAGGAATACTATTGGAAATCATAACATTAGAACCGGCGGGGATAGCAGTAAATAACTCTTTAACAATTCTGCCTTCAAAAGGGAATTCGGCTTTGCCTATAATCTGATTTTTTAATTTTTGAGCCGAACTTTCCAGAAGGTAAATCATTTTAAGCCATTCCGGGTCAATACAGTTATTAATCTTTCTTTTTTCACCTTTCAACAATCGCAAAAATTGTTGCGGACTTGATTCAAGCAGGTTAGTAAATGTTAGCGAGGGGTCTTTAATTTCACCAAACTCATTTATTAAAATCTTTTTTGCTTTCGAATTTTCTAAAAAATAAAGTAGAATATTGGAAGTTGGCGCATTTCCAAACTGAATAATTATTTCCGCATCAAAGAATTTAATAAAATCTCTATTTCGCAAAAATGCCGATGAATTTATTATAACATTTTCCCCGTCAATATTACTTAATCTATAACCAGAAAGTCCGTCCGCAAAAATAGGGGCATCTAATAATTTTGCTATTGAAGCTACACAACTGTGGTAGCTTTGCTCTATAGATTCATGTCCAACATATAAAATAGTTTTTTTACTTTTAGATAACTCTTTAATTACTGCGATAATCTTCTTCAACTTTTCGGGTCCAATTGTTTCATTTTTCGGCGAGCGCAAAGGTATTATCTTTTTAATGGAGTTTACCGTTTTTGAGGCGACATTGTGTGAAGGAATGGACTTCTCTAACGGTTTATCGAACCGGCAATTTAAATGAAATGGTCCTCGATTAGCTTGAAGTGAAACTGAAAACGCTTTGTTTAATTGTAAATTGAAATTTTTGAAATAAGTTAAATTCGGTTTGATAATTCCTGTATCAAGAAAATATTTTATATGATTTGCGTAAATGTTTTTCTGATTGATAGTTTGATTTGAGCCTGTATCGACAAGACGTTCCGGTCGGTCGGCTGTACAAATAATCAGCGGAATATGTTTGTAAAATGCTTCAATAATAGCCGGGTACAATTCGGCAACAGCTGATCCCGAAGTAGTTACAATTGCTACGGGTTTTTTTGATGCGGCGGCGATACCTAAAGCATAAAAGGCATTGGAGCGTTCGTCAATTACTACATGTTTTTTTATTTTGTTAAAATTATGGAAAGCAATTACGAGCGGAGTACTGCGTGAACCAGGCGAAATAACAACATCCCTAACCCCGATACCGTAAAGTGAGCGAACTAAGTATTCGGCAAATAATACGTTAAGATTTATAGATTTCTTCATTCTTGAAGAGCGATAAGATGGGTTTAAGTTTTAATTCAGCTTCCCTAAATTCTTGTTCTGGATCGGATCCTTCTACAATACCGCATCCTGCCAAAGCATATATTTTATTGCTTTTGGCGAGCGCCGATCTAATTGCGACGGCAAATTCACCTTCATTCTCAAAATTGAACCAACCGATCATTCCCGCAAACAAACCTCTGGAATGTGTTTCCATTTCCTTAATTGAAACAAGTGCATTTGTCCAGGGGACACCACAAATTGCTGGAGTGGGATGAATATCTTTTAAAATAGATAAAATTGATTTATTCCCCTTAAGCTTTGCTTTAATAGGTGTCCATAAGTGTTGGATGTTGGGTAGTTTCCTAATTATCGGTTGATTGGCAAAAATTATCTCTTCGGAAAATCCTTCAAACGAATGTGAGATAAATTCCACAACTGCACGCTGCTCGTTAAGGTTTTTTTTACTGCTTAAAAGCTCTTCAGCTAATTTTTCGTCCTCTTCAATATCTTTACCTCTTCTGGCAGAACCCGCCAACGCGTCCGCTTCAACCCAGCCATTCGAAATTTTCGCGAGTTTTTCGGGAGAAGCTCCAAAAAATGTGGATGAATTTTTGCGGTATAGGAATATATAACATTTGGGAAATTCTTTTTCTAATTGTTCGCTTATTTTACTAAAATCTGGTGTACAGCTTAGTTCCAAATCAACCTGTCGTGATAAAACAATTTTATGAAATTTTTTATTCTCAATTTGGGATAATGCACTGGTAACATTGTTGATCCATTTGTTTTTCTCGAGAGGATCGTTATAATTAGATTTTATAACCTCGCATACTGGCGCGGTATAGTTGACAGGACTCGATTCTAAATATTTTTTTAACTCGTTATCATATAAATTAAAATCTGCATCAGTAATTATTTCCGAATAAAAATTGTAAACAACAAAATTTGCACCGTTTGTGTGATACAACAAAAATTTTGGTATAAACCAGTCCGAATCGCTATAATCATTCCACAGCTGGTTTTTATCTCCAGGCGAAAATTTCATGCCGCCTAAAAATAATGGGATTGAGCCCAAATTAAATTGATCGAAATTATTTTTATGGGAAAGATTTAATTCGCGTATTTTAACTGAGGTGTCCTTTACTCGTTCATTGCCATTTTCATTTATAGAAATTAGTGAATCAATACCTAAAAATTTAATTTTTAACTCAGGTGTGGACGTATAAAAATATTGTATTAAATTATTCTTTAATTGAGATAGTGGATTTCTTAAATCCAAGTCTTCGTATTGAAAAGCAAAACTAAAAAGAGATTTACTACCTCGATTATTAGAGTTGTTTTTCAATAAAAAAGAGTGTTTATTTATTTTATAATCGGTCAATTAATTACCAATCCAAATTCTATAATACGTAAAAATACTCAAAGCATTATTAAACTAATAGTGTGTTTTTTATAATACTTCGTCTTAATTAAAAATTTGAACATAATCTAAGAAACGTAAAATATATAGACATTGTTTCAAAATTTATAAAATAAAGATATATAAATACTATTATCTATTTAATTAAAATGATTATTAAATATTAAAGAAGTATTCTCATGTAAATATCAAAATACATAATATTTTCTAATCAGATATGAAGGAGGATAAACGCTAATAATTTAAAATAGTAACAAATAGATCAATGTAGATTTAGGCTTCACTTTTTGACGAAAGTGTTCTTTCAATTTAATTTATTTTTATTTACATTTAGATCCAAAGTGCTGGGAACACTTTTTCATATCCGATTAAGCAACTTTCCATGCTGGGAATAAGTTGCTTGATTTGTAGTTAAAATATTTAATTAACTTAACTCTAACTCATATAAGGTGATGGTAAGATGGAAAACCAAAAGGACAATATTGTTCTTGATGTTTGGGATAAGCTTAATCATGCGTATGATTCTGTTAAAAAAGCTCATTCCAGGCAAATGTACGCCCATAATCTGACAGCTCCACAATTCCATGTACTAGAAGTTCTTATGAAAACAGGTCCAATTCCATTGAAAAAAATCAGTGAAGAACTTCTTGTTACCGGAGCAAACATAACTTGCGTAGTTGATAATCTTGAGAAAGAAGATCTCGTAAAAAGGGTTCCTTCAAAAAAAGATCGCAGGATTATTAACGCGGAACTTACAGACAAGGGTAGAGAAAAAATCGATAATCTTTTTCCTGAATATTCGAATGGACTAAGTGAATCGATGAAAGAATTAACAGAAAATGAAAAAAAAGAACTAATCAGATTGCTTGAAAAAGTTAGCGGCTAATTTTTAATAAATACTAAAGCTGCCCAATTATTTAGCTGATATTCTTTGAGGAGAGAGAGACCAAAATTTTCATAATATTTTGTTAATTCTTCATAATCATTTGTATAAAAGCCGGATAGAATCAACTTTCCGGCTTTTATCATTTTAGCCGAAATTTTATCCCCTAATCCGAGTAATACATTCTTATTTATGTTAGCTATCACAAAATTAAAATCTTCTTCAGTAACGTTTTCTATCTCCCCTAAAACAACCTCAACTTTTTCATCAACTTTATTTAGAGAAACATTTTCTTTACCGTTAAGCAGGCACCACTCATCGTTATCAACTGCGTAAACTTTTTTAGCACCTAATTTAACAGCTACAATTGCCAGTATGCCGGTGCCGCTTCCTAAATCCAGAGCTTTAACATCCGGCGATATAAAATCTTCAACGGCTTGTACGCATAATCTTGTAGTCTCATGTTCACCGGTACCAAAAGACATTTTGGGATCAATTAATATAACAACATCCTCTGGCTGAGCAATGTATTCTCTGAATGTTGGCTTAATAATAATTCGATCTGTCATTCTTATAACATTTACGTTTTTTTCCCAGTATTCATTCCAATTTTGTTGTTCTTCAATTCCTTCGGTAATTTCATGCCTTTCCAGTAAATTCTGGGTGACTAACGAATCCAATAATTCAGAAATACTTAAAAGATTCAATCCATTTGACTCTTTCGAATATAACTTTATTGAGTTTTCCTCCTCAGTTATGCCATCAATTGCCAGGTTCCACATTAACCCGCTAACTAAATCAATATTGAAAGGAGTAAATGAAATTGTAAATACTTTATAATTTTCCATTAGGATAAACTCTTTTTAGTAATTAATGAATAGAAATTTCTTAAAAATATTCTCTTTCGCGAAATGCCACTCCAATTTCTTCACTAACGAATTTTTTCGCCTTTTCAGTGTCAACTTCATTTAACCCAACAATTGATAAAACAACTTTTGAAAACTCTTTACTTTTTTTTGCGAAGTCTATCATTTCAGCGTGCATACTTTCATTAACTCTCATCAAATTGGCATACTGTACAGGATCTGTAGAATTAAGACTTATGGATACAGTATCAATCAGTCCCTTCATTTCGGGAGTAATATCCCTTTTATTTATAAAATTACCATGTCCATCGGTATTTAGTCTAGTTTTACCGCCATTATCTTTAACATATTTTGCAATCTGTTTAACAATGTCCCAACGAATTGTGGGTTCCCCGTAACCACAGAATACTATCTCTTCGTACTTTTGTGGATCACCAATTTCATTTATATAGACGCTCGCAATTGGTTCCTGGGACTTGCTCATTTTTAACCTGTACCCTTTAATTGTAGCCTCACCTTTCCTATCGCAAAAAACACAGTCGGCATTACATCTGTTGGTTACATTTATATAAAGTGAATTGCCTAATTTGTAAGTGAAAGTTAATTCCATCTTTTCCCCTATACCAAATAATTTATAAGCATTGTAGGAAGTAATTCTAGCAACGTCTTCCAAATCCAGATTATTAACTTCAGCTATTTTACTTGCAATCAAAGGAATATTGGCCGGTTCATTCCTTTTACCTCGGAATGGTACAGGAGTCATAAAAGGAGCGTCGGTCTCTAATAGCAAGTTATTAATGTTTATCGTTCTTAGAACATCTCTTAATCCATCGGCCTTTACAAATGTTATATTGCCAGGAAAGGATATATAGTGATTCATAGATATAAGTTCTTTTGCATCTTGGGCGGAACCTGCAAAACAATGAAATTGTGCTTTTAGCCCACTGTCTGCCGAATGTTTGCGAATAATTTTCATAACATCTTCATTGGAATCCCTGTTATGTATAATAACTGGCAGGTTCCGATTTTTTGCAAGCTCAATTTGTGCTTCGAAAGCTCTAATTTGAGTTTCGCGCGGCGAAAAATCGTAATAATAATCTAGTCCAATTTCGCCAATGGCAACATTTTTTTTGTGCGAGGCAAGTTCTTCAATTTTTTGCAACCATTTATCATCCCATTTTTCTGTATCATGTGGATGAACTCCAACCGACGCGTAAACACAATCGAACTTATCGGCAAGTGCCAATGCCTGTTCAGAAGTCTCAATCGATGTGCCGGGGACAATTATATATTTAACCCCGGCGCTATTGGCTTTATCAATTACTTGCTGCAGATCGTCGTTAAAATTTTCGAAAAATAAGTGTGCATGTGTATCTATAAACATAATTTAATTCTTTCTATTTCATTAAAAATTATCACGAAGTTATTTTTAAACTACTTCGCCAATTATATACAAAGTTTCATTCATAGCAGAGCAGATTGCTTTTATTTCATTAACATCATTCTTATTCACCAAAACAATTAATCCTATTCCAAGATTAAAAGCTTTCCGCATTTCCTCATCCGAAATATTTCCAGTTTGTTTTATCAGACTAAATATTGCCGGCAATTCCCATGCTTCCCAATCAATTTTAATATTTAATCCTTCGGGAACAACACGTTTTGTATTGCCGATAATGCCGCCACCTGTAATGTGCGAAAATGCTTTCACTTTTATTTGACCTTTGATTTCATGAATAAGTTTTAAGTAAGATTTATGAACTGCAAGTAACGCGTCGCCTAAGGATGTTGGAAGTCCTCCTGGCGAATCGTTGAGGGAATATTTTTCTAAAAGAACTTTTCTAGCTAACGAATAACCGTTAGTGTGTAAGCCAGTTGAGGGAAAACCGATTAATATATCGCCTTTTTCAACGTCTTTCCCGTCAATTATCTCATCTTTTTCTACAATACCCACTATTGTTCCCGAAATATCATATTCCCCATCTTGGTAAAATCCAGGCATTTCAGCGGTTTCGCCTCCCACTAAAGCAACATTATTTTCTCTGCAAGCGACTGAAAAGCCTTCAATGATTTTTTCGGCGATATCGGGAACCAATTTTCCGAACGCAAGATAATCCATAAAATATAAAGGTTTTGCTCCACAAACAGCAATATCATTTATACAATGATTTACAAGATCCTGCCCTACCGTGTCGTGTTTATTAAGCATAAAAGCAATCTTCAATTTGGTGCCTACACCATCAACACTTGATACTAAAACAGGCTTCTCAAATTCGTTTTTATCGATTTCGTAAAGTGCGCCGAAATGTCCAATGTTTGCGAGAACATTCTTATTGAACGTTGATTTGACATGTTTTTTAATTCTATCGACAGTTTCTTCACCCGCCTTTATGTCCACACCGGCGGATTTATAGGATTCGCTCACGAATTCTCCAATTAATTTATATTTCAAAGCCAAAGATATTAAATGGAACGCTATTTATCTCGAAAGTGTACAAATAATTCGAAATACATTTTAATATTTACAAATAAATAACGAATTCCAGAGAACTAAAATTCCCAGAAAACACTAAATTTAACTGGAAACTAAACTGAGAAATAATCATCAAATAATGTTGTTATAAAAAACTTTGTAAATTATACTTAACTAACTGAAAAACATAAGGATTTTGAGTATTTTTACAATTAGATTAAAATTAAGTACGTAAATTATAATATGCATTCAATAGAATTAACTGATAGGGAAAAATCGATACTGCGGCATGTTGTGCAACAGTTTATTTTAACCGCCAGTCCGGTAGGTTCCAGGAATATTTCTAAACGGTATAATATAGGTCTTTCCCCGGCCAGTATAAGAAATATAATGGCAGATCTGGAGGAGACGGGTTATTTAAACCACCCTCACACATCTGCCGGTAGAATTCCCACAGATATGGGATACAGGTTTTATGTTGATTCGCTTATGGATCCTCCGACACTTAACGAAGAAGCTATTAAAAAAATTGATTCTACATTAGAAGCCGGACATACTGAAACAAATGAATTGATTGAACTAACATCTATTTTGTTGAGCGAACTTACTAATCAACTGGCCTGTATAACTTTCCCAAAATTCGATAACGCTGTTTTGGAAAAAATCCAATTGGTTCAATTGTCAATAAACAGAATTCTAGTGGTTTTAACAGTAAAATCAGGATTGGTTAGAACTATTACTTTGGAAATAACAAAAGAAGCTACATTAATTAATCTTCAATCTATACAACAAATATTAAATGAAAGGCTAAGCGGATTAAAATTTACTGAGATCAGAAAAACTTTCAGTGAGAGATTAAAAGATTATAATCGCGATGAACTCAAACCTATAGTTCGTTTGTTCATTGATTCTGTTGATAAAATTTTTGCCAGTATGCCCGAAAAAAACAAAGCCGTAATTAGCGGTGCGACTAATGTATTAAAACAACCGGAATTTGAAATTCATCAAAATTTTCAAGGAATTATCGAATTAATAGAAAATAAAAATGTAGTTATTCATCTAATGGAAAAAGGTTTTAAAGCTGAACATGTTCCTATAAATATAAAGATAGGATCGGAAAATATGGACGAACAATTTTCTGATTTCAGTTTAATTACAAAAGAATATAAATTTGGCGAAGTTAGCGGTACTGTGGGTATAATAGGTCCTAAAAGAATGGAATATTCTAAAGTTGTTGCCGCTGTTATGTATGTTGCTGAGTCTTTATCGAATGAATTGAAAAAAGTTAATTATTAATGATATTATAGTGAAAGAAATTTAATGGAGTAGTAATGAAGAAAAAAGAACACGAAATAAAAGAAACACCAATTGAAAATTCTGAAGAAATACAAAATGAAATAGATAATGAAGCCGGCGAACAAAACAAGATTGAAATTGAGTCGGAATATTTAACAAGGATTCAAGACTTAGAAGAAAAAAACAAAGAATTAAACGATAGATTGTTGAGACGTGCCGCAGAGTTTGAAAATTATAAAAGACGCACCGAACAAGATCAACTGAACCTTCTTAAATATGCGGCCGAGCCTTTCATTATAAAGACACTATCAATTTATGATGATTTGCAAAGGTCACTAAATCATATCAACGACGAAAACAACAATCAGTCCTTAAAAGACGGACTAAAATTAGTTTTAGACAAATTTACAAAAACATTGATGGATCTTGGTGTCGAAAAGATTAAAAGTAAAGGGGAACAGTTTGATTTTAATTTTCATGAAGCTTTAATGCAGCGAGTAACGCCGGAATATCCTTCAAACACAATAATTGAAGAAGTTGAAGCTGGTTACATGTACAAAGATAAAGTTATTAAACATTCTAAAGTTATTGTTAGTCATGCCCCCGATGAGGAAGAAAAAAACTCTGACGATAATAACGAAGCAATGGAAAATTAAAAGGATTTGATTAAATGAGTAAAAGAGATTATTACGAGATACTTGGTGTAGAAAAAAATGCATCGGAAGACGATATTAAAAAGTCTTATAGAAAATTAGCCATGCAGTATCATCCTGATAGAAATCCGGATAATAAAGAAGCCGAAGAAAAATTTAAAGAAGCCGCTGAAGCATACGAAGTTTTGAGTAATTCTGAAAAAAGAACTAAATATGACAGATTTGGACATAGTGGAATGAAAGGCGGGCAAGATTTTCATGGATTTACTGACGCCAATGATATTTTTAGTCATTTCTCGGATATATTCGGGGGATCATTCGGCGGTTCATCAATATTCGATGATTTTTTTGGAGGTGGTGGACGTTCACGCGGAACAAGACAGCGCAGCACTGGAACTCCAGGTTCGGATCTTAAAATTACACTTAAACTAACTCTCGAAGAAATTGCCTCAGGTACAACAAAAAAAATAAAGCTGAAAAAACACAAAAGTTGCTCAACATGTAATGGTACCGGTGCAAAAGATACGAATTCCTTTAAAACATGCACTGTTTGTCAGGGCAGCGGAGAAGTAAGGCAGGTATCCAGATCATTATTCGGACAGTTTGTTAACATTCAACCTTGTCAAAACTGTTCTGGTACCGGAAAAGTGATTTCATCACCCTGTGTAAAATGTAAAGGCGAGGGCCGGGAATACGAAGAATCAACAATTAAAATTAATGTGCCGGCAGGTGTAACGGACAATAGTTATATGACATTAAGAGGTGAAGGCAACGCTGGTAAAAATGGTGGACACGCTGGGGATATAATTGTTGTTTTTAAAGAATTACAGCATGAGTATTTTGTTCGCGATGGAGACGATGTTATATATGAATTGTTTATAAGTTATCCGGAAGCAGTTTTGGGAAGTGATGTTGAAATACCTACTTTAAATGGCAGAGCCAAATTAAAAATTGAAGCGGGTATTCAGCCGGGTAAATTTTTAAAAATGCGTGATAAAGGCATTCAACACCTTAATCGGCATGGAGCCGGTGATCAACTTGTTAAAGTGAATGTTTTTGTGCCGCAAAAAGTATCGGCGAAAGAAAAGGAACTATTGAAAGAATTACAGAATCAACCTAATATTAAAGTTCCGATATAAGTAAGATTTAACAATATTTGGAATAGATAATTATTTTAAAGAAATTTTTAAAACGGCTTGGTTTTACTGAAACCGAATCAAAAGTCGTGCTGTTTCTTTCAACGGCATTAATAATAGGAGCCGGTTCGTACTTCTTAAAGAATTACAGGACAAAATACGAACAAAAGGAATTCGATTATTCTAAAACTGATAGTTCTTTTTATGCGGGTGAAAAATCGGATGGTTTAAAAAAAGATTCATTCAAAATAACAGACAAAAAAGTTGATTATGAGTCGGAACTTTTAGATTTTAGTAAAAATAAAATAAAATCGGAAGTAGACTCCGCAAAAAGCACTCAAATAAATTTAAATACCGCGGATATAAGTTTGTTAACCTCTTTACCCGGTATTGGCGAAAAAACTGCTGAAAAAATAATTGAGTTGAGAAAAAAAAGAAAAGGTTTTAAAAGTTTAGAAGAATTGCTCCTGGTTAAAGGTATCGGGAAATCCAAATTGGATCGAATTAGAAAATTTTTAATTATTGAATAAATATTTATCACCTGGAGGAAAAAATGAGTGCAAAGTCAGAACCGTGGTATATTCATGCGATTTTGTATGTTATAATCTTTGCTTTAGCTTATGTATTAATTAGGGTAGCAATTATCGATCCTACTGAAGTTATTGAAAAAGAAACCTATATTAAAACCGAGAGCCGGTTAAGAATGAGCAATTTAAGAGAAGCTCAAATTTTATGGCAAAAACGATTCGGTACTTTTACCGACAATTTGGATACTTTAATCGGTTTTATTAAAAATGATACCGGTGTTGCAAAATTATTAACTGGTTTCGACTCAACAAGAATGAAATCTACAAATCCTTTCAAAAACTTGTCTACAGGATCTTTTGTGGCAGATTCACTTTTTTATTATCCCGGAAATCATTTACGTTTTGTAATGAGAGTGGATACATCAACCGCTGTTGATACAATCATTAATAGACGAGGCACTATAGTAAAAATTGATTCTTCGAAAACAATGGGTTCAAGATATTTGATTGAGACTCCAGATTCCTTAAATAGAGACAAAATTGGGGATTTGTTTTCAGACGCTCTTAAAAATACTGCCTCATGGGAATAGGCTATTAATTTGAGTATGACTCGTTATCACAATCATGCTGGTTTTCAGATTTCAAATAAATTGCTCCGGTTAGTTGAAGTCAAAAACAAAAGTAAACATTTTGTTCTGGAGAATATTGACGAAGAATATTTTGGTGAGTTTTTTAAGTTTGGTGATAAGGAAACAAAACTTATCACCATTCTCCAGGATTCTTTCGATAAATTAATTTTACGCAATCCTCTGTCAAGTAATTCAGTCTCATTTACTCTGCCTTCCAATGTGTTTAATATGTTCCAAATTCCATACGATGATGCTTTAACCAAAAGAGATTTGGAAGAGCATATAAATTGGGAGCTTTCTGTTTTGCTTCCTGAGCAAAATATTAATGACTTGGCTATTCAGACAATAAAAATTAATAATAGTAAACTGAGGGAAGGCTCTTTTCTTATTTTATTAACTCTTCCTAAAAACTGGATACAGTTGTTAAATAAATTTTGCACACGAAATAATGTTGTATTAAAGTTTATTGATAACGAACATTTGTCGGCTAACAACTTATTGTACCTTCAAAATTACCTTCTTGAAAATAAATTATACATCACTGTGTTGATCAGAGAAAATTATATATCGGTTATTTTGTTGGAGAAAAATTTGCCCGTGCATATAAATATAAGCAGTTATGATAATTCCAATGATATTGTGGAGGTGCTTACAAATGAATTGGATAAAATTTCCAAAAAATTTGAAGAAGTTATTGAAATAGAACAATCGTTTGTTTTCGGTGAGCCATTGCCTGAAATGATACTTAAGAATATAAGAGAAAATACAGGTTTAAAACTAATTTCGGTAGATCCTTTTCTGAATATAAAAAAGAGTGAAAAGGTAACTGAAAAAAATGAATTCATCGAAAATCCCTCAATTTTTTCCACTGCCGCGGGTATCGCGTATAGGCTTGTTTAAACTTACAGCCCCTACATTTACATTGCCACAATTTTATTTTCGTCTTTAATTAATGCATTTTTAATATTCATAAAATTTTGAAAATTTGAGACTGAATTTCCGTGAATAATTATTCCTATAATATTCTTTTGGGAATCTTCCTCCAACTCGAAAAAACAGTTATTGTAAGAAAAAAAATAGGCACTCCCAAAGTCGAAAATTTTAATTTTTAACACACATAATTTTTGTTCAATCTTATCGAAAGCCATGGGGCTGTTTAAGGCAATCCTACAACTCATAGATATTCCAGTTTAAGATGTGCGGCTAAATCCCTTAGACATCTATTTATATAGAAATAAGTATTAAATTTATTTTTTTATAAAAAACATGAAACTATTTTACAAAAAAAATTTTATTCTTATCCGAAGCAATAAAAATTAATATGCAGAATAATTAAATGAGAATTATTTCAGGCAAATATAAAGGGCACCCGGTAAAATTTCCGAACTCCAAATTAGTTAGGCCAACAACCGATAGAAACAGAGAAACAATATTTAACTTTCTTAATAATATTTTTGAATTCGAGGGAGCAATTGTTTGTGAACTTTTTGCCGGATCGGGCGCGTTAGGACTTGAGGCCTTAAGCCGTGGAGCAATGCACATCGATTTTGTTGAGAAAAACTATAAAGTGTCGAGAGTATTGTTGGAGAATATTGAAAAGTTGAAAGCTGCCGAATATTGCAACGTAATTGTGGGTGACGCTGTAAAATTTTCAAAGAACGAGGATCACAGTAGTTATGATCTTATTTTGGCCGACCCACCATATTTTGATTATAATATTTATGAAATAGTGGAGAGAATTAAATTGAACAAATTTCTTACTCCGGTGGGGATGATGATTATTGAAAGATCCATTCAAACTGTAGATAAAGACACTGAAAAATTTGGAGTTAAACCGGTAAAGAATTTGAGTGACAGTGTTATTTACCTGATAGAATAAATTATTTGAATTCAACATGTAAATTTGCTCGTCAAAATTTTATTAAATATAATAAATAGTAAATTTTTGGTGGATTTAAGTGTTGGCTGTATTAATATTGTAGTCTATTTTTTTTATAATAATTAGAAAAAACAAACATGAAAAGAGTAATTTATCCCGGAACTTTCGACCCCGTTACAAACGGTCATATAGATGTTATTCACAGAGCAACTGGTCTTTTCGACGAAGTGGTTGTAACTGTCGCTCGCAATCCCTCAAAATCCCCATTGTTTACAGTTTCCGAAAGATTATTTATGCTGAAAGAATGTTTGAAAGAATTTGAAAATGTAGTGGTCGATTCTTTTAGCGGATTAATTGTTGACCATGCTAAAGAAGTTGAGGCCATAGGAATTATAAGGGGATTGAGAGCTGTCAGCGATTTTGAATATGAATTTCAGATGGCGCTTATGAACAGAAAATTGGATGAGAATTTACGAACAATTTTCCTTATGCCTCATGAAAAGTATACATATCTTAACTCAACAATTGTGAGAAATTTGGCACAATTCGACGGAGACATAAGCGATTTTGTACCACCAATAGTTGTTGAAAAGCTCAAAGAAAAAAACTTGTATATAATAAAGAATGGTGATATAAGAAAACAGGAGCTTAGAGAAGATTTTTAATCTCCTCTAAACTCATGAAAAAATTACATCTCTTTATCTGCGGTAAGAATTTTGCCTTTGGAAAATAAAGCCGATTCGAATTGATCCTGTGAAATATAAACAATTCCATCTTCGTTGTGCGGCTCGCCGTAAACCGAATGAAATGATTTAAGACCACCCAGATATTTTCGAGCGTCGCATAGATAAACAAAATCACCCTTTTCAGCGGCCATTAATTTCATATCATTTACAGAGAAATTAATAGTTTCATCATCAGTGTCTTTTAATTTCCATTTAATTCTAATTGTTTTTCCTACAGAATCATTAATTTTTTTGCCTTTAAACATTTCTTTAGCTTTTGCGATATCCCAAATTGTAAGTCCAATAGTATTCTGATCGGGGTCGTATTTTACATAAAACATTGTTGTTAAAGCGACCATAAAAGACATCAGCAAACTCAAAATTACTAGAACCCAAATTGAAAACAAATTGACAGCAACTGCTAAAAAGATAGCAGAAGATAATGCTATTAGAGTATAGATAATCGATTTCTTATTTTCGGAGTCTTTAATTTTTCCGACTATTTTATAAAGTGAAGGTGTTACGAGAACAACAGCGATTGCAACAAAAACGCAAACTAATGTATTATAAAGCGCTCCGATGTAAATAAAAGGATGCGCAGGGTCCATTCTTGTTCCTTGCGCGAAAAAAGATATAAGTGGATCGGGATAATAAGCGCCTAGTATCATTAAAGCTACTCCGCCTATAAAACTTGCTATTACAGCGGAAGGATTAAATTTCTTCCATAAAAAACCTAAAAAGATCGCAACCACCAGAGGAGGAGTTAGAGTACTATGGAAAAATCCGTGCGCTTCGTAAACAGTTGGAAATGTATTAAAAGGAATAACTATAATTACGCCCAGAATTGTAAATAAAACAGATGATATTCTGGCGGTATTTAAGAGTGATTTTTCTTCCGCTTTATTGTCTGCTTGTACGCGTTTTAACCACTTACGCAAAGGACGTTCAACATCATTTACATAAACAGCTGCGGCAGCGTTTATAAGAGTGCTTACCGTTGACATTAAAGCGGCTATTAGTGCGGCAATTACAAATCCGAATACACCCGGTAAGGCAATCAAATTTGCCACTACTACAAAAATGGAATCTGGGTCCGCATTTGCGCTAATAGGACTGCCGGGAATTAAAGAGATAGCTTTACCAATCCAGCCGGCGTTTCCCACCACAATCGCTGAAAGAGGTAGCATAAACAATATATTAAATGTAGCGGCTTTTCGTCCTTCGTCAACACTTTTAGTGGCCATAAATCTCATTATTAAGCCCATATTCATAAACAAGAACCCAATTGAGCCCGCGACTCCATCCTGCCAAAAAATCCCGACAAAATTAAAATCCGGAGGTTCATTAAAATGTGCGAACGGAAGTTTGAAATCTACAGGAAGAATATTCCAGAAAGAATCCCATCCACCGACGTAATAGATTCCGAAAGAAAAAACTAAAAACCCAGCCAGCAGTAACATAAACCCTTGAACAAGATCCGTAAATATTACCGCGGTTTGACCTCCGAATGTAATGTAAGCGCCTGTGATGGCAGCTACAACTACTATGGTGCCCATAAGAGTTACGCTAAAGTGCAACCCGAAAAAAGTGATCGATTCGGGGAGCAAAGGTAAAATTGCTTTACCCATTGTTAGAAATCCAATTCCAACGTAACCAACTAAATATAATAGCTGCAGTATAGTTGCAATAAAGCGGGCTGTTGGATTAAATCTTCTCTCAAAATACTCTGGAATTGAGCGTACCCTTGAATAAACAATTATCGGCAGCCATCCGAAAATAAAAAACGGCACAAAAAACCAGTCGTTCAAATACGTCATCGTTGATGATAATCCGTATTGAAATCCTTTAGCCGAATATTTAACAAAACTATGACTGCTAACGCCTGTGGCAACTATAGACATGGCAATTATCCACCACGCAAATCGCCTTCCTCCAAAGAAAAAATCGTTTGTATTTTTATTATATTTGCTGAAATAAGTACCGAAGAGTAGAATGAAAATAAAATAAATAACCATTACCACCCAATCGGAACTGCTACCGATGTTATGAACTTGTTGTCCCATGTTTTACCAATATAAAGCTGCAACTACCCAGATGGCGTGCATAATCATGAAATAAAAAAATCCTCCAATTAAGACATAAAACCAAAAACGATGACGCTTTTTTGAAAGGTCGAGAGCTTTTGATTTTGTGGTAATAATAAGGCCGGCTACAAAAAATACGCCTCCAACACCATAAAGATATATGAAAGGAAGCCAAGTGTTAAAAAATGAAGGCATGAATTATACCATTCAGTTGGTTAATAATTAAAGTGAAAACAAAATTACTTAAGCCACTATAGAGTTGCAAATAAAATTATGTAAAATCGAGTTAAATGTTTGTAATAAAATAACTTCTGTATTTTTTTCATACACATATTTAATAATTTAATCTATTCTTAACACACACCAATATAGCGGGTCATTAATAATTTGTATTTTACTTTATGTATAAAAATAAAAGTAAAATAAACACATATACATTTGGTCTGTTTTTAATTGCTTTAATCTCGTTTGCTATTTATTCGTGCCGCGTAGATAATACAGTTCAAAAAGATGTAATTAGGATAAAAGGATCGGACACCATGCTGAATCTTTCTCTGATGTGGGCGGAAAAATTTATGCAGGAAAATTCGAGAACTTCAATACAAGTTTCGGGAGGGGGAAGCGAAACCGGTTTGGCGGCATTGTTAAATGGATCAGTTAAAGTAGCGAATATAAGCAGAAGTCTAACTGGAAACGAAATACAAACAGCCCTAAAAAAAGGAGTTGAACCGGTTGCAAATATGGTTGCAGAAGATGCTATTGTTATAGCTGTTCATATTGCCAACAAAATTGATTCGTTAACGGTTGCGGAATTAAAAAAAATTTACAGCGGTCATATAAAGAACTGGAAAGAAGTAGGCGGAGACAATAAGAGAATAATTTTATATGGAAGAGAAAAGAGCAGCGGAACATACGAAATATTTAGAAACTCTATTCTGAATGAAGCCGCTGACTCTTCATTTATTGATTATTATGCGGGTATGAAAGTCTTACAAGGTACTGCAGCAATAGCTGAAGCTGTTGCAAACGATAAATTTGGCATTGGTTTCGGTGGGATGGGTTATTTTGCATCTCGTAAAGATGTTAAAGTCCTGTCTATAAAAATTAATAATATAACAAAAGCTGTTAGTCCTCTTAAATTTACCTCTTTATATGGACATCCTATTCATCCCAACAATTATCCTTTATCACGAAAATTGTATTGTTACACTAATGGAAAACCCCAAGGCGATGTAAAGAAATTCATCGATTTTATTGTTTCTTCAAATGGACAAAAAATTGTTGAACAAATGGAATTTATTCCACTTACATTTTCAGGTGAGTAATAATTATGCTTCCTGAATCAAATAATGAACTTCTAAAAACAAGTACGGTTTTAAATAAGAAAAATTTTATAGAAAAATCGTTTGAATACTTTTTAAAAATAAATGGAATTATTGCCGGAGCTTTAATTTTATTCATCTTTCTTTTTATGATTAACGAGGCGGTTCAGGTTTTAAATTATATAACCCCAGAAAATTTGTTATACATTAAGCTCGATAATAAGTCGGCGGGTGATATTTTTAGTTTCGATTGGTCGCCTACATCCAATCCGCCTAAATATTCTATACTACCATTATTACTGGGTAGTTTTTTAACTGCAATTCCGGCATGTTTAATTTCTGCTTTTTTGGGACTTATTCTGGGAGTTTACCTTTCCGAAATAGCATCTGCTTTTTCTCGTAATCTAATTAAACCAGTTATTGAAGTTTTTACTGGTATTCCAACTGTTGTGGTTGGATTTATAACATTAGTTGTGGCTGCTAATTTTATTCAGGATGTCTTTGGTACAGTTAGCAGATTAAACGCTTTGCTGGCGGCTTTTGGTTTGTCGACGATCGTTATTCCTATTATTGCTTCGCTAACAGATGACGCCTTAAGATCTATACCCGAAGATATCCGAATGGCATCTTATGCTTTGGGTGCAAGTAAATGGCAAACCATCTCAACAGTTTTAATTCCGACAGCAATTAACGGGATTTCGGCTTCAGTACTTATTGGTTTTTCCAGGGCAATTGGAGAAACTATGATTGTTCTTATGGTATCTGGAAATGCCGCGGTTATTTCAGTTGACTTATTTGGGAGTGTAAGAACAATTTCAGCTACAATTGCTGCGGAATTGGGACAGGTATCCATTAACTCGCAACATTATTATGCATTGTTTTTTATCGGATTTCTTTTGTTTGTTTTTACATTGTTAATAAATTTATTAGCTGAATTGATGCTTGATAAAATGAAAAGAAAAGTAAACATCTAAATGGAATTCTTTAAAAGTATATATTCCTGGTATAGGGTGCTGAAAGATTACAGAAGAATTTCGGTCACTAATGACTTGGCAATAAATTTTATAAGAATCATGTCAATAGTTACAATAACTTTATTGTTGGCAATTGTCGGTTTTATTGCGGTTAACGGGATGCAGGTTTTGAGTTGGGATTTCATTTTCAGCCCTCCGAAAAACAATTTTACGGAAGGAGGAATCGGCCCGGCTATATTCGGTACTATTTCTGTCGTATTATTAATGATATTTTTTGCAGTTCCACTTGGAGTGTTCGCCGCAATATATATAAACGAATACATATTTGATAAATGGTACTCGCGTATAATTACGGTAAGTATACATACACTTGCGGGTGTTCCATCTATAGTTATCGGTTTATTTGGTTTCGGATTTTTTGTATTGTTTCTCGGCCGAAATTTGGATGAACTGCTTAATACAGGTTTGCTTTTCGGCAAACCGGCTATGTTATGGGCTTCTATTACACTTGGTATACTTGTATTACCGCTGATAATTTTTACAACAATTGAAGCTCTAAAATCAGTTCCCGAAGATCACCGGAATGCCGCTCTTGGATTGGGAGCAACTAAATGGGAAATGATAAGCAAGGTTGTTCTGCCGCAGGCTCGGCCTGGAATTTTAACAGGCATAATTTTGTCAATCAGTAAAGCAGTTAGTGAAACTGCTCCTGTTTTGTTCTTAGGATGCGCTTTTTTTCTCCCGGAACTTCCTGTAACAAATTTGAATTTTGGTGCATTTGTTATACCTATGATAAATCCTTCGGAGCAGTTTATGTACTTATCTTACCATATTTTTGCTCTGGCAACTCAGTCTACTAATCCGACTGTTACACTGCCTCTACAATATGGAACCGCATTGGTGCTTATTCTCACTATAGTTCTTCTAAATATTTTTGCAATTCTATTTAGATATAAATTCACAAAAACTTTTGAAAAAGTAAGAGGATATTAGATCTGCCGATGAAAAATCCGAAAATTCAGATAAATAACTTGAGCGTTTTTTTTAATTACGTTCAAGCTCTAAACAGAATAACATTGGATCTTCCGGAAAACCGTGTTACAGTACTAATAGGACCTTCCGGTTGTGGAAAAACTAGTTTGTTGAGAACCCTAAACCGAATGAACGAATTAATCCAAGGATTTTTATATAAGGGGGAAGTTTTTATAGATGGAATTAATATTTACGATAAATCTATTGATCTTGTAAAATTGAGAAATACAGTTGGCATGGTTTTCCAAAAATCTAATTTGTTCCCTAAAACAATATTTGATAATGTTGCTTTTGCTCCAAGATTACAAGGTATAAAGGATGAAAAAAAAATAAACGAAATTGTTGAAACCGTCTGTACAAAAGCCGCTATTTGGAATGAAATAAAAGATAAACTACAGACAGAAGCGCTTAATCTTTCAGCGGGACAACAACAAAGGTTATGTATTGCCAGAGCTCTTGCGGCTGAGCCCAAAATTTTACTTATGGACGAACCGGCAACGGCTTTAGACCCCATTTCCACAGCTAAAATTGAAGAACTTATTTTGGAATTAAAGAGTAATTATACTATTGTTTTTGTTACTCATAATATGCAGCAGGCCGCTCGTATAAGTGACTATACCACATTTTTGTATATGGGCCAGCTGATAGAATTCGGGAAGACAACTAAAATGTTTACAAACCCAGTAAACAAACAAACAGAAGATTATATAACTGGAAGATTTGGTTAATAAAGGAAATATTATGGAAAGACCAATTGATTTACATATCGAAAAAATCAAAACAAAAATGATAAAGATGTGCAGTCTGGTAGATGAACAACTGCTTAACGCAATAGATGCTTTCAAAACAGGCAACACTGCGCTAGCCGCCTTGGTAAAAGAAAGAGACGAACGTATTGATAGATACGATTCTAAAATTGAGCGGGTTATACACAGGATAATTGCACTAAACCAGCCAGTTGCTACAGATCTTAGGCTGCTGTTGTCATCATTAAAAATAAACTCTCACATTGAACGCATTGGCGATTTAGTTGTTAATATCGCAAAAAATGCCGGTCAAATTGAATCGTACGCAAAAGTATCAAATGAAATTCAATTTGATCTTATTGTTGAAGAAACTAAAACTATGTTGAGCATGGCATTCGATTGTTTTATTAATTACGATCCGGAACAAGCTAAAAAAGTATTATCGCGCGAAGAAATATTGGACAGACGTGTTGAAATCAACTTAAAAAAATTAGTTCATATTATAAAATCAGATGCTTCTGTCATAGACGATGTTATGCATTTCAATACTACAATTATATTTCTGGAACGCATAGGAGACCTGGCATCAAACATAGCAAAAGAAGTTTATTACATAATTAGTTCACAATCTTTAAAACACAAGGATTATGATGACGATCTAGAAGGATTTTTCTGATGGCTGTATCATTTTCGGTTATATATAATTATTGTTTCCAAACATTATTGGGCATTATACTCGCGCATACCGCCTAAAACGTTTTTAGCTTTAAAACCATTCTCACGTAAAAATTTTGTTGCTACTTCCGATCGGTTTCCGGAACGGCAGATCACGGCTATAGGATTATTTTTATATTTACTTAATTCATCTATTTTAGCCGCTAACTCTTGCAAAGGTATATTGATATTTCCTTCAATATTACCCAAAGGACCTTTCAATTCTTCAGGCGTTCTAACGTCAAGCAATACCAAGGTAGAATCTATTTGCATTGCCTGTTTTAATTCTGCTACAGACATAGAATTACTGCTATTCTGCTGAGCGCAACTTAGCAGAGGTAAAAGTAAAAAGATTGTTAAAATCAATCGGAGTTTCATTCTAAACCCTATTTAATTTAAACCGCACAAACCGGAAGAACAACCACCCGTAGGAGCCGGAATCCCGCAGCTGCCATCGGCACAACCGCCGCTATAGCCGCTTGTACTGCCCATAGATGCGCTAAAAGAAGATAAAAGTTTTTTGTTTTCCTCGGAGCCACACTCCGGGCAATTAACCGTTTCTATATTTGAAACTGATTTATGTAGATAGTCGAACTTATTATTACACTTTTGGCATCGGTATTCGAATATTGGCATCTATGAGTCCTGATTTTTTGTTAAAAAATTATTTCTGTAAACTTATTAGATAAATCGTACGTCAAAAGGATTCAGAAAAAAACAAAATATTTTATTTCAGATTTTGTTCTAAAAATTAACAGATAATTTTTATTAATATAAGCATTGTTTTTCGTTTTTAACAAATTGACCATGAATAATTTCATCAGCAAAATATTGTTTTATGTTTCAGTCTGTCTGCTAACTTTAGGCGGATTGGTAATTGCTTCTTTACGGTAAGAAAATTTCAGGAAAAGGTTTTTTAACTCCTTAAAGTAAATGAATCCTATGTCACATTTCTGGCATCTAGGAAATATAATGGGTATTTTTATGTAACAATTTCTGCGAATAATCGCACAGCCTTTGAATTTATTCTGTTGTTTACTCACCTAACTTCTTTCGCATAATTTCACAGGTTAAATTGAATATCCTTTTTAAGGAAATATATTTAGAGAATTCGCCGAATATTTTTATCAATAATGGAGATAAATATGAGTAACGTAGTAAACGGGAATACAATTAAAGTACACTATACTGGAAAACTTGAAGACGGAACAGTGTTTGATTCTTCAGAAAACAGAGAACCACTTGAATTTATTGTAGGATCTGGTCAGGTGATTGCCGGATTTGATGGTGCTGTAATCGATATGTCGATTGGAGATAAAAAAACGGTTGAAATTGCCCCTGAACAAGCCTACGGTCAATATATGAATGAACTGGTAATACAAGTTCCTATAGATAAATTTTCACCTGACGCGAAACCGAACATAGGCGACAGGTATAATCTTCAACAGCCTGAAGGCAACACAGTTCAGGTTTCAGTAGTTGATGTTAAAGACGAATTGGTCTCCTTGGACGCCAATCATCCACTCGCGGGTAAAGTTCTTGTGTTTGATCTTGAACTGGTAGAAATTGTATAACACGATTCAAGTTTTTTTTCTTATAAAATTATGCCGGATTTATTAAAGCCGGCTTTTTTTTGCTCATTTTAAAAAGTTCAAATTGAATTTTAAGGATTTATTCAGCATGTTAGTAAGCGTTTAGTAGGGCAATTCTATTTTTTTTTATAAACAAATTATCAATGGGGTTAATGTGTTAAAAATATTACGTTACTCGGCTATTATACTATTAATTTTTACCATCGGAATACAAGCACAGACAATTGGTGGATCCCTCTTTATGGGTGTTCCGCAAAAAGATTTTAAAGAAAAAAATGATAATCTCGGGTTTGGTTTCCAATTACAAGGATCATTGACCTCGCCCGGTGTTACAAATCCTATTTTAGTAGGCCTTAGCGTAGGTTTTATGGTTTTTTCTTCTGAGGATAAAGAATATACAACCTCAACTGGATTTTTTGATTTTACACAAAATCTTAATTTAAGCAGTAACATGGCTAATATTCATCTATATCTTCAGTTGGCTCCTTTCCCGGGACCTGTAAAACCGTACGTGGAAATATTGGGAGGTGGAAATTATCTTTTTACAACAGCAACTGTTGATTTGGTTGGAATTGACCAGGCTCCGTTATTTGAAAGTGACGTAAGTAAAGACGATAGTTTTTCGGATTTTACTTGGAGCTACGGAGCCGGAGCTGGAATTTTAATAAGTATTGTTCCTCTGCCTGAAATGGATTTATACCTTGATTTAAAAGCTCGTTATTTGAAAGGGGGAGAAGCGGAATTTGTTACACAGGAAGATATTGATGTAAATTTTGATAAGGGACAAGTTTATTTTTCACCACGAAAAGCCAAAACAGACTTGATTTCTTTTCATATTGGTGCAACTGTAGCATTCTAAGCGAAATATAAAGGGAAACCGAATTTTTGCCGGTGCATTAAGCAGGAATTATTTGCCTGTAATAATAGTTCTGCTTCGGTCTTATCAATTTTAATATTAACAAAAAATTGCCTCTGTTTGGCAGAAATGCTAATAGAGGCAACTGCTTGAAGAAAAATCCGGGTTATTTATAAAATATTAATAATCCGAAATCATTATTGTTATAATCAACACATGGAATTTGAATTTGTTTTCCAATTCCTTCTTTCCGAACAAAGGCAAAACCGTTCTGTGGATTCGAAAGAATTTTTGGAATATCATCCCCCGTATATCTGATTTCGTGTGTGCCGTTTAAGAAATTGTCTTCAACTTCAGTTACAAAAATAAAATTGTCTTTAATATATTGGGCGTTAAGTTCAACTCCAGGATTTGTCCAATTAAATCCTTCGGGAATTATATACACCTGGCTGCTTAAAGTGGAAGTTCCCAAAATGTCTCTTCTATAATAACCGCTTAAGTGACTTACCATTTCGTAATTGTCTCCAATTTTTGCAGCGTCCGGATTAAATCTTATGAACACAATATCAGTATCGACTACCATCGCGAAACTTTCGTCGAGCATATTATAAACTATATAAATATCCTCAGTAATTTGTTCATCTTCTTTTAATGTTACAGTTTTTTCATAACTTTTTATTTCATATCCTGTTTTTTCAAAACTTAGGAGGTAATTGCCGCTTTTAAGATTTTCAAATTTATATTCGCCGTTAACGTCCGCAGTATCATATATTTTTGTGTTGCTGGGGAGGGTTTTTAATTCAATTAATGCCGAGTAACCTGGAGTGCCGTCTAAATATTGAACTATGCCTGAAATTTTCCCTTTGCCTTCTTCAGGAGAATTTGTGGAACTATCGCTACAAGAAAAAACAGACAGGCAGATAATAAAAATAAAAAAAACATAATTAACTCTATTCAACTTTTCCCCCAAACGTATATATTTTTAAAAGAATGTTAAACCACTTAAGTACACAATTATCATACCATAGAATATTTCTAACGTTTCCTCAATTATTACTGTATAACGATGAAAAAAAATTATTAAAAAAATAATCTAATTATCAATTATATAATAACATAATTATTGAGGATTACAATTCAACAATAACCAAGTTATTGGGAACGGATTTTATTTTATATTCTATTGAAAATTAATTTTAAATGTTATATGTGTCTTATAAACCTGTACAAAATTAACGATCGGATATTACAAATATACAAATAGCTCGTTATATTTATTGATTGCGTTTCCAAAGTAATTCCTGCAGCTTAATTACTATGTTTTTTGTAATAAAATATTGAAACGTGTTGGAGAGAAATGAATCAAGTTTTTTCATTAAAACAATTATTTTTTTTAAGGCAATAACATCATGAAAATAAATTCTTTTTTGTGCATAATAATTTTGTTTGTTTCTTGCGCTGAAGAAACAACTGAGATTAGTCCAAAATATTTCACAAATTTAACTATTATAAGCGGCACATCATTCGGGCACTGTGTTGGTTATTGTAATTCCAGAATTGAGATCACCGAAGAAACTATTGAGTATTCAAAATATAGTCGTGACGAAACGAAATATCCAGCTAAGCAGCTGTCAGAAAAGAATACAATTAATAAGTGGGATGAAATCGTAAATTCTTTTGATCTATTAGAGCTTTCTGAAATGAAAGACATCTATGGTTGTCCTGATTGCGCGGACGGTGGTGCCGAATGGGTGGAAGTGAAGTTTGAAAATTTCAGCAAAAAAATAATTTTTGAATATGGAGACAACTTGCCAGAAATACAAAATTTATTGAAAAATTTAAGAAAGATTAGAACTAGTTTTGAAGATCAATTACCGGAATAATTAAAAACGTTCATAGTAATTTTAGAATCGGATTTCCTAAACAATATTTATATTTTGCTTAAGTTTTTAATTCTATTTATAAAATTATGGAATGAGGAAAATTGTGAAGTTTGAACTTACCCAGTACACACTTGATCACTTCTTTAATAATGTATTAAAAAAATATTCATCCCGACCGTCATTAGCATTAGTAGGCGAAGAACCCTTTACGTACAATGAATTTGGTGAGCGAGTTGATTTATTAAAAATGAAACTACAGTCGTTGGGGATAAAACAATTTGATAAGGTAGTGATTTTGGGTAACTCTTCACCTTCCTGGGCGGTTGCTTTTATGGCTATTACAACTTTGGGCGCTGTGGCTGTTCCTATACTGGAAGAATTTCCTGAAAATGATATTGACTATATCATTAAACATTCAGAAGCCGTTGCCGTTTTTATAAGTGATAGTTTTAACCAGAATTTATCTTTGCCTTGTCTTAATAATATTAAAACAATAATTATGTTGGATGATTTTTCTGTATTAAGTTCGGGACAAAAAAATGTTCAGGGTTTTATAAAACAATTGCAGGAACTGCCCGAAAAAATTATTAAATCTTTTGACAAATCCGCCAAAACGAGCCCTGCAATTAATATAAAAGAAGATGATCTTGCAGAAATGTTGTACACCTCGGGTACTACTGGTCATTCAAAAGCTGTAATGCTTACACATAAAAATTTGGTCAGTAATTTATTTGAAGGACCGGATCTCCTAAAAGTTATTAACGATAAAAGTGTTGTACTATCAATTTTACCTCTGGCTCACGCGTTCGGATCAACTTCGGCATTCCTCTCAATTATTTATTGTGGCGCCAGTATTCATTATTTAAATAAAAAACCCTCTCCAAAAATATTACTCGCCGCTATGCAGCAAGTGAAACCAACAATAATGGGTGCGGTGCCCCTTGTTTTTGAGAAAATATACCATAAACAGGTAGTTCCAAAAATTGCTAAAAGCGCCGCAATGCGAATGCTTGCCCGATCAAAAATAACTAGAAAAGTGTTATATAAAATAATTGGGAAAAAAATCAAAAAACTTCTCGGCGGTAGATTGGAGTGTGTTATAATAGGTGGCGCAAGTTTTTCTTCCGAAGTGGAAATATTTATGCAAGAAGGAGGAATTCCATATTGTTGCGGATACGGAATGAGCGAGTGCTCTCCTCTTATTACTTTTTCTTCGATGCAGACTCAGAAAATGGGATCCCCCGGTCATGCCATTTCTGACGTAGAACTAAAAATAATTGAAGCTGACCCATCTACAGGTATTGGTGAAATTTGTGTAAAAGGCCCAAACGTAATGAAGGGATATTATAAAAACGAAGAAGAAACCAGAAAATGTTATACAGATGATGGATGGTTTATTACAGGAGATAGGGGCTATTTGGACGAAGATGGATATCTCTTTATTACAGGTCGTTCCAAAAATGTAATAATTGGTCCTTCGGGAGAAAATATTTATCCGGAAGCTTTGGAAGCAAAATTGCTCGAATCAATGTTGGTGGAAGAGACAATAGTATATCAATCTGAAAATCAGTTGGTCGCCCGTGTTTTCCCAGATTATTCGTACCTCGAGCAGATGCAGTCGAACAAAGAAGAATCCGAAATCGCCTCGGATTTATTAAAAATTTTAGAGAATGTAAGAAAGGAAGTGAATCAAAAATTACCAGCCTTTTCGCAGATCTCGAAAATAATTGAGCAGTCTTCCCCATTTGTTAAAACTCCTACAAACAAAATAAAACGAGGTGAGTATGTGCCAGGTTATTTGGAAGACTCGGTAAATAAAACATAAAAGCGATAATTTTCCACAATATCGTTCATGCATATTTGTCGCCCAGTAAGTTTGTTTTTTAAATTTGGCAAATTCCGGAAAAATTATAAATTTTTTCTTAAGCCAGAAATCAAAAATAAAATCTAATTAATTAAAACTGCCCATCTTAGTTCTTTAGCTGGACTCGGATTATTATGATTAAAAATCCCTTAATAATTACTGAAAGACTAACAATAAGTCCGTTAAATTTATCGGATGCTCAAACGATATTTCAATACAGAGCTTTACCGGAAATTTATAAATTTCAGAGTTGGCTGCCAATTTCTCTGCATGAGGTAAAAAAAATGATTTTAAGTTCTTCGGAATTTGGGGATTGGAATGTCGGTCAATGGAGGCAATTGGGCATTTATCTTAAAAATAGTAGAACAATTATAGGGGATATAGGAATACAATGGCAGGAAGAAAATAAATTTGAAATAGGTTTTACATTAGCGCCCGCATTCCAAAAAGCCGGCTATGCATTTGAAGCCGTCTCTGCCGTCATAAATTATCTGAAAAATTTTTATAAAATAGAGTTTTTAGTTGCTTCTACAGATCCTGAAAATTTACCATCAATAAATTTGTTGAAGAAGTTGGGTTTTGCGAAAATAAAGATGTTAAAAAATAGTATTGAGATTAGAGGCGAATGGAAGGACGATTTAATATTCGAACTAAAATTTTAGAATATTTTAAATCTATTTTTTACTCCATGCTTTTTATTTTATTTACAATTTCGTTTACCAATCGGGCGGTAATTCCCCAAATAACTTCTCCGTTAGTTTTATAAACCAGAACTGTTCGTTTAGATTTACGATAAGATTTATCGATATGTTCGTTAAGTGATTTTTTGTTCGATGGAATTAAATTTTCCTCTGTGCCATCCGAGTTGAAAAATTTATGGTTTTGTTCGGAAATAACTGTAAATATTTCGGGCGGAGTGTCTGTAAAAAACGAAATCGGTACGGTAAAAACTTTGTCGACTTCTTTTTTGTCAATAAAACACTCCGTTAGACTTGCAATTTTAAGACGGGCAACAACTGAGTCAACAGTTAATTCTCTGGGGCCAATCAATGTGTCCAATTTGCCAAGAACATCTATTTTGTCTCTCGAAATGCCAATTTCCTCCTCAGTTTCACGAATTGCTGTATCCTCAAAATTATTATCCACCGAAAAATCAAATTCCCCTCCAGGAAAACAAATCTCTCCACCCTGCTTTATATTCTCAGACCTCTTCTCAAAAAGAAAATGGTTTTCACCATTTAGAAATACTATAGGAATAAGAACAGCCGAATTAAAATATTCATTTTTGCCTAATATGCCGGGATATTTTGGCAATATAGTTTTCAGTTTTTCAATATCAATGTTTTTCATTTGCCGTAGTCTTTAATTAAAAGGCAAAAATATGTTTTAATAGCTTCATTTACCAACACCCGCTTAAAAAGCCTCTAAAATAATCGATTTCATATTAAATATCTGAATCAACAAAGGATTTTTTCTTAAATTATATTTATAAAATTGTTATAGTAAAAAATGCATTAATGAATAAATTCTTTTAATAAAGGCGATAAGTTAATGGAAGTGATGGATGCAATACTTAAGAGAAGAAGCATAAGGCAATTCAAAAACACTCCGGTAATTCATGAAAAAGTAGAAATCCTCTTAAGAGCGGCTATGAACGCTCCTTCTGCCAAAAATTTTCAGTCGTGGCATTTTGTAATTATTGAGGACGAAAACACTCTTAATAAGATACCGAGTGTGCATCCCTTTGCGGAAATGATGAATCAAGCACCCTTGGCGATATTGGTATGCGGCGATAAATCCATTGAACCTTCGGCAGAATACAACGCATTAAACTGCGCGGCTGCCACTCAAAATATTTTACTGGCAGCGTTCAATTTGGGATTAGGTTCCGTTTGGTTGGGCGTTTATCCGAAAGAAGAACGTATCAAAGGAATTAAAAAACTATTAAAACTGCCGGACAACGTATTGCCGATCTCATTAATTGCTATTGGTTATGCCAATGAAGAAAAACCAATGGTTGAAAGATTTCGTCCAGATAGAATTCATTATAATGTTTGGTGATTTGATTACGAATAAAAAAATGAATGCAGAAACGCAAATCCTACTAAACTTGTCTCCGATTACAAATCCCTTATTGAAATTGTTTCCGGAATTAATTTCACTCCGGGATTCAGCATCGCATCCTATTGAATTGGGCATCTCCTCAATCCCATTCAAACCGGGGACAAAGAGTTCAAGATTTTACTTAACAGCCCCCACGCTGAAAAGTTGTTTCTGCATTCAAAGAAAGAACCGGTAAAGAACTTAGAGAGTTCGTATCAACAATAATGAATTATTAATTACTGCTCAACTGCACGTTTATGTAAAAATTTTGTGAAATAAATGAGAGAAAGAAAACTACCCGCATAATTATGCGGGTAGTGAGAGTTGATAAAGGAAAAGAAGCACTAACAACAAAGGGACCGCCTTAATTGCCTAATTGGTTTTGTTCAAAATCTATGAAGTTTCCTCCATAATCAATTGGCTTGGTTCATCCATAATTCACGCAAGCGATTATAAATTGAACATTACTAATTAAACTAATATCAGGCAGTAAGTATCCATTACCGATTTGGAGTAGAAAACATTTACCTATTATAAAATCACAATCACTGTATTTAAATAATTTTTTTTCAGGAATTAAATTGAGATTATAATATGACGGTTCATAAATCTCACCCACAATTATTTAGACATTAATTTGAAAACTTCAGTAGAAACTTCAGCGTATGTAGCTAATAGTTACTGGACCCCGGATACTAAATAAACTATTTTAAGGAGGTTTTCAACCGCATAATTATGTGGTATTTACAATGTAGAGTTAAATAAGCCCTTTCCTAATAGCTTTGGCTACTGCCTCGGATTGTGAATGCACATGCAGTTTTTTGTAAATATTTCTGATATGGTGTCTGACTGTATCAACACTAATAAAAAGAGAATCGGCAATTTCCTGGTAGTTGTTTCCTTCGGATAGATGGTAAAGTACTTCCTTTTCACGGTCCGACAAATTGTACTCTTCGTTACTTTTATTTATAGCTGAGTTCTGCTGAAAAACAGTAATCACTTGTCGGGCTATATGCGAGCTCATTGGGGATCCGCCTTCGTGAGCATCTTTAATTGCTTCGAGCAATCTGGTTGGAGGGGTTTTTTTTACTAGATATCCGCAAGCTCCAGCGCATAAAGCCTCAAAAACCACCGAACTTTCCTCGTAAATTGTAAGCATAAGAATGTTAAGGTCCGGGTCAATTTTTTTCGCGCGTTTAACTCCTTCTATTCCATTGATACCTGGGAGTCGTATATCCATTAGAATTACATCACTGTTATTTGTAGGTAAATCTTCAAGAAAAGATTCGCAATCTACGTAAGCTCCCACACAGGTATAATCATCGGTACCCTCAATTAAAGCTGCCAGGCCTTCTCTAATAGTATTATTATCCTCTACTATTGATACTCTTATCATATTTACTTCATAATATTTTTTGTATTGTAAGTTAAGACCAAAGAAATTGAAAAACACCTGTCTTTTCAATTCTGCC
>PGYT01000003.1:203355-204570 GCA_002839805.1 Ignavibacteriae bacterium HGW-Ignavibacteriae-2
GTTTTAAAAGAGACTCCGATTTCGGAAAGCAGATCGGAATATGAATCTTTAAGCCTTATTATAAGATCGTGCAAGGAATCTCTTTTTGGATTAACAAACCAAACGATATCGCTCATGCTATCGACCAAATGTCTGGCTGTGTTACTTATCGCGTTTATTTTTTCGGCAGCGTGCTGCGAATATACTTTCACCTCGTTAGAGGCTAATTCGCTTAAAATAGAAATTTCAGTTAATCCCGCTCCTACATTGTCATGAAGATCGGCCGCCAGACGCACTTTTAATTTTTCAATAGCCAATAAGTGTTTAACCTTCATTGAGATAAGGAATGAAACAATTCCCCCTATTAATAAAATACTCGCTAGAATAAACCACCATGTTTTCCAGAATGGGGGAAGAATAACAACAGTTAGAGCAACACCTTCCTGATTCCAAACCCCGTCGCTATTGGACCCTTTGGCTCTAAAAATATAAGTCCCCGGTTCCAGATTTGTGTAAAAAGCTTTTCTCAGTGAAGCATTTACAAAATTCCAATCGTTTTCTAAACCTTCCATATAATATGCGTACTGATTGTTTGGCGGATCTGTATAATCAAGAGCCGCAAATTCTATTGTGAAAAAATTTTGATCATAATTAACTTCAATCCGGTTAAATTCACCATTCACCGTTTCATTAAATATTTTGAATTCGCTTATTACAATTGGGGGTATGTGAGTATTGTTTCTAACACTATCCGGATAAAAATAATTTAACCCGGCAATTCCTCCAAAAAACATCTCACCCTTCTTGTTCTTAAAATAGGCTCCTCCGCTGAATTCCATACTTTGCAAACCATCATTTAGGTTGTAAGCGGTTACATCCTGGGATTTTAAATTATATTTTATAATTCCGTTATCCGAACTCATCCATAAATTTTTATAATCATCTTCCAGAATGCCGTAAATTACCTGAGTATCAAAACCTTTGGATTGACCAAATCTTTGAAATATGTTGTTTTTTATGTCGAATTTATTTAAACCTCCCCCGTAAGTGCCTGCCCACAAATCTCCTATAGAATCAAGAAATAAAGAAATTACACGATCATCACTTATAGTGGATTGATTTAATGGGTCGGATCTAAAAACATCAAATTGTTGCGTTCTTTTGTCGTATTTATTTAATCCTCCTCCAAAAGTACCTATCCACAAAATATTATTTCCCTGGGGCAGCACAGTATAC
>PGYT01000063.1 GCA_002839805.1 Ignavibacteriae bacterium HGW-Ignavibacteriae-2
TGGAATCAGAGTCTTCAGATATTAATCAATTTTTCGGGCTATAATTAAAACTTAAGATTGGTTTGTGCTTATTCATCATAAAATCATTCAATAAAATTAGCGAATTACTCGTGAAATTCTGTTGGGGCTTTTAGCATTATCAGAAAAAGATTCAGACCACTTTTCTAACATCTTTTTTTTAAAAATAAATCTGAGCTAAAATGATTGGAAAAATTGTGGGGAGAAAAAAATTAAATTTTCGGTTCAGCAGTGTTAGCTTACCGCTGAACCGATTGTTTACTTATTATTTTTCTTATTTCAGTTAGTAATCCACTTGGATTTCTAAGCTGTCGTTATGTCGAATCGATCCAGATTCATCACTTTATTCCAGGCTGCAACAAAGTCTTTTACGAATTTTTCTTTTGAATCATCCTGCGCGTAGACTTCGGCCAAAGCTCGTAGCTGAGAATTCGAACCAAAAACCAGATCAACACGGGTACCTGTCCATTTAACTTTGCCAGTTTTGCGATCACGTCCGTTAAAAGCGTCTCCTGAATCGGAAACAGGTTCCCATACAGTTCCCATATCCAGCAGATTTACAAAGAAGTCGTTTGTAAGCTTGCCCGGCTGATTGGTAAATACACCATAGTTTGATTGACCAACATTTGTGCCCAACACACGAAGTCCACCGACAAGCACTGTCATTTCCGGTGCGCTTAATGTTAACAGCTGTGCCTTGTCCAACAGTAATTCCTCAGATGGCACAGTGAATTTCGTTTTCAGATAATTGCGGAAACCGTCTGCCTGCGGTTCAAGCACTTCAAATGATTCAGCATCGGTCTGCTCTTGCGACGCGTCTGTGCGTCCAGGAGTAAATGGCATGTCAACAGTATGGCCGGCGGCTTTGGCAGCAGCTTCAATTGCGGCACATCCACCAAGAACTATAAGATCAGCCAAAGATACTTTCTTGCCGTCTTTAGTAGATCCATTGAAATCCTTTTGAATATTTTCCAGTACTCCCAGCACTTTGGCTAATTGTTTTGGCTGGTTAGCGGCCCAATCCTTTTGCGGCGCAAGACGAATGCGTGCGCCATTTGCGCCTCCGCGCATATCCGAGTTACGGAATGTGGAAGCTGATGCCCATGCTGTTGAAACTAATTCTGATACCGATAATCCTGAGGCTAATATTTTTGTTTTAAGATCTGCGATATCTTTTTCATCAATCAGCTTATGATCTACAGCGGGTACAGGATCTTGCCAGATTAAATCTTCCTTAGGAACTTCCGGACCCAGATAACGTGCTTTAGGACCCATATCGCGGTGAGTAAGCTTAAACCAGGCTCGGGCAAAGGCATCCGCAAAAGCTTCGGGATCCTTATGGAATTTGCGCGAGATCGGTTCGTAAATAGGATCGAAACGGAGAGATAAATCAGCCGTGGTCATCATTGGGCGATGCTTTTTCGAAGGATCGTGAGCATCCGGTATCATGTCTTCTTCTTTAACATCTTTAGCTAACCACTGATTGGCGCCAGCCGGACTTTTAACCAGCTCCCACTCATATCCAAATAACATGTTTAAGTAACCCATATCCCATTTTGTTGGATTAGGTTTCCAGGCGCCTTCTATTCCGCTTGAAGTTGTATGAACGCCCTTGCCTGTTCCAAATTTGTTTATCCATCCCAAACCTTGTTCTTCTATGGGTGCCGCTTCCGGTTCAGGGCCAATTAAGGCTGGATCTCCCGCACCATGGCATTTGCCGAAAGTATGTCCCCCAGCTACAAGAGCAACAGTCTCTTCGTCATTCATAGCCATGCGGGCGAATGTTTCGCGTACATCTTTACCTGATGCAACAGGATCAGGATTTCCGTCCGGACCTTCGGGGTTGACGTATATCAGACCCATCTGCACTGCAGCCAGTGGATTTTCCAGATCCCGATCACCTGAATAACGGCTCTCAGGTTTGTCGCTTGTGGCCAGCCATTCTTTTTCAGCACCCCAATAAACATCTTCCTCAGGCTGCCATATATCCGCACGCCCGCCGCCAAATCCGAATGTTTTGAAACCCATTGACTCAAGAGCGCAATTACCGGCTAATATCATCAGATCCGCCCATGAAATTTTATTACCATATTTTTGCTTAATAGGCCAAAGTAATCTGCGGGCTTTGTCAAGATTAACGTTGTCTGGCCAGCTGTTGATCGGCGCAAAACGCTGATTGCCAGTCCCGCCTCCGCCTCGCCCATCGGCAGTACGGTAAGTACCGGCGCTGTGCCATGCCATACGAATAAAAAGTCCCCCGTAATGGCCCCAGTCGGCAGGCCACCATTCCTGCGAATCGGTCATTAAAGCGTAAAGATCTTTCTTTATTGCTGACAGATCAAGTTTCTTGAACTCCTCGGCATAATTGAAACCGGGATCCATAGGATTGGAAACTGGTGTGTGCTGGTGAAGAATTCCCAAATTTAATTGATTAGGCCACCAATCTTTATTTGATGTGCCTCTACCAAAAGAAGTGTGCCCCGTAACCGGACATTTGCTTTCTTCATTCATATTCATTCTCCCTCATTTTAAAGATTTACAATTTTGCTTTTTTTTATTTATCTATATGAGTCAGAGTGGTTCCGACTTACAACACAATATTATTTATTATAAGTTAAATTCATTGAACAGATTTAAACCCAAGCTTAGTAAACATCTTTATCAATTTTTATCCTTCTATATTTTATTTATTCAACGATTTTTTATTAATAAAAGTGCCAATTATCTGAAGCTTTAGATCTTTTACTTGGAAATTCGGTATTTCTCTCTTCTTAAAATATTCTTCTAGCATTTTAGTGAGTTTATCATCAAAGAAGTCTTCTATTTGTTCGGTATCTTCGCAATACAAATGATGATGTTTTTTAAGTATCGCATCATATCTCATTACATCTTTTTCAGTTTTTACCTTTTTTACCAATCCTTTTTCAAAAAATGTTTCCAAAGTTTTATAGATAGTCCCAACTGCTACATTAGGATGATTTTTGATCACATATTCTTTGATTTTATCAGCTGTGGGATGATTCTTAAGACTATCTAAAGCTTCTAGCACAGCCATTCTTTGAGGAGTAACCTTAAGATTACTGTTTTTCAAGTCCATACTGATTTTTTCTTTTTTCATAGATAATTACTATTAAATAGGAATAATTCCTAATTAGGATACAAATTTATTTGAAGATTATCAAGTTTGAAGACAACAAAATAAAATTCGCAGCTCAAAACTGAATGTGAGTACAAATATTTTAGCGTATATACTATATCTGCAATTATCGTTTAATTACTTGCAAAATATAATTCAATAGATAAACTCTACCGCCATGGGGCTGGGTTATTACACTGAGTTTTCGATACTAACAGGAAATTTTTGGTGTTTTTTGTACAGTATTAGGAAATTAAGATTAAAATATAATAATCTCAAGAAAATATTGATGATCATTAGCAATTAACTCCCAACTGCTATTGGGATATGAAGGAATTCTGTAAGCCAGAGCTTCTTATAAAGCTTAAATAATTTGTAAAAATAAATCTACTATCTGTCTGCCATGCGTAATGAATGAAGTTCCACCTCTTTCCTGAGGAGACAATACAGATGATTCGAAACAACAATTTAATATGAAACCTAAATTTAAATAAAACTTTTAATGGGATAAAGAACAATTTTTCGGTACAGAGAATGGTTTTTTTGCTCAAAATATTTTTTTTCTGCACAAGATAATTTCAAAACTATCGTCTTAACAATTAGAAAACAAAAGTTTAATACGAGGTATAAATGAATTATTTGGATTTAGCTTACAAAACTTTGATGGAAGATTTACTTGAATTTGTTTCTCAAGTTGAAATTTTAACAAGAAAGTTAAACGAAAATAAAGTCAACCAGAAAAACTTAGGGAAAGTCTGTAATAAAGAATCATTCGGGAAAAATACTAAAGAGGAGCTTCCGTCAATAGGTTAAGAATTTATTTCAATTAAAACGGTCTTCAATTACTATTTATAAAGAGTTTTTACTTTATATGTAGTCAAAAGTGAAACACTGAGAAAAGAAGAAATTTTAAAGAAATAACAGGAGCTGGGATGACACAAGGAAAAATTGTTAGAACAAAATTGAAAGAATTATTTCAGCACCAAATAATGGAGATACAGACGGCGGCGAAAGGTATTATAATTTTGTTAGGCTCGTCAGAAATGACGATGACAATCTAACAGGTATAAATAATAAAAAAACAAGTAATTTAGAAACACCAACTGAGTATGAACTGAGGCAAAATTATCCTAACCCATTTAATCCAACTACACAAATAGTTGTAAGTGTTCCAATTAATGGTAATTATTCTCTAAAAATTTAATAATACATTAGGCCAGCAAGTTGCCAGACTCTTAAGTGATAATATTTCTGCCTGAACATATTCGTTTAATTTTGAAGCTTCTAATCTTTCTTCCGGAATTTATTTCTATACCTTTAGTGGAAACAATTTTAGTCAAACTAAAAAAATGATACTCCTTCGTTAAAACTTCAGTAAAAGGTGTTGATAGAAAATTGACGAGATAAAAGTATCTGTGCGCTCTTTACCAAGTAAGAACAGAAACATTTTTATTTTAAGTTAAGCGCAAGTATTGTGGAAAAAAAACGTCTTAAGAATAAAGCGAAAAAATGAAAACGGAATCTTACAATGTCAATTTCCAATATTGGTGGATGCATTGGGCTCCTATATTGCAGGAGCTATTTATTCTCGGGTAGGGACTTCATTAACCGGCTCAGCTGTTCAGGGTGCCATTGCGGCAGAATATTATAAAAAAACTGAAGCCCCAAATATTTCGGCTTCTTAAATCTATAAAATAGAAGAAGAGATTCTTGCTCCGTTAAAAAGAGGAGCCGGTTATAGCCCTGCCTGGGTAACTTAAATATTACAAGGGATAATGGTTCCAAACTTTGTTCTTTTCATTATAAAAGAGAATATACCTAAAGCAGCATTATCGTACATCGACGAGTTAAGTGATCAACACATGTTATTACTGAGAGCATCCAATAAGCACGAGCTAAGATTGGTACATGAAACAAAAAACATGATTATCAGCGCTGAAATGAAATTGAAAGCTTCAATTATGCGCAAAGAAAGCCGCTGCAGTCATTACCTCTTGGATTATCCTGAAATGGATAATGAAAAATGGCGCGTGTGGATCAACATATACAAAGACAATGATGGTAATATGCAATTCGAAAAGCAAGCTTTTAACAGCTGGCCGAATGGCAATAAATTAATTTCGTAGAATTAATTAACACTAGGTTTTAATGGAAACTGTTGAAAATATTTATCACAGTGATATGAAAAACGATGATATTTGCGTTAACCTTTATGACAAAGATCTGTTAGAAAAATTTATTTTATGTTTGCTAAAGGATATTAAGTATTCCAGATCTGTAAAATATTATGCAGAGATACTTGCTGTCTCAACGAAAAAACTAAATTATATAACAAAAAAATATTTTGGGAAAACAGCAAAAGTTTATATTGAGGAAAGAATTATCGAGAATTCAAAAAAGTTGCTATCTGATACTCCCTACACTGTTAAGCAAATAAGTTATTCTATGGGTTTTACAGACCCTACCAACTTTAATAAGTTTTTCAAAAAACACACATATATAACTCCACTAATGTTTAGACAACAATTTATTAAGGAACATTTTAACCATATTTAATCTCATTTTAACCATTCAATAAAATTACAGTTCTCCGATTATTTATTATGCTTTTATAAATACTTATATAAATCATAAATAGCGGGGTTGTAATGATAAGCAGTATTAGTAGTTCCAGCGCAATGAATAGTTCTTTACAACAATCAATTCAAAAATTAACCGATGAACAAAAAAAGACGGTTACTGAAATAATTTCTAAATACGATTCGTCAAATGTTTCGAAATCGGATTTTGACAACATGATGTCTGAAATTAAAGATGCCGGTATCACCCCTTCGAGAGATCTTAGAAGTATTATTGAAGAATCTGGTTTCAGCATGCCGGAAGGACCCGGTCCGCAAGGAGTTAAAGGTGAAGGAAGACCAAAACCACCTGAATTTATTACCGACTTAATGAGTCAGCTTCAAAGCGGTGACATTTCCGAAGAGGAAATACAATCTTTTCTGCAAATTCTTCAAAATCAAACTGGTGAAAAAACCGGTTCAATCATGGACAAATACGCCTAATAGCCTTTATCCCATTTGATTTCTCCTTACAATAAATCGAGTATTTAAAAAAATACTCGATTTATTTTACACCACAAGATTTTTACTCAATTAAACCCGTCAAGGATGTATTCGCGCATCTTTCTGTAATTATCAACAATTCATTTCTTAAATCTGATACAAAGATTGATTCTACTATAAGTTACTCGGTTTCACATATTAGCAGTAGATACAATTTAGCACAAAACTATCTTAAGTAATTTTGATGTAAATAAAGGAATTAAGCGAAACCATGTTTATTGCACTGTAAAATTTGATATATGTAAAATATTGCAGTTCAATATATCCTCAGGACAGAATGAAATTAAGAATAAAATATTATATGTAGAATTATAATGATGAAAAACAAAATATTGCTGCGGCACTATAATAAGTAGAATTAGAGCTAATACAATTGCAAAAAGTTTCTGAATAAGAATAATACAATTAAATGTATAATCCGTAATATCTTTTGATAATAGTGTAAATTTTTTCAACACCTCACTGTTTAATATATTTACACTTTCCTTTCGTATAATCGTTTAACAAATCAACACCCGAAGCATAACTCCTTACATAACAATAACTTAGAAGAATGATAAAAAAATATAATTGCTGGTATGCTTATTGCCCTTTCTAAAATACAATTAAAAGTACAAGGAGATTATCATGATAGTTTTTTTAATAGGCCTGATTTTAGCTTTAGTTGCTGTTGATTTGCTGGTCCGATTTGTAGTGGAACCATTAATTTCAGCATCAAAAGAGAAAAACAAAGTTTCAAAAACTTATAGTCCTAGATTCGATCCGACAATCAAACTTGCTACCGAAACAATGTATGATGGCGGGAAACCCCACACTGAAGAAAAATCCAGCCAATCTGTAATGGATGCAAATAAGCCAAAAGAAACAAATGAAAGTATTAATCAATAAAAAATGAAATAATTTTTATAATTAGGATTTATTATGGTCGCAATTTTTGTTCTCATTTTATTTTTATTAATAATCACACTTGATCTTCTTGTATTAAAAATTCAAGGAAAAAATCATCCCGCATTTGAACCGTCTTTGCCTCAATTTGATTTATTAATGTTTGATGAAAATAATTTAACTATCCCCAAAAATATTTTTTTCTCAAAAGGACATACGTGGCTAAAGAGGAATACCGACGAATTGATTGATATCGGAATTGATACGTTTGGAACCATAGCATTGGGGACATTATCAATTTTGAAATTCGCGGAAGTGGGTAAAGAACTTAAACGCGGAGAAATGATATTCGAAGGAAGTTACGGAAATAAAATAGTTAAGTTCCCCTCCCCTGTTAACGGAATAGTTAAATCTGTTAACACAAATATCATTGGAAAAATAATTTCCGACCCATATGAAACATGGGGCGTTCAGCTAATATCAAAAGATTTGCCCGGAAACAGGAATATATTTTTATCGGGAAGTGAAGCATCAAACTGGATGAAAAAAGAATTTATAAAATTAAAAAGTTTCATTGATGATCATTCGCCAAACATTGAGACAGCGGGTACAACAATGTATGATGGCGGCTCTCTATCCAGCGACATGACTTCTACTTTAGTTAACCAAAGTACAGATGATTTTGAAAAAGAATTTCTCTCATTATAAATACTGGAAAATAAATGTTTAAAGAAAAAGGAATTCTCTTTGATGTTACGCTTTGCATAGGATGCGGTTCCTGCTACGAAGCTTGCAAAGAGGTAAATAAATTGCCGCAAACAAATAACGATTTTTTAAAAGATCATCTTTCGGATAACACTTTTACTGTTGTTGAACAATACGGAGAATTGTACGCTCGAAAACTTTGTATGCATTGTAACGATCCGGCTTGCGCGTCCGTTTGTCTGGTAGGCGCTATTACTAAGAGTCCAACTGGAGCAGTAGTCTATGACGCTGAAAAATGTATCGGCTGCAGATATTGCATGCAGGCTTGCCCTCATAAAATCCCCCGATACGAGTGGGGAACAACACATCCCAGAGTACGCAAATGCAATTTATGTGATGAGCGAGTAAAAACCGGTAAGCTGCCCGGATGCGTCGATGCTTGTCCAACTGAAGCTGCATTGTTCGGCGATATGGACCAAATTATTGAAATAGCTAAGCAAAGACTTAAAGAAAATCCCGACAAGTACTATCAGCATATATACGGACTAGAAGAAGCCGGAGGCAGCCATGTTCTGGTTATCTCACCTGTACCGTTCGAGCAACTAGGATTTGGTTCGAATTTACCTCTAGAACCTATGCCTGAATTTACAATGAGAGCAATGGAAAAAATTCCATCGGTCGTTGTGGGTGGAGGAGCATTTTTAAGCGCAATGTATTGGCTTACAAAAAGAAAAAATCAAATAGCTAAAGAAGAAAAAAAACAGACTAATGGAAATTAATACTTATGAAAGCAAGTGAAATTTTAAAACCAACATTTTGGAAAGTGGTATCAGTAATTATTGTAACAATGGGTTTATTTTCAACTTATTTTAGATTTTCCCGAGGACTTGGAGCGACAACAAATTTGCATGATACCGTGCCTTGGGGTCTATGGATTGGATTCGATTTTCTTGGTGTTGGTCTTGCCGCCGCTGGATTTACAATCGCCGCTACTGTTCACATTTTTCACATTCATAAGTTTGAGCCATTGGTAAGACCAGCAATTCTAACGGCTTTTCTTGGCTATTCTGTTGTAGTCTGCCTGCTGGTAGTAGATTTGGGAAGACCCGAAAATTTTTGGCATCCGCTTGTAATGTGGAATATTCATTCTGTAATGTTCGAAATAACCTGGTGTTTAATTTGTTACACTACGGTACTTATGCTTGAGTTTGCTCCTGTTGTACTTGAAAAATTCAATTTCAAAGCGCCTATAAAAATTCTGAAAATGATTTCCATCCCCATCGTTATCGCAGGTGTTTTATTTTCGACTCTTCATCAATCTTCTTTCGGCTCATTATATTTAATTGTCCCCGGTAAATTGCATCCACTGTGGTATTCATCTTTGCTTCCAGTACATTTTTATATTTCTTGTATTGCCGCTGGCTTGTCGATGATAATCTTTGAGTCATTTCTAATCGCCAGATCTTTTACTAAAGAGGACGGTTTTTATAATACCGGATTACAAATGGATGTTTTATCAGGTGCCGCTTTTGCTGTTTTAATTGCTTTGATAGCAGGCTTTTTATTAAAAATATATGATTTTGTTGAAAATGGTAAACTTATCTATTTAACTATATTTTCAACTGAAACATATCTTTTCGATTTGGAAATAATTCTTGGAACCATACTCCCCATCTACGTATTAAGCTTCCGAAAGTTTAGAGAAGATAAAAAATGGTTGTATATAATTTCGATCTTTGTGATTTCTGGATTGATTCTGAATAGATTGAATGTGAGTATTACAGGATTAGCCGCTTCGTCAGGAGTAAATTATTTCCCTTCATTCGATGAAATAAGCATTACAATGATGCTTGTTGTACTTGCGTTGTTCGCTTTCAGATTGATAGCTAAATATTTTCCCCTGTTTGTTAACGAGGAATCCGAAGACCCTGTAAATGGAAGAGTGCAAATAAATCATAACTATTAATTTTTAAGTGATATATATGAATAGTGAAAATGGCACCAGTAATAATAACTATGAGAAGCTAAAATGTATTTGGATGGCCTCTCAGGTGATTGAGTACAAATTATGCGATAATCATTTTGATTGTGAAAATTGCCTTTTTGATAAAGTTATGAGAAACTTGGTGAATGCAAAGGACTCAAGCCTTTGCGGGAAAACAGATATTGTAAATACTATCTTCAATCAATTGCGAAAAATTAAGTATGATAACAATATTATATATTTAAATAACAATCTTATCGCCAGGGAAATATGTCTGAATACTTTTTATCTGGGCATCAATCCTATTTTAATTTGTTTCCTCGATTCTGTAAGTTCCGTGCAGGTATGTGAGTGCGGCAAAAAAATTACCGCTGGACAGCAGATTATCCAGATATTTGGCGCTTGGGGAACTGTTAATCTTAATTCGCCTAAAAATTTTCTGATTTACGATAAAGTTGGGGATCCTATTGATAATCCACTTAATTCTAAGTGGTTTGCTATAATAGGCGGTGTAAATCAAGATATACCTGAAGGTAGACTATCTGTAGAAGAATGGGCTAAAATGCATGAAAGAGCTATTACTATTATAGAACAACTTAAATCCTATACACCTAAAGTCGGCAATACAATGATGGATGGAGGGAAGCAAATCACGTTTCTACATCAGCTTGTGGGTAATAAAAAATATATAAACATTTTAAATTCATTAAAGATCTAAAAATAACTTTCGTATTGATTGTCAACGATTTTTCAGCGATATGTTAATCAAGTTGAATTCCTTTGCTCCGCATACAAATATTAATCCTTTTAAAAACAAATTAATAGATCGGACCGAGTGGAAGTCTCTTAAGTATTGACTATTTTTGTGGTAACAAGATTTTAGGAATTATGAAAACTAAGGTACTAAATAGATTAAGTGTTCGTCTCATAATTTCTATTTCATCAATTCTGATAATTATTCTTTCTATTTATACCTACTTTATTTTAAATAATCTTGAAAATTATTTAACTCAAACTAGATTTCAGACATCATATAATATAAGCGATATAATTAAAAAGTCGATGCGTTATAGCATGCTTTTAAACCGCCGGGAAGATGTTCATCAAATAATTAATACACTTCGTTCTGAAATAGGTGTTGAAGAAATACGTATTTACAACAAACTAGGTACAATAGTTTTTTCTTCCAACCCCAAAGAAATCCTCAATAAGGTTGATTTAACAGCGGAAGCTTGCATAGTTTGTCATAACAGTTCTATTCCGCTGCAAACATTAACAAAACAAAATAAAATGAGAGTTTATAAAAATTCAGAGAATAAACGTGTACTTGGTTTAATTAATCCGATCCAAAATGAACCGGATTGCTCGAATGCCGACTGCCATGCCCATCCTTCAAATGTTCGTATACTGGGGGTTCTCGACGTTGGTGTTTCGCTTGAACAACTTGATTTAATTATCCATAGCAGTACAAGGAAAGTAATTCTGGCTTCTGTTCTAATTGTTATCTTCATTTCTTTTTTTTCCGGTTTATTCATTTCAGTTTTAGTTTATAAACCAATCGAACAAATAAAGGAAGGAATTGATGAGGTAGGCAACGGAAATTTGGACTATAAAATTAAAGTTAATTCTAAGAATGAGCTGGGACAAATGGCTCGTCGGTTTAATGAAATGTCAACAAATCTTGATGAAGCCTATAAAGAAATAAAAAACTGGTCGGAAACTTTAAATGACAAAGTGAACGAAAAGACGAAAGAACTCAAAAATATTTATAACCAGGTAAATCAAATTGAAAAACTGGCTTCACTCGGGAAACTATCCGCTACTGTAGCTCACGAGTTAAATAATCCGCTGGCAGGAATTTTAACCTACAGCAAATTGATCACGAAAAAATTACAAGCTATGCAGACGAATTCCGAGCATTCAAAAATAATTGAATATCTTGAATTAATTTCTCATGAATCTGCTCGATGCGGACAAATTGTAAAAGACTTGCTGATTTTTTCACACTCTGAACGGGATGAATTTACAAAGGAAAACCTTGTAAAGATAATTTATCACAGTATTACTGTTATTAATCATCATCTTGAGATGAACGGTATAACTTTAATTAAGGAATATTCTGAACAACCAATTGAATTATTCTGCAGTGCATATAAAATTCAACAGGCATTAATCTCGCTCTTAATAAATTCAATCGAAGCAATGCCTTCAGGCGGAATAATTAAACTTAATATAACTCTTGAAAATAATAACGTCGTCATCAGAATAATTGATGAGGGAACAGGAATTACGAATAAAGATTTACCTCATATCTTTGAGCCGTTTTATTCGACAAAAGAAACCTCCGGTACCGGGCTTGGGCTGGCCGTTGCCTATGGAATAATTGCAAATCATAAAGGGAAAATAGAAGTAGAAAAAACATCTGCGAATGGAACAACTTTTAAAGTAATATTACCACAAAATGAACAATACGCTTAACGGGAAGCTTTATGGATAAAAAAGAAAAAATATTAATTGTTGATGATGAAAAAATTGTCAGGGAATCTCTTTACCACTGGTTCGAAGACGAAAATTACCTTGTTGATACTGCAGAAGATGGTGAAACTGCTTTAAAAAAATATGAAAATGAAAAATATGACCTTCTTCTTGTTGACATGAAAATGCCTGGAATCAGCGGATTGGAATTGTTAACCAGAATTAAAGCGATAGATAAAGATGCACTTATAATACTCATTACAGCTTTTGCATCTGTACCAACTGCGATTACAGCATTAAAAACCGGGGCTTATGATTATGTAACAAAACCTGTCGATCCCGACGAACTTGCCCACCTAGTTAAAAAAGCATTTGAACAACGCGCACTAAAAATTGAAAATACGCAGCTTAAAGAGAATATAGATGAAATTATCAGACCGGATAATTTGATCGGCGAAAGTTTTCAGATGAAAAAAATTTTCGAACTGATTCATTCTGTGGCGCATACAGATACCACAGTCATGATAAGAGGTGAAAGCGGTACAGGAAAAGAATTGGTGGCAAAAGCAATTCACATAAACAGCAAAAGAAAATATTCTCCTATTATTACAGTTAACTGCGGTGCTTTGGCTGAATCGCTTCTTGAAAGCGAATTGTTCGGACACGAAAAAGGCTCATTTACAGGAGCTCAGTTCAAAAGAAAAGGAAAATTTGAGATGGCCAACGGCGGAACAATTTTTCTTGATGAAATCGGCTCAATTTCAGTTAGGATGCAAATTGAATTGTTGAGAGTAATTGAAACAAAACAGTTCAACCGGGTTGGCGGAAATGAATTAATTAGAAGTGATTTTAGAGTAATAACCGCTACAAACGAACCTTTGGAAGAACTAGTAAAAGCGGGTAAGTTCAGAGAAGATTTATATTACAGATTAAATGTATTTGCAATTTTAATACCTCCTCTACGTGAAAGAAGGAACGACATTCCTCTGCTTGTAAATTTCTTTATTAATAAATTTTCTACTGTAATGAATAAAAAGATAAAAAATGTTTCCAGAGAGGCGATGGATTTTCTAACGAACTATGATTGGCCTGGCAATGTTCGTGAATTGGAAAATGCGATAGAAAGAGCAATGGTGGTTGGGAAATCTGAATCTATTAATGTTGAAGATCTGCCATTTCATGTTTCTTGTATTAACTTGGGAATGGATAGTGACGAGAAAAGTCTTTCATCAATGGAAAAAAAATATATTCTGAAAATTTTAAATGAAACCGGTTGGAATATTTCTAAAACCGCTCAGATGCTTGAGATTGACAGAGTTACACTTTATAATAAAATAAATAAGTACAGCCTCCGTAAAGATGAGTATTGATGGATATCTTTATCGCACCAATTAATTTTTATAACAATTTGCTGCTACAAAATCTTGTTAAAGAATTATCGAAAAGATTATCGTCTAGAATTGATGTTATTGACCTAAAGATAAATCTTGATGATTTCTATTCAATTGATCGCGGGCAATATTTTTCCACGCAAATTATTGCTGAGGCAATAACACTTTCGGATGTGTTTGCCGGAAAAGTAATTTTATTAACCGACGTGGATCTTTTTGTACCGGCTTTAACTTTTATTTTCGGTGAAGCTCAGCTTAACGGGAAACATTCAATCCTTTCCGTCTGCCGTCTGCATGAAGAATTCTATTCCGGTATATCCAACGATAATTTATTATTGGAGCGAACGATTAAAGAAGCGCTGCATGAGCTTGGACATTGTTACGGTCTGCGCCATTGCATTGATTGGGGCTGCGTGATGCATGCGTCACATGGAATTGAAGAAGTCGATATAAAGGGAAATACTTTCTGCAGGAAGTGTATTTCTAAAGTCGAAGGTTATAAAGGGCAATTTTAAAGTGCAGTTATTGATATCTGTTTTATAAATTATTTTTTAATAATGATTACAGATGAAATTATTACCTTTAGTTTTCTGAGTGTAACAAAAAATTGTCTAAAATTATCCTTGAAAAATAATATTATACATTTATAGTTTTGCAGTTAACTGATACATTTTTCAGGAGTAAAAAATACTCAAAATCAATACTCTCACTTTTATCGTTCAAAACCGGGAATTTATTTTAAATCTATTTTAGAGGGCAAAAATATAGTTTCAAACGCAAATCATTTATTCAATATATAGCGGTCTTGAACGCAACTTCAAATCAAAGGAACTGATTTATTATGAACAAATACATTAATTTTTCCTTTCGCTCATTTGCAATATATTTAGGGATGTATTTCCTCTCTTCCTGCTCAGTTTCAAAACATTTTTCTCAGAATGAATTTGAGGAAAATATTATTACTGTACACCAGTGGGGCGGAACGCCGGCAGTTGATTCACTTGCAAAAAAGCATACAATTTCTCATATCACTCTTCATCATGAAGGGGTTAGTTTTCCCGAAGGGAAAGATCCGGTAAAATATCTGAAAGATCTTCAATCCTGGTCAAGATCTCAAAAACAGTGGATCGATATCCCGTACCATTATATCATCGATCTTGATGGAAAAGTTTATGAAGGACGAGACATAAAATACGCCGGGGATACCAACACTGAGTACGATCCTGCTGGTCATGCCCTTATTGAAGTTGTAGGAAATTTTGAAGAGGTTCAGCCGAATCAGCATCAACTAAAAGCGGTGGTTAATACGATGACATGGCTGGCAAAGAAATATAATGTTCCGGTAGACTCAATCCGTGGACACAAAGATTATTCATCAGCTACTGTATGTCCGGGTAAAAATTTATACCGTTTTCTTCAAAATGGATATTTAAAAGATGAGGTTACAAAAAATCTGCAGTGAAAATTTATTATAAAACTATTATCAATATATTTTTTTTAATGGTAGTGTTTTCTAAGGAGTATAAATTTCTACGAAAATTATTAAAGGCAGATAAAAAGGATAGGGGACTTTTTCAAGTCCCCTATAAGCAATATTATTATTTTTTCTTAGCTTCTTTGGGCATTAATACTGTATCAAGGATATGAATTACCCCGTTTGAAGTGGCAACATCAGCAGTTGTAACGTGCGATTTATTAATCATTACTTTACCATCCATAACTGAAATGGCTACATCTTGACCTTCTACTGTTGTTGCTTTTTTCAATTTAGCTACATCTTTTGCCATTACTTTGCCGCTTACAACGTGATAAAGAAGTACTTTTTTTAATGCTTCTTTATCTTTTAATAAGTTATCTAAAGTCCCTTTTGGAAGTTTAGCAAAAGCATCGTCTGTTGGAGCGAACACTGTGAATGGACCTTTACCTTTTAAAGTCTCAATTAATCCGGCTTCGGTTAAAGCTTTAGCAAGTGTTTTAAATTTTCCGGCCGCTATAGCTGTTTCTACTATATCTTTCATTTTTTCTTTAGGCATTAAAACTGCATCAATAATGTGAATCACCCCATTTGATGCGGCAACATCCGCTGTTGTAACGTGTGATTTATTAATCATTACTTTCCCATCCATAACGGAAATGGCTACATCCTGACCTTCGACTGTACTTGCTTTTTTTAATTTCATTACATCTTTTGCTGTTACTTTACCGCTCACAACGTGATAAAGAAGTACTTTTTTTAATGCTTCTTTATCTTTTAACAAATTATCCAAAGCACCCTTTGGTAATTTTGCAAAAGCATCGTCTGTTGGAGCGAAAACCGTGAAAGGACCTTTACCTTTCAAAGTCTCTATTAATCCGGCTTCGGTTAAAGCTTTAGCAAATGTTTTAAAACTTCCTGCCTCTATTGCTGTTTCTACAATATCTTTCTTCTGCGCGAAAACAGATATTGACAATATAAGAGCAAATAATACTGCCGCTATAAATTTATTTTTCATGTTACACCCTTTTTTTTATTTATCATTTTATGGATTACAATAAATAACACAGAATATATTTTATTAGTTCATCATATTTTTTTTAATGGGATTTTATAATTACTCTAATTACTAGAACTAGTTATCTTGACGTGAAAAACAGCAAAGTGACAGGAAGTCATTTTAAAAAAAATAAATAGCTGAATGATCATAATTAATAAAAAATCATTTTTTCAGTGACGGACTTTTTATAGCTAACAATTACAATTACCAGTATTTCAAAAACTCTGTAAAAAACTACAACTTATTAAAATACTCCGGTTTTAAACTAAAGTTAAAAGGTGAGGTTAAACTTTATAGTAAATCAAAGTTTGCGTATATTTTCTGTAACCGAAATACACTTTTCTTACAAATCTGCGTATTTAGTTTTTATTAGTTGAATTTTGATATCCCATTAATTATAAATCATAAAAGGAAGATTTAATGAAGAAAGAAGATTTTATTTTGTTTAGCGGCGGTATAAATGGAGCCGAAGCGGAATTTGGAGCTACTGCCGAACTCTTTGGAATAGAAGAAGTAAATTTCACTTTCGAAGGACACGCGTTAGCACGCCGGCGTGGAATTAGAATGTTGAATCATGATGAGTTAAAAAACGGCGATGTAAGCTTAGATTACGTTTCTAAATTGATGAACCGAAAATTTCCCGCTACTCCGATATTCAGAAAAATTCTGCAAAGTATATGGTATCAAATTAACAATGGTCAAGAAATTTATGTAGTTGGAGAAATTTTGGCTGACAATACCGTAAAAGGCGGAACGGGCTGGGGCGCGGAGTTTGCAAAGTTATGCAACAAACCTATTTTTGTATTCGATCAAAAACGTGACGCCTGGTTTACATGGAGCCACCTGAATTGGATTCCTGTTGACGAAGCACCCGTAATTAAACACTTACATTTTGTTGGAACGGGAACACGATTTTTGGAAGAGAACGGTAAGAAAGCAATTAAAGATTTATTCGAAAGAAGTTTTAAATAAAATAATTTTATTTAATATGAATCGGTTAATTGACTAAATCAGTTGAGTATGTCTGGATTGCGGTTTATTTTTATATCGCACCAGACGTGTTCGCTGAATGATTAAATATTTATTTTTGTTTTTACAGTGTTAAATCCGCGAATAAAATTCATTTACAATTTCGGTTAATTTTTGATCCAACTTCGAATAAACTATTTTTTTGAACTTCTCAGGAATACCATAAAAAGCTTCGGCAATTACTCCATTAATACAGGCTAGAGTATCCGAATCCCCTCCTATTGTAATCGCCTTTCTGATTGAATCTTCAAAATTTTCCGAGATAAGAAATGTATAAATTGCCTGCGGAACTGTCCCCTGACAACTTTCATCGAATTTGTAATTAGTTACAAGTTCATCATATTCGAAATTAATATCATATCCAATTTTTCGTTTTATAAACTCTGATATATTTTTTTTATCTTTTGTAGTTCGCGCCAAATATATGGCCCCCGCAACAGCTTTTGCTCCTTTAATTCCTTCAATATGATTATGAGTTACAGACGCTGATTCCTCAGCTTTTTGTAAAACATCATCCAAAGAATTATAATAAAATCCTACCGGAGCGACCCTCATTGCCGACCCGTTTCCCCAACTATTATAACCTTTCATATTAATTGAATTAGCCCATTTATGAAAACTTCCGCCGTAGGTTAATCTTGGGTAATTAAAATAATACTCTCTCATTTTTTCAGAAAAGGGTTTGTTATTTATAATTGAATCAGCTAAAGCAACCATTAAAACTGTGTCGTCTGTAAAATGATTTAACTTATTGACCAAAGTGAAGTTGTAATCGGGTTTTTCTTCCTTGAACTCATAAACCGATCCTACAATATCTCCGAATATTCCGCCTAACAATTTGATCTCCAATAATTATAAAACACAAAATTACAATTAAATTTGATTTTTTCGCTAAGCTGCTTTTAATACACTGCAATTTTTTTACTTATTTTTTTTGGTTACTTGTAGGAAAAAAGGAGTTAAGATAAAAAGTAGAAAAAAGTCTGTTCGCCTTGACTGAATTGTATACTTTATTATGCGGCACACTATACTTAATAAATCTTAAAATATTTTATTTGAATAGATTCTATTCCGAACTTATTAATTTTGTTTACTTTTTTAATTTAGCAAGCGCTAACGTTATATTCTTCTGTCCGTTATATTTCATGGTTACACGAATACTATCATTAAATAATTTATTCGCCTCTTCATCAATCTCATTTTCAACAAAAAAAACAAGCATTGAATCCTGCGCCCAAAAAACCGAACTCAATGGTGTATTGTCGATATCGTTGTTTACTCTTTTAACAGCCTTCGAATAATTGTTAAATTTATTATAAACCGCAAAGTAATCACTTTTGCGATAACTGTAATTAAAAACAACAAAATTTGAGTTTTCAAAATAATTTGTAAAGTTATACGCGTATTCTGAATTCATTACGGTATTATACTTAAAGTTTGGAGTTTGCTCCGGATAAACGGATTTCGGGTTAAATTTATTATGACCAAAATCTATTAATTTGTGCGGAGTGATTGATAGTGAATCTAGTATATATACGGTATCGTTAAAAAGTGGAGTGTAATAAAGCGTATTATTAATTCTCGAAAATGTTGAATATTCAAAAATTGACATACATTCAAGGTCATTTGTAGGAAATCGAGTGTCAATAATTTCAAAATCTGAATTTGTAATTATTAAATTCGGATCCGAACCTCTTCTATTGCACATATAAGTAAAATCAAAATAATAAATCTTCTGAAAGTAAGATTCGAAAAAAAATGTCATATTATTAAAAATGAATTTATCCTTGAAATTATATTGTTTATCAAATACAACAATTCTTCTATGATTAATATCTATTATACTAATTGTACTATCTCGATTAATAATAAAGTCAGTAGGAGATCTGAAATATTTATCTTTATAACCCTTTATTTTCTGGAGTACTTCGCCATTTTTATTAAATATAAAAAGTGAACGCGACGCCAGTGCATCGAGCAAAAATATTTTGTTATCGA
>PGYT01000064.1 GCA_002839805.1 Ignavibacteriae bacterium HGW-Ignavibacteriae-2
GGAATGCACATTTCTGGCTGATAATAGCCATGTGCAGAAAAATGGATTAATAACCATACCAAAACAACTCAAAAACAGCGTTATTCAATGGTATGATTTTCGCTGAAAACAAATGTTCGTACAATATCATTGAACATTTTAAAGAAATTCGAACTTTTGTTTTCATTGTTATGAGGAAACCGCTCAATATGATCGCTGACTTTAGTCCTGAACATTTTGCTAAACTGGAAAAATTTTTAAAAAATAAGAAATTCAGTAATGAGCAAAGAAAATCTTTATCATTTTTAACTCCGGAAATTGTGAAGAATGTTGAAAGCAAATTAAATATTCTTGTTGTTTTACACCATCCAAGTAGGAAAATGCGGACTACAATAATCGACCATCTATATTGTTTTGAGAAATACTCCACGCATAACGTCTATTATTTGAATACATTTTACTCAACAGAATTGGCCGACGAAATTAAAGATTTAGAATTTGACTTAATAATATTTCACACCATATTTTTATCGCATCGCTGGGAAACGAAAGAGTTTACAGAATTAATCCACTCCGATAAATTAAAAACACTAAAAGAATCTAATTCGGTAAAAATTGCTTTACCTCAGGATGAATGGATCTATACAAATGTACTTTGTGATTTTATTAATATATTCGGTGTTTCTCATGTTTTTTCGGTATCGCCCAAATCAGAATGGAAAATTATATACAACAACGTTGATTTTAACTATGTAAAATTTCACGAAGTCCTTACGGGATATCTTGAAAATAGCAGAGTTGATAGAATAAATAATTTGGCGGATAAAGTTAAAACTAGAATTATAGATATCGGCTATCGCGCGCGTGGGGGCAGAGCATGGTTGGGTAAACAGGGATATATTAAAGGTGAAATTGCCGAAATATTCAAAAATGCTACACTTGGAACAAAAATTTCCACAGATATATCCATCGCAGAAAACGATGTATTTCTGGGTGATGCCTGGTCTCGTTTTATGTTATTGTGCAAATATTTTATAGGTGTTGAAGGCGGATCCAGCGTTATTGACAGAGATGGCGAAATTAGAAGAAAAGTTGAGTTTTACGAATCTCAGCATCCCGGTGCAAGTTTTTTAGAGATTCGCGAAGCTTGTTACCCTGCTCAAGACGGAAACCTCAAATTATTCGCGCTTTCTCCAAGGCAGCTCGAAGCATGCTCAACAAGAACTTGCCAAATATTGATGGAAGGGGACTACAATGGCATTCTAAAACCGGGTGTTCATTATATAGAATTAAAAAAGGACTATTGTAATCTAAATGAAGTGCTTAAAATAGTTGAGGATGATAATCTTAGGGAAAAAATTACCGATAACGCGTATAAAGATATTGTTGAATCTGGTAAATATAGTTATGAAAATTTTGTTCAGTACGTTTTATCCGAATCACTTTTAGATCGGAAAGTATCTGTCAGCAAAACAGATTTATTTAATCCGGATTTTTTAGAAAAGGTGAGTGCGGCGATTATTGAATTCGAGAAGCCTGGATTTGAGGATATTTCTGAAGAATTATTCGATTTGAAAAGTAAAATTCAGGGTAGTCTTGAGAAAAAATATTATAAAATTTTTTCGAAGCATTTTAAGTCAGGAGATTATTTATCGGCAAAATCATCCAGCTTTAATTTGTCTAAAATATTTCCTGACAATCCAAAATATATTTCTATCTATGCCAGCATAATTTCAAAATTGGGTGACGGTTCTGAAGCTTTGCCATTATTATTTAAGGCTAAGAAGAATGCTCCTAATTATCCAGACACCTATCTTGTTTTGGCGCAAATATATTTCGATGAACAGAAGTATTATGTATCTGAATCATACATACGGGAATTTCTTGAATTACTGCCGGAAAATGTTTACGGATTAAACCTTCTGCGAAGTATCTTAATGGTTACAGGGAGGTATTCTGCGGCAAGTGAATGCTGCACTAAACTTCTGCAAATATCGCCAAATGATTATTACGCGCTTATTTCATTAGCTAAAATTGAAAGACTATCATCTAACTACGCAAAGTCTTACGAATATATTCAAAGAGCCTTTAAAGTAAAAATGGATGAGGATGCATGGTATGAACTGGCTTTATACTCAAAACAGGTTTATGATAGCAATCTTTACAGGGCTGCCAATGCTGAGCTCTTTAAAATAAAACCTGAAATGTCACTTCCCTTTGACACTTCATTTACCGAGATGCAAAAAGAGAAAATTGATATTGTTTCAAGTTCGGATGCACAGGTTCATAATACAATTCTGCTTCTTTATCACCATCCTTTAAGTAATAACGCCGCGAACATTCTTGAACATCTGAATGCTTTTCAGGATTATTCCCAGTTTAACGTAATTAAAATTAACACTGGACTCGGATTCCCCGAAAAACTAAGGCATATGCAATTCCCTGTAATAATATTACATTATTCTCTTTTTGGAACTTATCCATATCCAATGTCGGATGAGTTTAAAATGTTTATTGGGGAATCAAAAAAAAGTTTCAAAATTGTTTTTTTCCAGGATGAATATTACTACTGCAGGCAGCGGTTTGATTTTATAAACCAATATAAAATAGATTGTGTTTTTAGTTTGCTGGAGCCGGAAAATTTTAAACTTGTTTACGAGAAACATACAAATGTTAGTGACATAAAAACTAATCTTACGGGCTATGTAAGCGACAACCTAATTGAATTATCAAAAAGAATAACCAAACCGTTTAATAAACGCAAAATAGACATTGGATACCGTACAAGACAACTTCCATTCTATATGGGAAAAGGCGCCCAGGAAAAACATTTAATAGCCGAAAATTTTCAGAAAGCAGTTGCCGGGTACAATTTGAAGTTGGATATTGAAACACAGGAGAATAAACGAATTTACGGAGGTTCCTGGTTCCAATATGTGGCAAATTGTAAAGCTATGCTTGGCGTAGAGGCGGGCGTATCAGTTTATGACCTTAACGGCGAAGTACGAATGAAAATGGATAGATATTTAGAAGATTTTCCCGATTCAGGCTTTGATGAAGCATATGAGGAAATTCTTAAACCTTATGAAGATGCCGTTTATTACAGAACATTAAGTCCTCGGCATTTTGAAGCAGCCGCATTTAAGGTAGTTCAAATATTATTTGAAGGAAATTATAACGGCATATTAAAACCAATGCAACATTATATACCGTTAAAAAAAGATTTTTCAAATATTAAACAAGTAATGGAAATTTTTCAGGATGAGAAATTTCGAAAACAAATCGTTGAAAGTTCTTTCGAAGACTTAATTTTGTCCGGCAAATATTCTTATCAGAAATTTTCGCAAAAGTTTGACGATTATTTGAAATCAAAGGGGTTCTTTCCCGATAAAGATTCTAAATTCAAATTCCAGAAAGGCTTCAACATCGAGTTGGAACCTCCTCAAAGGACTGAGAACAAGATAAGTAATAATAACAACGAAGTTATCGCAAGTTTGCAGGATGAAATAAACTACAGGCTCGGAAAAATTTCGCGAATGTACCATACTGAATCGGAAAGTATAAAATCAATAATAATACGTCATCTCCCAACTATACTTCACAAGTTTAAAACTAAATTTGATTACCAGCTTATACTTTCCTTTCTTGACGAACGAATAGAACTTTTAAATTTCCATAATTATATTTTTGGCAGGGAAAAAATTATTCCCGAATATAATAATGAAAAAAGCCGGCTGATAAATAAAAGTGAAGAATTGTTAATCTCCGTCTGTATTTACACTTATAATCGTTCGGCATACCTTGGAGAGTCAATAAAATCAGTTCTTAACCAGACACACAAAAATTACGAAATTATTATAGTTGACGACGGTTCCACAGAAAATAATAAGGAAGTAATAGAACAAATAGGTTCACCTAAAATTCGATATTATAAAAATGATTCTAATATGGGAAGACCTTTTGCGCGCAACCGCTGCATAAAGGAATCCCAAGGAAGTTATATTCTATGGCTTGGCGATGACGATATTCTTCAAGAAAATATTTTGCAGGAATATGTCGCAATTTTAAATGATAAGCCCGACACTGACGTAATTTATTGTAACATCCAAGCCTTTGATAATGAAACAGGTGAGAATTTTCAAATTTTTTCCGCAGAGGATTACACTTCAACAAATGATAGAATACTCGAAAATTTAGTGAGGGGGAGTGGTATTACCGACGGCGGTTCGTTAATCAGAAAATCTTTATACGAAGAATACGGTTATTATAACGAAGAATATTTGAGAGCGCAGGACAATGAATTTTGGTCGAGAATAGCGACAAAAACAAAATTTTATAAACTGAATAAAATTCGATACTATTATCGTAAGCACAAGTCCAATGCTTCTTTCGGTGACTTTATAGATCATACTTATGAATCAAAAACAATCAGAAGAATACTCAACAAAAATGTTTTAAATAAAATTTTTGTAAATCTTGATTGGAATAACCACAAAGATTCTTTTAATGAGGCGTTGTATATCGCGGCAGTGGGTTTATTCAATTTTAAAGATTACTACAACACGTCACTTTATCTGGAGAAACTCGATTTAACCGATAACGATACAGCATTCGAGCTTCTTTTCCAATGTTATCTTAGAATGGGCGATAATATAAATGCGCGGAATCTGTTGAAGCTAGGAGCGCAAAAATATAATATTGAAGTTGAACGGATTTCAAAACTTAATGATACACTGAATGGATATAAAAAGGTAATTGAAAAAATTATCGAACTCGCCGACAATGATAAATTCTCAGAGATTGAAAACCTTATTAAAATACTCAGCGAAAATTTATTTGAAACATCAGAAACACAAGAATTGTTAGGAAGAGCATATCCAACAGATAAGGAATTATCATATAATTACTACGCATCAGCTGTAAGATGCAACCCGAAAAATGAGGAATTATTTGTTGATGCTACAAAAATTGCTCGTAGTATTGGTAAAGACAAACAATTGACCGATATGCGAAATCGATTGTTGGAGGAAATTCCGCTATATGAATATAAAATTTCTGAAAAGCAGAAATCAAACTCCGATTCTATTCCAATTGTTTCAGTAATTATTCCTACACATAATCGTCCTGAATTATTACAAAAGGCAATTAATAGCGTATTGAAACAGACCTATAAATCATTTGAAATTCTAGTTATCAACGACGCAGGCGAGGATGTTGCAGGCTTAATTAATTCTTTTAATGACCCGCGAATAAAATATTTTGTGAACGATATTAATCGCGGACCTTCCGCTTCAAGAAATATTGGAATTAAAAATTCGAGAGGAAGGTATATAGCGTTTCTTGATGACGATGATCTTTTGTATAAGAATCATTTAAAAACTCTTATCGAAACGCAGAAAAAAATTAATACCGCTGTTGTATATTCAGATGCTTATCGAGTTTTGATTGATAAAGTGACTAACCAGGTAATCGACAAAAAAGTCATCTATTCTTTAGATTTTGACCGAAATTATCTTTTAATCCACAATATTGCTACGGTACAATCGTTTCTTATCGATAAACATATCGTTAAAGATGATTTGTTATTTGATGAGACGTTCTCGACTCATGAAGACTGGGAATTCTGGCTAAGGCTGTCAACAAAATACTCATTCTATCATCTGCCTGTTGTAACTTCGGAATACAAACATTTTAATGATGATTCGAATGTGAGTCTTAGTAAACTTGAAGAAATGCTGAACACAATGAAGATTATTTATAATAAATATAAAATCGAACCAAAATTGGAGAAATACCGATTGGCGACGATGAAAGATTTAGAAAACAGAATAAACAGTTCCGACATTGTTGTTAGCATTGTAGTTCCATTGTTCAATCAGATTAATTATACTAGAAAATTAATCGAGTGTTTTGAAAACATTCAATTCCCATTTCAATATGAATTGATTTTGGTAAATAACGGCTCAAATGATGAAACTGCCGCGTATCTGGATTCTTTAGATAAAGAAAAATCTAATATCGTTAGAATTGATAATCCTAAAAATTTGGGTTTTGCCAAAGCTAATAATCAGGGAGTTGCTAAAGCCAGAGGCAGATACTTTTTATTTCTGAATAATGATGTGGAATTTGACAGAGATTTTGTTTCTGAACTGTTAAAAATAATTCAACATGATCCGAAGGTCGGTGCGGTTGGTTCAAAACTTCTTTATTCCGATAATAAAATTCAGCATGCCGGAATTGCGATTTTAAATCACAAAAAATTTAATGATCCGTTATTAGCGTCAAATATGTTCGTAAATGAATCCAAAGATTTTGATAAGGCTAATATTTCTTTAGAATACCAAGCTGTAACAGCGGCCTGTATGCTAGTTAGAAAAAATGTATTTGAGGAAGCCGGCGGATTTGACGAAGAATACTGGAACGGTTACGAAGACGTTGATTTGTGTTTCAATATTCGTGAGAAAGGATATAAAATTATTTATCAACCAAAAAGTGTTTTGATTCACCACGAATCCAAAAGCGGGGCGGAACGATTTAATAAAGCCACAGAAAATATAAGCAGGCTGCATTCCAAGTGGATTGATAAAATTATTCCGGATTTTATAATAGAAGCTAATGGTGATATGATTATAACGGCAAACAATCAGATAAAAGAATACAATTTATTGAGCAAGGGAAAAGATATGATTTATGATGTTTCCATAATAACACCTTTATTCAATGAACTATCTTTCACAAAAGAATTTATTGCCTCCGTGGCAAAAAGTGGTGCTGAGAAATTCGAATTTATTTTTATTGACAATGCAAGTACAGATGGTACGGTTGAGTTTCTAAAAGAATTGTCTCGTGAAAACACTAATGTAAAAGTTGTATTTAATAATGAAAATTATGGTTTTCCCATAGCCGTTAATCAGGGTATTAAAATAAGCAGCGGAAGATATATTGTTATCGCTAATAATGATATTCTCGTTACAGATGGCTGGCTTGAAAGAATGATTTCTGTCGCTGAGTCCGACGATAAGATTGGTATTGTAGGTCCTATTTCCAATCGTGTAAGCGGAGTACAGTATGATAAAAACGCCACTTATACAACTATTCCTGAAATGTATAAGTACGCCAAAAAAGTAAGTAAAAAAAATAAGGGAAAGATGGAAGAATTTCCTCGCGTAGCCTTTTTATGCACCCTAATAAAAAAGGAAGTAATAGAAAAAATAGGTGGATTGGACGAAAGATTTACACCCGGAAATTTAGAAGATGACGACTTCTGTTTCCGGGCTCAGCTTGCCGGATATAAAACTATTATTGCGGAAGATGTTTTTATACATCATTATGGTTCGGCGAGTTTTGGGAAAAAAGGTGAGGATGAATATCTAAGTTTAATTGAAAAGAACAGGCAAAAATATATAAATAAATGGGGCGCTGATCCCGAAGAAATATGGCTTAAAGGAAAGCAGTATAATAGGAGAAAACTTATGTACGCGATTAATGAGGATACATTCGTTGAAGGATTACAAAGAGGCTTGCAGCATTTGGAAGACAACGAAACAGAAAGCGCGATTGTAGAGCTTAACAGAGCGTTAAATCATTTTGATAATTCGAGTCGGGCTGGATATGAAAATGTTTCTAAAGCTGATCTCCTTAATTTATTGGGCAATTCCTCAAATATTCTTTGTGATCACCAAAAAGCTCAGGAGTATTTCAGCGCCGAGCTTGAACTTGATCCACAATCATCACGAGCCTGCCAGGGTTTGGGGGAAACTTTTACTGCGGCTGAAATGTACCCCGAAGCGAAGCAGATGTTTGAATGGGCCATAGTTAATGATGATTCGAACAACAAAGCCTCGGAACAGTTAAAGTTGGTAAACAAAATTCTTGAACTACCCGAAAATGATTTTTCGATAGACGGGGCCGAACAAAATGATTCCGTTGAACAAAATGAAGATTATGATAAAAATAAAACAGAAAATGTATTATCTGAAATTTTATCAGCTGTTTACGAACTATTTTCAATGAAGGAATACGGTAAAGCCATAGAAATTCTTGAAACGAACGAAAAGCTCTTTTATTCTTTATACGATGAAAATTCTGATAACCAAATAATAAGCGCGTATGAAAATTTGAAAGGTTTGAATCATCTGAGTAGAAATGAAACAAAAGAAGCTCAGGTCTGTTTTGAAAATGCTCTGCAGCTTAATCCCGTTTCAGCCCAGGCATGCGCGGGTTTGGGTGAAGTCTTTTATTTGGAAGCTAACGATAAAGAATCTAAGACAATGTATGAGTGGGCGGTTAAAAATGATCCTGAAAATAATTTCGCTTTGGAAGGCCTCAAAAAAGTAAATCTTCAACTTGGATTTTCACCGGAGGATAATTCACTTGATAATGATCTCATTGAATCTCTAAAAGCTAATTTTGAGGTTTTCTTTAAGAGCGCTATCGAAAGTTTAGAGAATAAAGAATTTGCGCAGGCTGCGGCCAATTTATTAGGAGCATTGGAAATATACGATTCTTCTGAGAAGGGAGAATTTAATGAAATTACCAAACCCGACATTATAAACTTATTGGGTAATACGTATCTGATTATTGGTGATTTACAATCTGCCGAAGAATATTTTGCAAAGGAACTTGAACTTGATCCTACATCATCGCGTGCCTGCTACGGGTTGGGCGAAGTTTTTAACTCGGCTCAGCTTTTTGATGAAGCTAAGCAAATGTTGGAATGGGCGGTTAAAAATGACGAGAACAACACCAAAGCCATCGATTTGCTTTTTAATGTAAACTTGGCACTAGGATTACCAGCCGATAACTTTTCGTTAGACCAGCCAAAGGAAAATGATGAAAACGAAGAAATTCTAAAAGATAAAACACAAAACATTCTGTCGGAATTTTTAACGGTTGTATATGAGCTATTTACACTGAAAGAATTTGATAAAGCTATTGAGGCGCTTGAACAGAATAAAGAGTTGTTCTATAAACAATACAAAGAAGAATCAGATAATGATATAATTAGCGCATATGAAAATTTAAAAGGCTTGAACTATCTTGCAAAAAATGATACTACAAACGCGAGGGAAAGTTTTGAAACAGCGCTGCAATTAAACCCTCTATCATCACAAGCGTGTGCCGGATTGGGTGAAGTATTTTACCTCGAGGCAAATGATTACGAAGCAAAATCCATGTATGAATTGGCTGTGAAAAATGACCCTAATAATCAATTTGCAGTCGAGGGATTAAGAAAAACAAACAGTCAACTGGAATTAGTGGTGGATAATAACTGATAAACATTTTCAACTCAAATAATAGTACTCGTAATAATGATTGGGAATATCAATTCATTGTAATAGTCTAAATAATTTTACTATACATCCCAACACACTAAAGTGATGGAATATTTTATTCTACCATCTTTCAATTATTATTCTACTATTTCCACATCCTTTTCTTTCCACTATTCCCTCTCCCTTTCTCCAATATCCCATTAATCTATTATCTATTAATAAACAGCTAATATTTTACTTACAATTTGTTTCCATTTTAATCCTTTTCTGCCGAATTAAAACATAATGATATTCTAAAAAACTGGCTATTATTAGCCATGTGACGAATTTTAACATCGTTTTTAATCAAAAATCAAACAATATGAGTCAATTATTATGGTACGATTTTGGAATAAGTTGCGTGATGTTCAGAAAGCAATTAATCTGAATTTTTATTTTGTAAAGTAACATTCGGAGTAAAGGGGATCCGGAATTTGAAAATATTTCAAATTGAAAGTTGAATATGACAACTAAAAATACCGATGTACCCGTAATAATATTGTGCGGCGGTCAGGGAACCCGCCTGCGTGAAGAAACGGAATATAAACCCAAACCGATGGTTGAAATTGGCGGCAGACCTATTCTTTGGCATATTATGAAAATTTACTCCCACTATGGATTTAATAATTTTATTCTGGCGCTTGGATATAAAGGAAGTTCAATTAAAAATTACTTCCTAAACTATAAATTTTATAACAATGACTTTTCAATTGATCTCGGTACTTTCGATACCTGGTTGTATGGTAAAAACGGAGTTGATGAAAGAAACTGGAAAGTAACTTTAGTTGATACCGGAGAAGCAGCTATGACGGGCGCTAGAATAAAAAAATGCGCGGAATTTATTAATACAGAAAATTTCTGTATGACATATGGGGATGGACTAACGGATGTTGATATAAATAAGGAAATGGAATTTCATAAACAGCAGAATAAACTTGTTACATTGCTCGGCGTTAATCCTATTTCAAGATTCGGTGAATTATCGATTATAGATAATTTGGTAACTAACTTTAATGAAAAACCCGTTTCAACAGATGGCAAAGTCAGCGGTGGGTTTTTTATTATGAAAAAAGAGTTCTTGAATTATTTGAGTGAGGATGATAATTGTATTCTGGAACAAGAGCCTTTAGTGAGAGCATCGAGTGAAAAAGAAGTAGTGGTTTTTAATCACGACGGTTACTGGCAATCAATGGATACATACAGGGACTATCTGCTTTTTAATGATTTGTGGAAGAAGGGAGATCGTAAATGGGCGATTTGGCAACATTAAGCTCTCCTGTTTTGCAATCTGTTTACGAAGGTAAAAAGGTGTTCATTACCGGAGACACTGGATTTAAGGGTTCGTGGTTATCCATTTGGTTGAATTTATTGGGCGCTGAAGTTTTTGGTTATGCGTTAGATCCCAAGTCTGAAGAAGACAATTTTCAGGTTTGTAAACTGGATAATAAAATTAATCACCTTACGGGTGATGTTACAGATAAAAATAAATTAACCGAATACATGAAAAAAGTAAAACCAGAGATTGTTTTCCATTTGGCGGCACAACCTCTGGTACTTGAATCTTACCTAAATCCCGTTGAAACTTTTAAGACAAATATAATGGGCACTGTTAACCTTTTAGAGGCAATTAGAGAAACAGATTCCGTTAAATGTGTTGTAATAATTACTACAGATAAAGTATATAAAAATAATGAATGGCAATGGGGCTACAGGGAAAACGACGCGCTGGGAGGTAAAGATCCTTATAGCGCATCAAAAGCCGCCGTAGAACTAGTAGTGGATTCATATAAACATTCTTTCTTCAATAAAAATGATAGCTGCAAAATTGTTACAGTTCGGGCTGGAAATGTTATTGGAGGCGGCGATTGGGCTGAAAATAGAATTGTCCCGGATTTTATTAGAGCTGTAAAAAATAAAGAAAACTTATTACTCAGAAATCCATGGCATACCCGTCCATGGCAGCATGTGCTTGAACCGCTTGGCGGTTATCTATTGCTAGCGGCCAAAATGTTTGAAACGAAAAATGAATACGGAGGAGCTTGGAATTTTGGACCTGCCGCTGATCAGGAATATTGTGTTAAAGATTTGATTGAAAGAATAATTAAGAGCTGGGGGAGCGGGAGTTTCAATTACGATAATACCAATGAAAAACCATTTGAATCTTCCTCTTTACGTTTAGATATATCCAAAGCCATTAATAGTTTAAAATGGAAACCTGTTCTGAATTTCGATGAAACTGTTGAGTTTACGGTAGAAGGTTATAAGGATGAAATAGAATCAGGAAACCTTTTCGATAAAAGAGCTAAGCAAATTACTTCATATATGTATATAGCGAAAAATAAAAAAATCGATTGGTTATTTGAATAATTGATAGAAGGACAATTCCAGGGATGGACAAAAAAGAAGAAATAAAAAAACAAATTTTTGAACTCACTTCCGATTACTTTAAACTTGCCCACGCTCCAAAAGAATTCGTAAAAGGTCTCTCAGCTGTTCCCGTAAGCGGAAAAAGTTTTGACGAAAAAGAATTACAGCTGATAGTGGAGTCGGCTCTGGACGGATGGTTTACTACGGGTCGTTTTAACAGAGAGTTTGAAATTCGTTTAGCCGAGTATATTGGGGTAAAAAAACTTTTAACGGTAAACTCGGGATCTTCAGCAAACCTCCTCGCCTTCGCCGCCCTTGCTTCACCTTCTTTGGGTGAGCGAGCCATAAAACCCGGTGACGAGGTGATTACTGTCGCAGCTTCTTTTCCTACCACGATAAATCCAATATTAATATACGGGGCAGTTCCGGTTTTTGTTGATATTGATATACCTACATATAACATAGATGTATCAAAAATTGAAGCCGCCATAACTGATAAAACCAAAGCTGCAATTGTCGCTCACACCCTCGGAAATCCTTTTGACTTAGAAAAAATAATGGAGCTTTCTCAAAAATATAATCTTTGGGTGATAGAAGACTGCTGCGACGCTTTGGGTTCGCGTTACAACAATCAGCATGTCGGAACATTTGGTCACATTGCTACACTAAGTTTTTATCCGGCCCACCATATTACCACAGGAGAAGGTGGAGCCGTTTTTACAAATGACAATAAAATTAAAAAAATAGTAGAATCAATAAGAGATTGGGGGCGCGACTGTTGGTGCGAGCCGGGGTGTGATAATACCTGCGGTAAAAGATTTGATTGGCAGCTGGGCGATTTACCTGCCGGATACGATCATAAATATATTTATTCGCAACTAGGTTATAACCTAAAAATAACCGATATGCAGGCAGCTTTAGGTCTGGCTCAATTGGATAAACTTCCAGGTTTTGTAGAACAAAGAAAACAAAATTTTAAACTGCTGTATGAAGGACTTACTAAACATTCCGATAAAATAATTTTACCCGAGGCGACCGAAAACTCCGACCCATCGTGGTTTGGGTTTTTAATAACCCTTAAAAAAGACGCTGGTATTTCAAGAAACGAAATAGTTGATCGATTAAATAAAGCGAAAATCGGCACAAGATTATTATTCGCAGGGGACGTAAGAAAACAACCGTACTTTAAAAATTATTATTCGGGTGATGTTAATAGATTGCCTAATACAGATATGGTGCTGAATAATACATTCTGGATAGGTCTCGCGCCTATTGTAGCAAATGATATGATAGAATATATAATTGAAAGTTTTGATTCAATCCTTAGTACTAAAGAAAATAAAATTTACGATCAGCCAATATTGAACTGAATGGAGAATGTTATGAAAATAAATGAAAACTTACCGCTTTTTATATTCGAGATGGCAAATAATCATTCCGGGAATGTTGAGCACGGTTTAAAAATTATTAAAGAAATATCAAAAGCTACAAACGGATTTGATTTTAAATTTGCCTTTAAATTTCAGTATAGAGATTTAGACACATTTATTCATCCCGACTATCAAGGCCGTGATGATATAAAGTATGTTAAAAGATTCTCGGATACTAAGTTATCTGAGGATGATTTTTTAGTACTAATGGATGAAATAAAGAAATGCGGATTTATAACTGTCTGCACCCCGTTCGATGAAAAATCTGTTGATAAGATTGTTAAACATGGATTTGATATTATTAAAATTGCCAGTTGTTCGTTTACTGACTGGCCTTTATTGGAACATATAGCTAATACAGATAAACCAATTATTGCATCAACCGCCGGAGCTTCAATTGAGGATATGGACAGAGTTGTTTCATTCTTCCAGCATAGAAATAAAGATTTGTGCCTAATGCATTGTGTAGGGGCATATCCTACTAAACGTGAAAATCTTGAGTTAAATCAGATGGAATTATTAAAAACAAAATATTCTGATATTACAATCGGATTTTCAACGCACGAAGAACCTGAAAATTTTGATTCAATTAGAATTGCTATTGCTAAAGGGGCCAGAGTGTTCGAAAGACACGTAAGCGTACAATCAGATAAATATGGCATTAACGCCTATTCATCAACACCCGATCAAGTTCAACAATGGCTTTCAGCGGCTCTGGATACTTTTAAGATGTGCGGAGTTGAAAACAGAAGACATGATATTTCGGAAAAAGAAAAAAATGACTTGCGGGGATTAAAAAGAGGTCTTTTTGTTTCTACTAAAATCAGTAAAGGTGAAAAGATAGATATGGATAGGGTGTTCCTCGCAATCCCTAATATAGAAGGTCAGATTTTGGCGAATGATATGGCCAAATATACCGTGTTTACCGCAGAAAAAGATTTGTTGCCCAATGAACCGGTTATGTTTAAGGATGTATCAATAAAAAACTTGAGGGAAAACGTTTTAAGTATTATTAAACAATTAAAAGAAGTCCTTGTAAAAAGCAATATTATATTGCCCAATAAAGTTGAATTAGAACTTTCGCATCATTACGGTATTGAAAAATATGAACAATGGGGAGCAGCAATACTAAATTGTATAAACAGAGAATATTGTAAAAAACTGATTATTCTGCTCCCAGGTCAAAATCATCCAGTGCATCATCATGTTAAAAAAGAAGAAACCTTTCAAGTGCTTTACGGCAGTATGACAGTTCATCTGAACGGTTCAACAAAAGTTTTAAAAGCCGGAGAACTTGTTACGGTTGAGAGAGGAATGAAACATAATTTTTCTTCGGAAGAAGGAGCTGTATTCGAAGAGATTTCCACTACTCACTTTAAAAATGATTCTTTCTATGATGATTTGAATGTTATGGAAAATAAAAACAGAAAAACTGAAATGACATTTTGGGCCGACTGGTTCAACTCTAACCTACAATAGGATGAATTTATGCTTACAATCGCCTGGGATGTTGACGATGTGCTGAATGATTTGATGTATTCCTGGTATCATAGTAAATGGCTCGTTGAAAAACCGACCAAGTCTGTGAGATATGAACATCTAGTAGAAAATCCTCCCCATAATATCCTCGGAACTTCTGCGGAAGAGTATTTAAAATCTCTTGATGAATTTAGATTGTCCGATAAATATGAATCGATGGGACCAAATAAAGAAGTGCTGAAATGGTTTGATGAATACGGCGAACATTGTAGGCATATTGTATTAACCTCAGTTCCGTTAAATTGTGCTCACATATCTGCTTCATGGGTTGTTAGACATTTTGGGAAATGGGTAAGATCTTTTAATTTTATACCCTCCTCAAGAACCGGGGTTGTAATTCCTCTATTTGACAAAACAAAGTCTGACTTTTTACAGTGGCTCAACAATGTAGATGTTTTTATTGAAGATAATGAGACTAATTATAAAGGCGCAAAAGCTCTGGGGATTAAAACTTTATTGGTGGACCGACCATGGAATACCAGTCGTTTATCGATGAATGATGTGCTAACAAAACTAACAAAAATGATTGAAAAGGAAACGGAATGATAAAGCTCTCTGACTATGTAATGAAGTTTATCGTAGATCTTGGTGTGAAGGATATTTTTATGCTTTCCGGCGGCGGATGTATGCATCTTGTTGACTCAGTTGGCAGGAATCCGGATTTGAATTATATAAGTTGTTTGTTTGAACAGACTGCATCTTACGCAGCGGGCGCCTATGCTCAATATTCGAATAATATTGGCGTTGCTCTTGTAACTACAGGACCCGGCGGTACAAATGCTGTTACGGGAGTTGCAGCTGCATGGACTGACTCAATACCGGTTCTGGTGTTATCAGGGCAGGTTAAACGGACTGATATATCTGGGGAATCAGGTGTTAGAATGCTTGGCTATCAAGAGATTGATATTACATCTATTGTAAAACCTATTACAAAATACGCTGTTACTGTTATGGATCCAGTGAAAATAAAATATCATCTTCAAAAGGCCGCCTTCATATCAAAATCGGGCAGACCGGGTCCGGTTTGGATAGATATTCCATTGGATGTGCAAGCCTCTATGATTAATGAGGATGAACTCATTGGATTTAATGAACAAGAATATTTGTTTGGCAACAAAATTTATGGTGATGAAGAGAATTTAAAAACCAAAATATTTCAAGTAATTGATTTGATAAAAAACTCCGAACGCCCTGTTATATTGGCCGGATATGGAATTAAAACTTCGCAAAAAGAGAACCTGTTCCTGGATCTTATAGAAAAACTGAACATACCGGTTTTGACGACCTGGAAAGCCCTTGATTTATTGCCCGAAGACCATCATCTGTTTTTTGGCAGACCTGGAAGTATAGGTCAAAGAGGGGCCAATTTTATTCAACAGAATTCTGATCTTATTATTTCTATCGGTGCACGATTAGATTACGGACAGATAGGATATACTCACGAGTCTTTCGCGCGTGAAGCTAAAAAAGTAATTGTTGATATCGATCCGGCGGAGTTGAAAAAATTCAGGTTTATCACAGACGTGTCTATTAATTCATGCGCGGGAAAGTTTATATCTGAATTACTTATTCAATATGAAAGAGCTGGAAATACAAATCGGTCCGCATGGCTGGAAAGGTGCAAAGAGTGGAAAGTGAAATATCCTTTGATTCTTTCGGAACATCATAATAAAAAAGACTATGCCAGTACCTATGTTTTAGTTGACGTTCTCTCAAAAATATCTGAGAAAGATAGTCTGTTTGTTCCGGAAAACTCAGGAGCCGCAAGTGAAATAGTTATGCAGGCCACAAGATTAAAAAAGGGACAGAGGGTAATTACAACTAACAGTCTCGGTGCAATGGGTTCAGGATTGCCGGCCAGTATAGGAGCTTGTGTAGCAAGTAACAAAAAAAACACAATCTGTGTAAATGGTGACGGTGGATTTCAAATGAATATTCAGGATCTTGAAACCGTTCGCAGATTAAGTCTTCCAATAAAATTATTTATTCTTAATAACGATGGATATGGCTCAATAAAAAATATGCAGCGTAATTATTTTGACGGATTATATGTTTCTTCCGATCCTTCCAGCGGAGTGACACTGCCGAGTTCCGAAAAAATTGCTTACGCGTATGGCATTAAATATTTAGTAATAAAAACAAATGATGATGTTGAAGAGAAAGTAAATGAAGCGTTAAATTATAACGGACCGGTTATCTGTGAAGTAATTGTTGATCCGGTCGAAGCTACAATGCCCAAACTTACTTCCGCCGTAAAACCCGATGGTTCAATGGTTTCTAAACCGCTCGAAGATTTATGGCCGTTTTTAGATAGAGATGAGTTTCTTGCCAATATGATTGTAAAACCTCTGGACGAATAAAATGTTGAAGATATTAATTACAGGCGGTTCCGGATTTATCGCAAAAAGTTTACATGAGGTACTACTACATGAGTACAACGTTGTGTTGGTTACGAGAAAAGAATTGGATTTATTGGATTCCGTAAAAGTTTATGATTTTTTTAAAAAAAATAAATTCGATGCTGTCATACATAGCGCCACCTATGACGCGGCTCCCGTTTTTTCAACAAAAGATCCTCAAAAAGTGCTCGAGAACAATCTGCGTATGTTTTTTAATATTGCTCGCTCAAAAGATCATTACGGTAAAATGATATACTTTGGTTCGGGAGCAGAATATTCCAGAGAGAACTGGATTCCCAATATGAAAGAGGATTATTTTGATAAACATGTACCTTCCGATCAATACGGATTCTCGAAATATTTGATGGCTAAATATGCGCAGTTGAGTAATAATATATATAATCTTCGTCTTTTCGGTGTGTTTGGTAAATATGATGATTGGCGTTACCGGTTTATCCCAAATGCCTGCTGTCAGGCTGTTTATGATATGCCTATAACAATAAATCAAAATGCGGTTTTCGATTTCTTATACATTGATGATCTTATAAATATTGTTCAATGGTTTTTGAACAATAAACCCTCACAAAATATTTATAACGTTTGCTCTGGCAAATCTTATGACTTTAAAACTCTGGCGGGAAAAATTATTAACTCAGCAAACAAAAGTCTTGATATTAAAATTAAAAAAGATGGTTTGAGGATAGAATATAGCGGAGATAATTCCTTGCTCAAAAATGAAATAAAAAATATTGAATTCTTATCTATCGACAAATCGATTGAACAGCTTTATAAATGGTATAACAGTAATAAAGTCCTTATAGATAAAGAAGTTTTATTAAAAAACATCAGTTAGAAGCGTATTTATGAACGTATTTGAAGCAATAAAATATATTGAAGAACAAGTTTCCCATCCCGAAATAGGTTTGCCCGAAGAAATTTTCCATTTTGTCAGCCGGCATGTACCAATGGTTAACGTTGATCTTCTTATTAAAGATGAAAATAAAAGAACATTGTTAGCGTGGAGAGACGACGAATTTGCGGGCACAGGCTGGCATATTCCTGGAGGAATAATAAGATTTAAGGAAAAGTTAGAAACCAGAATTAAAAAAACAGCCGAAAATGAAATTGGCGCTATCATAAAATATGATCCAGAACCGCTGGCGATAAATCAAGTTATTTGTCAGCAGGATACTCGCGGGCATTTCATTTCGTTACTCTATAAATGTTTTCTGCCCGGTAATTTTGTTCCAATTAACAATCTTACAGAAAATGAGCCTGGTTATTTAAAATGGCACGACTATTGCCCGGATAATTTGGTTCATGTCCATGACATGTATCGCAAATATATTTAAAACTTATAAAAGTTCTATTTAATTGAGAAAATTTATGTCAGTAACAAATTGCAGAGTGTGCGGTCAGAAATTCTTCGATGAAGCGCTTCTGCAATTTAAAAATATGCCAAAATCGGCTCAATATTTCCCTGACTCGCATTTACTTAATGAGGATAACGGAGTTGACCTGGATGTCTTTCAGTGTTCGGGTTGTGGCTTAATACAACTGAGCAATTATCCCGTTCCATATTATAAAGAAGTTATCCGCGCAGCGGGGATATCGGCGGAAATGAGTGAGTTTAGAAAAAATCAATTCAAAGAATTTGTCGATACATATTCACTTTGGAATAAAAGGGTAATTGAGATCGGAAGCGGTAAAGGCGAATTCCTGAGTATAATGAAAACTTTTGCCGAAGATACATCAGGTATTGAATATTCTAATGAAAGTGTTGAGCATTGTAAATCACTGGGATTAAATGTTACGGAAGAATATATAGATAATTGTAATATCCAATTATCCAATTCTCCATTTGACGCTTTCTTTATTCTTAATTTTCTTGAACATATGCCGGAACCCAATGTCGTTTTGCAAGGGATTTATAATAATCTTACCGATGACGGCGTTGGGCTGGTTGAAGTGCCTAATTTTGATATGATAATATCCTGCAATTTATTTTCAGAATTTATAAACGATCATTTATTTTATTTCACAAAAGATTCTCTTACTTCGCTTTTAAATCTTAACGGTTTCGAAATAATTTCGTTAAACATAGTTTGGCATGGCTACATAATTTCTGCTGAAGTTAGGAAGAGAAAACAAATCGATTTATCCTCATTTTATAAATCACAGTTAAGTCTTACGAATGAGCTTTCTGAATATATTAACCGATTTGAATCCGGG
>PGYT01000065.1 GCA_002839805.1 Ignavibacteriae bacterium HGW-Ignavibacteriae-2
ATGCAAAACCCAGGCTCCTTTATCATATACTAATCGGCTGAACATCTTTAAACCGGGATTATACAATGGACCATCTTCAAAATCATTCTTGAAGCTTAACATTGTAGATTGAAGTGATTTTACTCCTGATTTTTTTTCGTAATATAATGCTTCGGAGTAAGTGGAGAAACCCTCATTAAGCCAAATATCTTTCCAAGATTTCGGAGATACTGCGTTACCCCACCAATGATGTGCTAATTCGTGAACAAGTATACTCGTATGGAACTTAAGTCCTGATATATAATCGCTTCCAATACCTGTAATTGTTTGGTGTTCCATAGCACCGTGCTTCCAAAGAAATTGCGCTACTCCGTATCCGTCCTTTAAGAAAGGATATTCCCCAAATAATTCTGAAAATATTTTTATAGCTTCCACGTGTATGGAAAAATCAATTTTTGCTTCATCCAATTTATCTTCGGTAACATAATAATTGATTAACATTGTATCCTTCGAATCAACTGAAATATAATTTTCCTTAAAATTTTCATATTGCCCCGAATACAATGCTACAAGGTAAGTTGAAATCGGATATTCACTTACGTAAGTGTAAGTCTTTTTACTGCCTTTTATAGTCATATCGATTAATTTACCGTTCGATATTGACACCATGTTTGAATCATTTGTGATACTCATTTTCAAAAAAGCTTTATCAGTTACGTCATCATTGCATGGAAACCATGTTGAGGCAAATACAGGTTCGTTAAGACTATAGACGAGGCTCTTGTTTTTATATTTCCCAAAATTAAAAGAACCCAAACCTACATTTTTCGGTGTACCACTGTAAATAATTCTTAACTCAATTTCTTTTCCGAACGGACGTGTGTTATTAAGAATCAATAAATTATCATCATATGTATAATCTGTTTTTTTTCCATTAATAGTTACAGTGGAAAGTCGGAAATTGTCATAAAAATTCAGAACAATTCTATTCTGTTTTTGTTGTTTAGTTTTTAGTTTTATTAAAACATCACCATTTATAGTTTGTTCGTCTGAATTTAATTCTAAATTAATTTGGTAACTCAATACATCGATATCGGTATAACTTTCCGAAGATATTTTTTCCTTAATATCACTTAAACCGTCGCTAAATGTAAATACGAATTGCCAGTTGAGAAAAGCTACAATAGCAATAATTGTAATGGATACAAACGCAACTGAGAGGGCAATAACTAAAATTTTGTTATTTTTCTTGACTTTCATAGCATCAATAATTAAATAGTGCTGAATAATTGTTAAAATGATATCTGGAATTTATAACTCCAGCTGATTGATTTATCGAAAGGTTAAATGTTAATATCAATAGTAATTTCTTTGATTTTGTTTGGAAGTTAGTTATCAAATTTACTAATAAAAATAGAGAGAAAAATGGCCTATATCGGTTCATCACTTTTACGTAGTACTCTAACGATGATTCTTGCCGGCGGGCTTGGCGAACGACTAAAACCTTTAACCGAGCACAGAACAAAACCATCAGTTCCATTCGGAGGAAAATACAGAATAATTGATTTTGCTCTATCAAACTGTCTTAATTCGGGTTTCCGCAAAATTTATGTGCTTACGCAGTATAAATCTGATTCTATAAACAGACATATTTATGAAACCTGGAACATTTTTAATCCGGAGCTGGGTGAATTTATATATTCAATTCCCCCTCAACAGAAAATAAGCAATAATTGGTATACGGGAACTGCCAATGCCATATACCAAAATTTAAATTTGACTGAAGATCACATGGTTGACAATATGTTAGTTCTTTCCGGGGATCATATCTATAAGATGGACTACCTGAAAATGCTTCAATATCATATTGAAAAAAAAGCCGATTTATCTATAGCTTCTTTTTATGTTCCGAAAGATATTGCAAACAGATTTGGTGTGATTGAAATTGACAAAAATTATCGCGTTAAATCTTTTATTGAAAAACCGGAGAATCCACCTGAAGTTCCTGACAAACCCGGACAATCTTTCGTGAATATGGGAATATATATTTTTAATGTTAAGGTTATGCGAAACATACTGACTGAAATGGAGAAAGGTGGTGTTAAAAATCTTGATTTTGGATCGCATGTTATACCAAAAATGATTAAAGACGGATATAATATTTATTCATACAGATTTGTCGATGAAAATAAAAAAGAAAAACCTTACTGGGTAGATGTAGGTACTCTGGATAGTTATTACGCCGCTAGTATGGATTTAATTTCTGTTAGTCCGGATTTTAATCTTTATGATTCAAGCTGGCCTATAAGAAGCGCTCAGTATCAATCTCCGCCGGCGAAAACTATTTCTCACGAAGGTGAAAGAGTTGGACGAGCTTTTAATTCCCTGATTACCGACGGATCAATAATTTCCGGCGGATTAGTTGAAAGATCAATACTGGGACCACATGTTAGAGTAAACAGCTACAGTTATGTAACTGACTCAATAATTATGGATAGATGCAACATTGGGCGTCATACAAGAATACGCAGAGCTATTATTGATAAAAATGTTGTAATCCCAGAAGGTGTTGAGATAGGATTCGACTCCAACACTGACAAAAAAAGATTTAAGGTTTCCGAAACAGGAATCGTTATTATACCAAAAAATTATATTTGGGAATGGTAAACTAAATTATTTAAAAAGATTTTAAAGGGACTGAATTTATTCCGTCCCTTTTTTATTTTAAAGCTTCAGATAATCAATGAAAAACGTAATGAATAAAATAGAAAACCAAATATCTATTGAAGAAAAACTTGAAAGTTTGCCAGCTCTTCCTGGAGTTTATCAATTCAAAGATAAATCCGGTAAAATTATTTATATCGGGAAAGCAAAAAATCTGCGCAGCCGGGTTAGATCATATTTTCAATCTTCATTAGATTCTCCGAAAACATTAGCCCTTGTTAACAAAGTATTTGATTTTCAACTGATTATCACCGACAGCGAAGTTGAAGCTTTAGTGCTTGAGAACAATCTTATAAAAGAATATAAACCACGTTACAACGTAAATCTTAAAGATGACAAGTCCTTTCCTTATATACGCGTTACTAATGAACCTTACCCTCAAATTTATTCAACTCGTGAAATTATAAACGATGGATCAAAATATTTTGGACCTTTTACAGATGTAAAAAATATGAAAACATCGCTTCGTATGATAAACCAAATATTCAAAATTCGTTCATGCAAGTATTTGATAAACGCCGATTCAATTGAAAACAAAAAAGTAAAACTCTGCCTTGATTACCATATAAAAAAATGCGACGGACCCTGTGAAGGTTTAATTTCTGAAACCGATTATCAAAAAATGGTCGGTCAGGTAATTAAGTTATTGAAAGGAAAAACAAACGAACTTATTAATGAGTTACAACAGGAAATGATATCACTTTCAGCAAAATTTGAATTTGAGAAAGCGGCCGATGTTCGAGATAAAATAAGCAGATTAAAGATTTACTCCGACAGGCAAAAAGTAGTGAGTGCGGATTTTGAGGACAAGGATATTATTAGCGCTGCATTAGAAGGCAAAGATGTGGCCTGCACAATACTAAATATAAGAGGTGGAAAATTAGTGGGTAAAAAACAATTTCAACTTAATTCTGCCGACCAGGATTTAAAAAACGTTTACTCGGCGATAATTAAATTTTATTATAATGAATATGTTGAAATTCCGAAAGAAATTGTAATCGAAACAACTCCAGAAGACTCTTCGACTTTATTGGAATTTTTAGAACAAAAGGCAGCAAAAAAAATTAAATTCAACGTTCCCAGACGCAAGAGCGATACTATGTCGCTGCTAAATATGTGCAAACAGAATGCTATTTTACTTTTAAAGGAAATTCAACTTCAAAGAATGAAAAAGGAAGGAAATGTACCCTATGTCCTTTCATCCTTAAAAAGAGATCTGCGACTACCTGTTGTGCCGTTAAAAATTGAATGCTTCGATATATCCAACCTGCAGGGGACAGATACAGTTGCAAGTATGGTTGTTTTTGTGGAAGGCAAACCGAAAAAAAGTTTGTATAGAAAATTTATTATTAATTCCGTGGATGGTCCCGATGATTTCGCAAGTATGCGAGAAGTTATTACTCGACGATATTCCCGTTTAAAAGAAGAGAAAGAACCGCTGCCGGATCTTATTATGGTAGACGGCGGTAAAGGACAACTTTCCAGCGCAGTGGAAATATTAAACTCTCTGGGATTTGCGAAGTATAATATTATCGGACTGGCTAAAAGGCTGGAAGAGGTTTTTTATCCAGGTGAATCCGAAGCTCAAACAATTCCTAAAACTTCATCTAGTCTAAAATTGCTCCAACATCTACGTGACGAGGCTCACCGCTTCGCGATTACATTTCACAGAGATAGACGAAGTAAAAGAACTTTTACTTCGGAGCTAAATCTGATTAAAGGCATTGGTCCCAAATTAGTTGAAAGATTGTTAACGAATTTCTCAAATATCGAAGAAATAAAAACGGCAAGTATGGAAAAATTAAGCGATGTAATTGGAAGAAGTAAAGCTGAATTAGTAAAACTACATTTCAACAATTCCGAATAACAACAATTAATTTGTTTTGATCTCGGGTTGCTTTTTGCCGAATATTAATAAAAATCCAGTTAATGCAATAAAAATGAGCAGAATAGATAAAAAAGGATTAAGCCCATATGCGCTGGGAACATAACCGAGCAACATACAGGTGAAACCCACAATTAGCGCATAAGGAAGTTGCGTATTAACATGATCAATATGGTTGCATTTTGAAGCAAGTGAACTGAGTATGGTAGTATCGGCTATAGGCGAGCAATGATCACCGAATACCGACCCTGCCAATACAGCACTTATAACGCCCAGTAAAACGATTGTATATTCTTGTTGTGGCAGACCCGAAACTGAAGCTAGTTTATGAGTTAATGGAATTACTATTGGCATTACAATTGCCATAGTCCCCCAACTTGTACCTGTGGAGAATCCTGTTAACGCGCACACCAAAAAAACTATAAGCGGTAGTAGTCGGGGATCCATTGAATCGCTTATTATAGATATTAAATAATCAGCGGTATACATCTGATTAGTTACAGAACTGATAGCCCAGGCAAAAACCAATATAATTACCGCAACCATCATAGATTGAACGCCTTTTTGCCAAGCTCTCAATGCTTCATCAATTGATAATATTTTTTGAGTAACGCTCATAATAATAGCAATAAGGCAGGCAAAAAAACTGGACCACAATAATGAAGAGTAAGAATCGGAAGAATTAATTATATCCTGAATTGAATAGTTAGTTATACCCTTATCTAGTAAAGCATTTACTCCTGTGAAATATAGCCCGGAAATAGTGCCTAACAATATTATAAGAATTGGAACAGCCCCATTAATCCATCTTGCATTTTTACCTTTGTATAAACGTTTATCATTGTCTTTTAACTCTTTGGCTTCATAATTGTCACTCGATACTTTTCCGGTTTGCCTTGCACGAACTTCTGCCTTATACATAGGTCCAAAATCTCTGCCTAAATAGGAAGTCAGGAAAACAAAAAAGATAGCCGCTATTGGATAAAAACTATAAGGGATTGTGCTTATAAAAATATCATAAGCGTTTGCGGAGGATCCAATAGAACGCAGACCATCTTCAATTAAACCAACCTCATAACCAATCCAAGTGCTAATTAAAACAACACTTGCAACAGGAGCGGCGGTAGAATCCACTATATATGCTAATTTTTCGCGCGAAATTTTTAATCTGTCGGTAATAGGTCGCATCATGTTACCTATTATCAGCGAATTTGCATAATCATCGAAAAATATTAAAATACCCAATAACCAGCTTGAAATCATACCGCTTTTGGCGGTTTTAGCAAAACGTGTTATTTGGTTTGCCAAACCTGTAGTGCCGCCATTTCGCGAGATAATACCAACCACCCCGCCGATCAATAGAGTGAAAACCAAAATAAACATATGATCTCGGTCGACTAGCGCGTTTATTATAAAGGTATCAACCAGTCTTAACATTGCAGCAAATGGATTGTAATCATAAATAAAAAATGCGCCGGCATAAATCCCTGCCGCCAGTGCAGTAAGAACCTGCTTCATCAAAAGAGCCAATAGAATAGCTAATAATGGAGGCAAAATACTTAACCAACCGGGTATAATCCTAATATGTCCTATAGTTTGTCCGGAAACGTTTTTTATTGAATAGCTGCCGTATTCTGATAATTGAATTGATGTATCAACTTCTGAATTATTGACCAAAAAATTATGGGCGATTATCCGATTGTTTTTTTCGAATTCTAAATCAATATGGTTTAGAGAATCAGGAATGCCCGTTATACTAATTTTAAATTTTATATCAGAAAGGCCGAAAGACTGAAGCTTCAACTCCTGAGAATTCAACAGTGAAAAAGGCATTATCAAGAGTATTATTAAATACAGTTTTTTCAATTATCTCATCTAGTTGAGGTCGGAAATCAGGCAAATATATTATTGTTATACTAAAATTGAAAGCAAATAATTAGCAGGAGTAAAATAAAATGCCAAGCTAACTAACTACACAAATTAAATGCTGACCGTTGCTTCCTTCCGGATCTGGCGGGGTTGGGCATAAACCTGTTAATTAGCGCTTGGCAAACTTAAAAACATAGGACGTAAATTTATAGATTTTTTTCGTAGTTCGAAACTTTATTATGTAAAGAGTTTGCCTTTTATCTTCTCAAACTCCACATCCCAATTTAACTCTGCACTTGCTTTTTCCAAAACATTTTTCATTGTATTTTTATCAGGCGCTTCTTTCATTATTTTTTCAATCGCACTGGCAACATTTCCATTTTCAATATCAAGTACCCAGCCGACTTTATAATCATCGACAATATCTTTCATTTGAGGAAGTGCGCTGCATATTACCGGAACTCCAGCAGCGATGTACTCGAACATTTTATTTGGAAGCGCATAATAATAACTTAGGCTTATGTTTTCTATTAGGGACAGTCCGTAATCAGCTTCGGTAGTATAGTTAATTAACTCCTCCTGCGATTTTGTGCCAATAAAATGAACCCTGTCCTCAACACCTAAGTCAATAGCGAGTTTTTCGTATTCCTTTCGTTTATTTCCTGAACCTATAACTATAAAGTGAGCGTCCTCAAGTTTAGGTAATGCGCTTATTGTTTTACCAATTCCCCTTCCTTCGAAAATGACACCCTGGTAAAGTAAAATTTTAGAGTTCTCAGGTATATTCAGCTTTCCCCTTAGATTAATTGACTCCGTACATTTTTTAATTTTTGGCAAATTTCGTAATACAATAGGATCTGTAATTTTGTAATAATGTTGTATAAATTGCGCATCCATTGGAGCGGTGGCAATAACTTTATCTACTTTACTTATAAATACTCGTTCAATAAACCGAATGGCAATTTGAAGATATTTTCTGTTCCTAAGTCCTGCTAGAAAAGGATAAAGTTCGCGGCAATCGTAATATATTTTTTTCTTCTTAAATTTTGCAAAAAATGTTACCAAAGGTAAAGTATAAACATCGCTGGCAACATAATAATCACAATTGGTTTTTCTTAGCTGAGTAAAAAGTATTTTAATAAAATTTAAATAGTATTTTATATGAGAATTGGTTTTATCCAATTTAAAAACAGCAATGTTTCCATCTTTTCCTGTAAAATTTTCCGAAGTCCAGTCGAAAGATATTACCCTAACTTCAAATCCTTCTTTAGTCAACGAGTCAACAAGATTTGTTACTCTGGTGTCGTTGAAAGCATTGCCAAGGAAAGCAATACAGACCGATTTTTTAAAATTCATCTACTCCTCATTATTCTAAAATGCTAAGTCTTACAATCACAGTTGGATCGATAAGGTATTTCTCATTACAGTTTTGGCATCAAATTTTTCTTTGAATTCAATCAAACTCATACTTGGGGTCATAGGATTTTCCGCCGAAGTATCCTGAGAAACCCCTATATCTACATAACTGTAGCCATTTTCAGTGGAGTATTTAACAACCTCGTACATAACCCTTTGAATTGGTTTCAGGTATTCAAATTCATAAAGAAGCATATTGTAAAAACATAATGAACAAGTATTGTTCACAAAAAACATCAGTGATCCGCCAATAGGAATATCTTTATAATAAACCATAAACAATTTCAAGTTCTCCGGCATCAATTCTTTTAGCCTTAGCAAATCGCGGTAATTATGTGTTGGTGTAACATTGTGACGCGCTTTATTTTTAATAAGTATTGGATAAAACTCATCATAACGTTCATTGATTTCAACTCTGATATCTGAGTTTTTTAATGAACCACGCACATTGCGCCTAATTGTAGGGGAAAACTTCTGAAGTATATCCGCATCCTTATCAAGTTTAATAGCACTGGATATATAATGAAGACTATAATTAAAACCAAGCCAGAGCATAGCAAAATCAAGATTTTGATTTGGTTTATTCTCATAAACAACCGGCGGCGCTGTTAACTCAATTTCTTTTATTCCGTTCGATCGCGCGTAGTCGAGTAAAGTGGAAACAATTTCAAGGGCTACTACAAATTTAACATCCTTGGTTACAATTGATCCGTAACTTGCTCCTATGGGAGATTCGAATTTATTGCCTATTAACTTTCCCGGTAATACGGCAATAATATTATTTTTCTCCAAAAAAATAAGGTGGTTAAAAGTAAATTTGCCTGGTACGTGGTAATCAAAAAATTTTTGTTGATGGAACATCGTACCATTGTTGGATTCAAGCACGAACTTATCCCATTTTTCTTTCCATTCGTTTGTGTACTTAATTATTTCCATAATTCATCAGCATTAATAATTAAAAATTTTTAATTAGTTAAAATAGTTATTTACTATTAATTACAATAATAGATTATTCATTTAGTAAGAAAGAATTTATAGTTCACTTGAGTATCTGTGAAAAAGAAAGGTCTGTTAGGACGAATAAATCATTATATAACATAAAAGTTAATTATGAATCTTAAGTAATCCGCAAGTTGGATTCACGGATTACTGAAATGTATACATTACGGAAATAGTATGAGCGCTCCCTAAATTATAAGTGAAATTGGAGAAGGCATAATCAAAATTAAAAAGATTCCAGTTAATCCCGAACCCTGCAGTTAGGTCTTTAGCTTCGTAACCGGTAATGTAACCAGCTCTAATAGAAATTAAATTATTGTATAAAAACTCTGCACCGACATGTATATGCGAATTATCAACCGCTGTATATTTTTGGAATCCCGAAAGTAAGAGCAACTCTGAATTTATAGTTTTCAAGTTAAAGGAGTAAGAAGCTCCTATTCTAAAATCAACCGGTAGTTTAGTAACTTTATTTCGCAATTCGTTAACGGATCCAAGATTTCGTAAAGATGCGCCGAGATTTAAATTTTTAATTACATTCGAATATCGCAATCCTATATCGAAACCATATCCGCCAGATTCGTCACTAAATAAATTTTCATACAGGTATTTAACAGTTATACCAGTCGAAATATTTTCGTTTAACTCAAAACCTGTACTAATTCCGGTAAAAAAATAATTTGCGTTAAAAGTGCCTTCACCCTGCCATGGGCCGGAATGAATTTCAATATCATTTATTGAAGTTGTATTAACTGTAATAGCAAAAGGAAGCCCGAACATTCTGAAGGAAGCCCCCATTATCTCACTGTTCATGTCCTGAATATATGAATTGTGCCCAATTATTATTTGAGTATTGTTAAGGTCGTTAACAACGGCGGGATTATAGTTTACAGCCGAAACATCATTTATGCCCACAACACCCAAGTCACCGAGGGATATATTCCTAGCCCCAAATCCGATCTTTAAAAACGAAAAACCGGCTTCTCCGGCATTTTGTGCAAAAAGTAGTGCAGGAAGAAACGTTAACAGTAACAGAAGTCTTTTCATAAGTTTATTTATTATCCTGATATTAGAAATTAAAATTTACACCAACAATATGTTGATCTTGCGTAGTATAGGGCTCAGTAACAAATGCATAATCAATCCCGGCAATCATACTACCGTAATTATACAAATAAGAAAATCCAATTGACGGTCTAATAGGAAAATCTGAATTACTAATATTTATTTGATCAAGACCGCCCCTCAAAAACAAGTTTTCAAAAATATTATACTCCGCGCCAAATCTCAAAAAATTAGTATCGCTGTTTATAGCTTCAATTTCAGCCGAAGCGATAATCGGTAAATTATCAAATTTATAAGTCACGGCAATTTTTTTGACAAGTGGAAATTTCTCAATCGTGTTAGTGCCCTCTTGTTCATAAAGTTTTGTAGTGTCCCATTTGTATTTGCTGTTCAAATCAACAATTGCCGCACCGACAGTAATATTGGAGTTTAAAATATATACCGCTCCAACATCAAAACCAATACTTGTGGAAGTAATTTCGTCGTATAATTTAGAGTAATAAAATTTTGCAGAAACCCCAATAGCAACCTTTTCTGATACTCTCATCCCGAAGCCGAGAAAGAATTGATTTTCAAAAGGCGAGAGTGTCCCGGTTTTCAGACCTTGATTATCCCGTTCGTCAAAGTTTCCCACTCCAGAATTTATTATACCAACACTAATTCCCGCAACTGATCGTGGTTTATCTCGCAAAGTACCATCTGGATTTTTTTTGCCAAGTTCAAACCTTTTTGTGAAATTCAAAAAATTCAAAGATCTATCCAAAGATAAGAAGGAATATGAAGTATTGAACGAATTACCTTCTTGAAAAACACTTAACGCCGGATTATAATACGAAACCATGTTTCCAGTGGTAACAGAAGTTAATGCATTTGCCATTCCCTTACCCCTTGCTCCGAAACCCATTCTGCTGAAAGCCCCGGTTTGTGAAGCAATTGAACTCACATCATTTTGAGCTGTAAGAAACGATGTAAAGCAAAGTAAAGCTACAAATATTTTTTTCACAATTACCTCAGAATCCTTATTTAAGTAACATTATTTTGCCGAATAACGGATTGCCGTCGTTAATATCGACCCGATAGAAATATACGCCATTAGGAACAATGGATCCCTGCTCATTTTTACCATCCCAGGAATCATAAGTTTTATCGTTTTTGTTTCTTGGAGCATTTAACATCAAATTACGGACAAGATTCATCCCGAAATCGAAAATGCGAATAGAAACTGTGGAGCCGTCTTTTTGGACTGGATATTTTATTTTGATTCTTTCAGTATTCGGATTAAACGGATTAGGAAATGCATAGGACTTTTTATTATCGAGGACAGCAGTAACCACTTTCCATTTGCCTTCCCAGAAACCATTGGTTTCGTTAATTTTAGCCAGCCCGGAAGCAGAACCAATCCAAATATCGGTACTGCCGTTAGGCAATGTTTTTGAGGCCGCGGCAAAAAATATTTTTGTATCTATATAATCATGTGAAATATCGTCTTGAATAGTTGGGGGTGAGAGCCACGTAATTCCATTGTTTGAACTTCTAAAAATTCCATTATCTGTCGGCACAAAAACATGAGATGAAGTTAAATTGCCTGTCTGCCCAAAGTATTTATATCCAAAATTATGAGCCTTTTCTTCATTAAGATATATATCCCAACTTTCCCCACCATTTGAGGAGGAACTTACGGCCCAAAACTCATTCTGGTCTTCAGCTTTCCAAGTCGCGCCCCAAACCGATTTGGTAGCTTTATCGTAACCGAGAGCTGTTACAAAATTTCCGCTTATAGGTTTATTTTGATTATTATGCCTGAAGTTAGTCCAGCTAATACCGTTATCGGAAGACTTATTAATACCTCCGGCTGTACCTACGTAAATGGTAGTATCATCAATTCCAACTACAGAAAACAAACGATGATTTAAATATCCTTCGTTTCCAAATTTACCGGCGACAGGCTGAAGAGAATAATTTAACTGATCAGTAGGTTTTATATTATTCAGATTATCTTTTGGTAGTACTACTCTCTGCCAGGTTTGACCCATATCAGTAGATTTTCTTAATCCACCGGCAAATGAAGCTATCCAAACAGTGTTCTTAGTAAATGCAATATCGTAAGTTATATTTTGAATTGTTGTAGTTACGGGCAAAGCGCGCATTGTGTTGATTCCGTAAACTAAAGAAGAATCGCCGGGGCTATCAACAGGCTGTTCAATTTTCGTCCATGTTTTACCATCGTCATTCGAATAAAGTAAACCTGAGCCTTCGGGAAGACTGGAACCCTCTACATCAGTTCCATGACCGGTACTGACCCATATTGTTCCCTGATTATAACCTAGAGCAATTATTCCTTCTTTCTTAAAATCACCCTGGTTATAATAATTTGTCCAACTGGCACCGTTATCTTCAGATTTAGATAATCCTCTTGATGTGCCCAGCCAAATGATCCCTTTATCATCAACAACGATATCAGTAATTGAATTACTGACAGGTGTTTCGTCGGTAATTTTTTTTAAGACTTTCTGTCCAAGCGAATAATCAGTCGGACGCCATTGTGCAAACAAAATTGCCGGAATCATTATAAATAATACAAATACTATTTTCTTCATTTATTTCAACACTATGTTATGAGAAATTAAGTTACTTTTAGCGCCGCTTCTATCCTCAGCATTAAAATCGAAACGATAGGTACCTTTCTGATTACTAGGTGTAACTTCAATTATAAGAGAATAAATTCCATCACCCGCGTTATAGTCCCCATCTTTGCCCGCATCATTCATATAAATTTTATTGCCGGAGCTTGTTCCGTCCGGTCTGGTAGAGGTAAAATAAACTGATTGAATATCCGGAAGACCGTTCTGATCCGATGCTTTTAATGATAAAAGAATGATGGATTTAGGCGACTGAACCACTATTGTATCAGGAGCCGATAGATCGGAAATTATAGGAGCGATATTTTCTTCATAATTTTTAAAATTTACTCTGCTAACAGAAACTTTCTTTATAACATCTGAATCAGTTATAAGGAAAATTTCCACGTCATATATTCCTCTTGGATCTTCTTTTGTCAGGTTTATGCTACCGGTGTATGTGTTATCGTCCGGTAAAAAATCGCCATCCTGCCCTTTGTCGTTCATAAAAACTTTTGAAGCAACATTATAAGAACCGTCGTAATATTTTACAGTAAACCATGTATCTTTAATATTTTTTGAGCTGCTGAAGGACGCTTTAACTTTTAATTCCTTATCAGACCCATCGTAAATAAGTTGCGCGGGAACGCTTATACTTGCGGATAATTCTTCCTCCATAGGATCCACAACCGAATCCGGAATATTATCGCAAGCGTTTATTAAAAAAATCAATAGTACAAAAAAAGCTATTGTTTTTTGCATTATAGCTTATCCTTAATTAATGAAATTAAAGGTATTGCCGAAATAAATAGAAATGATAATATAACTTGATAAGTGAAAAGCATAATCGAGAAATCGCCGAATTACATAGTAATAAATTGATTAGTTAAAATAGTAGCAATTTCTCTTATGTTTTTTTCCTTAAATTGGTTTTGAAAAATATTATGTGACATCGTATTTGTCAAGTCATTTTTTCATCTTATATACCAGCCGGAATTGTAATTACAAAAGGATTCGGCGAAAATGATAATATTAAAATCAATAAACTTATAAATCCTAAAATCATCCTTCCGGTGGAAAGTTTTTCAAAAACCTGTACAGGCGGATGTTTAACTTTAATAAAGAAATAGAGAATAAAACTCCAAAATAACCATCCGGACCAACCAATATTACTATTAAGTTCAAGAAAAGAATCAAGCACTCCCATAACTCCGAGTAATATCAATAATATCATTGATATACTCGCTACAGCCTCGTGTTTTTTAATTCCGAACATTCCGAAAATAACGTGGCCGCCGTCTAATTGACCCACCGGAATCATATTCATGGTTGTAACAAACAAACCGAACCATCCTACGCACAAATAAGGATAATGATAAATTTCTGACATTGGAGGAATAAAAGAATTTGGATCTGCAAATAGATTGCGGAAAAATGAAAATAAGAGCGAATCTCCAAAAGCAAGCCCCAACGAATCTTTTGCATATTCCGGATCAAAATAATCCGGGTGAATAGAAAGAATGTACTCAGTTCCGGGCAGATGTGTAAAACCATAAAAAAGTATTATAACTGAAGCTATAAATCCCGCTATTGGACCAGCTACACCTATATCGAACATTATTTTATTATTAGGAACTCTACTGCGGGTTTTAATTACCGCGCCCAAAGTACCGAAGTTTAGAAAGAAAGGAATTGGCGGGAATGGGATATAATATGGCAGAGTAGCATCCACGCCGTGATATTTTGAAGCAAAATAATGACCGAATTCGTGAGCAGATAAAAAAAATAAAATTGCCAAAGCATATGGAAGTCCATTTGATACGATAACTGAAAATTCCATCGGACCCCCTGTAGAAGATGCCCACTCGGCTCCAGCAATAGTAGTAGTTATTAATGTTAAAAAAAATAAGGCAACATTTATAAGAGGACTTTTCCATTTATTTTTATTTGCTTTATTAAAATTCCAAGTAAAAGTTGGATCGCTGTAATTTTGTGACATATTATAAGTCCAGATTAAATCCAATTGAAGAGTTGGATACATTATGATTAAAAAATTCGCCGTGAATACTTTTCCCAGAATAATAATTTAAATAAATACTGAAGCCTTTACCATTCATTTTACCCGTTTTAATTCCCACACTAAAAGAATGAATCGGCTCATATTTGGTTATGTCAGTATATCTAAAATCATATCCAATAAAGGGGAAAAAATTTTCTAAAAAATCGGCGTAAAAATAGTCGAACCCAATCTGATAATTTCCACTCCCTAATATTTTGGGCTCAATATGGTAATTATATGCTATGCCTGCGTAAACTCTCACTCCCAAATATTTTATATACGGCATAAGTTCTAGAAACTCTTTACTGAAGACGAATGGTACTTGATTGTCAATCCATTCAGAATTGGATTTGTTATACCACCCATCAACAAGGTGAGCGCTTATGTGGCTTAATCTGAATCGTGCGCCATATTCCAAATGATCAGTAGTTTTTTTATAAGTGAAATTCAGACCAAACAAATAATCTATAGTTTCGACAGGGAATTTGAAATCTTTTTCGCTTCGTAAGCGTGAATAAGTGAATAAATCCGCGCCGAAAGCAATAACTTCATTTTCGTTTAAGTGTTTTCTAAAAACATCGAGTGAATTACCCACATCGAGTCTTAAAGATTTATTGTTGGTATTAAACAGAAATCCAAGTTTCGGTTCCAAAAAATTTGCTGTAAACGGCTGAACATTTAAGTCGTCTGGAAAAACTTCGTAAGTTTTTTGAGCGTTAATAACGGAGACAGTTAATAAAGCTATAAATGTAATTTTTTGCATATACGTGACAATTTTATATAGAATCATTTTCTTGTATACTCTCTCCCTTTCCATTTTACATTTCTACTAAAAGTTACTGATATGGGCAGCCAAATTACGTATAAAATAAAATATAATTCAAATGCGGCAAAGTGACTAAACTTTAATTTTAAATTGAGTTTTTTATAAACTGATTTGATAAAATAATAATCCGTAAATATTTTAAAAACTGTTAAATATAAAGCGTTTACTGAAAATAAAAACGGTAAAATAAGCATACAGATGTGAGCAACAAAACCTGATGCCATTACAGAATAACCGATTAAATCACTGTCCAGACCTCCGACTCCCCATCTCTTTTTCTGCCAATAAAGGGATTTAAAATCTGAACACGCTTTTGAAGTAACTAGTCCTTCGGCTTCCAAAGGATAAATTATTTTGTATTTTTTAAGACTGTGAATCGTCATCAACAATTTAAAATCTTCCGTAACAGAAAAAGGTATAGCCTCGTAACCGCCAACTTCCTCATAAACTGATCTGCGGTACGACATATTATTTCCGATACAGCTCAAAGGTTTTCCTAAATTCATTGTTCCGGCAGCAACGGTAAGTAAATAAATAAAATCGACCGATTGCATGCCCTCAAAAATATTTTCATCAAATTGATTTGTATAACCGCACACAATGGCCACATCATCCCTGTAATGTGAGGCCAATGTTTTTGCCCAAGTTGGCGAAACTGAACAATCGGCATCCGTTGTAAGTATAACTTCACCAGAAGATTTTTTTATTGCGTTGGCAATGGCGTTTGCCTTACCCTTCAGATTTCCTATTTTGTCCGTGGATTCTAAAACCTTGAACTTACTTTTTCCCGAAGCAAACTTTTTTATTATTTCGCCCGTTCGGTCGGTAGAATTATCGTTTACAATAATTATTTCAATTTTATCAGAGGGATAAATTAAATTATCCAGCGAGGAAATACATTCTAGAATGTTATTTTCTTCATTTCGTGCAGCAACAATTATGCTGATTGATGGGAGATCGGCTTCAGATATTTTATTGTATTTCTTTCCCGCACCAATAATAAATATTATTATTTGCAGAAAATAGAGAGAGAGCGCTATAAGGAAAATCAATTCATACATTCAGAGGGGTTCCCAAATTCAAATCCTTTATTCTTCACACAATCCACCAATACTGTTAATCCATCAGAAACTATCGATTGGTTTTTTATATTGTCGTGCATCACTACTATAGAATTATTCTCCAAAAAATTATGGACAGCAAATTTAACAATATTTAGATCATTTTTATAATCGTATGTTAATAATGACCACATAACATTTTTCATTCCAAATTCTTTTAATACATTTTTAAGATTTAACGTGAACCTCCCGTGTGGAGGCCGAAAATATTTTGGCGATTCGCCAAAAAGATCATAATAAACTTCATTAAAGGATGATAACTCACTACGAAGTTCAAACGGGTTTAAATTTCTTATAATCCTATGTGAAAATGTATGGTTAGCGATTGTATGACCATTTTTAAAAATAACTTCGGCTTGATCAGGATAACGCTTAAGATTTTCACCGACACAAAAAAATACGGCTTTAATGGAATGTCTGTCCAGCTGTTCAAGTATTATCGGCGTTGTTTCGCGGTTCGGGCCGTCGTCATAAGTGAGAAGAACCTTATCGTTTACAGTATTCCAATAATACTCGTTAAATATTTTTTTGATTATGTAAGGCGGATTATATATGTATTTCATCTATCTTTTTAAATTTCTTCCTTTCCATTTAAATCCTCCAAATACACCTGCGACCGCCGCGTAAGCTATATAAGGTATCTGAAATATTTGAGCGGGTAAAAATAATTTCATCAAAGAGGAGTCAAAATAAAATTCTTTTCCCTCCCTTATTACTAAATACTCCACAACAAATTTACAGCAAACCGATAACAATAAAAACCACAGCAACTCAATTCCAATCATAAAACTTACAAAAGGTAATAATATCATGTTAAAGTAAAACAAAAAAATTAAAACTAACTTAAAAACAAGGCTGGAATTTTTATAGAACAATCCTTTACTTGCCCACCTTATTCGCTGATTTGTAAATTCTTCTAAACTTCTATTTGCCCTCGTAAAAACAAGCGCCGATTTTTTAAAACAGAATTTTATTTTATGACTGGTATTATTAAATATTTTTTGCATTAATAATTCATCATCTCCCGAAGATAGATTTAGATTGTCCCGATAACCTCCTATTTCAAGAAAGACAGATTTTTTGAAAGCTAAATTGGCCGAAGAACAGATAGTAGGGTTTCCTATCCCGATCAATCCGGCGCCCATTAAATTTAAACCAGCGAATTCCAATTTTTGAATTTTTTCGAAAAAATTGTTTTGTTGTTCGAACGTTACGGGCCCGCTTACCATTGCTGTCTCATCGTCAAAGTACGACACTACCGTAGATATCCAGGCTGGTGGCACAAAACAATCGGCGTCAGTTAAAACAATTATTTCACCTTCAGATACATTGATGGCTTGCTCAATGGCCAGTTTCTTAAATCCCCTGCCATTTGAACCTTCAATGGAATTGATAATTCTATAATTTTGATGTGTAATATTTTGCTTTATACAATTTTCCGAATCATCGGTGGAATTATCGTTAACGTAAATTACTTCCAAATATTCCAAAGGGTAATCAATATTATTTATGCCTCTAACATTTTCCGTAATTATATCTTCTTCATTTCTGAATGGTATTATCACAGTTACTTTTCTTAATTCCTCAGTTATACCCGCAGAGTTTTTAATTTTTAATATCCCTCGCTTAGCGCTTATAATAAATAAGACATAATGGAGTACTATCAGCGATATAAAAGAATAAATGAATATCATTTTAATTTCTTCGTTAAAAAAAAGAGTCCGTAAAAAGAGGGTAATATAAAATTTATTATAAATAGAAATAAAGCGGCATTAAAACCTGTTGAGGGATCCAGCCCAAGACTATTAGCAAAATACACGGTTGCGCCTTCTCTAACACCCAATTCGCCCAAAGCAACAGGCGGAATAATCACTTGAACGAATATTACAAGGTTTGCTATATACAAATATAGTAGGTAATTAAACTCGTTAGAAAAAGCGTATATAAGCAAAGCCAATTGACTTGTAAAAGTAAGATGATAAATCAGTGAAATAAACAATATTCTTAAAAAATATTTGCCGTGTAATAAATTTATAATTTTTGTTTTATCAAAAATTTTTTTGAGAATTTTAAAACTTTTTAACCATTCAAAAAAACTGATAAATCTTTTACGGTTTGTCTTAAATAGAATAAAAAACACGGACGCAAAAAAAATAAAAAATACTAACAAATTTAGAAGTGAATGTAATTCAATTAATTTTATATCAACTAAATAATAAAGAGATACAAATAACCCGATCACAAGAACAATTATCATTGGAATAAATTTATCCACGAGTGTGGCTATTGAAACATCAACAATATTTTTCCCTTCAAAAGGTATTGCTCTTGCTACATACTCCCCGAATTTCATTGGTGTAAATATTCCGGCGCTTATTCCATAAAACAAGGAATATAAAACTCTTTTTCTGTCTTTAATTTCCAATTGATTATAGCATACTAACCGCCACTTTTCATATTGCAGAAAAAGATTAAAGAAGGATAATAAAATAACAGCCAGAATAATTGAAATATTTGACAAAATTAATTTATTGTAGATCGAATCAATATCCACATACAGAATCAGATATACGATAAGCCCGGCAGATATAACAATTCTGAGTAAGTTAAAAATTGATTCTTTTTTTATTTTTTTGAACAAATCA